>CAVRNK010000008.1:0-18971 GCA_963721995.1 uncultured Acidobacteriaceae bacterium | reverse complement strand
TAGGTCTGAACCTTAGGTGTTCCATCAATCAGTTTTGAGAAGATCTTCACCACTTCGGGGTAAGTATTGGTGTTATAGGCTTCTGCATCCCCTTTGTTGTCCCACATACTGAGTGCCGTCACATCCACTCCGCTGGGACTGGCCAACGTGATTTCATCCCTAAAGCCCGTTTGTCTGCGAAGTAAAGGGAGAATCTGGCTCTCAAATACGTTGCAGTACTCAGAGAGCATATTGGATCTAAGATGAACAAAGACATTGCGTGCAAACATAGGTCCTCCTTAAGAGGCCTTTGTTAGCTAAGAAGGAAGACTTCAGATAGGCTGACTTAGTTCAGGGGACCTGAAAGGGGAGGAGGTGTAGTAACCGCCTCATCTCTAACTCTACCTGAACACCGTGGGGTTGTCCATTGGGAGAGCTGACTCAACAAGTCCTGTATTGCTATGGTTTCCATCCCGATCAGCAGTGCTCTCGAGGACCTGACGTAATTATAGTGGTGACGGCACGACGGCCATTTACCGCGTATGCATAAGAAGCAGCCTGACTTTCCTTCCTCGCCTTACACGAACACAATCCGCCCCGATATGACAACAAGCAACCGCGATAACTACCGAAGTGCCTGAAATGTCGTGCCGGCTCAGACGGTCAACGCAACACTTGCTTGCAGTCTACTTGCCGGAGTCTGGAAGCCCAAGGTCTTTCTGGGACGTCGATTCAAGCGCAGCGCGACCTGCTCGAGCTGCGCCTGTGAGATGGTGGCCAGGTCGGTTCCTCGGGGGAAGTATTGTCTCAACAGGGGATTGGTGTTTTCATTGGTGCCGCGCTGCCACGGACTCTGCGGGTCGCAAAAGTACACTTTCACATTGGTGGCCACCGTAAACTCCTTGTGCCTGGCCATCTCCAATCCGCGGTCCCACCTCAGTGAGCGACGCAGGCTTGCCGGGAGTTTACGAGCATGCCGGCTCAAGGCTCGAACGACAGCTTCGGTGTCTTTGCCCGGCACCTTGACCAGCATGGCGAAGCGCGAATGACGCTCTACTAAAGTCGCGATGTAACTGTTCTTTGCCCCGCTCAGCAGATCGCCTTCCCAGTGCCCGGGAACCACTCGAATCTTCCGCTTCCCCAGGCCTTTCGCGGATCGAGAGGGCGTCGATGATTTGACCCCGCGACTGTCCGCTGACCGTTGCATGTCGTGAGCGGCGCATACAGCGCTTGGTCCGCAAATGCTCCATCCCCCGCGCCTGGATAAACAGGCTGCGGTAAATAGTCTCGTGGGATACGCGCATGCTCTTGTCGTCGGGATACTGCGTCTTCAGCCATCCGGAAATCTGCTCCGGCGACCAGTCCAACACCAACTTACCCGCAACCATGTCCCGCAACTTGCGGTTCCCGGCTAGAAGACACCTCTTCGCCCGCAATGCGGATTTCCAGGCCTGCTTATCCGCATCGAGGGCACGATAGGCCCAACGGCCACCGTGGCGTGTCACCTCTCGGCTCACCGTTGACGCCGCCCGATCAAGGCCGCTGGCTATCGCACGGATCGATGAGCCGGAAGCGATTCCTCGCGAAATGTCCTCTCGCTCTGCTAAGGTGAGCGCTCGGCCAGAGCGCCGGCGAGCGGCTGGAGCGATCCCTCCGCTAGGCAACAACACACAGCGAATGCAGTCATGGGGCTTGCCACGGGCACGCCCCATCTCATGCAACGACTCCCCCGCCTTCCATCGTCTCCAGACATCAGCTCTCTGCGCAGCAGATAGTCTCGACTGCTTTCCTTCGCTCATAAACACCATCCTTCAATAGAAAAGCTTCTACTAGTGTGCTGTCCTGCAAGTTCGCGGAATAAGTGTCGTGGCAGGCAATTCGCCGAAATGCCTTGTCTTCAGGCTGCGGCGACGCCAAAACTGCCACAGACATATGGCATGAACTTGCGGGACGCCACACTAGATGGTGTTGCCTCACCTATCGAATGCACCGGCGCTTCCGGTAAGTTCATTCTGAGGCGGCGAACTTACTCAAAACCTGACTTCGCAGGCAATTCACGCGAAACGACTTTCCACCAGGTTAGGAAGTTTTTATTCAGGAGAAAGACCATGACGTCGGACTCTAAAATCACAGCCCGCAGAACTCTGCTGCGCTTGCATTGCGGACAGAATTAGAGGCGCGCCTCGTTACCGCTCGCAGACGATCAACAAGTTCCCTTGGGCTGAACGGTATGCTCACATAATCGTCGGCACCCATTTCCAGTAGAAGGACCTTGTCCGCAACATCTGAGCTCGCGCTAAGAATTACAAGGGGCAGACCAGGAATTAAATTTGCAATCTTTCTGCAAAGATCGCACCCCAAAGATTCTGCGTACGGTAGATCGAGGATCACTGCGAAGGGTGGTCTTTGACGAAACATATCCAGATCAGCCTGGTTAGCTGGGACGACATCGACCTCATATCCTTCCGAGGAGAAAAGCCGGCGCAGAACCTTTCGCAAAGCACCATCATCCTCGATAACCAAAATCCGATCCATTGTGGTTGGTCGCAGTTCGGACACCGGAATGGTCGAGGTTGCTGCCAAGTTGGTGGTTGCCATAAGCTGTTCCTCTTTCTGCAGGGTTGCCTTTTGATTCACACCTCAGCGTTGCTTCATCGAATATTTATTCCCCTTTTGAGATTTGTCCCCTGTGGCGGTGCCTTCTACGACTCGTAAGCCCGGATGAGCTCTCGAGTGGCGACAACCACCACACCTGTCTTGATCGCACCCTCAGACCCGCCGCTAAGGTGTCTCCGCCAATCAACCAAGGCCAGGAGTCTCCTCGTCCTCAAAATCCTCCTCCAGGTCAACGTTCACCACTACCGCCGGTTGCTGTCTCAAGGAGACTTTTCGGGCCAGGACGCAATCGCGGATGGGTGAGCAACTTGGGTCACCCATCCGCGCGTAACGCAGGAGCCAAGCTATCGCTAACGTGCATCCCGAGTATGGTCAAAATTGACCACTTTGTACGCGATTCGGCTCGCTTTTCCGGCTGCCATCTGGACGACGAAGCGACATTCATGGTTAGGGCAACGCGCAGGGTCTGCTCAAAGCTGTCTTCTTGAGCTCTTCGGAATCGTAATTGCCAAGCGCGTCGCGGAGATCCTTGTCGTTGATGAGCGGCGAGACCTTCTCACACAGGCGGTGAATGCATTCTCCTTCGTTAGTCCCGGATAAGTCGCACGCGACTTCGAGGGTCTTGCCGGGCGTTTGGGAGTCGTGCTGATCGAGATCCCAGACCACGACGTTTCCGCGGTCCCTCGTCGCCAGCCACCGCCCGTCGGGGCTCATGGCTACCGGATTCTCGGCGTCGAACGCAGCGATGTCCTTGAGCACTTTCTGTTCCGCCAGGTCCCAGGCCGCGACCTTTTCTTCTCCGCCCGCCGCAATGCGCTTGCCCTGGACATCGAAGGAAACAGATAGGCGGATATCGCCTTGCATGCCCACCTTACCGGGCAACTGCATCGGCTGCAGGCTCATGTCCTCGTGACTTGCATAGAGGAGAACGTGACCGCCGTTGAATCCCCAGGTTGCGATCCTTGATCCGTCCTTGCTGAACACTGCGCGGCTGCCACGGTCGACACCGGGTGAGTTCAGCAGCGGCCCAAAACGCATCTGGTCGTTCTCCAGATCCCAGGTGCCCGCCCCGAAGCCGGAATGGAACCCGTACCCGTATGGTCCCAGCACAAAAACCAGCCGCGAGTTGGTCGCGAAATATACGCCGATCAGGTATTCTCCGCCTCCGACGACCTTTTGCCTGACAGTATTTGTCGCCGCGTTCCAGATAGCGAGTTTATTGCCGAAGAAAAACGCGACCAGCTGGCCGTCGGGACTGACCGACATGGCGCCTTCCCAACTGTACTGCTTGCCGAAGACCGGTTCGGTCGGCACCAGTTTCATGGTTCCTGATTTCAGATCATGCAGGACGATGCTGTCCTGCTTCGTCCCTTCGGAAGGCTCAGGGCTTGCCCCTCGCGATAGCAGATATGAACCGCTATCGGAGAACTGCAACTCCTCGACGTACTTTTGACCGCTCGCGATCGGCGGTCCGGCCGCAGTGCCTGCTGGAATTCGCCACAGCATGATCAACCCGTCTCCGCCCCCCGTCGCCAACAACAGAGCGGCCCCCGCCTGACTGAACGCCAGGCTTTCGATCCCGTTGGACGTATGTTGTCCGAGGATCTTGGCCACATCGAAAGAAGCACTTCCGAGCGTTTCCAGAGCGCTCCGCGCTTCATCGGTAGGGGACAATCGCCACGCGAGAACCGCAAGCAGAATTGCCTTATCGATGCCTCCCTTTTGTCCGAGAAGCTCGACCGACTTCGCGGCCATGCTTCGCGACTCCGCCTTTCGGCTCTCGTCCTGCGCACTCCGCCGCTCCACGGCCGACGCAATCGCGAGCAATCCGATCACCGCGACTGCCGCGCCGGCGGTCATCCAGATCCGGCGCCGTTGCCGGGTATCCTCTCCGCCGAGTTCCTCCATCGACCGGCCGTGCAAGGGAGCCGCAAGGGTCACTACTGCGGCGCGGAATCTCGAGTTGCGCAACGACAGAATCTTCCGACCCGTTGCCCATCGCAGATCCACGTACCGGGGCTCTCCGCGGAACCGTCCGCGGAGCAAGGGCGGAAGGCAGGTGGTTCGCTTCCAATCGAAATCGTCTGCCGTGGAATTCCAGGTAATCTCGCCGTCCGTGACGACAACAAAGAAACGGTCGACGGATCGATGTTCGAGCCACCACGCGACTTCCTTCTGGACCCAGGGGGAAGCTGCGGAAGAAACCGATGCGAGAAGCAGAAAATACTCGCAATGCTCCAAAGCGCGCTCGATGCCCGACCACAAACCGGGATTCGCCGACAAACTGGTTTCATCACGGAAGACCCGCACGACCGGAGGCCGGTACCAGGGCTTGCCTAAGCGCTGGATACCTAGCTGCAACGCCGGCGCAATCTTGTCATCCGCTGAATGGCTGTAGGACATGAAGGCCTTATAAAGAGGAGCCATTTCCCGCCCGCGATCTCGAGTGCGTTCGATAACACTCGCCTGCTAAGTCCTTTTGTCATCAGCCGGAGCGTGTGACCAACGCGGCGCTCTACATAACAAGGGCCGCCCGCTCGCTACAGTATCTACCTTCTCGTCTTCGTTGCATTCTTTCTTCGTCCGGCCGGTGGGGTCATCGACGAAAACGAGTTATCACGAACTATTGAGCATATACTCGCCGTACCAGCCAAGCGTGGCTTCCCCGCGCCTGCTCATTGCAATAGACTAGTTTGCGATCTGTTGGAGGCGCCCGATGCGGTACCGCAAAGGCCTCGCAGTTTCCGTGTTGCTGTTGTCGTCTCTTGTTGCAGCCGCGAAGGATAAAAAGAAGATCCTGCTCCCAGCGGACATTCTTCAGGCGCAGACAACGCGGGATTTTTCCAGGTGATCAACACATCGGTCGATTCGGCTGCGCCAAAGTGTTCCCTCCGGATAGGCCACATAACAGATCCATCGTCCATCGCGAGAAAAGTCCACGAAGTCGGCGGAAACTCAACCGAGGTAAGGCACGAACTCCCCGGTACTGCCATCGAAACGCTGCAACTCCCCGCGCAACTGCTGCCCGATCACGAACAGCTTCTTTCCATCTGGACTAAAGAGCGGCGAACTCAGTTGCCCACTGGTAATCTGCACCGGTGCCCCAATGGTCCTGCTGAAGCGGGCCAGAAAGGCCGGATCTCCGGGTATCGACCAGATTTCCGATCGACCACCTCGTGTCTCCTGAAAGGCAAAATACTTCCCGTCAGGACTCCAGCTTCCGCAGCAAGTATTCGCTGGCCCGTCAGCAGATTGCTCTCCGCCCTGCCACGCCGACAGCAGAGGCCGCAAACCCGTTCCGTCCCGCGCAACCTCCCACAGCGTACTGGTCGATGTTTTGACGTCAAAGACCGTCAGGCGTAGCCGTTGTCCATCGGCTGACCATCGCGGTTGCCATCCTAGACCCGGCAAAGTTACCAGCCGTTTCGACTCGCTGCCATCGCTCTTCGCCCGATAGAGATCAATCCCAGGACATAAACCATCTCCATCCGGCGACCAGGAAGCGTCCCGCGCTGAAATGTCACCCAGTAGATGCGCCGTTCCAGCGGGCATCCGAACCACCCAGAGTGGCGCCCGAAGGGCAATCGCTTACTACAGTTCCAGCTTCCGGCAAGTTGACTAGGCACAAATTTACGGCCCCCCCTGAACCGGAGAAATCTCATCACCGCTTCTGATGAAGAACTGGCGCGGGGCCCGCACGCGCATCGGATCGTGCGACGCCACTCGCGAATATCGGCTTCAACAACGTGACCGTTCTCAGTTGCTACGCAGAGCATTCATTGGTTGAATCTTGGAGGCACGGCGGGCGGGAAGCTACCCGCTGGGGAGAGCTATGGCTGTTAACGAGGCGGCCATAGCAGTGAAGGCGATGGGATCCCAGGGTGAGGTGGCCAAGAGCAGCGAAGCGATGAGGCGCGCAGCTCCGAGGGACCCGATGGTTCCCAAGGCGATACTAGTGATCGCGAGACGCAAGGTCTTCGCGAGTACCTCGCGCTGGACGCGCCGCCACTGGCCCCAAGAGCCATGCGGACGCCAATCTCCTGTGTCTTCTGCGTAACGGAGTATCCCGCCAAAGATGCGGAGCCAGTGAGAGGGAGTTACTGAAAACGTGACTTTGCAGGCAGTTGATTGAGAGGGGGTCCAGTCGTCGGAATCGCCCTGCTCCTTGCTCTGGAGCAATCTCATACTTGTCTTCGAGCAACGACTGAGCCGGTAGCTTGCCGATACAGTCGGTAGGAAATGACACAAGAACAAACTAAGGATTTGCCGCAGGTATCAACGCGGCTTCTGGTCGTATCCGTCCTCATCATCGCCGCCTTCTTCGTTAGCGTGACCTGCGCCGCTGTCGCCGTCGGGCTATGGAAGTGATCATTCCTTCCGCTCCATCGGCCTGTTTCTTTTTCGGTATCGAGTTATGGTCCGTTGAGGGTCAGCCCAAAGCCGTAATCGAACCGTGTGGTGTGACTCGCAATCGCCCGAGCGACGGATACTTGCTACGCGCGGACGCGGAGCAGCAGCAATGTCTGGTCGTCTTGCTGCACGCCATGCCGTTTGACTTCGCCCATGATCAACTCCCATAGCTGCGGGAGTGGCTGCGCGGCGTTTTTCCTGAGCAACTGCTCGAGGCGATCGAGACCAAATTCTTCATCGTTCTCGTTGGGTACTTCCGAGATCCCATCGGAAATCATCAGAAACAGATCGCGCGGGGAGTAGCTGACGCGCTGGCTCGAATAGCGCCCCCCGGGCATCAAGCCCAAGGGAAACTGCTCCATGGCGAGCCGTACGACATCCCCGGTCGGGGCGCGATAGTGAAGGATGGGCGGATTGCCTGCCAGCGAATATTCCGCTTCGGACAAGCCGTCGAAGTACAGAAGCGCGAGCGTCGCGTACATGTTCGCCTCCTTGACCGCGGGAAGCACGCGGTCCGCACTTTCCAGTACGGCTACAGGTTCCTGTCGGAACTGGAGAGAGACACGTACCGCCGTCTTCAACATTCCCATCAACTGGCCGGCCGCCAGACCGTGTCCGGAAATGTCAGCCACTAGGCGAGCAGCGTTCCGTTGCGCTCGACGACATCCATCAGGTCGCCACCCATTTCTGCGCTGGGAAGGGATTTCCCGTAGACCTCGAAGCGGTCAAGCTGAAGAGAGAGCGTTGGAACCAGAGTCTCCTGTATGCCGTGTGCGAGGGCAAGTTCGGTCTGGATGCGGACGGTCGCGAGGCCTTCGGTCATGATGAAATCGACGAGCAGCCGATACCCGACGATGGTGCCCACCAGGATGCCGATGGCGTCGAAGACGACTCGACGATGCATCGCTTCCAAGTCCGGCGACGCGGACGAATGAAAGGAGATTTGAACCGCCAGCCACAGGCCGGCCCCCGTAATCAGCAGAAGAACAGGGACGAGACCAATCCGCCTCATGCGGGCCGCGAAAACGGCTGCCCCAACCGTGCCAAAGTAGATTGGCAAGAAAAAGCCTCGACCTAAGGGTTGATAGTTGATCAGTAGCAAATCGATGACGAAACCGACCGCGCACCAGGTGATAAACGCCGCGACCAGGAACTTCCCCTTGCTCAGCATCGACAGCGTCCGCCAATAGGTACTCGAGGTGCGCGACGCCCACCGATCGGAGAACCATGTGTGAACTGGAGTCTTCATAACCCCTCGCCTCAGGAAGCCGATGCGATGGGACGAGCATATCAGTGGGCACTGGATCTGGACGGGTGTCTTTGTAAAGCGTCATGGACGCTGGCAGGTGGTAGCCTCGCCAGGGAGACATCTTCCGATGTGACGATCCAGGCTCGGCATTGTTGTGTTAGAAAAACGGGGATTTGGGTAACTTCGATCCGGGCTAGGCCGCCCCGTAATTCTGCCATCGACAATCCGAAATTCCCGTCAGAGTTCCTGCAAAACGGTGCCAGCTCAACCGGTCGATGCAACACTATCCAATCAGCTGATCCACAAATGCTTACCCTGAAGAATCGATCTGTTTGGCTGATGTGGCCAAAACCTAGCCAGGTAAGGTTCCGGCTGATCTAACCCTAGTCAGCGCTTTTAGCTTTTGTTTTCATTGAATGTGGGTCTGAGCTGAGTGTTGCGTCGACCCATTGAGACCACCGGCGTTTTCGGTAACTACAACCTTGGTAGGAACTTAAATGACAAATGGTTTTTCACAGCTGATCAAGAGAAACCGCAGTTAGCTGTGATCGATACTGCAACTAACAAGATCGAGACATGGATCTCCGCTGTTTTACTGTGGTGGAAGACCCTCAACGATATAAATGCGGCTTGTAGAGGAGGCCTGCCTCAGTGGACGGATGGCCGCGTAAGCGGCCGAGTCGTACCACTCACGGGCTTTCTGGGCGCTGTCGAACTGGATTACTACAATGCCGCCCTTCGGCGGGTCGCCCTCTAAAGGCTGAATCTTGCTGCTGCGTACGAGATACTGGTGGTTGAAAGGCGCGAGGGTGTCGGGCACCTTCGCGCCATATTTCTGCATGGTGGCGAGATCGTGGACATCCACCTCGGCGACGAAGTAGCCAGGAGCCGTCTTAGCCTGCTGGCCGTGGATGGCGAGGCCAATGGAGATGCCGACCAGAGTTGCAGGAACGAGCTTCCACCTGGTGTTCATAGGGATCATTCTCCTGAGTTGATATTGTGCTTTTGGGTCGGGCGAATAAAGTGTTCCAGAGGTTTAAAACTTAAATTGACCCACTACCCAAATCTACTCCCTGCGAAGTGAAATTGAAGAGAAGATAAAACTCGACCATGCACCGCACCTCGCGCGAGCCGTCCTCCTAGAAATCGGAGCCAGGATCGACGAGCTCGGCATTGAGCAGATAAGTGCCGTCTGAGAGCTGCCCCTGGTAGCCGTTGAGCGCCGCGATCACCGCAAGTTACCTGAAACCCGACTTTACCGGCACAACGAGAGCGTCCCGTAAAGAGGAGGGCTCGCTCCTGCAGTATCGACGGGCAAACGACTCAAGCTACGCGATGGAGCGGATGCCCCATGGGCGGGACAGTCAGTGACACCGGAAGTGGCGCCGACATTGCTGCGGTTGCTGGATGATCAACCAGACTCGGGCGGCTGCCAGCCGTCTTCAGGCTGCGAGATACCAGGACAACGCCGGATGTGGTCCATCGCTTAACGATGTGTGTCGTTGTGCACTCACCACAAAGCCAAAAATACTTGCTGGGTAAGCACCTCGTCGCAAATGCGCCATCGTCCGGTCGGAACTGACCGTCAGAAAGCGGTTCCAATTCGAGCAGCCTGAGCGTTCCGTCCCGAAGATAGAGCAGCTCTCTAGAACATTGTGGATTTGCGCAATGCATGGCCAAACTGTGCTGGCCCCCTTCAATGCTTGGGTGGCTGGACAGGTAATCGTGGAGTTCAGATTCTTTTTGCAAACTCATAGGTGCTCCATATCGTGCCATTGAATAGCTAGATTTGTACTCGGCTGGAGCATTGCAAAAGCTGGAGGCGAGGAATGATCTGTTGCGGACAACTACGAGTCTACGCTCTTCTGGCGCTGGTCGTTGTGTATTGTTCGAGGGTGTAGCTTCGCGCCTGTGTATTCCCCTCAAAACGGCGATGTGGTAAAAACGCCTGCCTCGGAAGGGTCCCACCCGAACTTACCGATATGGACGTTTCAGGCAGTGTGAGTCAGACCGTTGTTCCTCAAGAGAACGAGGCCGAGAGCTGTGTGCCGATCTGGCGTATAGGTCTGAGCAGTCAAGTGGTAATCGCCCAGTGTTGAAACACTAAGCGGCGCGATATCGCGCCGCCGATGCTTCGTTCGTTTTGCACTTTGCCGATCGGCGGCTGCGCGCGACGACAGACTCTTGCACTCGGCGACACTTACCGGAACAATCCGCAGTTCCTTCGCGTACCAATCGAAGAGGGGAGCTTTCCAAGACTGGGTACACCGGGCCCGGACCTGATCCCCTCGGGTGATGTGCGAGGAGTGATTATGGGTAAGACTATTTCTTCTTATGCTCTGGTTGGGCTGTTGCTGCTCACTATTGCAGGTCTCCATGCGAACGCGGCTCCCATTTCGAAAGAAGACGGCGGCACAGTCGTCATCGTCTTCAAGGACGGACATCAGCAAAGCATTCCTGTCTCCGCCATCGCGGCCATGGAATTCAAATCGGCCTCGGGAGTTGCAACGCCGATCGCGATTCCTGCCCCGCTCGTGTCGAGCAAGCGCCATTTTGTGGGCAAATGGTTGGTAGGACAGGGAAACGGGGATTCGTTCTACATCACCCTGGAAGAGAATGGCGAGGCAACCAAGTCGATCGGTGCCGCCCATGGCACATGGGTTTACGTAGATGGGGAGGCGCGCATTACCTGGGATGACGGCTGGCATGATGCGATCCGCAAGGTCGGATCCAAGCATGAGAAATTCGCTTATGCCCCAGGAAAGTCTTTTTCGGATAATCCGACGAATGTAACCGAAGCGCGTAACACTAGCCCGCAGCCAATTTAGGCCGCAGGTAAAACCTCCTATGGAGCGGAAGATCGCTGCCAAGTCGTCGGGGCACTCCAACAGGTCCGTGGAGGTGTGCTGGTGATCTCATTCTGGCAAGACGTCGGGTATAGCCTGCGGGTGATCGCGAAGGCACCGGGATTCGCGGCGATTGTTATCCTAACGCTTGCGCTGGGTATCGGCGCGAACACCACGATTTTCAGTTGGATCAACGCGACATTGCTGAATCCGATTCCCGGGCTGGCCAGCCCGAGCGAGGTGGTGGCGCTGTCGCTCGGCCGGCCCGCAGATAACCCCTTTCCGTTTACATATCCCGATTTCGAGATGATGCGCGATGGGCAGCATAGTTTCGCCGGTCTCACTGGGTGCAATCCCACTCCCATGAGTCTGACGGGCAAGGGTAAGCCGGAACGCGTCTGGGGCACGGTGGCATCGGCGAATTATTTTGATGTACTGGGTGTGCGGCCGATCCTTGGGCGCGGCTTTCTGCCCGTGGAAGACAAGAAGCCGGGAGGCGCGCCGGTGGCGGTAATCAGCTACCGGCTGTGGCAAACACACTTCGGCGGGAACCCTGGCGTGGTGGGGCAGACGATCGAAATCAATCAGCACCCGTACACCATTGTCGGCGTGGCGCCAACGGTGTTTCAGGGCAGCCAGACCGGGATACGGTCGGAAATTTGGGTTCCGGTCATGATGGAAGAGCAATTGCTGCCGCGGAACGACCTGCTTCATGACCACCACTATTTCTGGTTTGTCGTGCTCGGGCGTTTGAAGCCGGGCGTCGAGCCGAAGCAGGCGCAAGAGGAAATGACGGTGCTGCTGAAGCGGGAGGTGAAGAATTATCCGGAGGAGCACCGAGGGCACGACAGCGTGACGGTGTATCAGCTGTGGCGCAGCCCATTTGGTGCGAATCAATTTCTCTCGGTGCTGCTGCCGATGTTAATGACCATCGCGGGGCTGGTGCTGCTGCTGGCGTGCGCGAACGTGGCGAATCTGATGCTGGTGCGGTCGGTGGCAAGGCGGCGCGAGACCGCAATTCGAATGTCGCTGGGCGCGAGCCGGTGGCGACTGGTGCGGCAAGTGCTGGTGGAAAGCCTGATGCTGGCTTTGGCCGGAGGCGTGGTTGCGCTGCTGATCACGTTCTGGACTGCGGGAACATTCATGAAGTTCGTGCCGGCGACGGATTTTCCGATCTCGCTGGGGATTCGAGTGGACCACGCGGTGCTGCTTGCGACGATGGTTATCTCTGTGCTCACGGGCGTGATTTTCGGGATTTTGCCCGCGCTGCGGTCCTCGAGCACAGCGCCGGTGGCGGTATTGAAAGAGGATACGGGGAGCGCGTCGGGCGGACTCCGGAAGGCGCGCCTCGCGAGCGGGTTGGTAGTAGCGCAAATTTCGCTGTCGCTGTTGCTGCTGATTTGCGCGGGATTGTTCATTCGCAGCTTCATGCGCGCGCAGCAAACTAATCCGGGATTCAATTCACATAATGTACTGATCGCTTCCTACGATCTGTTTACCTCGGGATATTCGGATGCGAGCGGTGCGGAATTCGATCGTCAACTCGTCGCGAAACTGGAAGCGCTGCCGGGCATACGGTCGGTGGCTTTATCGAACCGCGTACCGCTGGGATTCGGTGGCGGCTCGACCGCTGTGAAGCCCGAGGGCTACGTACCGCAGGCGAATGAATCGATGGAGACTCAGGTGGCAATCGTCACGCCGAATTATTTCCAGACCATGCAGATTCCGATTGTGAAGGGACGCGACTTCACGCTCCAGGACACGGTGAAATCCCAGCGCGCGGTGATCGTCAGCGAAACATTTGTGAATCGCTACTGGCCGCATCAGGAAGCAGTGGGTAAGCAACTGAACTCGGACTTGACGCACGAATGGTTCACGGTGGTCGGCGTGGCGCGCGACAGCAAGGTGAACAGCCTGAATGAAAAGCCGACGCCTTTCCTGTATTTGCCCGAATACCAGGTTTACCGTACCGATCGTCCGGGTGGGTCGACGATGATCCTCATTGCGCGGACGACCGGTGATCCGCTGGTGCTCGGCAAGACGGTCGAGAATGCGATCCATGATCTGAACGCCGACCTGGTGGTGTTCGATGTGACCACGCTCGAATTGCGCCAACAGATTGCCAGCTTTGGCCAGCGCGTTGCCGGAACCTTCGTAGGAGCGTTCGGGTTGCTCGCTCTGGTTCTGGCCGCGGTAGGAATTTACGGCGTTACGGCCTACACCACGCGACAGCGCACGCATGAAATCGGCATCCGCATGGCGCTGGGTGCGAGCCAAAATAACATTCTTCGGCTCGTGACTATGAATGAAGGGTATGGTGATTTAACTCTCTACAGGAACTCCGGCGCACCGACCCGAACTGTTGGCCTGCGGAAGTAAAGTCGCCATCTCGGATAAGTGGGTAAGTGGTTCAGGACACTATTTGTCCAAGATGGCGACTACACAGACAGGGTGGTTTGCTTTTAGTTGCCCTTTCGAGAAGGCGTTTTCGCCAACTGAGATGCACTCGCTCGATAGCCGCGATGAATCTTGACGAGGCTGGCTTGTTCGAAACTGGAATCTTACCGAATGCCAGCAAGAGCGAAGATGTGTTCGCGGAGCAGCTTTCCGGCGCGGTTTCCCTCGCCTTTCTCCAGAGCATCAATGATCTGCCAATGTGCCTCCTGCACATTTAGCAAGTCCTTAGAAAGCCACAACTGGATACGAACTTCGAAGGCGAGCGAATCCCGTGTCCTGATCTTCATCCGCAACTTGCAAAGGAGATCGTGTAGCGCGGTCACGAAGCCGCTCAAGTCGTCCAAGTCCGGCCGCCAGGTCGGACCGCAGGTCACCTGTCCCTCGCCAAAATAGCGATCTGGTGTTGAATCATGACGATTAGCCCAGTATCCAATCGAGCTCTCTCCGTGTACAACTTCTCGCATGCTGCGCCTGGTGAAGCTGCTGCTTGTTCCGGTGATCCAATTCTTTTCTTCTCGCCGCGATCTCCTCTTGGAGAATTTAGCTCTCCGGCAGCAGCTTGCTGTCTTGAAACGGAGACATTCCCATCCTCGCCTTGCCGTCACCGACAGGCTTTTCTGGGTCATATTGCGGCGGTTCTGGTCCGGGTGGAGACAGGCATTGATTCTCGTCCAGCCGGAGACCGTTGTGCGATGGCACGGGGCCGGCTTCAGGCTGTATTGGACCTGGCTCTCACGGCATCGAGTTCGCGCGGGCAGGAAGTGCGTCAGCAAAGAGCTACGCGAACTTATCTTCCGCATGGTCGCCGAGAATCCAACCTGGGGTGCGCCGCGCATTCATGGAGAACTAAAGATGCTTGGCTTCGACATTTCTGAACGGACCGTGTTGCGCTGGATGCGGAAAGCGCCACGGAATTCGGTTCCGGCAAAGCGATGGGCGGCCTTTCTGAGCAATCATCGGGAAGCCATCGCTGCGATGGATTTCTTTACCGTGCCGACGCTCGCGTTCGGCACGCTGTATTGCTTCTTTATCATTGCGCATGATCGACGGCGAATTCTCCACTGCCATGTGACGAAGCATCCGAACAGCGCCTGGGTTGTCCAGCAGCTTCGCGAAGCCTTTCCCTATGACTCGGCCCCGGGCTACCTGATTTTTGATCGCGGCGCGAGCTTCAATGAGGAAGTCATCGACACAGTGAAGAGCTTTGGCGTCCAGCCCAAGCGGATCAGCTTCCGCAGCCCGTGGCAGAACGGCGTCGCCGAGCGCTGGGTCGGCAGTTGCCGTCACGATTTGCTCGACCATGTGATCGTGCTGAATGAACGGCATCTGAAACGGCTGATGAACGAGTACGTCCATTACTACCAAGACGATCGCACGCATCTCGCATTGGATAAGCGAACTCCGGCAGGTCGTCTATTGGCCAACAACGGCGGTGGACATGGCAGGATTCTATCTACGCCCAAACTCGGCGGCCTGCATCACCGTTATTATGGTCTGGCCGCTTGAGCTGCTGTTCGAACATCTCTTCGTCAGAGTTAAAGATGAACTGAGAGCGAGGTATAGCTGCTGATCTCTCGCCGCCCACTCGGCACAGTCTCTCTGTGACTATCCGTGGTCACCCAACACGCCCGGCTGCGGTCGCCAATCTGCCTGTGAGTTCAAAACGCAGGTTCCTTCTGCGCTCGGATGACAATTTGGCGAGTCACAGCCCATTTTGAGAGACTAAATGAGCCCAGCCTGGCGCTAGGATGCCGGAATGCCCAGCGCCATTTGAAGCGAGTTGCATACAATCCCGGAGATAGACAGCCTCAGTTGTTGCGAACAGGGTAATGCGCGTTTCCAGACGCGAATCTTGCTCGAAACGCGCCTCGGCGATATCACTCGTCCAGATGAGATCGGTAGAGTGAAGCGCGTTTGTCCGAACTTACAGAAGCTTAGCCAGTGATTGGTTCCACCACGCCCTGTGACAGCTTTCGACTCAGTAGAATTCCGCCGATCAGGAAGTAGATCGCACCGAAGATGGCATAGCCTCCCATGTCCTTCGTGTGCAACTTTCCGCTAAGGCCGCCGAGCACAAATGCAATACCTGCTGCAGTCGATTGCGCGCCGCTCAGGATCATCGCCCATTGTCCACCGAGTTGCTTACGGCGGATGAGCCCAGCGACGAGCTGAAGCAGGCCGGCTCCGAGTGCCCATGCACCGAAGATCGCGATAGAATAAGCCGGTTTGCTAAAGACCGTTAAGGCTATCCCAAGAGCAGTAGCGGAACCCAGAAGCGCATTGATGACCTGCGAAGTCCGTGCGCTTCCGGTAGGACGTGAGGCCATGAGATCGTACAGCGTGCAAGCGACGTCCCAGAGCGGGTACGCGATCAGCAAGATGGACGCGACATGCGGCTGCGTCTGTGCCGTGGAAAGAACAGCTGCAGCCCATATCACCTGGAACACCGTCCGGACGAAATAAAGGTTCCGCAGGGAGCGGGCTGATTCAGTGGAGTTGATTTGCATGAGAGACCTCTCTATCTTCTAGTTGGTAGGCAAATTTGGGTGGAAGAAGGCCACGCAGGGCCTCCCCGGGATTAGTTCTTTGTTGTAGCGATACGTTTGAGCGCTGCTCCGGTCACGAGCTTGAAGACCTCACGATCCCCAGTGGCGCGCGCGGAGAGCATAGCCCCATGCACGACCGCCATCAGCGTCTGGGCTTCCGTTGCCGCTGAATCTTGCAGCTTGATGACACCCGCCTTCACACCCGCCTTCAGGGTCCGTTCGAGCCAGCCGCCCAAGGCCCTGAAATGCAGGAGGACTTCGGTTTGTACTTCCTCTGGCAACGACGGAAGCTCTGCTCCCATGAGTGCCGCAACGCAGAAGGGGGCCGTACGTCCTCGGATACATCCATCCCAGTACTGGACGTAGGCATGAAGGCGTTTCCACGGGTGTTCGATCTGCCTGTCGAGCTGCTCGGTTCCTTCGATTGTCTTCTCGCGATGCGCCTTGAGGACGGCTGCGGCCAAGCCAGCCTTCGTCGGGAAGTGATGATGGATGCTCGGTTTCTTGATCTCGACCGCTTCGGAGATATCGGCATAGCTAAAAGCCGAATATCCTCTCTCGATCATCAAGGCTTCCGCCACCTTCAGAATGCGCTCTGCCGTTTCTCCTTGCATACAAAGTAGACTACCAACTAGTCGGTCTGGATTCGAAATATTTCGTCCGTTCAGCACCCGTGAGTGATGAGTCCTCACAAGTCTTAGTGCTGTATCTGGAGCGCCCGGTTGGCACGCGGCGGTAGATCGGGAGCGACGTAAGCACGTTATGAGTGCAGATGCGCGAGCACGAATCAGCGCGGCTCAGAAGAAGAGATGGGCTCAACAGAGCAAGGCCGCAAAGCGGTAGACGATGTGTGGCCGCTACCAACGCCGATTTGATAAGCAGCGCATCGCTGAAGCCTTCGCGTTGGGCGATATTGATGGGCTCGCCCTCGAACTCGCCCCCGACTACAACGTAGCTCCGCAGACGATGCAGCCGGTCATCATTTGGTATGAGCAGTTCGGGACTCGACGACTGCACATGATATTTTGGCGCTTTCTGCCCCGCTTCGTCACCGACCCGAAAACATTCACCCGGCCGACCGTCAACGCGAAGGGCGAAACCCTGCTCAAGAAGCCAGAAGGCGTCGAATCCTACCGGCCGCGTACCGGTCGCTCGCTCGATGCTCTGGATACTTTGCTGATACGAGACCCGCATCGGGACTGCTCACCGAACCCGATATAATTCCGCGCAATGGCGCTAAGCTCTCTTGCGAAGAAACTATTCCGAACACTGGCAAGAGTCATTCCACAGTGCGGTATGGTTTCGCAGGCCGTAGCCTTCAATATGTTCCTGGCTTTCTTTTCGAGTCTGCTGGTTGTGCTCGGCCTGATGAGCAATTTTCTAAAAGGGAGGACCGGTGGTGAGCTTACTGTGCGGCTTTCGACGATTCTGCCTCCGGGAACTTGGCAGCTCCTTTCTGATTTCCTGTTACGCCGGGAGGTGAATCCCTGGGCCTGGGTGCTTTTCGGCTGGGTCGGGACGCTGCTCGTTGGCTCGCAGGTGATGAAACTCATCATGGAAGGCATCCACCTTATTTATGGTGATCGCCAGAGACATTCTTTTCTCGGTCGGCAGCTTCGTGGCCTGCTTTTGTTCTGCGTGTCCATTGTGGCATGGCTCCTGGCTGTCGGGCTGAGTGTCTTCGGCCAGCCATTGCGCCAATGGATTACTCGAGAATTCGGCCCCGCTCCTTTGGTTCTCGGCTTCTGGACCGTGATGCTTCCAATCTTAGGAGGGATCTTGACAATGCTAGTCCTGGCCTTGATTTATCGCGTTGGGCGACCGGGCGCGATGACTTGGAGGTCCGTTCTTCCCGGAGCAGCTGCCGCTGCGATTTTATGGTGGGGCGTCAATCTACTCTTTGGAATTTACGTTCAGAAAATGCAGTATGGTTCTGTCTACGGTGGGCTGGCGGCCGTGATCGGTTTGATGGTGTGGATGGAGCTCTCTGCGATGATCGTTTTTGTGGGCGTGGCCTGGAACGCAGAAAGCACCTGAGCATATATTTCTTCGGAGCAGATGCGACCAATCAACGCTTCGTGCCTGGCGGATAATTGGTGAATTAAGTCAGCCCATCCGCGGGCGAGCCCGGCCGGGCCAAACGCCTCCGACGTTCGCAATTTTCAGGGTTACGATTCATTAGGGTATGTGATTTTCCTGCATGCGTTGGCTCAGCTTTTCAGAAAGCTACAATTCTCGGCAGCTGACGCTGCCCACCTGGATTACAAGGAGTAGAGGTTGCTGGAAGTCGGGTCTCCGGACCCGAGACCGACAACGAAGTGAGCGATTGTCGGAACCGCCATCGCCAACCAAAGGTGTTCCCAACTCACTCTGCCCTGAAAGTCAGGTTTCAGGTAACTTGCCCGTGTTGCCGCTGTGCCTCGCCAAAATTCAATCCGCAGGCGAAGCTGAATGGGGCCCCCGGATGTCTTAACGGTTAAGAGCCGTTTGGAATCTCAACTCGTAGTGGGCTAGAAAGCGAAGAAAACACAGGATGATGGAGTTTTGGCGAGGCACAGCGTTCGAAGAGACCAGCCGCAGTAATGGGAAATTGTTTGCTACAATTCAATCACGGAACGGTGACAGTTTCGTGGTTTGCGGTCGCTTGTGAGCGGGCAGGGAATTGGCGTTTGGCTTACTGTCCATACTGTCCATTAATCCCAGAATTCGGTGATATCGGGTAGAAATGGTAGAAGCAGGCGGAACAGTAGACAGTAAGAAAAGCCAGTAAATTGAGAAGTTTACGGCAAGTGGTTGAAAACGCAGTGGGGACGTAGTTCAGTTGGTTAGAATGCTGCCCTGTCACGGCAGAGGTCGCGGGTTCGAGCC
>CAVRNK010000007.1:0-123156 GCA_963721995.1 uncultured Acidobacteriaceae bacterium | reverse complement strand
ACGCCTTCCCGTGTGCCTTTCCTGCTGGAACGACCTTCCGTCACAACTGACATCGCTTTGCTCCCGGTGTGGAGAGGATCTTGGTGTGTCGGACTACGGCCAAGGGCCAGAGGGCGGCATTTTGTGTCGCCAGTGCCGGCTTGCGCCTCCGCCATTTGAAGAGGCGGTGGCCTATGGGTTGTATCAGGGCACGATGCGATCATTGCTCCATCTGCTTAAGTATGAAGGGGTTGAACCGGTTGCCCGGAGGCTGGGCGAGCTGCTGGCGCGCCGGGTCTTAACGATTTCGGAGTTGCCGCAGAGAATGGTGGTGGTTCCGGTACCCCTGTTCGGGGCAAGGCGAAAGAAACGCGGCTTTAACCAGGCGGAGTTGCTGGCCCGGGCGGTGGTGCGGGCTATGCGGCGCATGCGGCCGGATTGGGAGGGCCAGTTCGCTCCGGGGGTGCTTGCGCGGCAACGGGCTACTGAGAGTCAGGCGGGTCTGAGCCCGCATCAGCGCCGGCGCAATTTGCGCGGCGCTTTTTTTGTTTCGGACCCCACCCGGGTAAAGGGACGAGACGTGCTGCTGGTCGACGATATATACACGACGGGGGCTACGGCCCGGGCGTGCTCGCAGGTTCTGAGGAAGGCCGGGGCCGCCCGAGTGTGGGTGGCGACGGTGGCGCGAGCGCAGCGGCGGCAGGTGGAGGCATTCCGGCCGGCGGTGGCGGAGGTGCCGATGCACGAGGATGTGGCCATTTGGGATGGAGGCACGACAGTTCAGTAGGCCGCGGACGCTTTGCAGGCGGCAGATAACAGATCGCGCATAACAGATCGCGCATTAAAGATCGAGGAGGGGGAAGAGGATGTCGCTAGGGAAATCAGCCGTTCACGCCCGCAAGCAGAAGTCGCTCGCCAAGTGCCACGCCCTGCCGCACGCCGAGGCTGTAGAGCCGCGGGTGCGATTCGCGTCAGCCATGCAGACCCCCGTGCTGGTTCTGAATGCGTCGTACGAGCCGATCAATATCTGCGGGGCCCGGCGTGCCCTGGTGCTGGTGCTGAAGGGAGTCGCCAAGACCGAGGAGGAGCAAGGCGCCATTCTGCATGCGGCGCGGGTGCGGATGCCGATGCCGTCGGTGATCCGGCTGCTTGAGTACCGGCGGATTCCACACCAGACGCGGGCGCTGTCGCGGAAGAATATCCTGCTGCGCGACCGCAATATGTGCCAATACTGCGGGATTACGCTGCACTCGTCTGAACTGACGCTCGACCATGTGCATCCCCGGTCGCGCGGAGGGCTTTCCACCTGGGAGAACCTGGTTGCATGCTGCCACAGCTGCAACCGGAGGAAAGGCAACCAACTGCTGCACGAGCTGCAGGATATGAAGCTGATTCGGGAGCCCAGGCCGTTTTCGCTGCATACCAGCCGGCATATCATGCGGATGATCGGCCACTCGGACCAGAAGTGGCGGAAGTATCTCTACTACTGACTCATGACATCCGTCATGTGCGATTGCTGACAAATCATACTGCCGTCCGAGGCTGAACGGAGCGATTCTGTTCATGTCAGGAGGCGATTATGAATATCACTCAAGTTCAGCAGCGGCAGATGGAATGTGAGGGGAGGGAAGACCCTCTGATGAGGCTGACCTATGCGATTGGCATCCTTCTTACCATCTTCGGGCATTTCCTTCCGGGCCCGGTGAACTGGAATATCGTCGGCATCGCGGTGGTGGTCTTTTATTGGGTTTACTGAGGGCTCCCCCTCCCCCCTCTCGTCTGTAACCGTGTGATTCTAAAAGGACGAGTTGTAAGCGTCTCATTCTAAAGAGACTGCTCGTAACCGTTTCATTCCAAAGAGGCTGCCTGCGATCAACTTCTTCTCTAGGTCCGCAGGCTGTAACCGTTTCATTCTAAAAGACGAGACTGTAATCGTTTCATTACACGAGAGTTGGCTCAGAAGAACACAAAAAAGCCCGGCTGATTTGGCAGCCGGGCCTTTTGTTCAGTCTAGGTTCTTTTTTGTCTCTATTTCTATTTTAGCTGCTGGCGGGAAATGGTCGGCCAAAAAAGACAGGTCACGGGTTTAGGGTACAGGGCTTAGGAAAAACAGGCCGCGACTGTTGCGTCCGGCTGGAGTTGAATACATGATAGAGAGCACGGCTGAGGTCGAAGCGGGGCGGCATCGTGTGTCCAAAATTGAGATTCGTTGCATTCCTGTTGTTCGCGCTGGCGGTTGCTGTGCCGAGTCGGGCGGCGTCGGATCACAGCTCGAATGGGAATCCGAAGAGCGTTCACTCCCAGAAGAAGGGCCGGAGCCCGGGCGGAGATGTGGCGAGCGGAACCGGGGATATCGGGAAGGGTGCTGCCAAGGGAGCCGGCAACCTGGCTGTGGGCGCCGGCAAGGGAGCCGTCGACTTGGTCACGCTGCATCCGATCGATGCGGCGGCTTCGGTTGGCAAGGGCGGCGTAGTTGCGGGTAAGGATGTTGGCGTCGGAACGGTGAAGGGGACGGGGAAGATCGCCAAGGGCGTCGGGCGGGGAATCAAGCACATCTTCTGACGCAGTCGCAGAAAGCTCGCATTCCGGGCGCAAGGCTGTTGTGCCTGATCCACGCGGGAAGTTCATGAGAGAAGTTCACGGGGGAAGTACTCGGGGGAGTCTATGAACAGCGCCACTGCTCTTCGACTGCAGGTCGCGGGTGAGGCTCTTCGCATCCTTGAAAACACGCGGCACACAACCTACCAGCACAAACTCTTCATCGATGAGGCAACGGGAACTTATGACATCGACTGTTCCGGCCTTGTGAGTTACATTCTGAGTCGCGTAGCGGCCAACCACCTCAGTCTCATCCCTATCGTCACTCCGCTGGGGAACTCCAAGTCGCGGCTGCTGGCGCAGGATTACTACGACTTTTTTTCGCAGCTTCCTAATGAGACCATCGATGGCTGGCGTGAGATTCTGTATCTGCGCGACGCACGACGCGGCGACCTGATCGCCTGGGCGCTGCCGCCTCCGAACCCCGACACCGGCCATATTTTCGTTGTCGCCGCGGACCCGGTTCCAGTCGCCGAGAATACGCTGGCAGTGATGGCTTACGACGCCAGCGATATTCACCACTACGACGATTCCCGGGGCCATGGTCAGACTGGCGTAGGCTCGGGTACCTTCTACCTTCAGGTCAATTCAGCCGGTAAGCCCATTACCTTCCAGTTCAATGCGCCCGATCCGATAGTATCGGCCAGCATTGCGATCGGCCGGATTGAGCCGTTTGACGCATAGGTATCAGCGGCTTTATGGAAAATCCGCTCGCGCCTGATTGACCAGGTTGGGAATGTCGTTGCCTCCTCCGGCTGAATTCGTCGAGGGGTTCTGGGCGCTCTGCACGCCGACTACGCGTGGCCAGGCTTCTCCTGCCCACCACCCAAAGAAGGGGCCCCCCGATTGTCCGGGAATCACGTCCGCCTTCTGGGCGAGGTATTCGTCATCGGAGCCGCCAAAATTGTTGTCAATCGAGATTGCGTTCTGAAAGGTGGGTTCGGTGCCACCTGCGATGTCCTGCGGGTACCCGATGTGACTCCAGTCGGGGAGGCCATTCCAGCCGCCGTCATAGCCCCTGGTTCCCATCCAACCGCAGATGTCACCGAGGCGGTTATTGAGGACGAGGACCACGTAATCTTCCTCGGTGTCGGCAGCGCTGAGGATTGGTCCCACGACTTTGCGGTAGGCGTACCAATGGATGATCCCCGAATTGCCGAAGGGTGCGTTGCCGTTGAAGTAGGACGGAGTATACGTGACCTGGTTGACGGTGTTGTCGGGATTCCAGGTCATCATGTGCGACGCGCAAAGCAGGTGACGTGGACCGATCAGTGTGCCCGATCCCCACCCACCGGTTACGTCGACGCGTCCCACGGTGCACCAGGGAAAAGAGGTGTCGGAAAAGACGCGGCGCTGATCCGGAGGAAAGATAGTGGTCGCCATGAACTGGTTCTTTTTGAGTTTGGCCAAAGGATCGAATGTGCGGCGAATGCGCAGACGTTCATCCATGTAAGGAGCCGCCGGATTGAGGGCGAGGTAATCGGGGAGGAAGCCCTGCAGATTTTTCTCGTCAGGCGCGGACGCCTTCGCAGGACGCTCGAGGACAGTGCCGCGTACGGGCGGAGGAAACACGCGCACTCCGGGTTTTGTTGATTGCAGGTGGGATTCAAATGTCAGTCCGCCAGTCGCCTCTTTCAGGGGTGGCCGGGGATGAATGACCTTGGGAATTTCGGCTGTTTTCAATGGCGCTGTCGGCATGCTGCCTCCGTTCACTCTTTAGTGACGAACCAGGCGACAGCGTTACGGTCAGGATGTAGCCGACTGAGGCGTTCGCAGTCGAATGAAGCTGACGGGTGGGCAGCGGGCTAGGTTTTCCGGCGGTGATAAGTGAAGTCATACTCCACGGTCCAGGTCTTTCCGCCGTCGGTGCTCCTCTGGCTGAACTGCCGAACGGTGTCGGGCGCGAGATTAAAGAACTGAAGATGGCGTCTCATGCCGGGCCCCGAGGGCTGAGGGATCTCATCGGTCCAGAAGTCCATGACGCCATCCTTGAGATTCCCGTAAAAGAAGATCATTCCCTGTGAGTTGTCGACCCAGAACTGTTCCCAGCGCTTCAGACTGACGTTGTACGCGTTGTAACTCTTGCCGGCGTAGGGCAGTTCGGCCGAGGTCCAGTTTTCCCAGATGACGCAATCGCCCAGTTCCCGTGCGATGTGGCTGCTGCCGACGGGCTGACCGCTCGATGTACTCACTACGTCCCAGTCGCCCACCCAGAAATCAAATTGCCGGCTCTCGGCCGAGTACTTGCAGGGCGTGAGATTGTGCTTGGCCTGATCGAGGCCAGCGGCGTATCGAGGGTCGAAGCGCAGCGAGTTCCATGCGGTGTCGGACTCAAGCTTGTCGGGCTGGGCGTATCCTGCGGCGGTCGCGGATTTGAGTGCCGCGAACGCCTCGTCGGTGCGACCCATCGCCGCCTGCGTGGTTGCGATGTCATAATCCACGACGAACGATGGCAGGCCCTTGCCCCTGTCCGTATTGTTTGGCCTGGTTGAAAGCGTGAAGCGCCACTTCGTAGTGCTTGTCGGCGCGGGCAGATACCGCGTATCGATACCAGAAGCGGGCATTCTCAGGCTGAGACTGCGCGAGAGCGTCGTAGAGCTGTTCGGACTTGTCCCACTGCTGCTGCGAGTATGCCTGGGCGGCTTCGTCGTCGATTGATTTGCCGGCAGGTGCCTGCGCGAGCAGGATTGAAGAGCACAAGACGCATAAGGAAAAGACGAAAGGGCTTCGCATGGGCTCGACTCCCTGTGACAGGTTTGGATTCACGCGCTATGTTAGCTGCGCGATGGCGAAATGGAGGCTGTTAAGTAGCCGCGCGCTCTACGTTGTGACGAGGCGCAGATTGGAGGGATGAATCGGGTGAATAACGAGGCGCTTACGCGCGGCGGATAGGCCCGGCCCCGTTCTTTGGAAACGCGTGAGGAACGGAATCGGTTCTCTTTTTTGTCGTTTCGGGTCCGCCTGCGCTGCAGCCTTCGGGCAGAGAGGTGCATCCTTCAGACCGTCTTTTATTGGCTTAAGCCCGGGGCTTCTACCGGGGCTCGCTTTGCTAGACCTATTAAGGGAGCATTTCTTCTTTCCCATGTCCCAGAATCGGGACATGTGGCCCCGGTAAAAAAGACTTGCACCACGGAATCACATCGAAGGCAAAGCGCTCTTGCTCGGGGCGAGGATGTCGTCGAAGCGGTCGGGCGTGCCCTCGACTCGCTCGAGTGTTGGATAGCGCATTCCGTCAAAGTAAGACAGCGAGATGGTGATGAAGCTGTTGGCCTTGCGAAATTGCAACTGTAACGGTTTCTTACTCTTTTCTGCTTCCAGGACAGCGTCGGTTAGAACCTTTGCCGTGTATGCGGTGCCATTGACGGAGACGATCTCCATGCCGGGAGTTATGCCCGCTTTGAACGCGGGGCTTCCCCACCACACATCTGCGATCGTCTTGTTTTCGCCCTCGGCCTTGCTGTAATTGGAGCCGAGCGAGAAGCCGAGAGACGTTGAAAAGTCGGCGAAGCCCGCCTTCTCGAATTCCTTCTGCTGCCACTCCGGTTGCCGGTCAGTGTAGACAAGCCTGTAGCCGCCCTGGGTGAAGCCGTTCATCGGCACCTCGGGGTGCAGGTCGTAGACGCGCTTCTCAAAGAAGTCTTTCCAGTCATAGGGTGCTACGTCGTTCAGATCGCGGACGACATCGTCGAGCGTGTACGTATCGGTGACAAAGCTGCCGTTGTATACGCCGAAGAACTTCCTGCAGAAGTCATCGAGTGATTTCTGTCCGTTGGTCAGCTCGCGAATCTTCGTATCCGCGTCCAGCCAGATCAGCATTCCCTCTTCGTAATAGTCTTCGTCGCGCTGATAGCTGGGCCAGCTTGCAGGGCGCGAGCGTGCCAGGATGGGGTGGTCGGTGGTGTCGACCAACGGACGCCAGTCGCGTCCACGGCTGGCGGCGAATTCAGCGGCAGCGTAGGCGAAGATGTCCCGGGTCTGCCCGGCGGTGCGCATGCCGGCGCGGGCAGTGAGAATGTTGCCCCAGTACTGGGTCATGCCCTCGTAGACCCAGAGCAGGCTGTTGCGCATGGGGACGTTGTAATTCGGGGTCCACAGATCGGCGGGGCGGCGGAATTTACCGTTCCACGAGTGGGTGTATTCGTGTCCAAGGAGATCGCGCATCAGAGCGCCGTTGGCCCAGTCAGTAAAGTAGTCCGCGTCGAGTCCGTCTTCGCTTGACTGGTGATGTTCGAGGCCGTTGCCGCCCACCTTGTCGCTGAGCAGAAACAGAAAGTCATAGTGCTTGTAGTGGTGCGAGCCGAAAAGCTTGTCTGCTTCGGAGGCAAGATTCTTGTGGACCTGCAGCTGCTCGGGAGTCATTTTCAGGTCTTCGGGCTTGTCGGCAAAAATGTTGAGGAACACCGGGTCAGCGGGCGCCGGAGAGAGATCGATGCGGCTGTAGTAGAGGCCGGCGTAAACGGGCGAGTCCACGAGCGTGTTTAAGGTGGTGCGTTCGAAGTGGATGGTGCCGTCGGCTTTTGAGGCGGTCTCGAGCGCCGTTGCGTATTTCCATCCGGCGGGAAGCTTGAGGGTGGTGTCGACGGGGATGTCGCGGGTGAAGAATCCTGCGGGATACATCACCACTTCGTTCCACGCGAGGTCGGCAATGGCGTCGCTGACCTCGATGCGGCCGGCGCCACGGTGAATGGGCGAGAGATAATCGAAATCCACGCTGACGGTTTTTGCGCTGCCGTTGAACGGGACGTGGAAGGCATACATGTTGACGGCGTCGCGTACCCACTGCACTTTGTTGCCGTCGACCTGGGTGGCGATTCCGGCGACTGAGGCGATCGGGCCGCCGGGGGCGTGTTCGCCGGGCAGCCATTGCGGATAGAGCAGCACCATCTCTTTTGCGCCGGGCACGGTGGGGATCTCTTCATGCACTTTCCAGACGCGATCGGTCAGGTCGGTAATGTCGACCGAAAGCTGCACTGGCCCGGGATAGGGCTTGTCCACGGGGGTTGCGATGGCAGGTGGCATCGGCAACGGCTGAGGCTGGGGTTGCGATTGAGCCAAGACAATCGGTGAAAAGGCAGAGACCAGGAGCAATGCTGAACGGTAGCGGGCCATGCGGGCCATTGTAGGGCAGGGTGGGAGATTTGCCGGCGTGGTAGTGACGAGCGGGAGTGTTTTTTCCTTGACAATTGTTTCCTAGTAAACTAATCTCCAAACATGAAGGCAAGAGCAGCACATGCGAAGGTGAGCGATCTGAAGGCTCACACCGGCTTCTGGCTGCGATTCGTTTCGAACTACGTCTCGCAGAGCTTTGCCCGGAAGCTGGAGGGTAGCGGGGTGACGGTTGCAGAGTGGGTGATTCTGCGGGAGATGTTCGACGCGGACGAGACTGCTCCGAGCCTGCTGGCCAGGAGGACCGGGCTGACGCGGGGGGCAGTGTCCAAACTGGTTGAACGGCTGGTTCAGAAGAAGCTTGTGAGCCGGACAGAGGCCGCGGACGACCGGCGCTTCCAGGATGTGGGGCTCACGGAGGCGGGACGAGCGATCGTTCCGAGGCTGGCGGCAATTGCCGACCGGAATGATGAGGAATTCTTCTCAGGGCTTTCCGCAAAAGAACGGGAAGAACTGGTGGCGACCCTTAAGAAACTGGTGGCGGCCAATAAACTCAGCAAAATTCCGACGATGTAGGAGTGGAGAGCAAATGATGACTCATTCAGTTACGAAATATATCCAGATTGAGCGGCCGGTGGAGGATACTTTTGCGTTTCTTTCCGACCCGGCGACGATGCCCAGGTGGGCCATTCACAATGTGAAGGCGATCCGGCGGCTGGGAGACGGGCGCTGGGAGATGGATACGCCGCGCGGGAAGGGCGCGCTGGTTCCGCACTATGAGAAGCACGGCGGCATTCTGGATCACGAATTCCTCGACGCCGGTGAAGGCCGCTGGTGGGTGCCAGCGCGGGCGGTGCCGGCCGGGCCATCGGCGTCGGTATACATCATTACGCTGACCAGGCCGGAGGGATTGCCGGTGGAGATGTTCGAGGTCGGGATGAAGCTGATGGATGAGGAACTGGCGGCGCTAAAGGCGTGCGTTGAGGGACTATCGTGACGGCGGCTGCTGAGGTCGTTTCTGAGCTTTACGATGCGTTCGGACGGCGCGATCTTGCCAGGGTTTTCAGCCTGCTGGCGGCCGAGGTGGAGATCAACCAGTCGGAGGAACTGCCGTGGGGCGGCGATTATCGCGGGCACGATGGGGCGCGGCAGTTCTTCGGAAAGCTGGGATCGGCGATCAATTCAACGCTGGAGATCGAGCGGCTGATCGACTCGGGCGTTCACGTAGTAGCGGTGGGATGGACGCAGGGGACCGTGAACGCCAATGGCGCGGGCTATCGCGTCCCCATCGTTCATGTCTGGAAGGTGCGGGATGGGCTGGTGATGCGGGTGCAGTTTTTCATTGATAATCCGGCGATGCTGGAGGCACTGGGATGAGCGACGAGGGGACCGGAGCCTCGCGTGTGATGTGTTTAGCTTATGGGTGGCGTGCTCCAATCACAGCGAGCAAAGCAGGTCCTTCGACTGCGTCTGGCGAAACGCGCCAGACTTCGCTCAGGATGACCCCAAGAAGCAGATATCGGCTGAGCAAGTTTTTTGTCAGCTCAAGATTCCCAGCTTGCGGGCGGTCTTGTCGAGGATGTTCAGTGCCTGGTCGATCTGGGGGCGGGTGTGTTCGCTGGTCATGATGGTGCGGATGCGGGCTTTTCCTTCGGGAACGGTCGGGAAGGCGATGCCGGTAGCCATCACTCCGGCGCCGAAGAGGGCGCGCGAAAAATCGATGGTGCGGCGGCCATCGCCGACGATGATGGGCGTGATGGGGGTTTCGCTGGCGGGGGTGGTGACGCCTCCGATGTCGAAGCCGAGGCGGTCGAGTTCGGCTTTGAAGTAGCGGGTGTTGTCCCAGAGGCGGTCGATGCGTTCGGGCTCCTGTTCGAGGAGATCGAAGGCCGCGATGCAGGTGGCGGTGACCGACGGCGGATGCGACGTGGAGAAGAGGAACGGGCGGGCGCGGTGGTAGAGGAAGTCGATGAGATCCTTGGACCCGCAGACGTAGCCGCCCAGTGCGCCGATGGCTTTCGAAAGGGTTCCTACCTGGACGTCGACTCGTCCATGGCAGTGAAAGTGATCGACTGACCCGCGACCGTTGCGTCCCAGGACGCCGGAGGCGTGGGCGTCGTCGACCATCATGATGGCTCCATATTTGTCGGCGAGGTCACACAATTTGTCTACAGGCCCGATGTCGCCGTCCATGGAGAAGACGCCGTCGGTGATGAGGAGCTTGCGGCCGGGCTCGTTGACGACTTCCTTGAGCAGCTCTTCGGCGTGGGCGGTGTCTTTGTGGCGGAAGACTTTGATTTTGGCGCGGGAGAGGCGGGCGCCGTCGATGATGCTGGCGTGGTTGAGCTCGTCGGAGAGGATGAAGTCTTCTTTGCCGAGGATGGAGGAGACGGTGCCGGCGTTGGCGGCGAATCCGCTCTGGAAGACGACGCAGGCTTCGACGTTTTTGAAGGCGGCGATCTTTTCTTCGAGCTCCATGTGGATCTTCATGGTTCCGGCGATGGTTCTCACCGCTCCCGACCCGACGCCGTAGTCTTTGATGGCCTGGATGGCGGCCTCGGCCAGTTTGGGGTGGGCGGTGAGGCCGAGGTAGTTGTTGGAGGCGAGGTTGATGACCTGCTTGCCGTCGTAGTGGCAGACGGGCGCCTGCATGTCGTCGAGAATGCGGAGCTTGAAGTAGGTGCCCCTGGCTTTGAGGTCGTTGAGCTGAGTGGTGAGGTGCTGAAGCTGGGGGCGCTGGGACAGCGTGGTGGTCATAAGCGGTGGCCTCGCGTTGCGTGAGGTGGTAACCAGTCATCGTATCAGCGCGTTGAGTCAGCGTGTTGAGGCGGGTGGCTTAGGATCCTCGCTGAGACAGCGCAGTGATGCCGGTTCGCATCTAATACTCGGTCAGCTAAGGAGATCGGTTCGATGAAACGATTTGCTCAAGGTAAGGTGTTGCAAGCGTTGCTGGTGGGATGCCTGTTCATTGCTGTGGCGGGGTGTCACAAGAACCAGAACGCACAGAACTCCAGTGCGCAGACTCCATCGACCCCAAGCGCTGCGCAGCCGCTGGCGAACGCGGACAACAGCTCCGCGACGCCCCCGGTTACGTCGCCTACGCCGAATAATCCTGTTCCAGATGCGTCGCCGGCTCCGTCTTCGGCTCCGTCATCCGCGAATACAGCGACTACGAACCCGTCGAGCACCTCTGCGCCGGCTGCTTCGCCGCAGTCGGCGGCTTCAGCGCCAGCGCCGGCGGGTGCACAGGAGGCGAGCAATGCTCCGCAGCCTGCGCCGGTGGTGGTTCCTGACGGTACGGTACTGCACATCCGGATCAACGAGCGCATCAGCGTGAAGACATCGCATGAGGGCGATCCATTCGATGGAACGATCGTGAGCCCGGTGGCGGTGAATGGCGTCGAGGTGATTCCGGCGGGCTCGATCGCGCGCGGCCGGGTGGTGGCATCGCACAAGCGCGGTCACTTCAAGGGGCGCTCAGTGCTGGAGCTGACGCTGACGGGGCTGGACGTGAATGGGCGGCACTATCGGCTCGACACGGGCACGGTGGTTCGGACGAAGAGTGGCAAGGGCAAGCGGACGGCGGCGTTTATCGGGGGCGGCACGGGCGTGGGGATGCTGATTGGCGGGGTGGCCTCGGGTGGCGTGGGCCTGCTGATCGGCGGGCTGAGCGGCGCAGGCGCAGGAACGCTGGGCGCGGCCTTCACCGGCAACAAGGACATTGATATTCCGGCCGAGACGGTGATGACCTTCAAGTTGGATCAGCCTATCCAATTGCGATAAGGCTAAAAGTTCTACGCGGCCGGGAGGCAGAAGAACCGCCGGCTCTGGCCGCGGCGAGAGGCCGCGTGCGCGCTGCTCGGATACAATGAATGCTTGGCGCAAGTTGTTCCCGCGCCGGACGTTTTTTTGAGAGAGCAGAGAATCCCAAGAATGAGTTTGCGGTTGTTGAGGCATGTGATTGGCTCCCGGGCAGCGAAGGCCACGGGTTTCTTTCTGGCGGTATGGATGGTAGCGGCGGCCGCCGGAGCGCAGGTGGCAACGCGGACCCATCTGTCGGTTTCTGCCGTGGGCCAGGGAGCGACATTCACCGCGAAGGTTGCCGATGTTGCGGGCAACCCGGCTACGGATGGAGCGGTGAGCTTCGAGACTGCAAAGGGTTCGCTGGGCTCGGCGTTCGTTGAAGACGGTACAGCGACGCTCACGGTTGAGAAGCTGCCACAGGGCACGGGATCGGTGACGGCGAGCTATTCGGGCGGTACGAGCTACGCGGCGTCGGCAGCGACGGCGGCGGCGACGGGGTCGACGACGAGCCTTCCGGATTTTGCGCTTACGGCCAATCCTACTTCGGTGAGCCTCTCGCCCGGCGACTTTGCAAATATCACGGTCACCGTTACGCCGGAGAACGGCTTCAACGACATGGTGACGCTGTCCTGTTCGGGACTTCCTAATACGACAGCTAAGTGTGTCTTCAGCCCCACGACGCTTACTCCGCTAACGACAGCGGCGGTTTCAAGCACACTGCAGCTTCAGACTCAGGGGCCTTCGGGAACCAGCGCCAAGGTAGAGAAGTCGCCGTCGACGGTGGCTTTCGCGGTGATCCTTCCTGGAGTTCTGGCGCTGGCGGGTCTGGGAGCGCTGCGCAGGCGGTCGGGGATTGCGGCGTTGCGGGTGCTGGGGCTGGTGGCTCTGCTGGGAGCCGGGCTGGGCTTGGGCGCGTGCTCAGAGCGGTACGGTTATTTGAACCATCCGCCGTCGGGGAATCCAGGGATCGTCGCAGGGACTTACACAATTACGGTAAGCGGCTACGCGAGTATTAACGGCACGAGCGTCACCGGGCATTCGCTCAACCTGACGATGACGGTAAAATAGGCGTTCTCTCCTCTGGCCGCCTGCCACGTTGCGGGCGGCAAATTCCTTGATATACGTGATGCGATGGACCCGATCCAGGGGCCATTTCCGCGGATTTTTCATTACGCCAAACCCCGAATTAAGTCCATTTTCCGGCAGCTGTTAAAAGCGGGTTAAAATACGCCTATCCAAGATTGAAAGTAAGTTCCCCCGGGGAGGTTGCAGGCAGGCCGCTTTCAGCCAGGAACTGGTATTTTCTGCAAACGCTCAGGGGTATTGCCGTGTATTGCGGTCAATGAGTCTGACTAAAATTCGCAACACTTTGGAGGCCCCCATTGAAGCATCTAGTTAGAAGTATCGCTGTATTTGCTGTCGTCCTTATCGGAGTCGCGGGTCACGCTCAGTCGACCGCGACACTCTCCGGCAACGTTACCGATCCTTCAGGCGCAGTTGTGCCCGGAGCACAGGTCACGGTGCACGGCGTCGCTACAGGCCTGGATCGCGTCGTAACTTCGGACTCGGCGGGCAACTATACGGTTCCTTCACTGCTGCCTGGTAATTACAGCGTGAGCGTGAAGGCGCCCGGATTTTCCACGTACAAGCTGACAAGTGTGCCGCTGCAGGTAGACCAAAATGTAACCGCGAATGTGCACCTTTCGGTCGCGGCCGCAGGAGAAGTGGTCAATGTGCAGGGCGCGGCACCGATCATCGATGCGCAAACCCCTACCGTGGGACAGGTGATCGATCAGAAGACGGTACAGGAGATGCCGCTGAATGGACGGCACTTTCTCGACCTGACCAACCTCACACCGGGGACAGTGGTGCCGCCGGTTACGGGCAGTCTGACCAGTGCGAGCCGCGGGCTGGGAGCCAATTCGTATGACACGGCGGGCCAGCGCGAAGACTCGGTGAACTTCATGATCAACGGCGTCAACCTGAACGATGCCTCGCAGAACCAGATCACCTTTCAGCCGTCGATCAACACAACTTCCGAGATCAAGATCTCGAACTCGACTTACTCGGCCGAGTATGGGCGGTCTTCAGGCTCGATTGTGAACGTGGCGACCCGCTCGGGCACGAACGCCTTTCATGGCGAGGCGTTTGATTATCTGCGCAACAACTACTTTGACGCGCGCAACTACTTCAACCGCAAGCCCAACCCGCAGAACTCTTTTATCCGGAACAATTTTGGCGGCGCGTTCTCGGGTCCGATCTGGAAGGATAAGGCCTTCTTCTTCCTCAGCTATGAAGGCCTGCGGCAGCATCAGGCGCTGCTCTTCAACGGCAATGTTCTCAGCCCTGCACAGCGCGCAGCGTTCGCGACCAGCCCGGCGGGATCGGACTATTCGCAGCTGATCAATTTCATCCCTGCGGGAAATAATGCGACGGGGACGGTATTCCAGGGATCGGAGCCGGGGCCGGTGAACATCGACCAGTTTTCGGGAGACCTGTACTTCAATGTCTCCAACAAGGACAACCTGCATGCGTACTATGCGTGGCAGCAGGACAAACGCACGGAGCCGAATCTCCAGGGCAATACGATTCCCGGCTTCGGCGATCATCGCGGAGCGCACCGGCAGATCGGGACGCTGAACGAAGTGCATATCTTTTCGCCCAACGTGGTGAACGAGGCGCGCATCGGCTTTAACCGCATCGCCATTTCCTTTGTGCCGGCTACGCCGGCAGATCCGCTGAGCTATGGCATCCAGAACGGTGTTGCCTATAACGCGGCGCTCCCGCAGATCACGGTCCAAGACATTGGACTGAACTTCGGCGGGCCGTCGGGTTTTCCGCAGGGACGCTTTGACACTACCGGAGTTTTCTCGGATACGCTTTCGTGGAATGTGGGAAAGCACACCATCAAGACAGGCGGCGAGTACCGCCGGTTCATCAGCGACTCTTTCTCGCAGACTCCGGGCACAATCACGTTCAGCTCGACGACGAACTTCATCAACGGAATTGCCAGCTCGTTCGCAGTGACGCCCACACAGGTGACCAGCCGTGTATTCGAGAATGCAGTGGGCGCTTATGTTTCGGACAACTACAAATTCACGCAGCGGTTCACGGCGGAGCTGGGCTTCCGCTTTGAATGGAACGGCACGCCAACCGAGGGCGGCGGACGCTTCGTCAACTTCGACCAGGGCAATGTGTCGCTGGTTTCCGTAAGCGAGCCCTACAATCAGAACTACAATTGGGAGCCGCGCGTCGGCTTTATTTATGACGTTCGCGGGAACGGCCAAACGATCCTGCGCGCGGGCTATGGCCTGATGGCAGACGAGCCGGTAAGCGATCTGGTAACCGGGCTTGCGGGCAATCCGCCGAATGCGAACCCGGTGAGCATCACCGGCGCACTGCCGGTGGGCACGCTGTACTCCAGCGCGGCTCTCGCGTCGCTGGCTCCGAGCGCCGTGAATCCAAAGCTGAGCAACGCCTACACGGAAAGCTACAACGTGAACCTGCAGCAGCAAATCGGCTGGGGCGCGGTGATGCAGATCGGCTACATCGGTTCGGAAGGTAAACACCTTCGCATCGAGCGCAATTTCAACCAGTTCATCTATCCGAACGGCACAGCGACGAGGCCGTATCCGACCTTGTCATTGACCAGCCCGATACGTCCGGGTTCGGGCCTGGGGAACATCGGCTACCAGGATTCGGATTCGCTCTCGGACTACAACGCGCTGTGGTTCACGATTCGCAAGGCACTCTCCCACGGAATTACGTTCAACTCAACCTATGCGTGGTCGAAGTCGATGGATCTGAATTCCCTCGGGTCGCAGGGCGGGTACACGCTGCAGAACAATTTCAATCCGAAGGGCGATTATGGCTTGTCGGATTTTGACGCGCGTAATCACTTCGTCTTCTCAGGCACGTGGAACCTGCCGTTCCACGGCAATTCGTTACTGAGCAGCCGGCTGGTCGAGGGCTGGATGCTGGCGAACATTACTCAGTTGCAAAGCGGCAATCCGCTGAATGTGACGACCACGTCCACGTACAACGGCGTGTCGGGCACGATTCGACCGACGCTTTTGTCAAACCAGTACAGTACGGGACGCGGTGCGACGCTGGCCAACGGCAACGTGTCGTATATCCACGCCACAGTATGCACTTCGCCCACGACTCCCGGCTGCAATTTCTATGCGCAGCCGACAGGCTTTGGCGACCTGCCCCGCAATGCGCTCACGGGGCCGGGCTTCGCCGACACGGATCTTTCTCTCGAAAAGACGACGAAGATCACCGAGACGACGTCGCTGGTGCTGCGCGTGGATGCGTTCGACCTGCTGAACCATGTGAACTTCGGCAACCCGACTCTGTCGGCAACGGGTTCGGCGACGAGCACGTTCGGGCAGATTTCTTCAACCCGCACTGCGGTGGGCGATGCCGGCTCGTCGCGGCAACTGCAGTTTGCGGCACGCTTCCAGTTCTAGAGCGCATGACTGGATCTGGATGATGAGGCAGCGCTTCGGCGCTGCCTCTGTTTGCAGGGCCACTACTTTCACTTGAGGAGAATGCTTTGCGTCGTCGTACATTTCTTGCCACTCTTCCGCTGGCTGCGGCCGGTTCCAGTTCGTTCGCAAAAAATGCAGTCAACGACGCCAGCCCGGGAGCAGTACAGGAAGCGGGAACGACGGCGCTTCCGAAGTATCAGGCTCCAGGCGCTGAGCGATTCGAGCGCCCGGATGTCCACGCTGGCGATCGGCCTTCCGGCGCGAGCTTTGCATCGCGGTCGGCTGCGCTGGGGTGTTCGGGCGCCGCGGGCACGGCGCATCCGATTGCGACGCAGGCGGCGATCGAAATGCTGAAGCGCGGCGGCTCGGCTGCGGATGCCGCGGTGGCGGCAAATGCATGTCTCGGATTTCTGGAGCCGACGAGCGCAGGCCTGGGTGGAGACTGCTATGCGTTGTTGTGGGATCCGAAGCAGGCGAAGGTGATGGGGATGGCGAGCTCGGGGAAGTCTCCCAAGTCGCTGTCGCTGGAGACGGCGCGCTCACGCGCGAAGGACGGAGTGCTGCCGAAGCTGGGAGCGGTGACGGTTTCCACGCCGGGCGCGCTGGGCGGATGGTGGGCTCTTCATCAGCGGTACGGGAAATTGAAGTGGGCGGAGCTGTTTGAGCCGGCGATTCATTACTGCGAGAATGGGGCCCCGGTACCGCAGATTATCGGGTGGTACATCAAGCGCAATATAGCGATTTTTCTGCGGCCGGGATCGGGCGTGGAGGAGACGGCGAATGCGGTGCATACGTATATGCCCGGCGGGAAGGCTCCGAATGAGTACGACGTGTTTCGCAACCCGGACCTTGCGCGGACCTATCGCATGATCGCGGAAGGGGGACGCGATGCGTTTTACGAGGGGCCGATCGCGAAGACGATCGATGCCTATTTCAAGCGCATCGGCGGATGGCTCTCGTATGAGGATCTGCGCGAGCACCAGGCGGAGTGGATCGAACCGCTGGTGACGAATTATCGCGGCGTGGATGTATATGGGATGGGCGCGAACACGCAGGGACTGGCGACGCTGCAGATGCTCAACATCATCGAGCAGTTCGACGTGAGGGAGATGGGCTTTCAATCTCCCGCCTCTCTGCATGTACAGATTGAGGCAAAGCGGCTGGCGTATGAGGATCGTGCGCGGTACTACGCGGATCCGCACTTTGCGAAGATTCCCATTGAGTGGCTGAACTCGAAGGAGTACGCGAAGGAGCGGGCGAAGCTGATCAGGATGGATCAGATTCTGGTGCCGGTTCATCCCGGGCAGGCGCCGAGTCATGGAGACACGACGTATTTCACGGTCGCCGATAAGGATGGCCTGATGGTGTCGCAGATCCAGTCGAACTTCAGGGGTATGGGGTCGGGACTGGTGGCGGATGGGCTGGGGTTCATGTTTCAGGATCGGGGCGAGCTGTTTTCGCTGCAGGATGGGCATCCGAATATCTACGCTCCCGGGAAGCGGCCGTTCCAGACGATCATTCCGGGATTTGCGATGAAGGACGGCGCGCCCTGGATGTCGTTTGGCGTGATGGGCGGAGATATGCAGCCGCAGGGACAGACGCAGATCATCCTGAATCGCGTGGATTACGGGCTGGATGTGCAGGCGGCGGGGGATAGTCCGCGGTGGCACCACGAGGGATCGTCGCAAACGATGGGCGAAGACCCGCCGGGACTGGGTCCAAAGGGGATATTGCGGCTGGAGGCGGGCGTTCCGGTGGAGACGCGGAAGGCGCTCATAGCTCTTGGGTGGCCGATGGGAGCGAGCGATGGCGGATTCGGGCGCTATGAGTGCATCGAGAATCGCAAACAGGGAACCGACCGTGTGTACGCGGCGGCGAGCGAAATGAGGGCCGACGGCGTGGCGCTGGCGTACTAGGGCCTGCTAACACTATTAGGACGGCAGCGGCTCCCGCCCCTTCGGGTTGCGGAGAAAATCGCGCCATGTTTCGTTGTCGTCCTTGCGCGTGGTCCCGCCATGCGCTGCGGACTCCGCCTCCTCTGACGCGATTCTCGCTCGCAACGCTGCTCGCCCTAATAGTGTTAACAGGCCCTAGCTGCCCTGAAGGCGATTTTCGCGATTGAACTTCCTTTCACATTCCCTGTGACAGACGAGGACTAGAATCGCTGGCGTTGCGCAACTCTTAGAGAGTCGTGGAGGCCTTATGGCCACAGCTACGTTGGCGTCCGTCGGGGATCATGGTGTTCTTAATGCGTCCCTTCCCCCGGTTTTGCAGGAGATATGGATCGACCGGGACCTGAGCTGGCTTGATTTCAACGAGCGAGTGCTGGCCGAGGCGCTGGACACGCGGGTTCCGCTGCTGGAACGGGCGAAATTTCTCGCGATTTTCACTTCGAACCTGGATGAGTTCTTCATGAAGCGGCAGGCCGTGCTGCGCGATGGGGACAGCGATGCGCAGCGCGCTCTCTGGCAGGAGGTTCGGGAGAAATTACTACCCATGCTTCAGCGCCAGGCGGAGTGCTACCGGGAGATCATCGTTCCCGGGCTCGCCGAGCATGGGGTTTTTCTGCGCAACTGGAGCGAGCTTACGGAGGGGCAGCGGGAGGAAGCGGGCAGGTACTTCGATTCGAATCTGTCCGCTGCGATGACGCCATTGGTCATCGATCCGGTGCATCCTTTCCCGTTTCTTTCCAACCTGTCCAAGTCGCTGGTGTTTCGGCTGCGGGATGTGCCCAAGGGCGAGTCGATGTTTGCCCGGGTAAAGGTTCCTGAGGTGCTCAAGCAGTGGGTTCCTCTGACGGTTGATCTTGAAGCCGGGCAGAGACTGCTGGTTCCCTTGACGGAGGTGATCGGGGGCAATCTCAAAAAGCTATACAGTGGCATGGAGATCAGCGGAGTGACCGTAATGCGGCTGACCCGCGATGCTGAGGTGGAGCTTGACGATGATGCAGCGGGCGACTTTCGAGCACAGGTGAAAGAGCAGATTCGTCAACGCCGCTACGAGCCGGTTGTGCGGCTGGAGTTTGGGCCGGGGGCGGACCCGGGTGTTAAGGAGATGCTGCGGGAGCGATTCGACCTCGACGCGGTAGACATTTTCGACATGGATGAGAGGGTGGACTACACGCCGCTGTTTGAGCTGCTGGGCCTGCCTCTGCCGGCATTGCGGGATCACGACTGGAACCCACTGACGCCGGCATTTCTCAAGGACCGTTCGGGTTCGTTCTTTGCGGCCATTCAGGAGGGCGACTTCCTGGTTCATCATCCCTACGACAGCTTCGATGCGACTGTCGAGCACTTCATCAGCGCGGCGGCGGACGATCCGCACGTGGTGGCGATCAAGATGACGGCGTACCGCGTGGGCGACGATACGCCCTTTGTCAAGTCGCTGATACGGGCGGCGGAACGCGGCAAGCAGGTGGCGTGCGTGATGGAGATCAAGGCGCGCTTTGACGAGGAAAGAAATCTGCACTGGGCGGGCGAGCTCGAGGGTGTCGGTGCGCATGTGACGTTCGGGGTGAGCGGCCTGAAGACGCATGCCAAGACGGCGCTGGTGGTGCGCAAAGAGGCGAGCGGCCTGCGCTGCTATGTGCACATCGGCACGGGCAACTATCACGTGAAAACTGCCAAGCTCTATGCGGACTGCGGCTTATTCACCTGCGATCCGCGGATCACGAGCGATGTGGTCAACCTGTTCCACTATCTGACCGGGCACTCGGACCGGCCCAACTGCGATTCGCTGCTGGTGGCCCCATTGACCATGCGGCCGCGGCTGCTCGATCTTATCCATCGGGAGATCCAGCACAAACGCGAGGGACGCCATGCGCGCATCGTGGCGAAGATGAATCAGCTCGAAGACCCGGAGATGATCGAGGCGTTGTGCCAGGCTTCAGAGGCCGGGGTGCCGATTGATTTGATTGTGCGCGGATTCTGCTGCCTGCGTCCTGGAGTGCCGGAGCACACTGAGAATATCCGCATCCGTTCGATCATCGGGCGATTCCTCGAACACTCGCGCATCTTCTACTTCGCCAACGGCAACAATGAAACTGCCGAGGGTGAATATTTCATTGGATCGGCGGACTGGATGCATCGCAACCTTTCAGGGAGGATCGAGGTGGTGACGCCGGTCTTTGCTTCGGGTCTGAAGGAGCGGCTGTGGGAAATTCTCGATACCTGTCTGCGCGACCGGCGGGAGGCGTGGGTTCTCGGGCCGGATGCGAAATATGTGCAGCTCCATCCGGAAAATGGAGCGAGCGGGCCTGAAGGTGTGGGAACGCACCAGACGCTGATGAACCTGGCTGTCGAGAGAGCTAGTCTCTAGTCTCCTGAGTCATTGATTTCTCGTATAAGTTGTGGGTGAGTGCGCGGCGAGAGTAGAAGTAGCGAATCGAGCGATGGAGGCCAGGATCTGGTCTGCGGACTTGGTCCATCGAAAGGGTTTGGGCTGTTGGTTGTGGGCAGCGATGAATTCGCGGATCGCCGTTTCGAGTTCCTGCACGCTGGTGTGTGAACCGCGCTTGATCTGCCGTTGTGTAAGCAGTGCGAACCAGCGTTCCACCTGGTTGAGCCAGGAGGCATGCGTGGGAGTGAAGTGCAGGTGATACCGTGATCTTTTTTGTAGCCACTGGCGGACCAGCGCTGTCTTGTGTGTGCCGTAGTTGTCCAGCACCAGATGGATGTCCAGATCGGCAGGAACGGCGGTGTCGATTTTCTTCAGGAAGTCGAGGAACTCCACCGAACGATGGCGTCGATAGCACTTGCCAAGGACGTTGCCGGTCGCGATATCCAGAGCGGCAAACAGGCTGGTGACGCCATGTCTCTTGTAGTCGTGCGTGCGCCGCTCCCGTTGTCCGGCCCGCATGGGCAGCACAGGCTGGGTACGGCTGAGTGCCTGGATCTGCGACTTCTCATCCACGCACAACACCAGCGCATGATGGGGTGGATCGAGATAGAGCCCAACAATATCCCGCACTTTGTCGATCAGCAATGGATCAGTCGATAGCTGAAAGCTCTCTGTGCGATGCGGCTTCAGTCCAAAGGCACGCCAGATGCGGCTGATGGTGGACTGGCTTAGACCGGTTCTGACTGCCAGCATGCGGCTGGACCAGTGCGTCGCTCCCTTCGGAGTCTTCTCCAGCGTCAGCCGCACCACCTGCTCGATCTTCTCGTCACCGATCTCACGCGGCGCTCCCGGACGCGGCTCATCGCCCAGCCCCGCAACTCCCTCAGCTATAAAGCGGTTGCGCCAGAGACCAACTGTAAATCCTGTCGTGCGCAACTTCGCTGCTACCGCCGCGTTGCTTGCTGCACCCGCACACTCTAAAACGATACGGGCGCGGAAGGCCACCGAACGAGCGCTGCGAGACTGCCGCGCTATGCGCTCCAACTCGGCTCTTTGCCCTGGGCTTACCACCAGCTCATGCTTCTTCGGCCGTCCACGACGAGACTCCATGCCTCACCATAGAACGCCTCCCATCTATATGCAACCTACTTGTGACTCAGGAGACTAGAAACCTATCTCATAAATCGACAAGCAGGATATGCCGTCCTCGGCATAACTTCGGCAATGCCGGCTATTCGGGCCGTAATACGCCGAGATGGTCGTCAAGCCGCTTTATGCCCATGGTCCAAGAAAACCCTCTATTTCGCGGAGCAGGACTTCGTACCGGTATCGGCAACGCTCGCGATCATCCATCTTCCGTCGACACGAACCAGATTGAATAGGTCTGTTCCGCAGTGATCGACCTTCCCATCGACCAAAAAGTCGAACGGCGCCCACACCACGGCGAGATCGTTATTCGATCCGGACCAATGGATTGTGGATGCGTTCTTCAATCTGTGTCTTACCGGGTTTACCGACGCGTTCCGCGAAGGCTTCAAATGTCATCTGCGTGGGCTTGCCGTCTCGCATCAGTACCATCGTGCCGCCCGGGAGCGTAGGCGCCTTGATCGCCGCTGCATCTCGTTTTGACATGCCATCAAACATCGCTTGGATCGGCGCCAGCACAGTTTGCTCCTCTGCCGATTGCGCAAAGGCGCTGGTGGCGAGGCTCGCAGCCAGAATCATGCCGAAAAAGAAAACGAACCGCTCTGCGTGTCTGTGCATGCTCGCCATTCTATCTTGAGATCAGTCCGGAGAAACGCGCTACGGCTGAGTGATGCACGCGTTCTCGGCCATCCGGAAGTAACTCTGCCAAGGTTCGCCGACCAGGGACATTTATGAGATGGGTTCCAGCCTGCTTCAGGCAAGCGCATTCGACACGATGCGCTGCGCTTCGTCGACGATGCTTTCGAGGTGGGCTTCGTCTTTGAAGCTTTCGGCGTAGATCTTGTAGAGGTTTTCGGTGCCTGAGGGGCGGGCAGCGAACCAGCTGTTTTCGGCTACGACTTTCAGGCCGCCGATGGGGGCGTTGTTGCCAGGTGCGTTCGTCAGTTTCGCGGTGATGCGCTCTCCAGCGAGATGAGATTCCTTTACGTTGGCGGCCGATAGCTTGCTGAGCTTGGCCTTCTGGTCGGGAGTTGCGGGCGCGTCGATGCGCGTGTACCAGGGCATTCCGAACTTCGCGGCTAGCTCGGCAAAGTGCTGGCCGGGATCCTTTCCGGTGACGGCGGTGATCTCACAGGCGAGCAGGCCCATAATTGGACCGTCCTTATCGGTGGTCCAGACGGTGCCGTTGCGGCGCAGCAGGCTGGCTCCGGCGCTTTCCTCTCCACCGAAACAGAAGGTGCCGGTGAAAAGTCCGTCAACAAACCATTTGAAACCGACGGGAGTTTCGGAGAGCTTGCGCCCGAGGCTTTCGACAACTCGATCGATCATGCTGCTGGAAACCACGGTCTTGCCGACAGCAGCGGTTGCGGGCCAGTCGGGGCGGTGGGTGAGCAGGTACTGGATAGCGACGGCGAGGTAGTGGTTGGGATTCAACAGGCCGGCGGAGGGCGTGACGACTCCGTGGCGGTCGGAGTCGGGATCGTTTGCGAAGGCGACCTGGAATTTGTCCTTGAGGCGGAGCAGGCTGGCCATGGCGTACGGACTGGAGCAGTCCATGCGGATTTTGCCGTCGTGGTCAACGGTCATGAAGGAGAATGTTGGGTCGATCACCCGATTGACGATTTCGATCTGGAGTCCATAGACAGAATTGACCTGATCCCAATAGGGGGCGAATGCGCCGCCGAGGGGATCGACGCCGAGCTTGAGACCGGCGTTTTTGATCGCGTCCATGTCGACGGTGTATTTCAGGTCCTTGATGTAGGGCAGCACGAAGTCGGCTTCGTGCGTAGTTGAGGCTTTGAGCGCCTGCGAATAGGGCAATCGCGTCACGCCGCTGTTGTTGGCGCGGAGCAGATCGTTGGCGCGGTCCTGGACCCACGTTGTGACGTCGGTGTCGGCGGGGCCTCCGTTGGGCGGGTTGTACTTGAAGCCGCCGTCTTCGGGGGGATTATGCGAGGGAGTGATGACGATGCCGTCGGCGAAATGATCTTTACGGCCGCGGTTGTAAACCAGGATGGCGTGCGAGATGACCGGCGTGGCGGTAACGCCATCGTTCTGCTGAATCATGGTCTCGACGCCGTTGGCGGCCAGCACTTCGAGGGCGGTTTTCTGGGCGGGCGCAGATACCGCGTGGGTGTCCTTGCCCATGAGAAGCGGACCATCGATGCCCTGCATGCGGCGGTAGTCGCAGATGGCCTGAGTGGTGGCCAGGATGTGTGCTTCGGTGAAGGTGCCCTTGAACGGTGTGCCGCGATGGCCGCTGGTTCCGAAGCTGACCATCTGGGTCGGGTCGCTGAGGTCGGGGCGGCGTTCGAGATACTGGCGATTCAGCTCATCGAGATTGATGAGCATCTCTTTCGGGGCGGGCTTGCCCGCCAGCGGAGAAATACGGGACTGCACTTTCGCTTCGGTCGCCATGGCACGCTCCTATGGGGTAATGGAGTGCACGTTCTCAGGAAGAATATATAACCACATCAGATGCACTGGCTGCCAAGGCGGGCGAGTGGTGCGGGCTTCGACTGGCGGTTACCGGCCAACGCCGGTCAGCAATTCGTAAGTCCGTCCACATGCCAGATGTTCTGGCAGTACTCGCGGATGGAACGGTCGGAAGAGAACTTGCCCATCCTTGCGGCATTGAGGATCGCCATCCTGGACCATGCCTCCTGATCGCGATACGTCTCGCTTGCCCGGTCCTGGCAGTCGATGTAGGACTGGTAATCGGCAAAGAGGAGGTATGGATCGTGGTCGAGCAACTGATCGAGGATTGGACGGAAGAGGCTGCGATCACCGTGCGAGAATTGCCCGGAGCTGAGGCCGTCGATGACTTCGCGCAGGAAGGGGTTGGATTCGTAGATGGACCTGGGGTGATAGCCTTCGGCAATCCTGGACTGGACCTGGTCGGCGGTGAGGCCGAAGAGGAAGAAGTTTTCGTGGCCTACCGCGTCCCTGATTTCAACGTTGGCTCCGTCAAGGGTTCCGATGGTGAGCGCGCCGTTCATGGCGAACTTCATGTTTCCGGTGCCGGAGGCTTCTTTGCCGGCAGTGGAGATCTGCTCGCTGAGATCGGCGGCGGGATAGACCTTCTGGCCGAAGGTGACGTTGTAGTCGGGCAGGAAGATCACTTTCAGGCGGTGCTTCACGTCGGGATCATTGTTGACGACGTCGCCGATGGAGTTGATGAGCTTGATAATCAGCTTGGCCATGACGTAGCCGGGCGCGGCCTTGCCGCCGAACAGGAAGGTTCGCGGAACGATGTCCAGGGTAGGCTTGTGCTTCAGGCGGAAATACAGAGTGAGGATATGCAGGGCGTTCAGATGCTGGCGCTTGTACTCGTGGATTCGCTTCACCTGAACGTCATACATGGATCTGGGATCGACGCAGATTCCGGTTTCGTCGAGGATATATTTTGAGAGGCGCGTCTTTACATCGTGCTGGACCTTGCGCCAGTCGGCGCGGAAGGCGGCGTCCTCGGCGAATTGCTCAAGCTTGCGGAGCTCATCGAGGTCGCCGGTCCACCCGTCTCCAATGACGCGGGTCATTAGAGCGGATTGTTCGGGGTTACTCACGGCAAGCCAGCGGCGCGGCGTGACTCCGTTGGTAACGTTGATAAATTTTTCGGGCCACAGCTCGTAGAAGTCGCGAAGCAGATTGCTCTTGAGCAGAGTTGTGTGCAATTCGGCGACGCCGTTGATGTGATGGCTGCCCACACATGCAAGATGGGCCATGCGGATGTGCTTCTCGCCCTGTTCGTCGACGATGGACATCCGCGAGACTCTCGCTTCGTCTCCGTTGAAGCGCTGGCGCACGTGATTGAGGAAGCGAGCGTTGATCTCGTAGATGATTTCGAGATGACGGGGCAGGAGCATGGAAAACAACGGTAGAGACCAACGCTCGAGGGCTTCGGGCAGCAGCGTGTGGTTTGTGTAGCTGAAGGTGTGAGAGGTAATCTCCCAGGCCTTCTCCCAATCGAGACCGTGCTCGTCGACGAGCAGCCGCATGAGCTCGGCGATGCCGATGGACGGATGGGTGTCGTTGAGTTGAATGGCCCACTTTTCGTGGAAGGTGTCGATGGAGCGCCCAACGCGCTGGTGCAGGCGGATCATGTCCTGCAGGGCGCATGAAGTGAAAAAGTACTGTTGCTGGAGACGAAGCTCCTTGCCCTGAATGTCTTCGTCGTTCGGATAGAGGACTTTGGTGATGTTCTCGGCAAATGTCTTGCCGGCGACGGCGCCCTGGTAGTCGCCGCTGTTAAAGCGCTCGAAGTAGAACGACTCAGTTGCTTCGGAGCGCCAGAGCCGGAGGTCGTTGGCGATGCCGGAACGGTAGCCAACGATCGGGGTGTCGTAGGGTACGCCTCGGACCAGGGAAGCCGGGACCCAGCGCACGCGGTATTTTCCGCTGGAGTCAGTCCACGCCTCGGTGTGGCCGCCATAGCCGACGTCCACCGCTTCGTTGGGGCGCCGAATCTCCCAGGGATTGCCGTAGTGGAGCCAGTAGTCGGTGAGCTCTACCTGCCAGCCGTCCCTGATCTGTTGCTGGAAGATGCCGAACTGGTAGCGAATTCCGTATCCGATGGCGGGTACGCCGAGCGTGGCCATGGAGTCGAGATAGCAGGCCGCCAGCCGGCCCAATCCGCCGTTGCCGAGACCAGGTTCGCGCTCCTGCTCGATGATCTGATCGAAGTCACGACCGAGTTCGGCAACCGCCTGGCGCACCGGTGCTTCGATCTGGAGATTGAGGAGATTGTTGGCCAGATGCGGTCCCATCAGGAACTCGGCGGAGAGGTAGCAGACCACGCGGACGTCGTGCTTCTTATAGCAGTCCAGTGTCTTGAACCACCTCGCTAATATGCGGTCGCGGACGGTGTAGGCGACGGCAGTAAAGAAGTCCTGATCGGTCGCGTTCTGCTCGGTACTCCCGACGATATAGAAGAGATTGTCGAGGATGGCGCGTCGCAGGGCTTCAACGCTGATCGCAGTGCGGTCGTCTTCGATGACTGCGGTGGGTTCCGGGGCTGCCAACTCTTGCATGTTGCACCTCCTGCAGGCGGGGCTCAATTGTTGCGAATTGAGGTTTCGAAAAATGCAGACCCTTGCAGCGCACGAATCGGGTTGCGGAATGGCCTTCCAGAGGCTCAATGGTAGAAGTGTCTGCCGTGCGAGAGCAACCGGTTCACCATAAATTCAAGAAGCCGCGATCAAACTCGTTTGGATTCAGTGCGCGAGAGCCTTACCGGGCACGGTATCCGGGCTGCCGAGGGCGACGTTGGGGGCAGCCGGTGTGAGCCGGCAAACCTGGGAGACGAGGTTGTGGTAGGGACAGGCGAACGTGGTGGTGGCGGCGCTTGAGAGAAGCAGCCAGCTGACTCCGAGGGGCCGGAGGCGGGCCATGCGCTCGGCGTCGGTCATCCGGTCGATGCCCGCCTGGGCGTTGCGTTCGATCGCCCACTGCGTAGCAAGTGCAGGAAAGACGACGACCACGCCTTCATCCTTGTAATCGCCCAAAAGGCTGCGCTCGGTCAGCACGCGAAATCCCTGACCGTCTTCGCTGTGCAGCAGGACGAGATCGGGATTGGCGGCAAAGATGGCGTCGGGAGGGGTGTTGGCGCGGATCCACGCGAAGGTCTTTTCCCAGGGATTGCGTGGAGCGGCGCGCGGGAATTCGATGTGGGCGGAGAGCGGGTAGGTGAGGCGCTGCGTGAAAAACATGGACACGGCAGCGGCGGCCAGCAAGGCAAAGCCGGTCAAGCGCGCGGCGGGTCGCCGGGTCGCGCCGATGAGACGATTGCCCAGGAGGCCACCGAGAAGCAGGATTCCCACCAGGTAAAGCATGTTGAAGCTGCGAAGCGGCTGCAGCCGGGCGAGGAAATAGGGTCCTGAAGGGTGCACGAAGAGGAAGGCGGAGAGAGTGCTGGAGGTTCCGAGCATGATGGCCGCGAGGCAAAGTTTGCCGGCGGGGGTGTGAAGGTCCTGGCGCCGAAGCGCAAGGGCGTAAAGCAGCAGAGGCACGGCCAGGCCGAGATATTCAAACCATGCCCATTGCGACGGGAAGAGATAGCTTCGGCTGAGCACGGCCTGGCGGTAGGCAGCGGAGACAGGGGCATGGAGTGTCAGCAGATAGATTGCGCCGGATGTGAGGATGCCGAGAACGCTGAGAGACCAAGCGGCGCGTGTGTGGCCGAGATCGACGAGGACGAAGAGCAGGACGAAGGCGGCCGCGTAGATGAACATGAGCGGATGCATGAGTCCGGTGAGAAGCAGGAGGAACGGGGTAAGAGCCCAGCGGTGGTCTATCGCGGCAGCGAGAGCGAAGAGCCCTAAAGGCGTGGAGAAGGATCGCGCGGTGACATAGGGATCCATCAGCATCAGGGATGTTCCCGCGATCGGCATGGTGAAGAACGCGCCGGCGAGCGCAACGGCTGACCATTGAGCGACGGGCGAGGAGAAGATGCGGCGGGCCAGGCTCCAGCAGGCGGCGAGGAAGGCAAAGATCGAGGCCAGATGGGTGAGCAGCAGCAGATAACTCAGGGGCATGCGTGTAGTGCGCACGATCGCAGCCAGCAGATGGGCGAAGAGCGACAGGCGGGTGTTGGCGAGGACGAATGCCGCGTCAGGGCCGTAGAAGGCAGGCTGGACGAGCTTGCGGACACCGGCGACGTAGATGCCGGCGTCTTCTGAGAAGGGATGGTAGCCGTGCACCAGCAGTACGGCAGGCGTGAGCAGGATGAGCAAGGCGATGGCGCGGTCGGGTGCAGAGGGCCCTGGGATCGAACGCGACGGACGGCCGGTGAAGACGGGGCTGCCGGGCGGAGCGGGGGACGAGACGGCCAAATCAGGATCCTTGCGGCGATCCATCGAATTGACGAGAGAATCGCGGACCCGGTTTATGGGCACAATTATGGGTTATACGCCAAAAGGGAGTCACACGAAGCCTGCTACCCGAGTGGATGACGAAGAAGTCACTTGCCCGTTCTGATTTGCTTTCGGGCTTCGGAGTCTGATTCGGAGCTACATCTGGGGGAGTTGGGTAGTGTCCCATCCTCCGCCGAGGGCTTTGATGAGCTGCACGCTGGCGGCGAACTGGCGTGTGGTGATGTCGGCCTGGGTGCGCTGGTTGGCGAGCTGCGTGGTCTGGGCGGTAAGAACTTCGAGATAAGTGGTGACTCCGCCCTTGTAGCGGTTGGTGCTGATGTTGAGTGAGCGGATAGAGGCGTTGACAGCTGCGGTCTGGGTGGCAGATTCGTCGTTGAGGATGCGCAGCGCGGCGAGATTGTCTTCGACCTCCTGGAAGGCGTTGAGGACGCTCTGCCGGTAGTTGGCGGTCTGTCCCTCATAGGCCTCGCGCGCCTGATCGGTAATGGCGTGGCGGCGGCCGGCATCGAAGAGCAGCTCGACGGCGGAGCCGCCAAGCGACCAGAGTGCGCTGGGGCCCTGAATCCAGGTGCCCGCATTGGCGCTCTGAAATCCGCCATTGCCGCTCAGGGTAACGTTGGGGTAGTACGCAGCGATGGCGATGCCGATCTGGGCGTTGGCGGCATCGGTGCGGCGCTCGGCTGCGGCGATGTCAGGACGGCGTTCGAGTAGCTGCGAGGGCACCCCGGCGGGAATATCCGGGAGAGCCAGCGTGAGGGGCATCGGAGGGAGCGAGAAGGATGAGGCCGATACTCCGATGAGCGTGGCGATGGCGTGTTCGAACTGCGCGCGAGCGACGCCCACGTCAATGTCCTGGGCCTTTACGCTTTCGTATTGGGTTTCGGCCTGGGCGACGTCGACTTCGGTGCTGACTCCGCCCTTGAAGCGGACCCTGGTGAGCTGGAGGTAGTCGGCGTCGGAGGCGACAGTGGTATCGAGGAGCTGCTTCTGGGTATCGAGGCCGCGGAGTTCGAAGTAGTCCATGGCCAGTTCGGAGCGGAGGCTGAGCTCGACGTTGGCGAGATCGGCGGCGCTGGCCTGGGCGTTGGCGCGGGCCTGTTCGACGGTGCGGCGGATCTGTCCCCAGAGATCTGGCTCCCAGAGGACCTGACCGGTGAGAGCGAAGGTGTTGTAGGTGAGGCCTTTGGTTGCGCTCGGTGAGTTATCGGTTGTCCGCTGGCGCGAGATTGCGGGACCGGCGGAGAGGGTTGGATAGTAGCTGGATCGTGCGACGCGGACCTGCTCGCGCGCCTGGAGATATTGCTCGACAGCCGCTTTCAGGGTCTGATTCGAGACGGCGACCTTTTCTTCCAGGGAGTTGAGTTGCGGATCGTTGTAGATCTCCCACCACTGGCCCTTCAGCGCAGCGTCGCTGGGCTGGGCCTGTTTCCATGTGCCGTTGGGCGGGTTGGGCGGGGGCAGCTCCTTGTAGGCGGCCGGCGCCGGCGGTGCGGATGGCCGCTGATAGTTCGGTCCCACCTTGCAACCGGTCACTGCAAAGCAGGCCAGAAGGGTCGAGAGGCCGAAGAGATATTTTGGATGGAACAACGGACTCACTTGCCGCCCTCCTGGGCTGGGCCGGTAGCTCCACCGGGCTGGCCAGTGTTCTGCGGCTGAACCACGCGAACAGTTTCGCCGTCGATCAAGGAATCTGGCGGACTGGTGATGACCTGGTCGGAGGGGTTGAGTCCGGAGATGATTTCGACGGTTCTGCCATCGTCGCGGCCGATGGTGATGGGAACAAGCTTCGCTTTGTCTCCCTGGACGATGGCTACACGCAGGCCTTCAGAGCGGAACATGAGAGCCGCGACGGGAATGATGAGAGTGGGATGTTGATTGTTCAGCTTGAAATGTACCTGGGCATAGGCGCCAGGGAAAAGCTCGCCTTTTGGATTTGGCACATCGACTTCGACGAGCAGGGTGCGCGCGGTGAGATCGATGGCTTTTGCGGTGCGGACGATCTTGCCGGTAAAGGTGCGGCCAGGCATCTCGGCGAGCGTGAGGGTGGCGCTGACTCCAGGAACGGTGGATCCGGAGTAGACCTGAGGGACATTGACGTAGACGCGGAGGACGTTCTCGGAATCGAGGTGGAAGAGCTCGCTGCCGGGCGTGGTCCCGGCCCCGGCGTTGATCAGGTTGCCGATATCCACGTTGCGCGCGGTGACGGTGCCGTCGAATGGCGCATAGACGCTTTCAAAGCCAACCAGCTGCTCGAGGCGCAGCACATTGGCCTGCGCGGACTTGACCTGGGTGCTGGTCGCCGCCGCCTGGGTGGTGAAGTTGTCTGTATCCTGTGTGGCGACGGCATTGCTCTTGAGCAGCTCCTGATAGCGTGTGGCCTGGGTCTGCGCGTATTTTTGATTGGCCTCCGCAGTGGCCAGATCGGCTTTGGCCTGGGCGAGCTCCTGGTCGATCTCGGGGCTTTCGATCGTAGCCAGCAGCTGGCCCTGCTTCACACGCGCGCCGATATCGAAGTACCACTTCTTGAGATAGCCGTTGGTTCGGGCATAGATCGGGGAATCGGTGTAGGCCTGCAGATTGCCGGGGAGGATCAATTCCTGGGAGGGCGCGCCGATCTGCGGCTTCTCAACGATCACGCTGGGTGCGGCGAGCTCGTTCGTCTGCTGCTGCAGAGTGGTGCGGGCGCGCAGACGGGGGATGATCCCGGTGACCGCGAGAATGACCGCGACGACCAGGACAATCAGGAGCAGCACGATGGCTTTGCCGCCGGAGATGGGCGGCTTGTCGTTGTTCTGGGATTGCGGTGAGTTTGGTTCAGTCATGGTTTTATTTCTCCGACGTGGCCGGCTGCGTTTGCTTGTGACGGGCTTCCTTTTCGCGACGCCGTCTTTCGAGCCGGCCATGCAGCACGCTGAAGAAGGTGGGGACAAAAAAGAGCGTGGATACCGTCGCGAAAAGCAGGCCGCCGATTACGGCGCGTCCAAGAGGCGCGTTCTGCTCGCCGCCGTCGCCGAGTCCGAGCGCCATGGGGAACATGCCGATGATCATGGCGAGGGCGGTCATAAGGACAGGGCGGAAGCGGACGAAGCCAGCGCTGAGCGCGGCGGCCCTGGCGTCGCCGACCGTCTCCTCAAGCTGCTCGCGGGCAAAGCTGATGACCAGGATGGAGTTGGACGTGGCGACTCCCATGCACATGATGGCGCCGGTGAGTGCGGGAACGCTGATGCGCGTGTGGGTGATGAACAGAAACCAGATGATTCCGGAGATAGCCGCGGGCAAAGCGGAGATGATGATGAACGGATCGAGCCACGACTGGAAATTTACGACGATAAGCAGATAGACCAGCAGGATAGAAAAAACCAGTCCGCCGAGCAGGCCAACGAATGAGGCACGCATGGTTTCGACCTGGCCCCGCACGACGATCTGCGATCCGCGCGGCAGGTGGAGGCGGGCGTCAGCGAGGATTTTCTCGATCTGCGTGTCGACGCTGGCGAGGTCGGTGTTGACGACGTTGCCGTAGATGTCGATGACCGGCGCGATGTTGTAGTGGGTGACAGTGCCGAGCTCCTGGCCGGGAACGATTGCGGCTACGTTGCCGAGAATCTGTACCGGATGGCCTCCCATGGGGGCAAAGGATGAAGCCGCGATGACCCCGTTGGGCGCCGGCGCCGGCGAGATCATCGCCTGGTTGGTCGTAGAGCTGACGGGGATGTTCGCGAGGTCCTGCATGGTGTCGAGATTGTATTGCGGCGATTGCACGGCGATGGAGTAACTGACGCCGTTGCTGGGATCGAGCCAGAAGTTTGGCGAGGTCTGGAAGCTGCCGCTGGTAGCGGTAAGCAGACTGTCGGTGACGTCGCGCTGCTGAAGGCCGAGCTGGCTGGCCTTGGTGCGGTCCACGTTAACGGTGAGGTTAGGGTCGTCAAAGGGCTGCTGGATGCGGAGGTCGGCCGTACCCGGTACCTGCTTGATGGTGTTGATCAGCTTCTCGGCGACGGCGCGGTCGCCGTACAGATCGTGGCCGACGATCTGGATGTCGATGGGAGCGGGCAGTCCGAAGTTGAGAATCTGCGTCACCATGTCCACGGGCAGTGTGTAGAAGGTCACACCGGGGAAGCGTTGATTGAGGATGCGGCGCAGATGCTGAACGTAATCGTCGGTCGGGTGATGCTTTTCGGTGAGCGAGACGGAGATGTCGGCATCGCCGGGACCAATGGCGGCGGAGTTGGAGTAAGAGGTGTTGAGTCCGCTGTAAGGCAAGTCCGATGTTGTCGATGATGGTGACGATTTCTTTTTGCGGGATGGTCTCGCGGATGGTGTTGTCGATCTGGTCGCAGAGGTCGGCCATGTCTTCAATGCGGGTGCCGGTGTGCGCGCGAACGTGAATCTTGAACTGGCCGGCGTCAACGGAGGGAAAGAAATCCTGGCCCAGGAAGGGATAGAGAACGGCAGCGGAGGCAACGGCGAAGACGATGAACAGGATGAGAAAGACCGCGGAATGAGCGAGACAGAGCTCCAGAATGCGATGGTAACCGCCGCGGAGCTTCTCGAAGTAGTGCTCGAAACCAAGCTGGAAGCGGACCAGGGGATTGCGGCTGGCCTGTTTTCTGTCGTGAGCTTCGTCGTCATGTTCCTGCAGAAGGTATTTCGCCATAGTCGGAACGACGGTGCGCGACAGGAGGTAGGAGGCGAGCATGGCGAAGCAGACGGCTTCGGCGAGAGGCACGAAGAGATAGCGCGCGACGCCGCTCAGGAAAAACATAGGCACGAAGACGATGCAGATGGAGATGGTCGCGACCAGCGCGGGTACGGCGATCTGCGCCGCGCCGTCGAGGATGGCCTGCTCAATGGCCTTACCCTGCTCGAGGTTACGATTGATGTTCTCGATTTCGACGGTGGCGTCGTCGACGAGAATACCTACGGCGAGGGCCAGGCCGCCGAGGGTCATGATGTTGATGGTTTCGCCGAGGGCGCTGAGCACGAGCAGCGAAGAGAGAATCGAGAGCGGAATGGAAACCGCGATGATGATTGTGCTGCGCCAGCTGCCGAGAAAGACCAGGATCATCACAGCAGTCAGGCAGGCGGCAATGATGGCCTCACGCACGACACCGCTGATCGATGCACGGACGAAAACGGACTGGTCGCCGAGCGGCGTGATCTTGAGCGAGGGAGGAAGCTGGCTCTTGAGCTGGTCGATCTTGGCACGCAGGCCCTTGATGATGTCCAGCGTTGAGGCGTCACCGGTCTTGATGACGGAGAGCAGCGAGGCGCGCTGGCCGTCGACGCGGACGATATTGGTCTGCGGTGGAAACCCATCGCGGACGTGGCCGACGTCGCGAATGTAGACCATCGCTCCGTTGACCGAGCGAATAGGGAGATCATTCAGCTCGGCAACTTTGTCGGGTGCGCTGTTGGTTTCAACCTGGTACTCGAAAGGCCCGATTTTGGCAGTGCCGGAAGGAAGAATGATGTTCTGGGCGCCGACCGCGGTGACGACGTCGGCGGGAGTGAGGCCCTTGGACTGAAGCGCGGCCAGGTTGATATCCACCTGTACTTGGCGCTGCTTGCCGCCATAAGGGTAGGGAATGCCGGCTCCGGGGACCGTAACCAACTGAGTGCGAATGAAGTTGAGGCCGAGGTCATTGAGCTGCTGTTCTGTGAGGCCCTGCCCGGAGAGACCGAGCTGGATGATGGGCACGCTCGATGCGGAGTACTGGATGATCAGCGGCGGCGTTGTTCCCTGCGGCAGCTGCCGGAGCTGAGTCTGCGCAACCGCGGTGATCTGGGCGACGGCGTTGCCGATGTTGACCTTGGGCTGAAAGAAAACCTTGATGACTCCGATGCCGTTCATCGAGTTTGACTCGATGTGCTGGATGTCGTTGACAGTGGTGGTAAGTGACCGCTCGCTCTGGTAGATGATGCGGTTGGCCATCTGATCGGGCGAGAGTCCGGCTGTACTGCCAGATGATGGAGACGACGGGGATGTTGATGTTGGGGAAGATGTCGGTAGGCGTGTTGAGGACAGCGATCGGACCGAGAATCATCAACAGCAGCGCAAGGACAGCGAAGGTATAAGGCCGTCGAAGCGCTAGGCGGACTATCCACATATCGTTTCAGCTTCTCCTGACGACATCCGGCGGTAATGCTCGAATGAGGTGTACGGTAAGAGTTTTCTGGCTGCGGAGATCGCGACACAGGCAAATGCACGGCAACTGGAGTCAACAGGCGCGACGGACAAGCACACCCTTACCTGATGTGAGATCCCCTGAATGAAAGTTTACAGTGAGCACGGGCGGCAACAAATGCGTATCTGATAGACGATTGAGGGCCTTTTTTAGACCCGAATGCAATAAAGATGCCTGTCAAGGGTCGGCAGATTCAGTGGGGTGGCCGCAAAAGGGTTCCAAATGACGAATTAGTTCAAGAGCCGCCGGATTTCTCCGGTTGCGCGCGCACGGAGTGTCGGATTCAGCTCAAACGTTGAGCTTCTTGAAAATGCGGCGCGGAATCAATCGCAGAATGAGCATGATGATGGCCCAGAAGGCGGGCACGTAGACGACGTCTTTGCGTTTCTGGATGGCGCTGATGATTCCGGCGGCGACTTTTGAGGGCTGCGCGAAGAGCGCGTTCTGCGGCAGATGCGCGGTCATGGGGGTGGCGACGAATCCGGGCTTGATGGTGAGCACGTGAACCCCGGCGCGGTCGATGCGGTTACGCACGCCGTCAACAAAGATGTTGAGCGCGCCTTTCGAGGCTCCGTAGACGTAGTTGCTCTTGCGGCCGCGGTCTCCGGCTACAGACGAGATGACGGCCAGGGTTCCCTGGTGCGAGGCCTCGAAGTAGTTCGCGAGCCAGGTGATCAACGAGACGGGAGCCATGAAGTTGGTGCCGAGGATGGCCTCCGCGACTGGGTAGCTGGTTTCGGCCTGCTGCTGATCGCCGAGGATTCCGTGAGCGAGGAGGGCGAGCTCGATGGTGCCGAGATTTTCGGCGGCAGCGGCGAGCATGTCGGGATGGGCGGCGGTATCGTCGAGATCCATGACGTGAGTGGCTACGCTGGATGCGCCGCGTGTGCGCAGGTCAGCGGCAACTGCGTTGAGCTTGTCAGCGTTGCGCGCGACGAGGAAGAGGCGGGCTCCGCGGGCGGCGAAAAGGCGGAGGGTGGCTTCGGCTATTGCAGAGGTGGCGCCGAGGGCCAGGATGTTCGTGGGCAGCTTGCCGGATCGAGCCAATTTATGTGGTCACTCTCTGCCAGAAGGCGGAATCGAAGGCGGGATCGATGTAAGCGGGAGAATTCCTGCCATTGCGGATAGAAGGCCTGGAACTGCGGAGCGGTCATGCGCGCGTCCTTCGCGGGATACAGACGGCCGCCGTGTTCGAGGGTGATTCTGGCGAGGCGGTCAAGCAGATCGAAACTGACCTCGGGCCGGATGGGGAAGTCGAGCGCAAGCGTGATGCCGGGCGCGGGGAAGGACATCATGCCGGGCGATGGGACGTCTCCGAAGACCTTGATAACGGCGAGGAACGATGCGAGGCCGGACGAGGTGATGGCCTTGAGAACCTGGATAATGCCGAGCTGATCGGCTTCCCAGGGCAGCACGCACTGAAACTGCAACAGGCCATTCTTGCCGTACATGCGGTTCCAGTGAAGGACCTTGTCGAGCGGGTAGAAGAATGGCTCGTAGTCGACGAGGCCGCTGGTGGTCTTGCTGAGCTGCTTGTTGTAGTAGAGGGTGTTGAAGAGCCCGATGGAGAAGTGGTTCAAGGCGAAGGCGGGCAGATCGATGGGGAATACGAGCCAGGGCTCCTTGCTGACGGTGAGCGGCGCGGGGTCGGGCGAGTGATCGCCCTTGCATGAAGATGCCGCGGGCAAAGTTCTTTCCGGTAGAGACGCAGTCGATCCAGGCGACGGTGTATTCGACGCCGGAGCCGGCGCGGGAGAGTTCGACGAACTCCTCAATGCCGTTGAACTTGATGCCGGTGTACTGAATGCGGCGCGAAACGATGGGGCGCAGGCGAACCTCGGCCCAGGTGATGAGGCCGGTGAGTCCCATGCCGCCGACGGTGGCGGCGAACCATTCTGCGTTTTGCGTGGGGCTGCAGAGGAGGCGGGTGCCGTCGGAACGGACCAGTTCGAAGCAGGGAACGTGGCGGCCAAAGGTGCCGGCGACGTGGTGGTTCTTGCCGTGGATGTCGTTGGCAATGGCACCGCCGACGGTGACGTATTTTGTGCCGGGAGTGACGGGCAGAAAGAAGCCGCGCGGGACGGCGAAATCGAGAATCTCGGCGAGAGTGACGCCGGCTTCACAGCGCAGGATTCCGGTCTCCGTATCGAAGCTGATGAGGCGGTCCAACCCACCGGTGATGCCCGGCCCGCGGGTAGGAAGGAGGGTGCCGTTTTCAAGCAGGCAGACGTCTCCGTAGCTACGGCCGGCGCCGACGGGCAGAAGCCGGGTAGCAGGCGGCTTTGGCTAGAGGGAAATCGCCCATCCAGTTGAGCTGCTTGAGTTCTGCCTGAAGAGTTGGGTAGCGGCCCCAGCTTTCGAAACGGGGACGGGGTGTCGATTTCGCCATCGGGGGTGGTGTTGCTCCTCTTTTGGAAACGGCCTTCGTGTTTTGAAAGCGGCCTTGGTGGCTTTACACGGCTTGTGGGTCTACACCGCTGCGAGAACGGCGATGAGTGCGATTGCGACGCCGATGAGCAGGCTCATGCGATCGGTGACGGCAAAGATCACGGGGTCTTCGTCGAGCTCTCCGCGGGAGGCGAGGAGCCATACGCGGCTGAGCCAGAGAATCATAAGCGGCGTCATGAGCCACATGCGGCTGGGGTGATGATAGAGTCCGGATGCGCCGCTGCCGTAGATGTAAAAGGCAAAGACGACGACCGATGCATACGCGCTGGCGGTGCCGAAGCTGCGGATCTGCTCGATGTCGGCCAGCAGGTAGCCGCGTCCGTTGGAGAGCGTGTTGCCCTGAGCGCGAATGTTCTGCAGTTCGCTGAAACGCTTGACCATGGCCAGGGACAGGAACAGAAAGACGGAGAAGGCCGCCAGCCAGGGCGAGAACTCCACTTTGGTGGCTGCTCCACCGGCGAGCATGCGGAGGGTGTAGAGGCCGGAAAGCAGGATGACGTCGATCAGGACGACACGCTTGAGATAGAGCGAGTAAGAGAGCGTTGTCGCAAGGTAGATCAGCATCCACGCCAAAAATGTCCCTGACAAAAACGCGGCTCCGGTGAAGGCAAGAGTCATGAAGACGACCACGATGCCGAGGCCGGTAGCAGGGGAAAGATTACCCGCTGCGAAGGGACGAAAGCGCTTTTTGTGGTGACGCCGGTCAGCTTCGATGTCGAGCAGGTCATTGATGATATAGGTGGCCGACGCGCAAAGGCTGAAACAAAGGAATGCCATCAGCGCGTCCATGATGAGCGGCAGCTTGAGGGCGTGGGCGAGCAGCAGAGGCACGAAGATCAATACGTTCTTGGCCCACTGGTGCAGGCGGATGGTCTTGAGAAATACCTTTGGCAGCGGCGCGCGGTCCTCGAAGTGGTGAGTGACGGCGATGTTGCGCGATTTCAGTTTCGCGCGGAGGGACCGGGTAGGATTCGCAACGATAGCTTCACCGGCATTCTGAAGCAGCGGGACGTCGGGAGTGGCATTGCCAATGTAGTCGAAACCTTCGACAGGGAAGCGCTTTTTGAGGCTGTCGAGCTTGTGATTGCCGGTCAGGTTTGTCGTTCCGTCGCTGGCCAGGACCTCTTCGAAGATGCCGAGATGGTTGGCGATGCGGTGCGCTAAAGCAGTGTCTGCGCCGGTGGTGAGATATAGCTTCCGACCCTCAGCGTGCTGGGTCATCAGGTACTCAAGAAGAGGGCGATTGTAGGGCAGGTGGGCGGCATCGAGCTCAACTTCGGCGGCAACATGAGCCTTGAGGCTGGCCTTTCCACCTTTCAGCCAGAGTGGCGCGTGCAGGGCGCGGAGGGGATGCTGGCGGACGAGCAGGAGCAGGGAGTCGACCAGTGTGTCACTCTTGACGAGCGTGCCGTCAAGGTCGACGCAAAGCGGCCGCCGGGACGCGACACGCACCGATTCCTCGATAACTGCCTGGCTCACCACTTGTTCTCCTGTTGTAATTCATCGGGCGCCGCGGAATAGGCGGCTGCCAATAGTCTGGAGTTCCTGAACGCTGGGGACCTTCGAACCAAAGTATTTCAGGAGCTGGCTACGGACTGAATTCCACTTAAGTGTAGCAGCAAACGGGCCGCGCCGCCCGTTGCCGAGCGGCGCGAAGATGCTACTTGTCGGCCAGAAGGGGCTCCAAAGCCGGGGCTGGCGACTGCACGCTCTGCTCGGGGAAATACGAGTTCTGCACGTACTGTTCGAGCATGCGCTGGGTGTTGAAGTAAGAGCCGTTGAGGGCAATAGTGGAGCGCATGATGCGCCGCCACTGGTCAGGCTGCTGATAATAGAGGGGCAGGATGACCTGCTCCAGATGGTCATAGAGCGACTGTGCCTCGCTGGCGTCTTCGTCGTGGTCGGCAATCGCCCAGCCGGTCACGCCTTCGATCCAGCCTTCGATCCACCAGCCGTCGAGGATGCTGAGACTGGGCACACCATTGAGGGCAGCCTTCATGCCGCTGGTGCCCGAAGCTTCGTAGGGACGCTTGGGTGTGTTGAGCCAGAGATCTACGCCTCCGGTAAGCAGGGCGCCGAGGGTCCACTCGTAGTTTTCGAGATAGACGATCTTCAGCAGATCGGATTCGAGCTGGTTGGCCAGTTCGATGACGCGGCGAATCATGGCCTTGCCGGGCTCGTCGGCGGGGTGGGCCTTGCCGCTGTAGATGATCTGCAGGCCTCCGAACTCCCGGGCGCACCTGACCAGGCGATCGGGATCGGTAAACAGCAGGTCGCCACGCTTGTAGGTGGCGGCGCGGCGGGCAAAGCCAATGGTGAATATCTCGGGCTTGAGCTCAACGCCGGAGCGTTCCCTGACTGTGGCGATCAGTGTTTGTTTGGACTCGCGGTGTGCTTCTTCGATCTCGGTCTCGGGGATGTTGATGGCGTAGCGCAGGGCGAGATTGTCCTGCCGCCAACGGGGCAGATGGTTGTCGAAGGCGATCTGCATGGCTGGCGAGGTCCAGGTGGCAGCGTGCACGCCGTTGGTGATGGCCTCGATGGAATACTCAGGGAACATCTCGCGCGAGACGATACCGTGCTGCATGGCAACCCCGTTGACGTAGCGGGAGAAGCGCAGCGCAAGATAGGTCATGTTCAGCAGCTTGTCGTGGAAAGCCCCCACGCGCTCGAGAAGGGTGGTGCGTTCGTTGCCCAGAATGCGCACAGATTGCTCGGCGGAGAAGCGGTCGTGGCCGGCGGGAACGGGCGTATGGGTGGTGAATACGCAAAGCTGGCGAACGGCTTCGAGATCCGGGTCAGTCGCACTCCGGAGCGGAGCACCCTGCAACTGCTTTTCAAGCAGAGCCACGGTGAGCAGCGCGGCGTGGCCCTCGTTCATGTGGTAGACGAGCGGCTTGTAGTCGAGCGCAGCGAGGATGCGCACTCCGCCCATGCCCAGCACTGCTTCCTGCCGAAGGCGGTAATCACCGTCGCCACCGTAGAGATGGTCGGTCAGCACGCGGTCGCGCGGATCGTTTTCCTCAAGGTTGGTGTCGAGGAAATAGATGGGTATGGTGTGGCCGGTAACGCCTTCGAGGTCGTAGCGCCAGGCGCGAATGGCGACGGGGCGATCTTCGATGGTTACAGTCACGACCGGCGCTTCGGCGGCGAGGATGCTCTCCGGACTCCAGGGTTGGGATTCTCCCGTCTGGATGCCCTTGGCATCGAGACGCTGACGGAAGTATCCGAGCCGGTGTGCCAGGGTTACTGCGACCAGGGGCAAGCCCATGTCCGCCGCGGCGCGCAGGGTGTCGCCGGCGAGAACGCCGAGACCTCCGCTATAGGTAGGTATCGCCGGGCTGACGGCGATTTCCATCGAAAAATAGGCAACCAGGCCATCGTTGCCGTCACACTGTAATGAAGCCAATCGCGGTACTACATCGAATCTCATCAAAGTTGGTCTCCCACCTAAACACCAGAGCCCTGTCTTCGGAGCCTGAGTCAGCGGTTACGGATGGTTTAACCCCATCCTGCTGATCCCGTCGCGCTGCCGCCCTGCTCTCTTGATCGGCAGAGTCGGAGCTGGCACGAATTCCCCGAAGTGCCGTTAGTTTAACAAGCGCCCAGCTGCTCCAAGAATGAAAAAAAGAGGTCGTGCTTCTGCAAAACCGGGCTAAATAATTTAGTTGTAATCAGTTACATCTCGGCCAGCTCCCGTACCGGTTTTGGTGCCTTGATCCCCTGAACCTGGTGCACACCGTCCGAGGCGTGGCAGAGATAGATATCCGATTCGATGCCGGTGGCCTTGAGGTAGCCGTCACGCAAATGCAAGGAAAATGCCTTCGCGTTGTAATTTTCGACCAGGTTTACGGTGCAGCCCCCGAATCCGCCCCCGGTGAGGCGCGCGCCGATGCAGCCCGGTTCCTTCGCGGCAAGATCAACGAGGATGTCGGCTTCCGGGCAGCTGGCTTCGAAATCATCGCGATAGCTGGCGTGAGCTTCGTACATGAGCCGGCCCAGGGCCTTGAGATCGCCGGCTTCAAGAGCATCGGCGGCGGCAACAGTGCGAGTGTTCTCGGTGATGATGTGCCGGCAGCGCTTGAGGACTTCGGGACGCATTTCATGGCCCCATTTCTGAAGATCCTCTACGGTGGCGTCGCGAAGCAGCTTGATTTCGGGGCGATGGCTCCGTAACAGCGCCGTGCCTTCCTCGACTTCGGAACGGCGGGTGTTGTATTCGCCTCCGGCATGGGAGTGCTTGACCATGGTGTTGGCGATGACGAGGCTCAGATGCGAAGGAATGGGCGCGAGACGGTATTCCAGGCTTCGGCAATCGAGGAGAAGGGCATGATCCTGGGCTCCGCAGCAGGCGATGAACTGGTCCATGATGCCGGTGGATGCGCCGACATAGTCGTTTTCAGCCCGCTGACAGAGACGGGCCACCTGCGGCAGGGGGATAGTTGTGCCGGTGAGGCTGAGGATGGCGGCCATGCTCGCCACTTCGATGGAGGCCGATGAACTGAGGCCGGCACCGAGGGGCACGTCTCCGTTGAGAGTGAGACTGAAAGCCGGGATCTCGACGCCAGCTTCACGAAGCACGGAGATGACGCCGAGAGGATAGTCACTCCAATGATGTGAGGCTCTGGAAGGCAGATGTTCGGGCGAGTGAGTGACCTGTTCGTCAAAGTTTGCAGAGAAGATGGCGATGGCCTTGTCGTCGCGCGGGCTGATGGCGGCGAGAGTGGCGAAATCGATGGCCGCGGGCATGACGAAGCCGTCGGCATAATCGGTATGCTCGCCGATTATGTTGACGCGGCCCGGTGCGGCGAATGTGACGGGCTCCAGCCCAAACCGCTCCAAGTGAAGGGACCTGTTAGCGCTTACATCGAGCATGGGAGCCTCACGAATGGAAATCGTTGCAGATGCCAACAAAACTTACGATACAACCGTGGTAACAATTCGCATCCACCAGAAGTCGCATTGACCGGGAGCCAGTACTCTCGCCTGTCGGGTTTGCACCGCTGCGGCCAGTGAATCGACTGGGCTGTTACAGGGCTCAAGCGCGACGCAGTATTGTTTGCGGGTGCCCTTATCGGGCCATCCTCCATAACAAAGCCACAGTCCGAGAAACGGGGACTGCGCCGGATCGAACTCGACCTGGACGTGCAGGCCAGCGGTCCTGCGTTCGATTGCGCACCAGCCCTCGGAGGGAGCCACAGCATAAACCTTGTCGCCGATGTTATCGCTTACATGCCCGGCCACGTCAAGCGGCGCGAGGTTGCCGGCGGCCAGCCTCGCCAGGGGCCAGGATTGAACATCTCCGCGTGTGCCGAGCCGATCCCCAGCCGATCCTTCCACTGTGACGCTGGTGACCGAGGGCGGCAGGAGAATGCGATCGCCGGGATCGACGGCGAAAAGGGGGTGAGCACACCAGGCGTATGGGATTTTTTCACGGCCGATATTCTCGACCTCGTAGTCGATGGAGAGCGTGGCGGTTTTGGATTGCGGCGATTCCGACAGGCGAAGCTTTCGGTCGAAGCGCAGGGGAAGCGCTGCTCCGCGTGCGGTCAAATGGATCTCCTGCTGACTCTGCGACCGGACGGCGAAGGGCAGGCGCCAGAACTCTCCATGATCCGGGATGGACGCGGTTCCCGATGGAGTGTCGACCTGACAGGCGGAAACAGAAGGCAGACACTCGTCGAAGCCGCTGGCGTCGCTTTCCTCGAAGGCCATGGTAGCGGTTCGCGGAGCATAGGGCAGCAGAGGCTGCTGCAGAAGCTCTATTCCGTTACTGCGCATGGACGCGACCTTGCCGCCGAGCGCGGGCAACACATTCGCCGAGAATGTATCCGTTTTCAAAATGAGGGGTACAAGTACAGGATCGGTCAAATTTTCCTCAGGAAATCGCCCGCAGTATAGCAGCGGCGGCAGAGGGTAGCCAGTGTCATTTGACCTCCTGTTCGTAGCAAATGAAAATGTCCGGTTTTGTTAGCAGGTGAAATGTCCGGTTTATATTTCATCCAGCCGCCGCCGTCGTAGCTGTTGGAAAGTGGGAATCCCGCGCCGTTTGCGGGATTTCCAAGCGAGGTGGAAAAGTCGGCTTTTGGACTTTCCCACGGAGCGGCTTTTCAACAGCTTGCTTAATTGCCGTCTGCGTGATCGGTGTGCCCTGGCTGGAGTAGCGTCCGAGGCGGCGTGGCCCGTGGGTCATGCTGAGAGTGCCGTCCAGATGCTGGTGCACGATGACGTTGCAGTCGGCGAGGGTGCCGCGCCAGCTTACCTTGTCGATCTGCAAGGCCAGGTTCTGGAAGCTGACGGTGTTGTCGCGACTGACCGTACGCTCGAACTGGAGCGAGAAGATCAAGTCGAGGTCGCGGCGCGGGCAGGCGGTGAAGGCGGTGCCGCGCTGCGCCGCAGGCACCTGGAAGCGGCGGTTGAACTCGTCCACGTAGTGCTCGCGCAGAAAGCGGTTGGCTTCCGCAAGGGTGCTGATCCCGTGCAACCGGAGCTCCTGCGGCAGCCGTCCCTGCCAGGTCCCGAAGTTGCGTTCCGAGCGGCCCCGCGCCTGAGGCGAGTAAGCCGGAATCATCTGCACGCCCAGATCGCGCAGCGCACGGCCCACCTGGGTCAAACGATGCGGGTCCACCTTGCCGCCAGCCTTCGGTGTCAGCCAGAAATGACTGCCTCGATCCGAGTACAAGGCGCAGAACAGCCCCTTGCGCTCGATGACTTCTCGCAGCGCGGCCATCACCGTAATCGTCGATTCTTCTTCCACCAACTGGGCGTAATAGATTTCACTGGTAGCGTCGTCCAGAATCACGATCAGGTCATACCAGCGCTCATCCTGAAACCACTGGTGGCGGCTGCCGTCGATGTGCAGCAACATGCCCGGCAGCGGGCGCCGTTCGCGCCGCTTGCGGTGTATGCCGCGCTTGCGGGCCTTGGCCACCAATCCCGCTCCCTGCAAGGCCAACTTTACCCAGGTATAGCTCAGATGGATCCCGTGCTCGGCGCCGAGCTTCTCGTGAAAATGGCGCACGTTCAGGTCAAAGTACTTCTCCCGGTAAAGCCCCAGCACCTGCTCGGCCTGCGCCAGTGGCACACGCTTTTGGCTTGGCCGGCCGCGCCGCCGGTCGATCAGTCCGTCGTAGCCGTGTTCTTCATAGCGCTCTCGCCAACGCCGCATCTGTCGCTCGCTGATGCCGATGATCTCCGCCGCCTGCCACCAGTTGATCTTCTTCCCCATCGCTCGCAAGATTACTTCCTGCACCTTCATCGCCCGCTCCACTGCGGCCCTCGGATACGTACCCACGCTCTCTCGCATGGACATATCCTCGCCGCCCGCTAAGCGGACATTTCACCTGCTAACTTCACTGGACATATCATGTGCTAACGACAGTGTCATTTGACCTCCCACAGCGTTTGACTCAGAGCGAGGCGGCCGCCCGGTCGAGGCGTTCCCAGATCTGATCTATCCACGCCAGGTGTTCCGGTTTCATGAGCACAGAGCGCAGGCAGGTGACTTTGGCCTCAGCATTGGCGCCAGCCCAGGCAGGCCGGTCCGGGCTTCGTCTCATGAAGCGAATGGGCAACTGGACCAGGGCGAGGTGGAGATCCTGCTCGGCGGCGCGGTCAAATACCCGCTGGGCGAGGCGGGAGGATTCCTCAGGAGTGGGTGAATTTATCGCCCAGGTGAGGATATCGAGTTCGGGCTCTGGCCCGGGTATGAAGCGCTCATCGGATTCCAGCCGGGTATAGAGAGTGCGGGCGGCATGGATAGAGTGTTCGAGACCGTTGGCGAATTCGCCGGCGGCTGCAAGGGGCAGGAGTTGCTGCGTGGCCCAAAGGGCCACCGCCGAAGCTCCGGCGCGTGAGCATTCGAGGCTGATTTCGCCGAGATGGAGTTCCGAGGAAGTGAAGTAGGTGTAAGGCGAGTCGTGCTTATAGAAGCTCCCGATCGCGGGATCGCGGAAGAGGATGCAGCCACAACCGTAGGGCTGCAGCCCATGCTTGTGAGGGTCGATGACGATGGAGTCGGCTTCTCCGATGCGAGCGAAAGCATGGGCGGCGTCCGGTCCGAGATTCGACACCAGCTTGAAGTAACCACCGTAGGCCGCGTCCACGTGCACCCGGAACTGGTAGCGGTCGCGCAGCTCAAGAATCTTGTCCAGCTGATCGACGGCTCCAAGCGCCGTTGTGCCCAGGGTGACGACGACGGCTCCAACGTTTCCGCCGGCAACTGCCTGCTCGAGAGCGTTGAGATCGATTCGGCCGCGGGCGTCTGCGGCGAGCGTCTGAAAGGGTAATTTGAGTACGCTGCTGATGCGGGAATGAGTGTAGTGTGCCTGTTCCGAAGCCAGGATTGTCTTGCCCGGCGCGAGTTGGCCGGCTACCCAGAGCGCCTCGAGATTGGCGAAGGTTCCGCCGCTGGTCAGGTGACCCAGGTGTTGATTCCAGCCAAACATGGCGGCGATTTCGCGGACGGCCTCTATTTCCATGAGCGAACTGGCGCGGCCACCATCGAGGGCGTGGTTATTCGGATTGAGCCACGAGGCCATGGCGTAGGCGGCGCGGGCGATGGGATGCGGAGGCTTGAGCATCTGGCCGGCGTAGAGAGGATGGAAATAGGGGTAATTGTCGCCCATCCGGCGGGCGGCCTGTTCGAGTACCGCCGTCATAGCGGCGGTATCTTCGGAGAGAGTCCCACCTTCACGACGCGCGGCAGGAAGGTCGGCAAATTCAGATTTGAGCTGGCTCAATGCCTGGCTCAGGAGATTTACCGTCGGGTCGTATCCTATGTCGGAGCTCATGAGGGCAACAGGATACATGGCTGCGAACGGCGATCGATTCTCGTGGAATCGTTTTCCCTAAGTCTGTCCAAAATTTGAGGATATTTTCCAGCCGGGTTGGGAAAGTCTGCTAGACTGAAGTGGCGTTAGAACCGAACCGGGTTATAGCAGTCCTGCCGTCCAGCAAGAATCTGCCAGTTTGGCTCCGATTCACTTCAGCGCAATTCAATCTAGGAAATAGCATCAAAATGGAACAAGGCACTGTGAAATGGTTTAACGACGCGAAGGGCTTCGGCTTCATCTCTCGCCAAAACGGGGAAGATGTCTTCGTGCACTATTCGGCAATCAGCTCAAATGGCTTCAAGAGCCTGCAAGAAGGTCAAGCTGTACAGTTTAACGTCGTTAAGGGGCCCAAGGGCTGGCAAGCATCGGATGTTCAGCCTCTCTAAGGTAGACGCAGGCATTTAAAAAACAGTAGCAAGCGAAACTCAGCGGGGCGGGCTCGCGCCCGTCCCTGCTATTTCTGCTCCTCGAATCACGTTGTTGGGCGAACCAACCGTTCAAGAGCGTTACACGCCGTAGCCACGCCATCTTCCTCCGCGACGACGGCTGCGACTTCTTTTGCGCGATGAGCATATCCCTTGTCTTCGAGCAGGCTGCTGATTCTTTTCGCCGCTGTTTCTGCTACATATGATTTACGCTGGATGACCTTCGCGACTCCGAGGTGGCGAACCCGCCGCGCATTGTCTGGTTGGTCATGACTGTAAGGCATAACCAGCATAGGGCGCCCCGCCCGGAGGGCCTGCGCCGTAGTCCCCACTCCGCCCTGATGGACGATTACCGATGCGCGGGGGAAAATCTTCGAAAACGGCGCATAAGCTGCGACGCGGACATTCTTTGAGAGCGCTTGGCGAGGATGATTCTGAGGGTCGTTGCCGACCAGCAGCACGGCGCGTTCGCCGATCAACTCGGCGGCTCGGGCACTCTGTTCGTAGAAATCCCCCGCGGCCATCACGGCTGCCGAGCCTAATGTGAAGACCAGTGGCGGGGGGCCGGCAGCAAGAAATTGTTCCAGCCCCGGAGCAAGATCCATCTTGCCTGCATCCCCATCGTAGAAAGCAAATCCAGTGACCAGGGTGTTTGGCGGCCAGTCCGGCTGCGGGTCGCCGAGGGTCCGCGAGAAGAGAGCCAGCACCAGCCGCGGAGAGTGCTTGGCGTCGAATATCGGATTCTCGCCTTCCTTAAGACCGAGCTCGCGCCGCAAGGCGTAGAGCGGCTCGGACCAATTTCTTGTCACCACGCGCGCAAAACGCGGCACCAGGCGGCCTATCCTGGGCACGATGGATGGGACCTTTGACAGGATTGGATATGGAGGCAGGACGGGCGGGTCGTATCCGGAAAAGAAGGAAAGCGGCGCGAGGACATAGGATGCCCACGGGATACCTGTTTTCTCGGCGACGATAGGACCAGCGTAGGCGAGCTCACCGGTGACCAGAAGGTCAGCGCCTCCGCGGGCAGTGACGGCGTCGAGCAGATCGCGGTAGCTGTCGCAAATGGCCGGGAAAAGAAACTCGCGCAGGCCGCGTTCGGTTCCTTTCTTGATGTCCCAGATCATTTCCACCATGCGTTTGTCATGGGGATTCTGGTCGGGGCGGACGGCAGCGAACTCGATACCGAGAGGCTCGACCTTCTCACGGAACATGCCGGGGATGGCGAGCACGGGTGCGTGGCCGCGCCGTTTCAGCTCGAGCGAAAGGGCGATGAGCGGATTGACGTCACCGAAGGTTCCAAACGTAGAGAAGACGATGCGCATTTATCAGAAGCTTGCCTCAAAAGTGTGAAACCTTCGTTCAAGCTCCCATTGTTGTTGCGCTTTTTCACTTCCGGAGACCAGATCGGCACATTCTCCAACGGGGGTGTCCTGCCCTAGCTGTCCGGCGCAGGCGGCGACGGGTTTGTCCAGGGTCTCGGGGGTGGAGAGTTGCCACAGGCTGGCTCCGGGCTGAAAGCTGTGCTCGAGGCTGGTGCGCACCATCTTCTTCAAATCGCGATAGGTCAGTGGATATGTAACCGCAGCACGCACATATTCGTGGGTCAGGTCGATGCGCGAGACGCCTTCGTCATCGGTGGAGAGCGCGACGGGGACGCCGTAACGGCGATAGAGCTCGAAGGGATGGTCGTCGCCTTTGATGTTCAGGATGACATCATTGCTGGTGAGGTTAACCTCAACCATTACATGCTTGGCCGCCATCTCCTTGAGCAGTTCGTAGGGACGGTCTTCATACATGACATCGACGCCGTGGCCGATGCGTTCGGCCTGGCCCTGCTCGACTGCGAGCCGGATATGGTAGGTGAGGCCGTCGGGCGGAACCATGCCGGGAGCAAGCTCGCCTGCGTGCAGGCTGATGTGCACCTGAGGATAGAAGCCGTGAACGGCGTCCAGCATCTGCATCTGCAGACGGTAATCGCGCATGGCGATGTAGCCGTCCTCGGGCTGGACGAAGTTCATGCCGACCCAGCGTGGGTCAGCGGCTGCGGCCTCGAAGCCGAGCAGGACCTGCGCGAAGACGATCTCCGGCGGCAGACCGCGCAAGACCTGATAGATGAAGCGAATTTTCACTGAGCACGCAGGCTGGGCGTCGGCGTCTCCGCAATGTTCGCGCTGTTTGCGGTCGGCTTCGGCGCGATCAAGGGCTGCGGTGATGGAGGGCAGGCTGTCCTTGATGCCGGCGGCAAGCAGCTTCTCACGATATTCGACGAAGTTCGGATTGAAGCCGATTTGGGTGGCAAGAGCAGCGGCGTTCTTGAAGTCAGGAGTGTCCATCAGTTCGAGATACTGCTCGTTCTGCGCTGCGGCGCGGGTGGCTACCTCGTCGAGCCATTCGCCCATGTGGCGCTTGTCGGTGCCCCCAAACTCGTCGAAGGTGCGAAAGAAGTGATCGTGTCCGGAATCCGCGGTGACGGGAACGAAAGTGCGCATGGAAAAAGCGTCGATCAGGTCGTCGTAGAGATGCTGATTCTGTGGAGCGTCGCTGGCCGCGACCTGGCCGGCCTTGCAGATGGGCTCAAAGTGCTTTCCCTGGTCGTCTGTTCCTTTGTACTGCCCAGCCTCGGGTTTCACGAAAGCGAGGGTCTTAGAGTCAACGCAGAGATGATCTTCGCCTGCGGCACGAATCCACGACTCGGCGTAAATCGCGCCGGATAGATGACTGTGCAGGTCGGCGCCCTTGGGCATGCGATAGAGAAAGGCGCGCAGGGCCAGCGGTCCCTGCTTGCGCGCTTCCTCAAACGCTTTCGCTGTGCGTGCCTCGGCAGCCGAAACAGATTGCGGAGCGGGTTTCGGAACGGCAGGCTTGCCGGCGGGCGCTTTCTGTGCACCGGCGGAGCGTGGCATGGCAATGAGAAGGCAGGCGATTATCGGCAGAACCACCGAGCGTTTGCAGGGGATGCGAATCATCGAACTCGTCCTCTAGAAAAAGCGTGTTCCCCAGTGTATGGCATCAGGATTATCAGCGGATCGGTTCCGCGATTTGGAGTTACGCCTACAGGCAGAAAAACGGCTGATCGGGGAATCGCGCTCGCTCCCGGTTTGTTATACTGGCTCAGGTTGCTTGACGTAGCGCGGTTTCTGGTAGATCCCTCTTTCCCGTCCGGGCGATACGTTGATGCACACCCTTCGAGCGGTCACTCCGATCGCCCTTGGATTCGCCCCAAGGCCAGATAGCTCAGTGGTAGAGCGCGGCCCTGAAAAGGCCGGCGTCGGCGGTTCGATCCCGTCTCTGGCCACCATTTAGAATCAATAACTTAGCCTCAATATCTTGCCTTCCCTCCAAGATCACTTCCGTACTCATATCCGCTAAACAATTGAAAACGCTCGATTCACAATGTTCCCGTATTGTTCCCGCCACGTAGAAAGCGCGCTGAAAACGGATTTGACTTAGTCTGCGCTGCTGGATGCTAGGGCGTTTGCGATTACTAATCAGCCCAGTCGAACGCCACGTCGCCGTGAGCCTTACGGAACGCCCTTGACAGCGCTCCCTGCCATACAAGATTTAGTGCATTTTGCAAAAGAAGTAAGGACGGCCGCCACGTCGGCCTTGACTTTTTATGACCTTCTCATAGAAGCCTGTTTACGTCCTGTGCGTCCGCGCGGCTCTTAACGGAGGCAAACGGAGCACACGACTGCCTTGACTCCCACGTCAATCGAAACGAAGGCGTGAAATAATAGTTGCAGGTGGTAGTAGTCATGGCCTCCAGCGCCGGAGCATTACCGCTCGATCTTGCTCCTCCGAAGCCGTGGCAACGATTCGTCCCCGCGTGGCTTCGTTCTCTTATCTGGGTTGACTCCGCCGAGAAATACGATGCCTTTCTCTCATATAGGAAATCCGATAGCAAAGTTGCGCCCGTAATTCAGTCGCTCATCCAGCAGTTCCTTCGTCCCTCGTACAAGTTGACAAAGAGCGAAAACGGTCTTCCGCGACCCGTCTTGCCTGCCGGCAGGCTCAAACCTCGAAGCCGAGCTTTTCGACCGGCTGGATCGGTCGACGCATCTGATCGTGCTCGCCTCGCCCGAAGCTGCCGCTAGTACCGGGATGGAGATGGAGGCCCGCTACTGGTTCAGCGCCCACGAGACGGGGAGGTCCTCATCATTATGTCTTCTGGCGACTACAAGACTTGGGAGGAGATTCGCGAACATCTCATTCCGCCCGCGGTAAGGGAAAATCTCCAATTACCGCCGGTCTGGGCCTCTGTACAAGATCATCGCGCCAGGATTGTCGCCAATCCCACTGACCATCAGCTTCGCGGGGAGCTTATTGAAGACCTCAAGCAAGTGCTTCTGCGATTTTATCCAGACCGCGACTGGGGACAATTGCGGGGAGAGCAGCGAAGGCAGCGGCGACGTTTCATTGGGTTCTTGTCGGCGGTTAGTCTGACCCTTCTAGTCCTATGCGTGGCCCTAGCGGGACTGGCGTAGTACGCGAATCAACAGCGGCTTGTCTCCCTATCCCGCCAAACTAACCTTAGTCCTGGGTGCTCTTTCGCTTTTCAACACTTCGGGCGATGGCTCGTAAAGCAAGATAGTCGCGAAGAAGAATGGCTTCGCGCTTCGGTGACAGGAAGATTCGCAGCTTTGCCCCAACGAAATCGCTCGCGGCAGTTCCACTGGCACCAGAAAACGTCGCGGGCCGGACTAAACTGCCGGAGTCGCTGTGACAAGGCAAGAAGCGGGCTGCTTAGATCACAGTGGTGCCGATGGAACCGCTGGGCGGCAAACGCTGAATGGCATGAAACGCTACAGACCCATGAAAACACCAAGAAAAAGACCCAAAAAGATTGCAATCGAAGAGGAATGTTGTATACGCTCAACATGCACTCAGAAATCCGAGGCGAAAGCTATGCCGTGACCGTCGCCGCTAAGCAACGGGACCGTTTCGCGCATTGTCAGGACTAGGCTTTCGTAGAACGCTGGATTTGTGCCAGACGTCCCCTCTTCGACGACGCAAGATGCGGGTCGCTCGACCCCGGAGTCGCCGTTTTCTGCGCCGCAGATAAATCTGCCAAAAGGGGGCGGAGCGGTTCGCGGAATTGGGGAGAAATTCACCGCGAATGCGGCCACCGGCACGGGATCGCTGACGGTCCCCATTGCTCTGAGCTCCGGGCGTTCGGGGTTCGGGCCGGAGCTTTCGTTGTCCTACGACTCCGGCTCCGGCAACGCCGCTTTCGGGATTGGATGGAGCTTATCTTCGCCTTCGATCACGCGCAAAACCGACAAAGGGTTGCCGCATTATAGCGATCTCTACGAAACCGACGTCTTCATTCTCTCCGGCCAGGAAGATTTGGTACCGGTGCTGCGCGAGGACGGGCACGGGTTGGGGTTCGACGAGTTCGACGCGGAAGGGTATCGCGTCAAACGATATCGCCCGCGCATTGAAGGCTTGTTTGCGCGGATCGAGCGATGGACGCGCCTTGAGGATGGCGATCAGCACTGGCGGTCGATTTCGAAAGACAACACCCTGACGGTGTATGGACGAACGCCGGATTCGAGGATCTTCGATCCGGAGAATCCTGCGCGCGTCTTCGGTTGGCTGATTTCGGAGAGCTATGACGACAAGGGCAACGCCATTGTCTATGAATATGTTCCGGAAAATGACGCCGGCGTCGATCTGAAGAAAGCTTGCGAGCAGAACCGGGTACGCACTGCCAATCGTTATCTCAAGCGCATTTTTTACGGAAATCGGCGGCCGCTGATGTTGGACGAAAAGGCTCCCGGTTTTCGCGCCTCGCATCTGGACGCGCGCCCGCTGGAGGCGACCGGCTGGATGTTCGAGGTGTTGTTCGATTACGGCGACGAGGACTATCGGGTGGAGTGGGACGGGGCCGACGGCAGCGCGTGGGCTTGCTTCACTCGCGGGCTGCGGCCATGGCCGGTCCGCAAAGATCCTTTTTCAAACTACCGCTCGCGGTTCGAGGTGCGGACGTACCGGCTCTGCCACCGAGTGCTGATGGTCCATCATTTTCCCGAGGAAACTGGCGCCGATTATCTGGTTAAATCGACCGAATTTGAGTACCGGCAAAAAGAAATCGGCTCGTTCATTACGCGGGTGACGGAGTGCGGTTACGTCCGTCATGGGGATGGACGGTATCTGAGACGGTCGATGCCATCGCTAGATGTGGATTATACGTCGAGTCCGCTAGAGCACGAACGGTATCGCCATTATCAGGTGAAAGAGGTCGATCCGCAGAGCGTGGAGAATCTTCCCGCGGGGATCGACGGGCAGAATTATAAATGGGTCGACCTGGATGGCGAAGGCATTTCCGGAGTGCTCACCGAGGAGGGCGACTCATGGTATTACAAGCCGAACGCAGGAGGCGGGAGGTTCGGCGCCAGCGAGCTGGTAGCGAGAAAGCCGTCGCTGGCGGCGTTGAGTCGAGGCAAGCAGCAGCTTCTCGATCTGGCGGGCGACGGGAGTCTGGACTTGGTGCAGTTCAATGCGCCTACGCCCGGCTTTTTCGATCGAACCGACGAGAAAGGCGCGGCGGTAAAGGGCGTCAACAAGGGCTGGCAGATTTTTCGCACGTTCCATTCGCTTCCGGTGCTCGATTGGCAGGATCCGAATCTCCGTTTCGTCGATGTGACCGGGGATGGCATCGCCGATATCCTGATCGCAAGCGACGATGCGATCACGTGGCATGCGTCGCTTTTGGACCTGGGCTTCGGGAGCGCGATGCGCGTTCCGGTGCCTTCGGACGAGCGGAAGGGGCCCTACGCAATCTTCGCCGATGGCGTCCAATCCATTTATCTGGCGGATATGTCGGGCGACGGGCTGTCGGACATTGTGCGCATCCGCAACGGCGAGGTGTGCTATTGGCCCAACCTCGGCTACGGCAATTTTGGCCGCAAGGTGACGATGGACCACGCGCCATGGTTCGAGAATGACAGCGTGTTCGACCAGTCGCGGGTGAAGCTCGCCGATACTGATGGGTCAGGCACAACCGATATCGTTTACTTAGCCAGCGACGGCATTCGAATTTATTTGAACCAGTTGGGCAACGGATGGTCCGACGCGCGCGTTCTTTCGCAGTTTGCGCCGGCCAACGCACAGACGTCTGTTTCGGTTGTCGATTTTCTGGGCCGCGGCACGGCGTGTTTGCTGTGGTCGTCCACGCTGCCGGGCGATTCGAGGCAGCCGCTTCGCTACATCGATTTGATGGACGGACAGAAGCCGCATCTCTTGGTGAAGGTCCAAAATAATCTGGGGGCGGAAACACGAATCGAATACGCATCGTCCACCGAGTTCTACCTGGCCGACAAGGCCGCCGGCAGGCCGTGGGTCACACGATTGCCGTTCCCGGTGCAGGTGGTGAAGCGCGTCGAGACGTTCGACTATGTGAGCCAGAATCGTTTCGTTGGCTCCTACACGTACCATCACGGATTTTTCGATGGCGTGGAGCGCGAGTTTCGCGGGTTCGGCATGGTGGAACAACTGGACACAGAGGAATTCGCGGCGCTGAGCAACAGCACCTCTTTTCCTACGGGAACCAATGTCGACCGCGCTTCAAACGTACCTCCAGTGTTGACCAAGACGTGGTTTCACACAGGCGTTTACCTCGGCAGCGGGAGATTCTCACGGTATCTGGCGCACGAATACTATCGCGAACCGGCGCCTGATCCCGTTGGCGCCATGCTGCTTGAGGACACGGTCCTGCCCGAGCACTTGACGCCAGAGGAAGCACGGGAAGCCTGCCGGTCGCTGAAGGGGTCGACGCTGCGCCAGGAGGTGTATGCGCTGGACGGCACGGAGGAGTCGAGCCGGCCATACACGGTATCGGAAAGCAACTCAACCATTAACCTCCTTCAGCCCCGTCACGATACCCTGCACGCCGTCTTCTTCACCCACCCGCGCGAGGCCGTGACGTTCCACTACGAGAGGAAACTGTACGAAATCGACGGCGCCAGGCGCGCCGACCCTCGCGTGACTCACGACGTCACCCTGGAAGTCGATGACTACGGCAACGTTCTCCAATCCGCCTCAATCGGCTACGGCCGACGCTTCGCGGACCCCTCCCCGCTGCTGACCGATGCCGATCGCGCCAAGCAGCGCCAGATCCTTTTGACGTTCGCCGAGAATCGTTATACCAACACGGTCGAGCACCTCCATGCCTATCGAACGCCTCTTCCGGCGGAGTCCCGAAGCTATCAGTTGATTCATGTCACGCCGGCTTCGCAGCAACCCGGCATCACCAATTTGTTCCGCTTCGAAGAGTTAAAAGCTCAGATCGCCCGCCCCCGCGACGGCAGGCACGACTTGCCATTTGAGGATGTCGATGCGGCCGGAGCGGTCGAGGGTGTTCCTTACCGCCGTTTGATCCAGGAGAGCCGGAGTTATTACCGCGCGGATCGGCTCAACCGGATCTTGCCGCTGGGCGTCGCGGAGGCGCTCGCGCTGCCGGGGCAGAGCTACAAGCTGTCGCTGACGCCGGGCTTGCTCACGCAGGTTTACCGTCGCGATGAGCCGCATGAGAATTTGATTCCGGACCGGGAGCAAGTGCTTCATCGCGAAGGAAAGTACGTCGACCTCACCGGCGATGGACGCTGGTGGATCCCGTCGGGAAAGGTCTTTTACACGCCTCACGAATGCGAGCCGGTGGAGGAGTTGCGAGAGGCGAGCCAGCATTTTTTCCTGGCGCGGCGATACGTTGATCCATTTCAGTATCCGACCGTTATTTCTTACGATGCGCACGATCTGATGCCGGTTCATATTCGCGACGCGGTGGGCAACGTCGTTACCGCGGAGATCTACTATCGAGTGCTCGCGCCGTGGCGTATCACCGACGCGAACCGCAATCGCACGGAGGCTGCGTTCGACGCGCTGGGCATGGTGGTTGGAACGGCTGTGATGGGCAAGGCGGGTCAGCGCGCGGGCGACTCGCTGGACGGGTTTGAGGCTGATCTCAGCGAGGCTGTGATCCTCGAACATCTGGCGCTCCCGCTGCGGAACCCGCTCGCGATCCTAAAGCTCGCGACCACACGGCTGGTCTATGATCTGTTCGCTTACGCCCGCACCCGCGATCGCGCGCAGCCAGAGCCGGCAGCGGTCTACACCATTGCCCGCGAGACCCATGCCGCCGATCTTCGGCCGGGCCAGCACACCAAAGTCCACCATTCATTCTCTTATTCCGACGGCTTCGGGCGCGAGATCCAGAAAAAGATTCAGGCCGAACCCGGTCCGCTCGCCCCGGGCGAACCCGACGTCGACCCTCGTTGGGTCGGCAGCGGCTGGACGATCTTCAACAATAAAGGTAAGCCCGTCCGCCAGTACGAGCCGTTCTTCACCGCTCGCCATACGTTCGAGTTTGGAAGAGTCCAGGGCGTCAGTTCGATTCTATTTTACGATCCTGTGGAGCGCGTGGTGGCGACGGTGCACGCCAATCAGACGTACGAAAAAGTCGTTTTCGATCCATGGCGGCAGGAAGCCTGGGATGTCAACGATACGGCGCTTCAGACCAACCCTGCGCAGGATCCCGATGTGGGCGATTTCTTCCAGAAACTTCCGGATACGGACTACCTGCCTACTTGGTATAGCCAACGCATTCACGGCCAGTTGGGCGCGGAGGAAAAGCAGGCCGCGATCAAGACTGTGGTACATGCCAATACTCCGGGCCTTGCTTACGCCGATTCTTTGGGCCGGACGTTTCTCTCGATCGCGCACAATCGCTTCGAACGGGCGGGCTCGCTGGTCGACGAGTATTACGCCACTCGCACGGAGTTGGACATCCAGAACAACAAGCGGGCGATCATCGATGCGTTGGGCCGCGTGATCATGCGCTATGAGTACGACATGCTCAGCACTTCCCTGCGTTCGAACAGCGCCGACGCCGGGACTCGCTGGATGATCAACGACGTTACCGGCAAGCTGCTCGTCGGCTGGGACAGCCGTTTGCATCGGCTGCGGCATGAGTATGACGCGCTCCATCGTCCGACGCATCTTTACGTCCGAACGGGCGACGGACCGGAGTTTCTGGCGGAACGCACCGTCTACGGCGAGGGGCAGCCGGACGATCTGGCGCTCAATCTGCGGACGAAGCCGTTTCGCCAATTCGACGCGGCGGGGATCGTGACTAACGAGCATTACGATTTCAAAGGTAATTTACTCAGGAGCACGCGCCGGTTGCTAGAGGACTACAAGAACGACGTGAACTGGACGCAGTCGCCGGTACTCGAACCAGCGGTCTTCGAGACGGCTATGGCGTACGACGCGCTCAATCGCCCAATCGCGCTAACGACCCCGGACAAAAGCGTCGCGCGGCCAAAATATAACGAAGCCAACCTGCTCGAATCACTGTCAGTCAACCTTCGCGGTGCGGAGGAACCGACGCCATTCGTTACCTTTATCAACTACAACGCTAAGGGCCAGCGCGAAATTATCGATTACGGAAACGGCGCCCGCACTCACTACGGCTACGACCCATTGACGTTCCGCTTGATCCACCTGTTGACGCGGCGCCATCAGGATCACGAACAGCTTCAGGATCTCCATTTCACGTTCGACCCGGTGGGAAACATCACTTCGATTCGCGACGACGCGCAGGAGACTGTTTATTTCAAGAACCAGGTGGTTTCGGCGAGAAATGAGTACGTCTACGACGCGATTTATCGCCTGATTTCCGCCGATGGACGCGAACATGCGGGAAGGCCCGGAGAGCCGCAAACGGACTACACGGACGCACCGCGGATGAACGAGCCGCTTCCCTCCGATGGCCAGGCGATGAAGCGGTATCGCGAGCATTACGAATACGACGCCGTGAGCAACATCCTCAGGTTGTTGCATTCGGCAGCGGACGGGAACTGGTTGCGGTTTTACAATTACGACGAGCCGCACATTGACCCTAGGAACAACCGCCTTACCAACAGCCGAGTAGGTCAGCACGAGGAATCCTACACGTACGATGCCGACGGCAACATGACTCGCATGCCGCACCTGCGGCAGATTGACTGGGATTTCAAAGACAAGCTACACGCTACACGCGTGCAGGAGAGCAACTCAGGTCGCGGCGAGACGACCTACTATGTTTACGACTCGTCCGGGCAACGCGCGCGAAAGGTGAGCGAGCGCGCGTCAGGTTCGAGGAAGCACGAGCGTGTCTATCTGGGTCGCTTCGAAATTTACCGGGAGTTCGATAGCGTCGGGCAGACCGAGATGGAGCGCGAGACGCTGCACGTGATGGACGATAAACGGCGGATCGCGTTGGTGGAGACGAAGACCGTTCATGAGTCGTGTCCGGCGGAGAATCCAACGCCGCTGATGCGGATGCAGCTCGGCAATCACCTGGGTTCGAGCGTGGTGGAGCTCGACGAATGCGCGGCGATTGTTTCGTACGAAGATTATTATCCGTACGGCAGCACGTCGTTCGAGTCGATGGATCGTCGGATCAAGGCGGCGAGGAAGCGGTATCGGTATACGGCGAAGGAAAGGGATGAGGAGACGGGGCTTTACTATCACGGAGCTCGGTATTATGCGCCGTGGTTGGGGAGATGGACGGCGGCGGACCCCGCCGGAATCGCGGGGGGCTTGAACTTATACGAGTATGCAAAGGAGAACCCGTTACTTTTTAAGGATCCCTCAGGAAGGATCTCGGAAGAAGCGGCAACGAAGTTAAACACGGCTGTGACCGTCTTCAAGGAACAGATTACTCGAGCCCGTGAAGTTCTAAGCCAGGCCCCGGCTGAGATTGCCGATCGAGAAGCCAAAATAACAGCGGAAAAACAGAACAATCTAAGATTGTTCAAGGAAAGCAAGGGCCAAGCAAGCGAGGCTCTGACGAAATCAACCGAGGAAATAACCAGACTCGAGCAAGAAACAGTCAGCATTCGGCGGCAACTGCGTAGCGCCGAGTCCCAGTTGCCAGGGCTCGAAGCACGCGGGGCTCAGCTCCTAAAAGAAATTCAGGCGGTCGACCCCGCAGCCTCTGGCGGCTTCCGCGTAGCTTTTTCGCGGTCGCAGTTGCTCGACACCGTTTCGGGCGAGCTTCAAAGCATAAAGGGCTTTAAGCCCGGTGGTGGCGGCCCAACCGGTGGCGGCGGAGGAGGCGCACCACCCCCGCCGGCAGATCCGCCGGCAGCCCCGCCCGCGCCGCCTCCCCCGGATGCCCCTCCCGCGCCTCATGCCACGGAGTCGGCACCGGCTGGCGCGGCGTCAGCGGAGATAGAGGAGGGCCTAAGGGCTGGATCAAAATTCAAGGGTGCACTCGGCATAGCCGGGGCCGCCATCGGCGGTTTTGTAACGGGCATCTTTGTGGGAAAGGACTTGGCGGAGAAAAAGTATGGGGAGGCGGCACTCGATGCAACGGGAGTTGTCCCTGTGCTTGGAGAAATCGTTGGCTTGGTGCGGCTGATACCGCTGAAGGTGGAGCAAGAACAAAAAGAAGACGAACAAAGAAGAAAACAGGGTTATCCCCCGGCTCGGAGGCCGTGGAACTACTGATCAATCCACGTCTATACGAGAACGCCGGAGAATAGCCGGGACGCTCGAACAGACTTTCGTTTGTAGAGGAGAAAGAACAGTAAAATGCCCAGCTACGTCGTAATCCGACTCATTCCCGACTCACCCGTCGATGGAGGGACGTTTAGTGGTTACCTCAACAATCTGACGATCACGGTTTATCCCGCGAACGATACGAGCGGCACTGCCCTTGGCCAAATTACAACGATTGGCTCAGAGGTCATGTTCCTCGAAGTCCCGTGGGATCCCGGCAATTTCTTTGGTTCGGTATCCGCGAACCTCCACACGGCGACCGTGCAGGCGGGGAGCAGCGACTACGGCAACATTCTCGTTGTTCCAAACGCGAAAGGCATCCCGTTTGGATCGACCGTCGTCGCACCATCCGATGCGAAAGCCTTCCAGTCGAATACCATAGTGAACAACATTGCCGCCGAGTCGGGGACCACCGCGACGGTCACGGTCAGTCAGAACATTCAGGATGCGATCGTCGCAGGGGAGGCGGTCAGCTTCTACTTTACTTACCCCCCTTCCGGCTCCTCTGGCTTCACCCTGAACTGGGGCGCAAGCCAACCAACGTTCAGCTTCGCCGTCAATACGAGTGCGGCTGTCAGCGGTTCCAAGACGGTGAAACTCTCGTCCACGAACGGCATCGCGGTCGGAATGGTCGTATCGGCGGCGTCGGGAGTTACGGGAGTCCCCACGGTGACCGCTGTGAGCAGCACGGCGGTCACCCTGGATAATAACGTCACTTTCGCGAAGAACCAGGCAGTTACGTTTACCTATCCGCTGAGTTCCGGAGTTGTTCAGCACGTGGAGCCGCTGCCGAATTTCCCGGTCTACGTGCCGATTCTGGCGGCGGTTGCCACCGCACTGGTTCCGATCACGCCCCCATCAGGCTATCTGGATATTTCCGTGGTCGCGACGCAAGGCACGTTGATACTGCCGGTGGAGAGCGCATATTACAACGTCATTACCATCAGCACGCCTCCCAATCCAGACGGGTATCAAGGCATCCCGCCGAACCAAATTGGCCTGTATCTCCAGTTGCCCGCGCCGCCGAACAACAACGGCATCGGCCTGACGATCCCGACGGACGGGAGCGCTCCTGAGTTCGGGGATGGAAAAACCGTTGGGCTGTTGTGGGCGATGGATCAGGCGCTCAGCAACGACTCCTATTTCACCGGCGCCGACATCACCATGCTGACCACGGATCAGTGCACGCGGATGGCGTACGACATTGTCTGGAGCCAGCAAACGGTGCTGCCTCCGGCGCCCGACCCCTTGGAGTCGCTTTACACGAATCCTCCCAATCCGGGAGGCAGCACCAGCAGCACTGGCGGAACGAGCAATCTCGAGCAGGACCGGCAAAAGTTCGAAGGGACGTTGTCAAGTTATTACGCCACCCGCGACGCCACGGCCGCGCGGCTCACGAAGTTTGTCGCGGCTGCGTCGGCGGCGCTTTACTGCGAGAAGAGCAGCCTCTTGTCCACCCAGGCCCTGTTGGAGTTCCCGGTCGATCCGTCTCCGCCAACCACGTTCGCGAACGCGGTCGAAAGCGAGCTTCTGGTGCAGGGGCTCGGACTCTCGGGGCCCAGCGGCGTCAGTTTCGGCGTTCCGGCGGCGTTTTTCTACGCCCTGGGCACGAGTCTCGACCAAAGCACGACTGCGACTCAGCGTTTCCAGCTTGCTACCGGCGACGCCATCGAACGGCTGCTGCAAACGCTCGCCGCTGCGATCCCAGGTGTTATCAGCGATTCTGAATCGTTCGTGAACGGCCCTCCCGGCTTGGTCACTTCCTTCCAGGCGGCGCGCCGTCTGGTCGCGCTTGGGGTGTCCGCCGCGTCGAATAGCGCGGCGGCGACGGTTTATTCCGGCAGCGACCTGGCAACACTGATCAACGATTGGCTCGCGGCGACTGCTCCACCGGCGGCCAATCCGCCGCTCACCTACGAGAACGAGGACTTCAACATTTGGTCTCAGACGCTGACGGCAACCCCCACTGACCAGCTAGGCTACCTGGAACTCGACCTCGATGCGTTGACCCAGGGTTACCCGATTCCTTCGTTCCAGGCGACCCCCTCCAGCGCCTCGGGATCGACGCTGACGTTTAACGCGGTTGGGCTGGGCATTGGCCCGCGGATGCCCGTCAGCGGATCGATCATCAAACCTGGCACCACGGTGGTAAACGTCACCACCACGCCTGCTGCCAATCCGACGACCACGACGGTTACGCTGAGCGCTTCGGTCACGGGTTCGGCAGTGCAACTTACATTTAATGCGCCGGCGGGTCCGGTCACCGCAACCACTACTGCGCTGCCTTCCGGCGAGACGTTGTCCTTGAACGCAATAACCGGAATCGCTCAGGGTATGTCAGTCTTTGGCGCGAACATCCCGGCGGGGACAACGGTGAGCTCTGTTGCGGGCGCTTCCGTCACCGTGAACAACAGCCTACCGGGCACCATTATCGTCGGCACCGTCGTCACTTTTGCGATTGTCCCCAGCACGCTGGCGAATCAGATTGAGAGCTGGTTGGCTCCCCCGGCTATCGACACGCTTAAGAAAGTCAGCGCACAGCAATGGACAACGTTCTTTTCGTCTCCGGGCAACCCGAGTTGGCTGCCGCCCTTCACGCAGCCGGTCGCTCCCGGCGCTGGTCAGGGCCCGGTCAAGCAAACGGCCGGGTACATCGCACTGCGAATCCGCGCGTTCATCCGGGCCGTCCAGCAGTTCTTTACGGTGTCGTCGGAGGCGACGACTGCACAACTTGCGCCTCCAAACGCGCCCCCGGTTTTCGACCTGCCCGCCTTCGACCCGATCTGGCAGGCTTCTAACGATCTTGGTCTCACCTTTGGCAGTAATACATCGACCGCCACTCTCACCAGCGGCCTGCCGGCAGAGGTGCAAACGGCATTTGCCAACGACCTGGCCGCGCAAGCCTGGCTCACGCAGGCGATGTGGACGATCAACGAGCTGGATGAAATTTCCAGCGTCGTTCCCAATCCAACCCCCGCATCCCCGTTGCCGTATCCTGTGAGCTTTCAGTTTTCGATCATGGAGGCCCTTTACGCGCGTGGTTTCCGAAGCGCCAAGGATATCGCGAGCCTATCGCCGTCCGATTTTCAGCAGGCGATGACAGGCACCATCGCCTATCCGTTTGCCACATCCGGCAGCCCTTCTCTTTATCAACAGGCTGGGAATATTGCTTCGTTATCGCCCGCAGGCGGGCAGACCAGCGGAGCATGCCAGCCGATTAATCCGGGATCGCTGGTCAACTGCGTCCCGCCGCCGTGCCTCTCGCCCTTGGGGCCGATCGCCTACTTGCAGGAGATGCTGAACCTTTCGCAATCGTCCATCTGCGACAATCCGTGGGCTGCGCCGCCATCCGGGCAGCCGACGCTCGGCGCCGCCGTGACCGCGCGGCGCGGACCCATCGGCACGCTTCTCGCGAGTTGCGCGAATCTGGAAACGCCTCTGCCATTGATCGATATCGTCAATGAGTGCCTGGAGTATCTGGCGACCGCTCCTGCGGTTCCCAGCGGGACGGTTTACAACACACCCGCCGATAAAGCGGAGGTTTTGGCTGTGCTGCCCGAGTATTCCACTCCGGCCACGCCAGTCACTCAAAATCAGTCGATCGAGCCGCTTGCGTTCAACCATTTGAAGACCGATTTCTCCTCCTGTCATCTGCCCTATTCGCAGGCCTTGGATGTTTCGCGGACCTATCTGCGATCCTTTGGCACATGCCGTTTTGAAGAAATGCGGACTTTCCGCAAGTGCATTACCGAGTTCGCTCTGCAACCGGCAAACCCGCCCGCGGGCTTTCTGTCTTATGAGTGGCGTTACCCGGTGCGCATCGAGATTGCGATCGAATACCTGGGCATCACTCCGGAAGAGTACGCGACGCTGTTCCAGGGAACGCCGCCGCAAATGTGCGGACAACCCGCTGGCGACACCCCGGAGCCCTCTCCCACTCCGGCCCCCACCCCCACTCCGCCTCCTGCAGGAGTTTCGAGCACAGGGATAATCACGCTGTCGACCACTGTCGGACTATCCACTGCCGAACTTTACGGCTATTCCTCGTCTGACGAATCATGGATGAATGAGGTCGCCGTCCTCTCCGAGTTCCTCTGCCGCACCTGCCTGACCTATTGCGAGTTTCTTGAATTAGCCCAAGCGATGAACCTTCAATCCGCGACCACGTCGCGCGACGAGAAAACCAGCAACGCCTTTCCTGAGTGCGAGCCGTGCTGCTTGAAAGACTATCGGCTCCAACTTCCCCAAGGTGATGCGGGGGCACAAGCGCTGCTTCAGTTAGCTTTGTTCATCCGCCTGTGGAGAAAATTGAAGAACGTTTGCGGCGCGGACTACACGTTCCAGCAACTCTACGATATTTGCACAGCGTGCCCAGGGTTTCAATGGTTCAGCGGCACGACCATCAATCCCGAGTTCATCCGGCAGCTTGCCGCGTTCCAGATGCTGCGGGACCGTTTCCATCTGCCGCTCGCCGATCGCTCCGATAAATCCGCGGGCACCACAGGGGCCGATCGCACGCACATTCTGTCCCTGTGGGTTGGAAGCAGCGCCAAGAAATGGAACTGGGCTGTCGCGCAGTTGATGGAAGGCGTCGAGGCGTATTCCCGGATGTATTTCGGATGCACGCGTCCTCGTGGGGAAGGCGTGGCGCACATGGCGTCGAATTTGGACCCGCTTTCACGCCTCGCGGGGTTCAACCCGCCGACTCCGACCAATCCATCGACGGACACTTGGAACAGCACTCCCGGCTGCACGCTGCGCTTCGCCGAAGTGCTGGCGAAGATGTGCGCGTCGACGTTTAGCATCGGAGAGCTGCTTTACCTGTTCAACGCGACGGCACCGCAGGGCTGCCCGAACCCGTTCCCGCCCCAGGATACTGAGGACGCTTTGAACTACCCGTTCGACCTGCCGGACGGCGAGAGGGACCACTCCCTTTGGAAACTCCGCGAGCAACTCCTGGCCGTTGAGATCCAGGAGGAAGAAGCGTGCAAATGGACTTGGCCGGGAATCGCGGCCGAGTTCCGCGCCAAGTTCGGGTACGCGCCTCCCAGCGGGCAGGATCCGCTGCTGTCGCTGGGGCAACATTTCTTTCCGGACGTGCTCGAACGCTCCGGCTTCTCCGTCACGCCGCAGCAGAGGCAATATCGAGTCCCGCTAACTTCCACCACGTCGTGGAACTCGCCTCCCGGAAGCCCTTTCCAGTACGACGCCACGGCGTTCCAACTCTGGGTGCAACTGCCGCTGAGCGATGAGGCAGTGGCCGCGAAGCTCAGCCAATTGCCGCAGCTCGACGGCGCGGACCCGGCTGCCGTGCAGGACCTCTATTTCGCGCCGAGGGTGGACTTGGCATTTGTCGCGTTTCTTTTTCCGGATTGGCAGAGCGCCGAAATTCATCTAATTCAGGAGCGCGACGAAGGCCGCCGCTGGGAGTATTTCCGGCGCCACTTCGCGCTCGCCGACGCTCGGCGTAAGGTGATCGCCCGGCACCTGGCGAAGCATGTCGCGCAGCGCACGGGCTGTCACGAGCAAGACCTTGACTCGGTCGCCGCGCTGGTGCTCAGCAGCCTGCTTTCGGACGAAAATACCGGAACGCCATGGGAGTCCTATAGCGGCGTTCCTCCATCGGTGATGTGGACGCCTCCGCCAGCCGGCGGAGCGATTCCCGCGCTGTTGGGCCTGACCGGCACCGGGTTGCTAGGCGAGTACCAGCTCGTCCAGCCGCCTGCGGGCAGCAGTTCGCCACCTGCGGCCGGCACTTTACCGCTTGCGGGCAGCAATTTACAAGGTGGCGCGACCGCGACCAATACGCAGGTCATCTGGCGCGAAGTGCGGGGCCCATTTGACGCGTTCGGGCACGAACGCGATCGCACCAATGCGCCGGTGCCGACCGTCATTCCGGCGCTCGGACTTTCCACCTCTGTGGGTTCTCTTGTTTCGCTGCATAACGGCTACGCTGTCACCACCGCGGACGGGAAGCGATTGGGTGGGGCGAGCACGTTCCGCGTGTGCTGGAGCGGCGTGCTCCTTGTGGAACAGGAAGGCGAATATGCGTTCCACGCGGGCGCGCCCACGCCCGAGGGAGAAAAGCCCGATTTCGAGCGTGCCGAAAAATCTCAATGGCGCGTGACGCTCACTCGCGGATCGAAAACGTGGGTGGTCCTCAACCATGATTGGCCAGGCGACTCAAGCCCCGAGAGAAGCATGCCTCGCTTGCGCGGCGGAGCCTATGGAATCGTCATTGAATACAATCAACCCGCGCCCGATTTTACGTCAGCTTCGCGCCTGCATCCGCAACACACCGGCTTTGAAGTCAAGTACGCCGGGCCGGATAGCCGCGATTGCCTGGTCGCGCTGCCGTTGAATCGGCTGTATCGCGATCTCCAGAATAATACGCTCGACTATCAGATCCCGTTCCTTCCGGGCAGCAAGAACGCACAGGCCTTTTTGAAGGCGTTTTACACGAGCACCATTCGCGATGTGCGGCGCACGTATCAGCGCGCGTTCAAGGCGCTGCTGTTCGCCGGCAAACTCGGCCTGACCGCCCGGCGCCAGGAGGACGGCCAAACAGAGCTGGGTTACATGGTGTCCCATCCGCCCAACTTCGAAGGCGATGCGTACTATCGCACCGGCACAACGTTCAAGCAGCACCTGGCCTACTTCGACTTCAATTTTCTCCCGCTCCAGGACAATTACTATCCGCCCACGCCAGTGCCTCCTGACCGTTCCACGCCGTCCCTTCAGAGAACCCAGGCGATGTTCGACTGGTGGGAACAGGGCTTCGACTACCGGCGGATGAGCAACGAAGTCTACCGGCAATCGAAGGATCATGTATGGCGCATTTTCCCTGAAGCCCTGACGGCCACCGATGCCGCGCCACTGCTTCGATTCATCGGCACGGACGCGAAGCACGCCGGCATCGACCTGCGCTTTTACCAGGACCAAAGCTCCGCGATTTACAACGTATCCAGCGCCGATTTAGAAGACAGCCGCTGGCTGGTGCGCGTTTGGCGCGCAGACCAGTGGGTTCGCCGACTGATCGAAGCCTTTCATCCGAAAGACATGTCCAGCGCGCGCCCGGACCTGTGGGCCGCGGACGATCCCAGCGCGCCTGTGCCTGTCTCCGGAATCTCGCAAACCGGGAACGCGAATCTCCAGGCGTTTTTGGTCGCGGGCTGCCTCGAAGAGGGCGAGCCGCGCCGCTTCAAGGACCTCGGGCGTTTAGACGACGAGTTGCGGGAACGCGGCCGCAACGCGCTCGTTTCCTACCTGTGCGCCGCGAATCGCGTCAAGCTTCCGTGGACCCCAACGCCGGCGTATGCCGCCGATCCGGGCGACCTCAGCAGCCTTCTTCTGCTGGACGTGGAAGCCGGTCTCTGCGAGAAGGCCAGCCGGATTGAAGAAGCCATCAGCGCTGTGCAAACGTTCGTCCGGCGCAGCCGTCTCGGATTGGAGCCGGCATGGAAAGTGAACCGCGAATTCGTCCGCTTGTGGGATAGCCGTTTCGACGACTTCCGCAAATGGGAGCGGTGCAAGCGCCGCGAGGTCTACCGCGAGAACTGGATCGAGTGGTCGGAGCGGGGCAAGGCTCGCCGCATCGATGCATTCCGGTTTCTCGAATCGAAGCTGCGTGAGTCGACGCTCACGCTCGCCGCGCCGGGTGGCTTGGATTGGTGGGCGGACGACACCGAATCGCTGGAGGAGAAGCCTGAACTCCTCCAGCGCAGAGTCCCTTCCGAACTCCAGCCGCTGAGCCAGGAAGGATTTGAAGTGCTGGGCACTCCAGAATACGACGGGCGCCCCACATGGCTCGCCGCCGTGCAACAACCAAGCGCCTCCGCACCCGCAGGCGGCAGTGCGTCCTCCGCTCGATCCGTGGCACAGGCTGTCGCGGCCGGCAGCTCGCAGACGTGCCCGCTGCCGTTGTGGATGGAATCGGCGATCAAGATGGGAACCACCTTCGTGCGGATCGCGGCCGCGGGAGTTCCGCAGGCTTCGCTCCAGTTCGCGCCCCACGGGGATGAGCGGCAAGACGCCTGCTGCTGTGAATGCGGCCGCGATCACCCCATCGTGATCGACGAGTATTATTTCTGGCTCATCAAGACGCAGTTTTATCAATACACCGACAACACCGATTCGGGACCAGGGTTCACGGGCAGCTACCAGTTCGGGTTCCAGGATTCTTACTATGACGCGTTCCAGCAGCAGTCCGCCGAGTGGAATGACGAGGAGCAGGTACCGTCGTTGCTAGCGAAGTGGCAGCCCAGTCCGGCCGTCCGGCTCGCCTGGTGCCGCGTCCACAACGGCCAATTCGGCCAGCCCCGCAGATCTGAAGACTACGTGCCGATTGGCGAGGTCGCCGGCCTCACGTTTCTCGGCAGGGCCTGGGACTCGCTTTACTTCCAGGTGAACGGAGCCGCAACGCTCCCGCCCGGCTACGGCGATAGCAGCGAGGGGGAGGACACATCGCCCCCCGGCTTCCGCTATGATCTGCCAACCGATGAGGCGATCGTGCTCCCACAAGTTCTGAAGCCGCCGGCGCCGCCCCTTCCCCATCCCTATCCAGGCGGGTTGCTGTCCTACCCATTTTTCGCTTATCACGAACCAGGCGCCTGTCTCTTTCCAGGTTCCTGGTTTTCGACTTCGGTTGCGGTTGCCGAAACGCTCCGCACCCACTGCGCCTTCGAAACCGCGCTCAGATGGTACCGGCGCGCGTTCGACCCGCTCACCAGCGATTGTGCCTGGATGAACTGTGAACCCTCAGGGGGAACCGGGTCGACCACCCGCGGCACTGTGCTGCTGGCGGCGGCCGCAGCAGCCCCTCCGGCCGAGGGCCAGCAGAGCGCTTGCTGCGATAGCTCCAAGGTTACTGACGAAGCCGCTCGCAACCGCGCCGTGACGCTTCTCTATTGCCAGACGCTCCTGGATTGGGCCGACGCTTCGATGCGCCGCCGCCGTTCGCCGGAAGCGTTTCAGATCGCCCGCGTGATGTACGACGCGGTCGCCAAAATAACTGGTCCTTGTCCGCAAACCATTCTGCTGAAGGAGCCGGCGGATCCGCAGCCTGTCTCCACGTTCACGCCCGCTTATCCCCCGCTTAATCCCCGTCTTCTCGATCTTTACAGCTTGGTCGAAGATCGCCTGGGGTTGATCCATCACTGTTTCGATGCCCGCCGGCTGCACAACGGCGAGCTTGGCCGCGACATGTGCTACTGGGGCGATAATCCCTGGCGCGAGGGCTGGCGCACCACTTTCGACCCGTGTGTCGACGATGACGACTGGTGCCACAGGCCCAGCCCATACCGCTTCCTCTTCCAGATCCCGAAAGCCATCGAACTGGCAGGTAGGGTCCGTGAACTTGGCGCCGCGCTGCTGTCAGCCTACGAAAAGGGCGACGCCGAATATCTTGCTTCGATTCGCGCGGGGCAGGAACGTGAGTTGCTTGCTCTCGGCCTCTCCATCCGGCAAGATCAGTGGCGCGACGCGGATTGGCAGGTGCAAGCGCTTCAGCAGACCAAGGACGTCAATCAGACCAACTTGATCTACTATACGAATCTGTATCAAGTCGGGCTCATCAACGATGAGAACCAAAACCTGGACCTCGCCACGAACGCCATCCAGATCCGCACCGGCGCGAACATCACCGACGCGATCGGTGAGGTGTTTCATATCCTTCCCGACGCCAACGTAGGAGCTCTGTCGACATTTGTCGAGCTTCCGACCGGCACGAAGCTGGCCGCGCTCTTCGAGCTGATCAGCAAGATCATGAGGACGGTTGCGGACATACAGAGCGAAACCGCGGCGATCGACCTGACGCAAGCCAATTGGGAGCGGCGCTCCGTGGAATGGTTCCATCAAATGACCGTCCTGCCCATCGAAATTCAGCAGATCGAGCTCCAGATCCTAGGCGCGCAAAGGCGTCGAGATCAGGCTTTGCAGGAGCTCAATAATCAACAGCGTCAGATCGAGAACGCAACCGAGGTTCTGGACTTTTTGCGTGATAAGTTCACAGCCACGGATCTGTATTTGTGGCTGCAAAAGGAAACCGCCGCACTCTACCGCCAGATGTACGAGCTGGCTCACCGTGCGGCGCGAGAGGCCCAACGGGCTTACAACTTCGAGCGCGGCCACACCACCAGGCGATTCCTCCCCGAGGACGGTTGGGACAATCTGCACGAAGGCTTGATGGCCGGCGAACGCCTGGAATTTGCCCTGCGCCGCATGGAGAAGGCGTATCTCGACGAAAATATCCGCGAATATGAACTGACCAAGCATTTCTCCCTTCGGCTCCACTTCCCGATGGAGTTCCTACGGCTCAAGATCACCGGCCGTTGCGACATCGAGCTTCCAGAATGGATGTTCGACCTCGACTACCCCGGGCAATACATGCGCCGCATCCGGAACGTGAGCCTCACCATTCCCTGCGTAACCGGCCCTTACACGGGGGTCCATTTCCGCGCGACGTTGCTAAGCAGCATGACGCGCATCGATCCACGAGTCGATCGTCCGCCGACGCGTTGTTGTTGCGAATGCGCGCCGGACAATACTTATGAAGCCTGCACGCACGATCCGCGCGTGGTCCGTTCCTATTTCGCGAAGGAGGCCATCGCCACGTCCAGTGGACAAAACGATACCGGCGTATTCGATCTGCGGGCCGATGAGCGGTACGCGCCGTTTGAATACCACGGCGCGGTGAGCCATTGGAGGCATGAACTCCGGCACGAAAACAACTACTTCAATATCTTCGAAACCTTAACGGATGTTGTCATGCAGGTGAACTATATGTCGCGCGAAGGAGGCGAACCGCTGCGCCGCGTCGCTATGGAGGCCGCGAGAAGGCACCTGCCGGGCTCAGGCTGGTGCTATTTCGACGTCCGCCACGACTTCCCGGACGCCTGGCAACTCCTGCAAGATTATTCAAGAGAAAAAGGGCACGGCGCCTGGCTAGACCTGCGGCTCGAGCGAAGGATGTTCCCCTTTGTCCCGGGACTTGAGGAGTTGTCTATCTCCAGAATAGCGATCTTGTTCCACGCCGCGGAGCACGACGATTGCAATGGTCCGGGCATGGCGGAATGCCCGTGCCCTCAGGAAGGAAGGCCCGCCTGCCACGTCGTTGAATTCAGCCATGGTCCTCAACATGGCCATGACGGCGTGCAACAAGTCTCATGTCTGAGGAGCGATGAGTGGCCGGAACTCTATTACGGTCTGCTCGATACACGTGTTGGGCCAGTCGGAAGACACGGCGAGTGCCCGCACGTAGGACTCCGCTTCCCAGCTGACATCGGCGAGGTGGAACGCGTGTATCTGTTATTCCAATACCAGGCGAACTCGTGCGAGGGCAGCGCCCGATCGCAGCGCGGGACACCGTGATAGGTTGTCTACCGACGCCAAATCGGGCGCCGACGTGAGATTCTTGTAAAAAGCCAGCATCAACTGGCTGCTGTGGGGACGGCCCACCGACACCACGACGGCAAAAGGTTCCTGCGATGAAGTGGCCGGAGCTGATGCGTGTCCGAGCGTTCATTCCTAACGCCAGCAGATCACCCTGACATGGCGACCTCGCGATCAGCCGATGCGGAAGTTGGCATTCAGGCGTGCAATTGAAGCTCTCTCGCTCGGGAACCAGATTGGTACCCTGAAGTCGGCATCGCGCCTGTAATCTCATGGCCGGTTCTCGGAAGCGGGTCGCCGTCGCAATGTTGGTACCAATTTTGGAGCACAGGAGAACATCCATGAACTGGGATATCTTCATCAGTCATGCAAGTGAAGACAAGGAGCTAGTTGCACGCCCCCTGGCTGACCTCCTTCGTAGTTCCGGAGTAACGGTCTGGCTGGATGAGAACGAGCTTAGTCTCGGCGATAGCCTGAGAACAAAGATAGATCAAGGATTAGCCGAGTCGCTCTTTGGAGTCGTAATTCTTAGCCAGGCGTTCTTCGCCAAGGATTGGCCTCAGCGTGAGCTCAACGGACTAGCCGCGCTGGAGTCACCTCAGCGCAAAGTCATCCTTCCGGTCTGGCATCGTGTAGACCAAGCCGTCGTTGCTAGATACTCACCGTTGCTCGCGAGCAAACTGGCGGTAGGCACAGATAGAGGCTTAGGCGCAGTTGCAACCGAAGTTCTGAAAGTTGTGATCCCGATGCGTGCTGAGGAGATAGGCCTCCCCCTGAATGATTTCTTTCCGGAAGACAGGACGTTGTTCGCTGCCCTCACCGACGTTTTTAACCGTCCCGCCTTCCGGGGTCCCTTCCTTTGGCAGACGGACCCAGTTCCATCTCAGCGCGCAATCAAGCTGACCTTGAAATCCGTAAATACGGGTGTCGTCGAAGACAACAGCGGAGTTGCAAGAAAAACGATCAGCCCTATTACACGGATCAGAGACGCCAAGCTTCACGCAAGTATGCAGCAGGTTGCTACACAACTACAGACGATCGGCAATCTCATCGAGATGCTAATCGAGATGCGCAAGGAGGCACCGATTTCGCCAAATTCGCCTCAACTCGTCGAGATAATCACCGAGATCGATACGAAGCGCGACACCGTCATCGGAACGCTAAATGAGATTTGGCGGTGCTTTGGTCTTCACCCGCTTCCTATTCCCACTAACATCACGGAGGCTACAGATGTTTGGGAGTACTTCCCTGGACCTTCAGCTCAGTAGTTGGCTACTCAAAGAGACGATAGGATTACTTCATTGATAGCTGAGATCATAGGCAACCCGTATAGCGGCAGAGCAGGAAGATGTGTTCAATCTCTTCAGCCCTGGCGCAGAATCGGAACTCGATCTCGGCGTGGTGCCGCTTCCCACCGATTGGCCCGATATGCGTGTCGACAATTCCGCAGTAGAGATCGTAACACGGGTCACTCAACCGGCAATGGATTTCGCGCCGGTTCTCGCATTCCTCCTCGCCATCCTCGGAGCAATCGCAGTCCTCGTGGTCCTCTTTCCCGAAGAAGAACGCCATCGCCCCAATCGAGATCTCCCGGCCGCCAGGCACGAAGGGGAACAGCTTGCGATCGAGCCGGAGCTTGAGCCGTCCCGAGCGCCGTTCGTCGTCCGAACGATCCAGGATAAGCTGCCAGGCGTCGGGGAATTCGTGGCGGACATCCAGGAACCGCCAGCCATTGCCGGGCAGCCGGTGCCGGGCAGCCGCGCTCGCGGCGCAACACGGGTCCGCCTTGCCGCGACATGTAGCCGAGGCGGAAGTCCATTTCCGTGAGTGTGTATGGGGAAGTAGTTGTTCTCGCGCGGCAGTCCCTCATCAATCGACATCAGACTGGAAACTGAGGCGCAAACATACTCCCGCGCTCGATGGTCGATTGCAGCGGGTAAACGATAAACCGACTTGGCCGTGATAGCTGAGATTTTCGCGATTTTCGACCGGCCCCAATCTCCTCCTGCGTGGCGCCAATATCGCGAGGAAGAATCCTCGGTTTATGCCAAATCCGAGTCGCTCATCGAGGAACCGATTAGTACCGAGTCGGCTTGTTTACCAATTCTGTTGAACCACCCCGATGTGCGAAAATCAGCTCTGACTCAGCGAACCCAACCCGTCGACCTGCCAACGTTCTCACACAATTCCCTCCTACTGGGAAAATGCTGGAACGCACCCGTTGCTGTCGTTCGGCTTCTGTGGCAACATGAATCGCGTGTAGGAAGAACCTCTGTCCGCTTTAAAGCCCAAAACCGGCTGGAGTTAAGGGCAGGAACAATACGGGAACAACCTGGGGAGGAAAACATCCCAAATGATCCCAAACGATCCTAAATCGGCACTGCACTAACGGCTTTCGTTTCAATTGGGTCCGCTGATTCCAGGCAACTTAGGTCCATTGGTAGGGAGCCCTGAAAAGGCCGGCGTCGGCGGTTCGATCCCGTCTCTGGCCACCACTTTAAAATCAACGATTTAAGTGGTAGTATTTGAGAACTGCAAGCAAATTGCAAGCAACTTTTCTGCCCAAGGTTCTCCATGCCCGATATTGATCTTCGGCGGCTTCGTCCGCAGACACAGACTATCAGTGTGTACACCCGCCATTCTTCTGGCTGTCCCAAGACGGGAGAACCGCAGTGGCGACGCTGCCGATGCCTCAAATATCTCTACCTCCTCAAAGATGGCAAACGTCGCACCGTTTCTGCCAAGACCCGATCGTGGGACAAGGCAGAAATTAAGGCGCAGGCAATCCGCGATGCTTGGGATCCTGTCCAGCAGAAAATGCGGGAACTTGAGCAGTTGAAAGAAGCTCAAATCGCCGAAGAGGTGATGATCGAAGTCGCGGCTGACCGGTGGCTCAATTCCATACGATCGGATATCGACAACAGACATACGCAGAAGAAGTATGAAACGACGACCCGTAAGATTCGATCGTGGGCGCAGTCCAAGAATTTCACATTACTTTCCCAAATCACGACGGACGCGCTGGACGAATGGAAGACGCAGTGGAAGGCGAACGCTAAACACCCTGACGATCGCATGGGGAAGACGACAGCGGGCCGTCATTTGGAGAAGGTCAAGGCATTCTTTAAGTATTGCCAGCGCATGGGGTGGATCATAGCAAGTCCAGCTTTCGGCATCAAAGCCATCAAGCCAGACGAGACAGAAACCCTCCCCCTTCTCGGAGGACGGTACGAACAGGTTCTTGAGGCGACATACAGGTACGACGCTGATATGCGACAGGATGACCGATGCGGTCAAGAGTTGCGAGCACTGATCGAACTCATGCGTTGGTCAGGGCTACGTATCAGCGATGCGCTGACGGTTGCGAAGAATCGCATCATTGGCAACAGGTTCACACTCAGAACCGTTAAAAACGGCACGAAGCTCACGCTGATCCTTCCCGATCATGTTGTTGCCGCTCTCCATGCACTTCCACGACGGCCAACCATTGATCCTCGGTACTTCTTCTGGTCGGGCAAGTCCGAGGTTAAGTCGCTCACCGGCCAATGGCAGAGAAAGCTCGGCAGGCTTAACAGATATCTGTCCATGGTGGACTACGAGGGGAGACCTCTTCAATTTCACAGCCACCAGCTCCGGGACACATTTGCCGTTGAACATTTACTCGCCGGAACCTCCATGCAGGACTTGTCCCGGATGCTTTCGCACAAGTCAGTTCGAGTGACCGAAAAATACTATGCGCCCTGGGTTCCTGAGCGGCAGGTTCAGTTAGAGGAGAAGATGACCGAGGCGCTGAAGAAGATGGGTGTAGCGGTAAGGGTGGGCGTGCTGACGGTGGATGGCAAGAAGGCAGACCGCAAGACGATCCGCACCCAATTCCGGTCATCGTCATCATGGACGAAACCTTTGACGCTGGGGTTGATACCGCAAGCCGGTGGAGTTCGCCTATGACGTCCCCTTCGGGTTTAACGGCACGATAAACAAGTCGACCTTCAAACTCGGACCGGACCAGTTAACTGCAGCGGACCAAAAGAAGATGCAGATGGAACTCGCTGTGGCGAACGACCAGGCGGCTGGATAGCCTACCTGTCGTGAGTGACAGTTCCCCAAGAACAGCACTCGTGGTGGAATCGCTTACCAGCGTGACAACTCGCCCCGGCGACCTTAAAAGTGAGAAGCCACTGGCGATCTCGGAGGAGAAAAGCATGGGGATTAGAGCGAAGTTTCTAAAACTGGCTCTCGGAGCGCTTGCCGTCTCGAGCTTTTTGCTCGGGGGGCAACGGCCAGTGCGGCGGCGCATGTACAGGCAGCCGGTGGGAAGCAACCCAACATTATCGTCATCATGGGTGACGACATCGGTTGGTTCAACCTTGGTTCCTACAACCAGGGCGTCATGCTGAGCGCAACGCCGAACCTCGACAAACTGGCGTCGGAAGGCATGCGCTTTACCGATTATTACGCGGAGGCGAGCTGCACGGCGGGCCGCGCCAACTTCATTACCGGCGAATTACCGATCCGCACCGGTTTAACGACCGTGGGCCAGGCAGGCTCATTGATTGGATTGCCGGCTCAGGCCCCGACCATAGCTACGGCGATGAAGGCATTGGGCTACGAGACAGGCCAGTTCGGCAAGAACCATCTAGGAGACCATAACTCGGCCTTGCCGTGCCTGCATGGCTTCGACGAGTACTTCGGCTATCTCTATCACCTGAATGCGATGGAAGATCCTTTCTACTACACCTATCCCCCCGAATGGAAAGACACGATAGGCCCTCGAAATTTGACCCATTGTTGGGCAACTGCCGCGGAGGACCCAACCGTCCAGCCGCGCTGGGGTGCGATTGGCAAACAGAAGATAGTAGACGAGGGACCTCTGCCGCCAGAACCTGTGGCTGGCATTAAGTACAACATGGGGACCTTCGATGAGGTCATCACTCAATCCACGATTGGTTTCATGGACAAGGCCAGGAAGGGACGGAAAGCCCTTCTTCGTCTGGATGAATCCAACGCGAGCACACGTGCTGACCCACCTGTCGCCGAAGTACGACGCAATGCGCAATCCACAGACGGATTTCGGACTGGAAGAAGCGGCGCTCAAGCAGATGGACGACAACGTTGGCGTTGTTCTGCAGTGGATCAAGGACAGCGGAGAAGAGGACAACACGATTGTCGTGTTCACGACCGACAACGGCGCCGAGGTTTACACCTGGCCCGATGGGGGCACGACGCCGTTTGCCGGAGCAAAGGGCGAGGTCACGGAGGGCTCGTTCCGCGTTCCTGCGATCATTCGCTGGCCTGGACATGTCAAACCGGGCACGGTTTCCAATGGCATCATCTCCGGTCTTGATTGGTTCCCAACTTTGGTGGCCGCGGCCGGGAACCCGAACATCAACGAGCAACTCCTGAAAGGCGTGGCGCTGGCGACCGAACTTACAAGGTCCATCTTGACGGCTATGACCAGACAGACATGATCACGAACGGCGGCCCATCCAAGCGCCACGAAGTCTGGTACTTTGCCCAGACGAAACTCGGCGCACTTCGGTATGACAACTACAAGTACACGTTCATCACCCAGCCACAGGGATGGATCGGCCCAGTCGTCTATCCCAACATGCCGATATTGACCAATCTTCGCCAGGATCCATTCGAACGCATGGGCTGGCCATCAAATGGCTTTTCCGGTGGTTCGATCGCTTATTGGGACTCTTTCAAGCACGAGATGTGGCGCTTCGTGGTGCCTGGGTAGGTAATCGCGAAGTACGTACCTACCTTGGTTGAATATCCGCCGATGCAGGGGGGTGGAAGCTTCAGCCTTGGAGATCTTAAGGAGAAAGTGGAAGAAGCCATCAAGGCCTCGCAGGCCAGCTCGCAATAGATTTCAGATCTAGCTAAACAACAATGCCGCCAGCCCTGCAAGCTGGCAGCGCTAAATCGGAAGGATGACGGCAATGAAATTGAAATTCGCATTAGGCGCAATGCTGCTATCGATCACATCGACGATTGCCTTCGGGCAGCAGGTCCAAGTCAACTACAACCACAGCCAGAGCTTCGCGCAGTATCACACGTACGCATGGGAAAGCAACGATCCAAATCGGATAAACAACTCCATTCTCGCGCAGGTCGCGCAGAGCGACATTGAGAATGCGCTTCAGGCAAAAGGCTTAAGCAAGGTTGATATGAGCGCAAATCCAGATCTGATCGTAATGGGGAGCGGTGGCTTGAAACAGGAAACCTCCTACAGTGCCTGGGGTATGCGGGGCATAGGTGGGGGCATGGGCGGAATCTCTCCCGAGCAAAATGTCGAAGGAACGCTGATAGTCAGCATCTACGACGCTAAGCAAAAGTCGCTGGTGTGGCGCGGGATAGGTCAGGGCACCTTGAGCAACAAACGGCAACAAAAACCAGGAAATGGTGGGGAAGGCTGTCACTAAGATGTTCAAGCAATATCCATGACGGCTAAAAGTGAGCGGTAACCCGAGCAAGGAGATCACGTTATGGGTCAGAGCCACTTTACTCTCAGCTTCCCTCTCAAGTCGCCGGCGGACGCGAAGGCGATCGCGGAGGAACTTCCGCCGCTGATGGCGGGACTCTTCGAGGCGGAGGATGCCATCGGCACGATTCACTACTCGCGCTTTACGGTGCTGAGCGACAAGACCTTCCTGTTTCTTGGTGACTTCGACGGCGAATTCAGTCAGCTCATGGCCGATCTGGCCAGGCACGCGGGGCCGGTGTTTGACGCGATTTTTCAGCATGTAGAGAGTCCGCCGCCTCCAGTCGTCGACAACGCAGATGCTTTTGTCGAATGGACGGCCGAACATCTTCTTCATCCGTTGAATGTTTTTACGGCTTATCCAGACGTGACCGTCAAGGAGATCAAGGCCCTGGCAGCTGCGGCAAACGTCACTGGCGCCGGCGAACTCAATCCGTTCCTGGTGATCCTGCCGGCTAAATCACGTCTGGCGTTCATGGAGATGCAGCTGCTCCTGCGCGCGAGATCGCGCGGGACACAGAGGGATCTGGAGAAGGTGGGCACGCCGCACTTCGCACAGTTCGTGCCGTTCGAGGACAACCAGGTAGGGTTCTTTACCGTGTATGACGGAAACTTCGACACATATATTGCCGACTTCACAAAGAACATTGGTGGAACCTTCGATCTGGTCTTCAAGTTCATCACCAACCCACCCCCATCACCTTGCAGAAAATACACCCAGGAGTTTATTGACTACGCGTCCGCAGCGAATCGCGCTCCCATCGGCTTCTATCAGGCTTATCCCGGCCTGAGCGTGCAGGATATTCACGCCCTGATTGCTGATAGCACGACCGCAGTAGGAGACGCGAAGTGAGCCACGAGGTCAAGTCATCGGGACCACAGACGAAAGAAAGCGCAGGGCTTCTCGGGCGTCTGTTCGGGCGAGGCGAACATGAGACCGCGGGGCATGAGACGCATTCAGGATCAGCTACAAGGAGCACACTCGACCTCGGCGACATTCAGGGGTTCATTCTCCGCGGCTACAGGATGCCGATGGTGCGGCATTTCCTGCTGACGGTTGGTGTCCCTGCGGCGGCACGCAGGCTTCTCGGACGACTCGTGAATGGCGACGAGTCGGGCGCGCCGCAGATCACCACTGCTGAAGACTGGCATGTAGGGTTCGCGCCGGGGCCGGGAGACAACGTCGCCGATCTCCCGCGTCGCAAGCCGGACTATTGCCTTAACGTGAGCATCACCTGGCCTGGTCTGATCTCGCTGGAGGTCAAAGATCGCGTTCCGGCGCTTTCGTTCAAGTCGTTCGGCTCGTTCGTCGCCGGAGCCGCCGCACGAGCAGCATTAGTCGGCGACACAGGGGCAAGTGCCCCGGAGAACTGGATCGACGCGTTTACGACAGGAATGGGTCATGTCCTGATGACGTTGCACGCCCTCAGTCCGGAGGCGATGAAGACATATAGCGACCGGCTGTCTGCCCTGTTTGCCGAAGGCGATGCGTTTCATGAAATCTGGCGCACCGACGGGATGGCATTAATGGAGATGGTGGACGGCAAGCCCGTCTTCACCTCCAAGGTTCCCTTCGGTTACACCGACGGCATCAGCATGACTACCATTCGCGGCGGTCCTGAACGATACACACCAGATCATCAGCAGCCGTGCGAACCGTGGCTGTTCGTCTTGCAGGATGAGGCTGAGAATTATTTCGTGCCGGAGCCTCGAGAACTTGGATTGAACGGCAGCTTTGCGGTCTTCAAGATGATCGAGACGGACGTGGTCGGGTTCGAGAATTTCCTGCGGTCAAACAAGGACAAGATAAATCCCGAGCTGCTGGCGGCAAAGATCTGCGGACGATGGCGCAACGGCGTTCCTCTTGCGTTGTCGCCCGAAACCGATAGCCCTCCCGGCGGAATTCCACTCGAGCAGCTGAACAACTTCGAATACGTGAACGCCGATGGATCAGGTGATCCCAAGGGATTTCACTGCCCTGTTGGCGCGCACATGCGCCGCATCAATCCACGCGGCCAGCCAGTCACGGGCCAGGGCCACCCTGGTGGCAGCAACAATACTCACCGGCTAATCCGGCGCGGTATGCCATACGGGCCAACCTATGATCCAACGCAACCCTACGATGGCATCGAGCGCGGGCTGCTCGGCTATTTCATCAACTCAAGCATCGAGAACCAATATGAGTTCGTGCTGAGCCAATGGGTGAACGACAGCGAATTCGCCGGAGCGGTCAGGCTGAATCCTAAATCGAAGGATACGATGATTGGCACCCAGGACCCAACGGAAAGCGTCTTCGTCATTCCGCAGGCGAATGGCGCACCCTCGATCAAGATCACAGGATTCTCAAGCTTTGTTAAGACGAAAGCCGCCGCCTACTGCTTTCTGCCAAGTATCACCGCAATGAAGTTCATATCCAACCTAGGTTGAGCCTTGCATGCTTTTCATGACCAGATGGTTCGGAGTAACCGGCAGCGACGCTGAGCGGGACCTCGCGCGGGAGCAGTCCGACATCGAGGAGATAACGGAAAGAAGTCTTTTGCTGCAGACGAATTCCGCTGCAAAACAACGCCGGCCTCTCGCTCGCGGAACTCATGCGAAGGGGGTCTGCGCCCGAGCCCAATTCGAAGTATTCGACACTGCCGTTGGCCGCGAGCCTGGTCTGGCAGCCCGGCTTGCGAGGGGGATCTTTGCGACGCCCGGTCTATACCGCGCCTTTGTGCGATTTGGGAACGCGGATCCGAACGTTAATTCTGATTTCAAAGCCGACGTCCGATCACTGTCTTTCTCGGTCGATCTTGCGCGTGACGGTGCGGCAATCAGTGACGCGCACGTTAGCCGGCAGGATTTCTCTCTGCAAAATGCGACAACTCTGCCCATCAACGACTCGCCGGCATTTCTGGCCATCATGAAGTTGCTTACAGCATCAAACCCCGCGACCGGCCTGTGGTCCTTGGCGTTCAGAGATAAGTTGCGGGTGTTAAGGACGCTCACGTTGGTGCAGGTTCAAACGCACCAGGCCCTCAAGCCGTATCAGCGATTGCGCTACTGGAGTAACGTGCCGTTTCGTCACGGCCCGGTCGATGTTGTGAAGTATTCGGCCACGCCGTCCTTAGACAATCAGGCGACACCTCTGCAAAGGAGTAGCCCGAATGCTCTTAAGGACGAACTCATTCGGCACCTGACGGAAGACAACAAGATGAGCAGCTTCGACTTTGGAGTTCAGTTCCTCGACATCGACAGGATGACCTATTGGGGCAAGCGTCAGGACGCCAATTTTTGGGTTGAGAACGCGAGTGTTGAGTGGAAGGAATCGGAAGCGCCTTTCCACACCGTGCACGGCTTACCCTGCTCCCGCACTCGCAGCTTCCGCCGGATGCTGGCGAAGGGACATATTTCGATGTCACCGAAAACTCAACACCTGACAGCAGGCCCGTCGGGAGTATCAATCGTGCCCGCTGGCCCGCAGAGGTCGCCAGCAGAAAAGCACGCATGCGCAGACAGGAGTCGTCCGTACTGTCTTAAGGAAGTGTTCAAACGAGTACTCGATCTAGAAGGAGCACGATCATGAAGGAAGCAAGGATTACAACAACGAGATTTCTCGCGACAGCGTCGCTGGCTGCGATTCTGTTGCTTTGTGGCACTGCCGTTGCCCAAAGCAACCAGATCCAGGGAGTGATTAATGGCCGCAGTGGCGCCACTATGACCGTCCAGACTCAGGACATGGGCAATGTGGTCGTCCTTCTCACCCCCGACACTGAGGCGGAAGACGTATCGGGCATCTTCCATGCCCGGAAGAAGCAGATGAGCGTGACCGTTCTGGTGCCTGGGCTTCAGGTCCAGGTGCAGGGGAATTACAACGCCCAGAACCAGTTGGTGGCGAACACCGTCAAGTTCAATGGCAAGAACCTTCAGGCTGCTACCGACATTCAAGCCGGCGTCGCTCCGGTGGAGCAGCAGACGCAGCAGCAGCAACAGGAACTGGCCCAGCAACAGGCGAAGCTGCAGCAGCAACAGGCACAACTGACGGCGGAGCAGCAACAACAGGCGGCTGACGAGGCCAAGATCGCGGCCAATAAGGCGGCCGTCGCGGCCGTCAACAAGCGTTTCGGCGAGTTGGGCGAATACAACATCTGGGATGAGGTCACGGTTTACTTCGCCAACGGCAAGGTCACAATCGACCCGCAATACACTGCTCCATTGCTGAAGCTATGCGAGAAGGCCCTGACCGTCACCGGCTATGTGATTCAGGTAAAGGGCTACGCATCCGCTGTGGGATCCGCGGCGCTGAACCAGAAGCTGAGCCAGGAGAGGGCGGCCAACGTCACCGAGTTTCTGGAGCAGGAAGGCCAGGTTCCGCTGACCAACATATTGGCTCCTGGCGCGATGGGCACCAGCAGACAGGTAGCTCCCGACACCACTTCGGAGGGGCAGGCTGAGAACCGCCGGGTTGTGGTCAGAGTGCTGCAGAACAAGGGCATAGCTGGCACCTAGAACTACCAAGTTTCTTGACACGCGGAGGTACCATGAGTTTGTACCGCAGGAAACGTCTTTTGACGTTCGCAGGTTCGCTGGCCCTGGTGCTATGCGCGCCTGCGATTGCTCAGCAAAGAGCCGATCTCGTCTCACCTGACCAGACAGAGAGCACTCCTGCGCCGCAGAAAGCAACTGCTGCGCAGACATCCTCCGGTACAAGCCCCGACGCCGATCTGACTGATAAGCAATGGCACTATTACGGCATGGCGTATATCTGGTTTCCGGGAATCCATGGCACGGCCGGGATTCGCGGCTTTGACACCAGCGTCCACGTAACCGCGGGCGAGATCTTTTCGAATTTCAGGGGCGGATTCCTGGGGGATTTCATCCCCACGTGCGGTCGCTTCTCGGCGCCCACCGATATTCTGTGGATGAGGCTCAGAGACAGTAAAGCGATTCCGTTTCCGCCCGATTATTCGGTGCGGACCGACCTTGGCATGACCATCATTACCCCCAAAGTCAACTACCTGCTGGTGAACAACCCTAAGATCAAGATCTACGGCACGGCCGGGCCTCGCATCTGGCATGAGTCCACGACACTTGGGCTGGTACCAACGATCAACGGCAACAACCTCTCCAAGAGTGTCACCTGGACGGATTTTGTCATGGGCGCCAGATTCAGCATGCTGCTGGGCGCGAAGGCATCGGTCGATGTGCTCGGGGATGCAGGGGAAGGCGGGGCAACTCTGGACTACCAGCTAGGCGGTCTTCTGAATTATCAAGTCAAGCCGAAATGGACTTTGCAGGGAGGCTGGAGATACCTCACCGTTCACTGCGGCAACAACGGGAGCGTTCTCAACTCGTCGATTCAGGGGATCCTTATTGGCGCAACCTATAAGTTCACATAGGTATTGGCAGCAAACGGCTTCACTGTCATATCTGGGGATGCAACGGCCTGTGCAAAGAGTGGAAGCTAGAACAGCTACGACGCGTGCAACTTCAAAGATTAGATGGGGAAATGCATCGTTCACCGAAAACCGCACCATGTGCCGCGCTATTGAAAGGACTCTATGATCCGCACGTCCCGGCTCCAAATCAAATTTGTGAAGCTAACCCAGGCTCTTGCGCTTTCCACGCTCATTCTTCTCAGCGGCACGATCGCAATGGCGCAGAGCCAGCAGATGGAAGAGAAGCTGATGGCCCTCAAGGAAAACCAGGCAACGAACAAGCAAAAGCTCGCGCAATACACCTGGCAGGAAACCGAAACCATCAGCATCAAGGGCAGCGTGAAAGATACCAAGGTGTACCAGGTGCAGATGGTGAACGGCCAGCAGCAGAAGACCGAGGTCAGCAACCAGCAGGCGCAGCAGAGCGGCCGCCAGGGCCGTTTGAAGGAGCACGTCGTCGACAAGAAGAAGCAGGAATACCAGGAGTACGGCCAGTCGATTGGCGCCCTCGCCAAGCAGTACACCACGCCCGATCCCGACCGCCTGATGCAGGCCAAACAGGCCGGTAATATCTCGCTGCAACCGGGCGGTGGCGCTGTAAACCTGATTATCAAGAACTACGTGAAACCGGGCGACTCGGTCACCTTCACGATCGACCCTGTATCAAAGCAGCTGCAGAACGTGCGCGTAGCGTCGTACCTGGATGATCCCAAAGATGCCGTCACTATCTCCGCCGAGTTCGCGCAATTGCCGGACGGCACCAACCACGTGGCCAATACGCTTATCAATGGGGAGAGCAAACAGCTTACGGTAAACAATCAGAATTCGAACTATCAGAGGATGTGACTGAACGTCCAAAACGAGCGGTCGCTCAGTTCGTGTATTCCAAGAGACCCAAGTGATGGCTCGAATTGCAGAAAGGTCGCTTGCGCTGGCGCCTCTGGTGATTCTGTGGTGTGTTTACGGGCGGGCGCAAACGGCACAAGTATTGCCGGAAATTGACACCGAAGTTAAGCTGAGCTCCAATCTGCGGGTCAGTTTCCAGGCAAAGGCGACACGAGAAGGCGGCCAGCCCGAGCAAGCTGAAATAGGGCCCAGTCTCGACTTTTACCTGAAGCCTTTGATTCGGTTAAAAAACGTCGCTGAGTTCGATCTCGACGACGCCATGACGCGACCGCTGGTGTTTTCCGTCGGATACCGCTATATGCCGCAGGCTAACAATGCGGCAGCGATAAACCGCATTGAACCAGTTGTAACTTTTCATTTTCCTATACCGGCGAGATTTCTAGTGTCCGACAAAAATCGTGCAGATCTTGACTGGCAGGCCGGCAAATTCTCGTGGCGTTATCGCAACCGTGTCCAGATCGAAAGGACGCTCACGATCGGCTCATATCACCCTGCACCGTACGCCAGCGTCGAGCCCTTCTACGATAGCCAATATGCTAAATGGAGTGACACGGCAATTTACGCCGGCTGTTCCTTTCCCATCGGTAAACACCTCGAATTTGAGCCCTACTATGAGCACCAGAACAACACTGGCAAAAGTCCGAATCAGCAACTGAACCAGCTGGGATTGATACTCAATTTCTACTTTTCAGCCGCGCGACATGACGGGTCGCACCCTGGTGTTCCTGATCGGAGGTCTTGAAGTTTATTGAGGAGCGGGCTTAGTTGGTGATAAGAGCGAATTGACAACCAGTGAAAGAGCAACGATAAACGGGTCATTTCTCCATCGAAAGGTTGAGGACAAGTCGCAGGGCGCGCCCTAGGATTCGGCTATCCCCAGAAGGGGGAAACGGTCGCAGCATTGCCTGAGCGAGGCGGCAAGTGATTGCAGGCCGGCTGGGACAGTCGTTCACGCCGAATGAAAGATACGGGCAAAAGATGAGTGGTGTCGTCAATTCGCGAGCAGCAAACGAAAGCGCCATCCGCTACCCTGGCTGGGGCGTCGCAGCTGCCGCCTTTACGGGCGTGATGGTGAGCTTTGCTCCCATCGTGCCTTATACCTTCAGCCTGTTTCTCAATCCGCTGCACTCAGAGTTCGGCTGGAAGCGAGAAGCCATCGGCGGCACGTTTGGACTCGCGGCGATCACGGTTGCTCTGGTTTCTCCGGGCATTGGAGTTCTGCTCGACCGGTTCGCGCCCCGACGCGTCATCCTGCCATCGATTCTGATCTTCGCGCTGGCGCTTGCTTCGCTCAGCAGGCTGGGACCACACATTGGGCAGTTTTATCTCACGTTTTTCGTTCTGGGACTGGTGGCGAACGGCACCGCGCAGTTTGCATACACCCGAACGGTGCTTACGTGGTTCCATAAACACCGAGGCTTCGCGCTCGCGCTAATCCTGACTGGCAGCGGAGTCGGGTCGATTTTCATCCCTCCCATCACTCTGTGGGCGATTCAGCATCATGGATGGCGCAGCGCCTACCTCCTGCTGGGCGGTATTGCTCTGCTTGGCTTCCCGCTGACAGCGCTGCTGGTGCGCAATCGGCCTGACACAGTAGCTGTCCGCGAAGATCATTCTTCAGAGACCGGAACAACTGTCGCGGGTGCTTTGGGCAGCGCAGCTTTCTGGGTTCTGGCCTGCATCATCATGCTTTCCGCGTTCAGCGAGAATGGCCTGGTCACGAATCTGGCGGCTATCCTGACCGAGCACGGAGTAATCGCGCAGAGTGCCGCGCTTGCACTTTCGGTTCGCGGCGGAGCTGGGATTCTGGGCAGGTTATGCGTCGGCTTTCTGATCGACCACTTTTCACCGCAACGCATCCAGACGTTCATTTTGCTACTATCAGCGGTCGGCACTCTGGTACTTGCATTCGCAAGCTCATCTCTGATTGCGCTGATCGGAGCCGCTCTGCTGGGCATAGGTCTCGGCAGCGAGGCTGACGTTGCGCCATATTTGCTGGCGCGCTACTTCGGACGGCGGCATTTCTCAGTACTGTACGGATTGACGTGGACCGCATACGCGATCGGTGGCGCAACAGGTCCCATGATGATTGGGCATCTGTACGATCGCGCAGGCTTCTATCAGCCGCGGTTTATCGTCTATCTGGCGTGTGTGTCGTTCGCCGCCGTCGCCTTGAGCCTCGTCTTACGACGGGACGGAAGGCGAGTTGAACAAAAGGCGGACGACATAGCGTCTGCCAGCACTGTTTCCCTGGAGAGTTAGTTCCATCATGAGTCGTTCCGAATATGAATTCGTTACCCAGCCGCGTCCCCACTCCTCCAGCTAAGCCCGAACTATATCCGCATCATCGAAGTAGACTAAGCCACATAACATCACCGCGAGAGAGCCCACAAGCCACAGCAGCCTCTGCGAAACAGGCGTCGCGCCGCTTCCGTATGGACATGGTCAGAGCAACCGCCAGCAGCAGCCACGCACAAACATCGGTCATCGCCGCGCACATCAGCGCCAACATTCCCAGCGCTGTCGATTGCATTTCTCGTTCCTGCAGAATCCGCGCCAGCACCGACACAGCCGTAATGCTCATCGCAGTTCCCAGAAATAGCAGGAAGGGAGAGCCGCTGATCCCCTCCGAACCGGCTCCGTAGCAGTGGAGTGATACCGGCCGTCGTCGCAACACCCGCTCGTCGTATAGAGGTAGCGTTCCTCTACTCATGCCCCGAGTGTAGCAATCACTAATGATCTTTCCGATGCTCAAGAAAATCGGCTCTGACGCCGATTGATTATTTGTTCGCGGAGCGATAAAGCAGGCCATCGACTCCATCGATATTCATCCATCTATGAACCGACGGCTTCACCTAACTTAATGCTGCCAGGGATTCCTTAATGGTGGGCTGATGTCCCGCTCCAATATCGCGACGCCGAAGCTGATGGAACTTCGACAGTATGGCATTCGCTTTCGACAGTGTCTCGATTAGGACAAAGAAACGAGATGGCATTCGAAGTTGAGGAATCCGGCGAATCCTTCGGCCGATGGCTAGACCTTTTGGTCGATCTTCGCTCCAATCTTTCGATCCAAGACATTTTTGAGCCCAGACCTTAGTGTCGCTACGATGCTCCATTCATATTCGCTGAGAGAGCACGTAATCGTTTCACTTTGAGGCCGTCGACGGAGGAAGTCGTGAACAAGCTCGTTTCCAGCAGAAGCGCTTGTGTGCTTCTGTTCGTTCTTATGTTACTTCTCACCCCTGGATCTAATGCGCAACAACTGGCTTCTGCAAGAATCATCGGGATTGTTACCGATCCCTCGGAGAAGGTCGTTCAACACGCAACCGTCACCATCACAAATTTAGCCCAGGGCACAACCCGGAACTTCGATACGCAGGAGAATGGATCGTTCTCCTTCACGAATCTCGAAGCCGCCAAATATCGGCTCGCTGTCACTCCTCCCTCAGGATTCGCTGCCTACGAGCAAAACGTGACGGTCAATGTCGGGCAGGATCTCAGTGTGCCAATAAAGCTTGAAGTGGCTACGAGCCAGACCAAGCTGGAGATCGTATCCGATACGCCTCCTGCGGTGGATACAACAACGTCGGCGCTCGGGGGGGTGATCAACGCCCGCCAGATTTCAACCCTCCCCCTCAATGGCCGCAACTATCTGGAACTCTCGCTGCTCGTCCCCGGCAATGCGCCGGCACCCAACTTTGATCCGACAAAGGAGAATACCGTCGTCATTTCGACGGCCGGCCAGGTTGGCCGTGGCGGCAATGTGACCATCGACGGCGCGGACAACAATGACGACGCGGTCGGCGGATCGCTGGTTAACATTCCGGAAGATGCCGTACAGGAGTTTCAGATCGCCACCAATCGCTTCTCGGCGGAACTGGGGCGCTCAGGTTCTGCTGTAACCAACGTGGTTACAAAACAAGGAACCAACCAGATTCACGGCGACGTCGCCATGTATGAACGCGACAATGTTCTGCAGGGATTGCCCGCGACCTATGATCCGAGCATCGGCGCTACGCCGCCATTTCACCGCCAGCAATATACAGCGGATATCGGCGGCCCGTTCCGTCAGGACAAGGCATGGTGGTTTGTGGCCGTCGAAGATCGTCAGCAGCTCGGCGCAGATCTGGTCGGCGTACGAAACACTACAACAAAGACCATCGGACGCACGTTCGCCACCGCGCCTCTGCACGACTTTCTGGCCACCAGCCGTCTCGATTTTCAGCCCACGGAAGGTGACCGCATAGGCTTCCGTTTTTCAATGCAGCTAGAAGATGACCTCAGCCTGAGCGAGCTTGATCGCGCTCTCGGCACGGCCAACTACCGCCAAACTGCCGAGAATCACCTCGTGGGCTTGATCGGTGACTGGGTGCATACCTTCACGCCTACGCTGATCAATCGCATGAGCTTTGCCGACAACAACTTCCTCAACATCACGAATCCCATCGTGACCGGCCCGCAGATTACATATCCCGACCTTGACGATGGTGCAACCTACCGCATTCCGCAAGCGACGCGGCAATTCCGGCTGCAGGGGGATGACACACTCACGTGGTCTCATCTCAAACAAACCTGGAGCTTTGGAGCCGAGATTCAGTCCATCGACGCCGACTTCTATCTGCCTGTTTTCATCCAAGGCAATATTCAGACCGTCGAGGACTTTCCCGACTTCGATCGCAATGGTGATGGCGTAGTCAACGACAACGACTTGCTCTTCGCCGTGGGACTGCGCAGCTCAACTCCTACCAGACCGCTCAACCTGCCGAACAATGACAATTACCATCTGGCCTTTTTCGCTCAGAACGACTGGAAGGTGCTTCCCAACCTCGTGCTCAATCTCGGCTTGCGTTGGGAGATGGATACCAACCTCAATAACCTGAGCTGGTATCCGCAGCGCAACCCGATTGTTCAGTCCTTCTATCAGGGGACCCGTCATCATGAATACAACAACTGGGGTCCGCGCGCAGGCTTCAATTATTCTTTCACTCCCGATCTCAGCGTTCACGGCGGCTATGGCATCTATTACGACCGCATCACGCTTGAGATTATGTCGCTTGAAAAGGGTTTCGACGGACGCGCGCTTGCGCTCAACGTAACTGCCGGCAACGCGGTTACTAATCCCGACGGCACGCCTGTCTACCTGAATCCGAATGGCACGTTCGTGCCCGGAGCTCCCGAAGTCCTCTCCAGCCCCTTCAGCGGATTTCTCTTCGCCGGAGCCGGATCTACCGGTATCGACATCATCAGCAATCGTCTGCGCAATCCCATGGTGCAGCAGATGAATCTGGGCGTTGAGACGCAAATACACCGAAACCTGACGCTCAAAGTAGACGGCGTTCACAACTTCGGCACGCGCTTCATCATCGGCGATCCGGTGGGCTCGGTTTACAATCCCCAGACAGGCGGACCGGACGAGGTCACCAATTTCGAATCCGCGGTCGGGACCAAGTACGACGCGCTTTGGGTTGCCGCGCGGCAACTCTTCGGAAAATATGGCGAGTTTGATGCTGCCTATACATTGTCGAAGGCCTTCAACTATGCCAACGACGACCAGATTCCATTTGAATATTCACCCATCGATCCAAATAACCTGCAGCTCGAATACGGCCCACCGCCCAATGATCAGCGCCATCGCCTGGTGATGAGCGGAATTGCCAATCTGCCTTACAAATTCCAGTTCTCCCCCGTCTGGACCATTGCTTCCGGAGTTCCGATGGACATCCTACTGCCCGACGGAAGCGAGCGTGTTCCGACTATGCAACGCAATGCCGGAGGACGCGAGTTTCATAACGCGCAGCAATTGAATGCGTTCATCGCCCGCACCAACGCAGGCGGCGGAGTTTATGAAGCGAGTGCCAATAGCTACGTCATCCTGCCGCAGGTGAGCGACCACGCGCACTTTGACGACAGCTTCAATGCGCTCGACTTTCGCCTCAGCCGCAATATTCACCTTGGAGAACGCTACAACCTTAACCTCATCGGCGAGGCCTTCAACATCTTCAACGTGACCAACATTCTCGGCGTCAGCAATCTGAACTATTCCGGGTTTGCGAATACTTTGTCGCCGGACAGCGGCAATCCCAGCTACTCTTCAAGCTTCGGCCAAGCCGTTTCAACCGCGGGAGGTGTCTTCGGATCGGGCGGTCCGCGCGCATTCCAATTCGCAGCACGATTTAGTTTTTAAATGATGCAGGGAATGCGCTCTTCACCAAGGAGCGCATCCCACTTTCTGATCTCCCTCGGAGTCAACGCAATGCCACATATCCCCTTCGACCCCGGTGTGCCAGGCATTCGCGGCCCCATGGTCTTCCGTCCTGAGACCGCAAAACCACTACGTCAACTCGCGGAAATTCTGCTGCGCTCGGACAGTACGCTCTCACCGGGCGAGCGCGAATTGATAGCCACATATGTCTCCGCGCTCAACGACTGCCACTATTGCCAGACTGTCCACGGATATACCGCAGCCGCATATCTCAATGGCAACGAGGCGCTTGTGGATTTCGCTAAGCGTAATCCCGAGGAAGCAGCTATTTCGGAAAAACTCAAAGCCCTTCTCGCGATTGCAGCGAGGGTGCAACAAAGCGGCAAGCTCGTAAAGCGCGAAGATGTAGATCGCGCGCGTCAGCTCGGAGCCACCGATCTTGAAATTCACGACACCGTCCTGATCGCCGCCGCGTTCTGCATGTACAACCGCTACGTCGATGGCCTTGCCACCTGGGCCCCGGAGCAGGACCATATCTACAGAGATATGGCGAATCGCGTCGTTACAGTAGGTTACACACAGCCTGGATGGGAAAAGCCATTTACCGAAGGGCAGACCAGAGAGCAGACTCTATGACTCGCCCCGAATATGCGCTCCTGGCGGAATTGCGGACGACTCCTGCCGTCCCGGTCGAAACGCACATCCCCATCGTTGACGAAGCGGAAGCCGCCGGAGAGACCGCGGCAGCCTACCAGTATTTTCGCGACCAGACCGGACGAAAGGACGTTCCCGGCATCCTAAAATGCTTCGGCACGAATCCCGCATTCGTGCGCCAAATGGTCGACATTTCCTCCACACTGCTCCTCGCAGACGGCTATCTAACGCGGCAGCAAAAGGAGTTGATCGCAACCTATATCTCGAAGTTGAACGCGTGCCCTTATTGCCTCGACAGCCACGGATTTTTCCTGCTGGTTCATGAGGTACCGGAGAAAGTCGCCGAGAAGATCATCGCCGGGGAAATTGAGGACTCGCCACTCAGCGATGCCGAGCGCCACCTCCTGATCTACGCGGGAAAAGTCAACGGCGAGTCATTCAAGACGACCAAAGAAGATGTGCAGCAATTGCGCAACTTCGGATGGAGTGACGAGCAGATTGCCGAAACTGTTCATGTCGCTGCGATGATGGGTCTCGGCAATCGCGTGGCCAATGCTTTTGGTCTTCCCTCACAGGGCTTTCTCGACCTGAAACGTTAGTTCGGCGCCCGCCGCGAAGCTGCGTCGTCAGCCAGTCCGGCAATACTCAGCTTATAAGAACCAATGTCACTCTGCTGATTGAAGGGAAGCGTCTTGCATCTGCAACTGCCGATGAAGCCACCCGCTAATATGTGGCCGCCGCGGTTAGCTCAGACTCGGTACGATGATGCATGCCGAAGAACCGCAGGAGCTCCCGGGCGATGCGTGCGGGTTGACTCATGGGTAGGAAGTGTCCCGCGTCGAGGAGGATTACTTCTGATTCAGGGATGAGGCTCGCAGCACGCGTGGCGAAGGCCTGGGGAACCGCTGTGTCGCGCTCACCGTGAAAGATGAGAGTGGGGACCTGCAGCTTAGTGAGCCGCTCGGGCATTGAGGCCAACACTTCGCCGGGATCTCCCCAGCGTAGAAGTGACATGAGACGCCATGCGCCGCCGATTCCGCGGAAGGGTGCGTGGAAATCGTGCACGATGTCGTCGCGGTCGTGATTGTTGTTTGTGTCCTCCTCGAGTGCGAGGCGGATGACGAGTTTCCAGAAGAGCACGTTGATGGCGGGGGCCAACAGCTCGCCAAGGAGCGGCTTGCGGAGAATTTCGAAAAGATAAAACGGCTTGAGATCAGGAAAGATGGATGGAGTGAGGAGCGCGAGGCGTCCGACGCGTTGCGGGTGACGATGGGCGTACTCGACGCCAATGGCGCAGCCGGCGTCGTGGCCGACGAGGTGCCACTTCTCGATGCCGCGGTCGATGCGCAGCGCTTCGATGGATGCGGTGAGGGCATCGAGCTCGCGGAAACCACCAGGCAGGCGGGGTGTTCGGCCCAGGCCGGGCAGATCGACGGCAATGCAGGTGAACTGGCCCGACATCTTCTCGATGATCCTGCTCCAAAGATGGCAGCTGGTCGGCATGCCGTGCAGGAAAAGGACGGGGTCGCCGGATCCTGCCGAGAATTGATACATGCTTCCGCAAGTGGCGACGATGGTGGCTGGCGTCATCATCCGGCGGCCTCACAGGGAGGCTGCTCGTATTTGCAGAAGCTGTAGAGGACCGACGCGGCGGTGCGGAAGAGGCCGAGCAGGAGACAGATGAACAGCGAAGAGACGATGCCGCGGGGACTGACGCGCGCGTAGACGTTGTTGAGGCTCCAGGCGGGGATAGTGTAGACGTCGCCGGCGGTCTTGACGCCGATCCTGTTTCGGATGGGACTGTCGTAGACGACTTTTTCGATGCCGCAGTTGAAGAAGCGGGCAACGTCCTGAACACGCCGACTGTACATTGCTGCAGCAAGCCAGGAGATGCGCCCCCGATCACGGTATTTGATGATCAGGGCTGCGGCTTCCGATGCGTGGCGCAGGGCGGCAGTGACTCCATTGGAGGTCATGGGGTCGACCATGGCTGCAGCTTCTCCGGCAACAAGCCAGTTGGGTCCGAAGATGTGGCTGTGAACACGGCAGCGGTACGAGGTGACGCTGGTGGAGATTTCGGGCACAGACCGGATGAGGTCGCGGAAGCGTGGGAAGCGGTCGAGCTGTGTGCGGAAGATCTCGTCGGTCGATTGCCCGCCCGCGCGGAGAGCCTTGATCGCGTCTCCGGGCGAGACGTACCCGATGCTGAGAGTGTTGGCGTGGATGGGGATCTCCCAGATCCAGTCCATATAAGAGGGGCAGTCTCCTGCGGTGTGGAGGGTGGTGCCTTCGACGGACTCGGTGACGGTGAAGTAGGTCCAGATGGCGACTTTGTGAGGACCGTAGTCGTATCCCCGCAGGTTGAACTTGCGGGGAAAGAGCGCGGACGATCCGGAGGCGTCAATGAACCACGGAGATGCGACGCGTTTGCCCTGTGCGGTGGTGACGGAGACGATGGCGCGGCCGCAGGTCTCAATGTTGGTGACCCGGTCGTGGAGGATCTGGACACCGTCGTGCAACGCGATGTCGCGGATCGCGGTATTGAGCTGGACGCGGTCTACGTGCAGAGTGCGCAGCTCGAGATTGAAGGGTGGCTGCCCGAGCCATTCGCCGGGGACGTAGTGCGCCGTCGATCCGTCGGCTAGCCTCAGCGTGACATGGCGCTTCCATGTGGCGATGTCTTCGTCGATCAGGCGCTGCATGGGCAGTCCGAGAGTGTTGAGCAGGTCGGGAGCTGACCAGTCAAGCGATTCGCCGACGGGCAAAGCATCGGTAAGGTCGGCTTCAATGCAGAGAACCCGAAGCCCCGTGCGGACGAGATGGATGGAGGCGGCCATACCGGCCAGCCCACCTCCGATAACGGCGACGTCTATCTGGTCTGAATTGTTATCGTTCCGCAAACCGATCTAGCCTCCGCGTGGGAAATGGTAGCCAGAGTCGCCCGCTTTGCGCCTCCTCCAATGGGTTGATCTCTGTGTCCACCCGTTGCTCATGGGTCAGGAGATTGGGAGCGCCAGGGAAGTGTGTATTGACCAAAAGATGAGCTGCTTTGTCGAATCACTCGCCTCGTTGTGCCGATTCCGGAGGCGCAGCATCGCAGGGCAGGATGCTGATCGTCTCTATTGCTACGCCTCTGATCTCTTACTTAGCACCTGTCGCAAGAGACAGTTCCGATCAAGTGGCACCTGTAGTCGAATCGCCTATCAGCGGTGATTACTTGAGAACGATCTGGCAAGGAGAAGAGCAGTGGAGAACAGATCACGGTTTCAAAACCTCGCGCTGGGAGCGCTTGCCGTGTCGGGCCTCCTTGCGGGCGGCAACGCCGCAGTCTGCGCGCAAGCCACGAACAGCAGGCCCAACATTGTCATCCTCATGACCGATGACACCGGCTGGAACGATTTTGGCGCCTACTCAGGAGGTGGTGCGACTCTCGGCCATCCTACCCAACATTGATCGCATCGCCAAAGAGGGCGCGCTGTTCACAAGCTGGTATGGACAGGCGAGCTGCACCGCCGGCCGCGCATCATTCATGACGGGACGCATCCCGATCCGCTCGGCGCTTTCGGTCGTAGTAGTTCCCGGCGACGAGAACGGCCTTCAGAAGCGGACTCCAACCATGGCCGAGTTCTTCAAGAAGAACGGCTACTCCACGTACTTCTCAAGCAAGTGGCATCTCGGGGATCAGCCCAAGTTTTACCCGACCGAGCACGGCTTCGATGAGATGAAGGAATTCGCCGCCTACTATCCCGGTGTTTACTCGTATGACGACACTGATAAGTGGTTTCATCCATGGTTTCCTGCCTACAACGATGACTACTACAAGCAGTATCAGGACATTGTGAATTTGTACGAGTGGGAGGGAGCAGCTGGCCAGCCCGCCACCAAAGTTGCCAGGATTACCTACGATTATCTCGAGAACTTCGATGTTCGCCAGTCCGCTTCCGCGGTCGAATATATCAAGGCCCATGCGAAGAGCGACAAGCCTTTCTATATGGACATCAACTTCATGCACATGCATAACCCAACGAATGCCGCACCTGCGTTCAAGGGGAAGTCGCATCTCGGCGACTACTCAGACTCCCTGATGGAACTCGATGACGACATAGGCAAGATTATGGACACCATCCGGGAGGTCACGCCGAATACGATCGTCGTACTCACGGCAGACAACGGCGCCTGGCAGGATGCCTATCCTGACGCGGGAACGACACCGTTTCCAGGAGAAAAAGGTTCCGCGTTCGAAGGTGGCTGGCGCGTTCCGGGCATCATGTGGTGGCCAAGTCACATTCCCGCCGGTGTCCAGTATGGCGAACTGATGTCGCACATTGACTGCTGGGCGACTCTTGCTTCGATGGCGGGCATTACGCCGCCGCCGCACGATTGGGTTGATAACGAGGGCAAAGGGATCTACTTCGACAGCATCGACAACAGCGCCTACATTCTTGGGAAAGCGCCACATTCAGCGCGAACCTCATGGGTCTACATCGACGGCGAGAATTTCGAAGGAATGCGCGCTGACATAGGTGGCGATTCAAAAGAACCATGGGTAAGAATCGCGTGGAAATACCTCTACACGGCGAAGGATACATGGCTGGGACCTGAACAGAATCTCGGTTGCTGTGGTTCGGTCTATAACCTCACTATGGATCCGTTTGAGAAGTATGACATGCTGTTCAACGGCGCCGCACCCACCCGCATGCCCACCACGTCTCCGGGAAGATACGCCGGTCAGGACAATGGTTGGATATTGTCGCTTACATATCCTGTGTTACTCGACTTCGACAAGTCAGTGATGAAGTATCCCAACATTGCCCGCTTCCCGGGTGGGGCGTCGAACGACTTGATTCCGAACCTGAAGAATCCGGCGAATCCAATACCATTGCTCGATCCTGCGCATCCACCAAAGGTCAATGCGGCTGGTGTCGACTGAGTAAGGCTCAGGCGGTCGGGGGCATTGTCGCCCTTTGAAGCAGCAGTGAATGGCAAGTGAACAAGGCTGCTTAAAAGGAGCAACGTCATGAACGAAACACGGAATCGAAGGATCGCGTTACTGGCGCGCCGCCACTGGCAGCACTTCTGCTACTTACCGGCACTGCCGTTGCTCAAAGCACGCAAGTCAAAGGGGGGATCGATGCTCGCAGCGGTGCGACCATGGTTCACTGGCCCTGGCGTTGTGCATTCCCGCCATTGCCCAGCAATCACCAGATATCGATCAGAAATCGGCAGATGATTGTCTCGGCCGACTTGACGGGGGGAGAGTCTGCAGGCGCCAGATTCAGCTTGCCTCTTGGTTCGAACGCATTGGTCGGCATTCTTGGGGATGTCGGTACCTGACCGTTCCTACGGCAACAGCGGGATCTCATGAACGAATCGATTCAGGGTATCGTTGTCGGCGCAACTTATAAATTCAAATAAACGCTAATTGTTAACCGGTTGCCGCTATCATATGTGGGGCTGGAGTTGCTTGGCGACGACACGCGAAAGGCGGAGGCAGGGCCACGGCAGATAGACTCCACCGAGATGAAGCAGGCGGTCGCTGCCCGGTTAGCCTGAGAGGCGCACCCGCTCCAGACGAGGTGAGGAAAGGCTGTATTTCGGACCTGTTGAGATGCGGCTAGTCCTGAAACTCGCATGGTTGACGGCGGTCGCATCGGGATCGCTTCAGCTTCTTGGCGCTCAGGATCTGTCTCCTCGCGCATACCTGATCACACCGGTTCACGCAAATGTAATAACGCTGACATGGTCCTTCTACGACGGCAGCATCAACTTCAATGGTGTAGTCCCGGCGACTGGCGCCACGGGAACATACAGCGTACCGATCCTCAGCTACTACTACTCGTTCGACTTCCTTGGCCGTTCAGCCAACGTCGTCGCCTCATTGCCTTACGGAGTAGGAAACTTCCAGGGAACGGTAACCGGCGCGGGAGTTCACCTTTATCGGTCCGGCCTGCTGGATTCGGTTTATCGCATTTCCGTAAACCTTAAGGGCGGTCCAGCGTTGTCAGCCCGGCAGTTCCCAAAATGGAGACAGAAAGTCCTGTTGGGCGCCAGTCTCAAGGTGGTGGCGCCGACCGGGCAGTACGATCCGACGAAGCTCATTAACTGGGGAGCCAACCGCTGGGCCTTCAAACCTGAATTTGGCTATTCCCAACGCTGGAGCGGCAAATGGATTCTCGATGGGTATGCGGGAGTGTGGTTCTTTACCACGAATCCCGAGTTCTGGTCGCACAACATCTACTATCCAGGTACCCGGCCCCAATCCCAAAGTCCTGTTGGTTCGTTTGAAGGCCACCTGAGTTACAACTTCAAGCCGCGACTGTGGGCCTCCCTCGATGGCAATTACTGGTTCGGGGGAAAAACAAGCTTGAACGGTATAGAAAACCCCCTTACCAAGGAGTCGAACTCGCGTATCGGAGCCACCGTCGCGATCCCCTTCACCGCTCACCAGGCCCTGAAGCTCAGCTACAGCGATGGGACGTATATCCGGTATGGTGGCAATTATCAAAACGTCCAGATTGCCTGGCAATACTCCTGGGTGGGCAGGCCAAAATAGCAGTGCACGGGTTTTTACACGTGAAACCCGGCAGCTGATCAGAGTGCACAGGACAAGGGCAAGGAGTCGAGGTAAATTCGATGCTCGCTCACGCTGAAATCATATCGCTCATTAAGGTTCTCAGGTGAGCGTCTCTCCGAACAGGATGAACATCAGCGCCGATTGCGCAGCGGAGACGCAGTCCTCAAGGGTGCACAACATGATGCCCGCTTACTATCTGCCGAAAAGCGCAGCAGGCAGTCACTTGATGACAACTAACTGGGCCGTGCCTTTCCGCACATCCCATAGATCGCCCCCGAAAGGCAGGCTCCGGCGGAGAATCGGTAACACCCCGGCGTGCCGGCCTTAACAGTGACCGGCTTGTCCGAGCCGCCAATGACGTCGGGAGTATCGAAGGGTGGGGCCGGTCCCATGTCCACGACGAATCCCTGATGCTTTGTGTCGCTCTTCCAGATCACGGTCGTCCCCGCCTTTACGCAGAAGGTGGAGTTGCCTTTCGCGCCGGGAATGCTGGGAGTTGCCGAGGCAGCGTTCGCGGTGCGCTTCACATCAACAGAACACGGCTCAGACGCCGAACCACATGTAGTAGTAGCTGTGCAAGCTGCGGTCGGATTAGCCAGCGTGCAGGCAGACGGGTTTTTCCTGGTCTGCGCCTGTACGCATTGAAACTGCGCCAGCGAGAAAAGCAGTAAAGCGAGCAAGGTGCAACTGACCGCAAAGGGTCGATCGAGTCGCATAACTTACCTCACTTCCGAGTAGACAGACTGCGGCCGAATGAATGTTTGAACCGTGGGTTGCGGCTCGGTTACAAGGCGCGGCGGATGCTAGTTCACGCCGGCCGTGCCCTTCCAGTCAATCAGGTCAGACAATCTCCAGGGGTTCTGATTCAGATCCCATTGCAGTTCACCTTGTTTGTTGAGCACCAGCTGCGCCATCGGATAGAGCACTCCAGTGCTCTTGCTCTTGTCCTGATCGTTGAGATCAAGGATTCCGGCGGTCAGATTGAAGGACATCGTTTGACTGTCGGTCCATGCCTCGCCAATCCGGATCTGTCGATTGGTTACAAACACAATGCGTCGGCCTGTTGGCGTTGGAGTCATCTTGATATAGGCGCAATCGTTGCCCAATGTGCCAGTAATCTCAACGTGGCCAACAGCTCTCATCTTTGCGAGGGCATTTACCAATCCCTGGTTCTGTCCCTTGTCGTAGGCCTGCACCAGAGTCACTCTGTCGGCTGGAGTGGAAAATTCATAAATGTTCAGGGTTACACCGATGTTCGCGCCCATTTGAGTGCCCGTGCCGAAGGCCTGGGCGTCGATCGTTTCATACTTGTTTCTTGCAAGGGCCGAGCCCTGCCAAATCAGAATGACGCCGAGCGTCAACAGGCCGATAACAGCGAATCTCGAGATTCTCCTTCGTATGTCCATACACTTTCTCCTTCGTGCTAATTTATTGGTCCTTATTGCTGCTCTACTGGCTTCCAGCTACTGTCCGGATTAAATTCCGTCATCGCTGAGGCGACTTCATTGGTCGTCGGTCCCTCATCCTTCTGAAGCAAAACACCATTCTGATTGATGATGAAGGTCATGATGCCGGAATCGCGGTACTGGGCAGGATAGGCGAGGAGCGCAAAACCGCCCGTCATCTTGCCATTTGCGATGTAGTTCTTTGCCCCACCTTTCGCGTCGGATCCCTGCTTATCCAGCATGGCAAAGTAGTAGCCGTAGAAGGGCTGATGCCGGTTGGGCTGGACGTTGAGTCCTTGAGCTGTGGCAAAGGCAATGAGCGGCCCCAGCGGGCTCCTCGGCTGCCCGCTCACTTCCGGCCAGTACAACCCGTTCCTCTGACCTTCGTCACTGATGAACTTTTGCGCGTATTGCTTCGCGCCATCGTGACGCTGTGAAAAGTACTGCTGCTGAGCGTCGGCAATCTCCCAGCAGATGTCCATTGCCGCTAACTCGTCTCTGCCAATCTGGCGCGCCGCAATTTCTTCCTTGCCTGCCTGGACGTCAAAAGACCATTGGCCATCGCCATTCTTTTTGAGGGGGAGAGGAAATGTCTTGTTATCAGTGCCAGTGATCAGCAGCAGGTTTCCATTCGGCAGTTTGCGCCAGCGGTGCATGATGTTGTAGTCGGAGGCAAATCCTGTGAGGTCAGCCTTGTCTTCCGCAGCATCTCCTGAACTGACGACATCTTTCGATCCCGGTCCCAATACGGCCAAAACAACGTCACCGTTGCCTGACGTCGCCGCCGCGACCAGTGCCTTTGCCGCATCGTCGGGAGACGCAAAACCATTCTGTGCCGTCTGGGGCTTTTCCTGTTTGTTGCAGGAGGCTGCCAGGACCACAACCGACAAGAGCGCAGTCATAATCTTCGCTCTGGATATTTCAGCTTGAGCCAGCGACATTGGACTCTCCTTCTGCCTTGATGCTTCGCCGCACCCGTCACAGAACGCCAATCAAGGCGCCCTGCGCCGATAAAACTATCTTCGGAAGCCGCCACCACCCCGAAAGCCACCACCGCCGCCGCCAAAATGGCCACCACCCCAGCCACCGCCTCCGCCGCGGCTTGCCCAGCCTCGCGAGCTTGAACTCCGATCTCCCCACCCGCCGCTCGAGAAGCTGGAACTGGAGTGATCGCCATAGCCGCTGAAGGCTGTCGACTTGCTGCTACCGCTCTGGGATCCCCAACCGCGCGCGGCGTCAGAATTCGACCATCCCGACTTATCCCAAGAGTTCGAAGCGCCGGTTCCACTGTGGTTCACATTCACCGTGTTGCCGCTGATGTTGGTATTGTGGTTGTAGTTGTTGTTACCGTAGTGCTGAGAGCCATTGTTATAGTTCGAGTGATAGCCATTGTTGTTATAGCTCGAGTGGTAACCGTAATTGTTATAGCCACCATAGTAGCCACCATGCCAGGCGTCATTGCCATAGTATGCGCCGCCGTGGTAGTACACGCCGCCACCGTACCAATTGCAATTCCAACTGCTGTATCCCCAGCCGCAACAGCCGCCACTCATCATGGCGCCGACTGCGATTCCCGCTCCGAATGAAAGCAGGCCAGTTGCCACCAGGTCAGCAGTACTGTAGCCCGGGGCAGTGTAGGGAGTGCCGTAAACCACGGTCGGGTTGTAGCTCGGAACGTAGACCACCTGCGGGTTTGACGGCTGGATGACAATCACCTGTGTCCCGTTTTGCGCTTCAGTCTTCACGGTTTGCTGGGGCGTGGTTTTCAGATTGCCGGCTGTCTGGGCCTGCTTGCGCAAAGTCTGAACGGCTGCCATCACATCGGAGTGCTGATTGTGATACGCGTCCCCCAATTGCGAGGTCCACGAGAGATTTTGTGCCAGGTTGTTCAACACAGTGGGAAACTGCGTGAGCGCTTTTACGCTCGGATCCCAGGTTTCCTTATCGACCGCCTGCATCAAGGCACTCCCGGTTAGGCTTTTGTTCTGCTCGACCCAGTAGTTGGCAACCGCAATCTGATCGGGGAACGTCGCCGCGCTGAGGATCTGGGCGACGAGCGCGTCTGGGTATAGTGCGATGGGCGAGACGAGTGAATCTATCTCTTCGGTAGTGAGCGGCGCGCCCTGGCCAGTGTATGACGACGTCGTCTTATCAGCGGAAGGAGAGCCCGACGGGAACTGCGGTTGCGCAGCCTGTGGCCAGGCGCTTCGATCAGGGATGGTGGCCACTACCAGGACGACACTCAGTAGATACGCGAGTACTTTCTTCAGCTCGGAGAATATCGAGTCCATATTTCCTCCACGTGCGTCCAATTCGAAGAGTCAGCAGCATAATCATGGCTGTCAGCACAATATGCAGTACCACCATGGGTCGGCTCCTGAAGTCATTCACAAATACTCGGTGCTACCGGACGCCTCGAAGTTATCGGACACTATCGTGCAGTTCTACTGGCACAACTGACAGTTGCTCAACAGGAAGTTGCGTGCTCACGATCGCGGGCGTATCCCTGGTTTGAGAAAACGCCCTCTGCCTGTTCCGCCTACACGGCTCTTACAACGACCCTTCTTCGATTCCCTTGTTTACGATCACCTTGACATCAACGCGCTGATTGATGTCGCGTCCTTCGGCACTCTGGTTGCTGACGGCGGGATGGTTCGCGCCGTATCCGGCCGGCACAAGAATCCGTCTCATGGGAACGTTGGCTGAGTCGCGAAGATAGTTCGCTACTACACTGGCACGTTCATCGCTGATCTTCAGGTTCTCTGCTTTCGTTCCAGTGCTGGAAGCGTAGCCGGCAACCTCAATCATGTAATTCTGGATCGCCGCTGCATCGCTCGCCAGTTTGCTGAGTGCCGCTTTGTCAGCATCGGATAATGAGTCTGCGCCTGTGTTGAAAAACAGATCGGCTTCAGCCACGGTCTTGTAATCGGCCAGATCGGAAACGCGCTGATTCACCAGGGAGACTGCCTGGGCATCTGTGATGGCAGCCACACCCGCTGCCGTAGCCATTTGACCAGCTTGATTGGCCGAAGCCTGGGCCTGATCAGCCGACCCCTGAGCCTGGTCCGCGGAGGACTGGGCTTCTCCAGCCGCGGCTACACCCTGGTTCGCAGTGGACTGTGCCTTTGCGGCTGAGCGTTGATTGGCCTGGATCTGCTGTTCCTCGGCCACCTCAATATTAAAAACATTGGGATCGAATTTGATCTTGCCGGCATCAAGCTGGCCCTTGGCGTTGCCGATCCCGTCCACATCAATCGTCAATCCCGGGACCATGGCTGTGACGTCCATGTCCGCGCGACGCAGGCGAAAATCCTTCTTACGCTCGATCTTCGTGTCGTCGGTGAGACTAACAACCACAGTTGCGCCGGTCTTCTTCCCCCGGATAGTGACCAAGTCTCCATTGCGTGACTGAATCACACCCGTGACTTTGGCCTTCTTACCAGCTTCGAAGGTTTGCGCTTGACTGAACAGACCGCTCAGCAGAACCACGCAAGCGGCATAGATGAGCAATGCGACTTTCAGATTCCTGATTCTCAGTGTCATTGGAGACTCTCTTCTTTCCGGCAACTAATCCTTGTGTGAGGTCCCCCACTCCGGGACCCGACGATTGCAGCTTGTCAAATCAGGGACTCTTCGTCCGCTTACTACTGGACAACAAACTGCTGCCGGCGATAACTGTCTCTTGCGACAGGTGACAAAAAAATTCCTACGTTGTTTCATAGAGTCACCTGAACGAAGAGGAACAAGACCGACATGGTAAGTACGCGGTCAGCCTCAGCATGCCCCTGATTGCAAGTTTCTGAAGTCACGCCTGGTCTCAGCGGGCACGTTATCGCGCGGAGGGCTCGTGAGATTCATCAGCACCTTAGGCGGATTGCGGCTCCTGACATTGTTCCTGAGCTGCTGCAGCGGAGTTTGGTCAGTTATGCCTTCTGCCGCAGCGAACACATTGTTCCAGGATCAGGTCTCTGCTGCGGAGGGGCAAGATTCTCAAGACGTCGCACAGCAATCCCCATCGAATGTACCAACCGAAGCAGAACCAAAAGATGTATCTGAACGGAAAGATGAAAGCGACCACCACGAAAAGAAACCGAATCACAACGGATCAATCGTTATTGCCCCACTGCCGATCGTGAGTCCGGCCCTGGGAACCGGGATCATACCGGTTTTGGGCTACATTACCCCTCTTCCGACAACGGACAAGGCAGTTCCTCCCTCGGTTGTTGGCGCAGCCGGGTTAATAACAAATGATGGCAGCCGTGGGTTTGGCGTAGGCGCAGATCTTTACCTAAAGCAGGCGCGCTATGAACTGGAAGCCGTGTACGCGCACGGAAATATCGACTACGACCTCTACGGAGTTGGCTTTGAGAATGGCAATGCCGGGCTCAAGTTACCCTTGGAACAATCGGGTCAGATACTCTTCGTCAAACTTCTGCGCAAAATCCGGTGGGATATCTATGTGGGCGGACGTTTCATCAACGGGAAATCGTTCATCATGCTGAAGCCAACCTCTGGCGAAACACCTCCGGTTCCCCCGGACGTGGGACTAAACACGGATCTTCGCGCGCTTGGCGTGGAGGTATGGCGTGATACCCGGCCAAACCGCTTTTACCCATTGAAGGGAAGCGTGCTGGACTTTACCGGTGATTTCTTCGCGCAGGATCTCGGCAGCAAATATTCCTTCCAGTCCTACAAATTCACCTTCAACAAATACGTAAGCCTCACCCCTAAGCAGGTGCTCGGCTATAACTTCTATTGGTGCGGCACGGGCGGGTCTCCACCTTTCTATGGCAACTGCATTTATGGCGCGAATAACGAGCTTCGGGGCTACACTGCGGGTCGTTATCTGGATCGCTTTATGGTCGCTACGCAATTGGAGTATCGGCTGGTTTTGCCATGGCGGCTGGGCCTGGTTGGTTTCGGCGGTGTCGGCGCGGTTGCGCCCGGCGGAGTTCAGTGGCGAATCGATCAACTGCTTCCAAGCGGCGGGACAGGTATTCGCTACATGTTAAGCAAGAAGTACCACGTCAATCTGCGGACAGATTTTGGGTGGGGCAAAGACAATTTCACATGGTCCGTGGGCGTAGGCGAGGCGTTCTAGTGTGCGCCGGCAAAGGTGTCTCAGCCGGTTGCTCCTTCAGGTAAGGCCAGAGGGTCGGGGCACCTCAAAGCCCAAAAATCGCCCACACCAGGCGGCGATCAGACGCCAGCCTCGATCAGGCTCTCCTGGGCGGAGCCCTCCCGATCATCCCAATCCCACACGGATTCAGGCCGAAAACCCAGCCCGTTTCACCCTGTGGAAATCTTTCCCGGCACCGGGGAAAGTGCTGGCTGGGAATTTGTCCAGGCGCGCTGCCTGATCCGGGAAAAACTGCCTGTGGAAATCGTTTCGGGCCGGATAGAAAGCTCTGGCTGGGACTTTGACATGGAAGCTCGGGGAAAAGGTACTTTCCTACGTTTGACCGGGGGTTAAACGTAACTCACCCAGATGTTGTGTCACCTCTTAATGGCGAGGGACCTGAGGACCAACATCGATGAGTTCTATAAAGTCACGGCGAGTCGATTGGAAGGAAGAAAGCTGTACCTCGAACTCCACCGACAAGGGGAAAATCTACGACACGGCGTGCACCAAGGCCGCGTGCTGTCATCCCATAATTAGTTACTAACCCAAGCTCATTCGAACGCGAGAAATGAAAGTGTCGCGGGTCCGCTGGATAAGTACACTCAACGCTTGACTGCGCGGCTAACCAAGAGGACAATCTTGTGAATCTTTTATGGAGGCGTTCGTACGTGACCCCGTCGTTCTGGGTTCGAATTGGGTCTGAGCCGCAGATTTCTATCGTTCCAATCGACTTTCCTGCAGACCTCCACCGTTGTTAACAAACAGAGTCACGCGGGGTATGAGGCACTGCAAACCCACAAACGTAGGGAACACATGTTGGACAGACCACCGTTGTTCACTACTGTAATTGAAATCCTAAACGTCATTAGAGACAGAACCACAAGAACAAGTGGACCACAGCTTGATACCTGGAAAACGACCCCTTTAAAAGCGAAGGGGACACCGAATCGCGGCTCTCTCTGGATAGATTTCGCTCCCATGCAACGGCCGCGACTCGCAAAACGCAATGCCTCCTGTTGCATGGAATTGCTGAAGGCCATTGGCTCGAGCTCGCCCGTGGAGCGAGCATTGTCGGCGATCTGGGAGTCTGGTCTCAGCCGTTCAAGCATCGCTCACGCCTTGGTCGTTCCGCCATTATTTCCGAACCCCGAGACGGGACGTGGCTGGGTTGATATCCGCTGCTGCGCTTTCAAAGCTACCGGATGATCAATACAGCCCACGTGCCTAGACGGAGATTCGCTCACTGATCTAGTCATCCAGTACCTGGGGGGTGCTATGACCGGGCTGTGGCACTGCTTCGTCGAACGTAACGACTCCTCGAGACGGAGCGCTATTGTGCAGGCGCTCTTGCGCGAACGTGTCCGCACGCATGCACTGCCCCCCAACGAGTTGGCCGGGCCCGGTGTTCTCTTTTTCGAGAAGGCCGATCCATCAGTTTGCGATCTGGTCAGGCAGTGCAGTCGTAACGGCTTGGAACGAATCCTTGCCGTGGCGATTTCCAAGTCCGACCTGGCGGGAAACAGTGTCTGGCGGCTGTTGCATAGTGGCGCATCGGATGTATTTGCGTGGGATCATTCTACTAACCCGGCCCGAGAGATCGCGGCGCGGTTTGAGCGCTGGGAGTCCGTAGATGGCGTGGTTGCTTCACCCCTGGTCGCTGACAACCTGGTGGGGAACAATCCAGCGTGGATATCGGTACTGCGACAAATCGTGGAAGTGGCGAGTTTTACCGACGCCTCTGTCTTGATCACTGGAGAAAGCGGCACGGGTAAGGAACTTGTCGCCAGGCTTATCCACTCCCTCGATGGCCGGCGTCAGAAACGCGATCTGGTCGTGCTTGACTGCACTACCATCGTCCCCGAGCTTTCCGGAAGCGAGTTTTTCGGCCACGAGCGCGGAGCATTTACCGGCGCAGTCGGAACGCGGGACGGGGCCTTTGCCCTGGCCAACGAGGGTACTCTATTTCTCGATGAAGTAGGAGAACTCCCACTCGCGCTACAAGCCGAGCTCTTGCGAGTGGTACAGGAACATACCTATAAGCGGCTAGGCAGCAACGTGTGGCAGCGGGCCGATTTTCGATTGATCTGCGCCACCAACCGTGACCTTTTGCACGAAGAATCGCAGGGCCGTTTTCGGCGCGACCTTTTCTATCGCATTGCTACCTGGACCTGTAAACTTCCTTCCCTGCGCGATCGCCCCGGGGACATCCAGCCACTGGCCCAGCACTTTTTGCGGCGTCTTCGCCCGGACGAAGAGCCGGAGATGGATCCGGCAGTACGTGATTACCTGTGTCATCGCTTGTATCCAGGCAATGTCCGCGACCTGAAGCAGGTCGTGTCGCGCATGAGTTATCGCCACGTGGGACCGGGACCGCTAACCGCGGGTGACCTTCCGGAAAGAGAGCGGCCTTCAGTCGATGCAATACCCTCGCAGTGGTGCGATGGGTCTTTCGAGACTGCGATCAGCATGGCGGTGGCCATGGGGGTAGGTCTGAAAGAGATCGGCCATACAGCGGTGGACACGGCTATCCAGGTTGCTGTGGCGAACGCAAGCGGAAACTTGTCGCGTGCAGCGGTCCAGTTGGGTGTCACCGATCGCGCCCTGCAGATGCGGCGGGCAGCACGGAGGAAGAAGAGCAATGGCAGCGAATCCGCAGCAGAATCCGATCAGACCAAAGCATCAGCCTGAAGGAAACTGCTGCCCCGACCACGGATCTCGAGCTTCAGCAGAGGTCCAGCCTGCTGTAATAGCGGCCACGGCGTATTCCTTCGGATGCGGCCGCACGCCAGCCGTCAATCGCAGGAAGTTCCCGCTGAGGATCATCTCTTCTTCGTGCTTCGGAAGTCCAAGCACACGCACCTTTACCAGCTCGACAGCAGGATGCAGCCAGGGACCGTCCGTCCCGAACAGAACTTTCCCAGCTCCGGCGCGCCGCACAGCTTCCTGCAAAAGATCAAAGCGGCGAATGCCCGAGGTATCCGTATAAACATTGGGATGACGCACAAGATGATCGATCATGGCAAGCTGAGCACGCCAGTCGTCGCCGAAGCTGCCCAGATGAGGGATGATGAAGGTTACGTCAGGATATTCCCGCGCGATTAATTCGACGACCGACACTTCTCCCATTACGTCATACAACAGGGGCAGAGAAAACGCGCGAGCCACCTCACAAATCTCCCGCGTGATGCGTCCGTCGTGACGGTGGACCTTGATGCCACGAAACCCGTATTGTTCCACCGCGACTTTGACCATGGCAAACACGCGGCCGCGGTCGCGGTCAGGATGCACGAAGGCATAGCCGTAGAATCGTTCAGGATGGCTGGCAACCATCCGCGCTACTTCTTTGTTAGCGGCCGCATAGTTTGAGTGAAATGCGGGAAACAGCACGGTGCGATGAATTCCCGCAGTCGAAGCTCGCGCAAGATACTTTCGCAGCGGGGCATCGGTATCCCACGGGCCAGTGAGGCCATCTCCTTTTCCAGCGTGGCAGTGGGAATCAATGATCATGGGGATGGCACTCCTGAACCTTTGCCGAAGCATCTTCTATCCGAGGTCTCGCGATCGATGTCCAAGAATCACTCCCCTCCATGAAAGTCTTTGTAGCAGGAATAAATGCTGTTCTCGTCGTTGAGATGGTCCGCGAATATCGAGGCAAGCCTCCTGCCTCGCGTTTGGTCGCCGACATAACCGAAGTCGGAGGAGTTGAGCGTAATGTATCGTTCGACCCGAACGATGCCCTCGTTGATCATCAGAATCAATTGCGAGAGACCTTTGAGGATTTGATCGTCGGACTTCGAGGGTGAAAAGCCGGGCCCCTTCAAGATGGAACTGACCGTTCCCAAGAATTTGAGAAAGTCCGTTTGAGAAATCTGGGGAGGGTCGTACTTGCCATTCGAACTCACCAGTTTTTCTCCAATGAACCGGCCGGCAATCGTCTGATTGCTGGCTAGCCCATTGACAAACAAGTCCAGTATTCCCGGTCGGCAGATTTTTCTTAAAATGCAGCGCGCTCTTTCTGTCCGCTTCCCAGTTGGATCCGGGTCCACCCGCCGGGTCTCGAGAAGCCTTAAGAAACGGGCGATACGCAACTCACAAGTGTCGGCAGGAGGAACCGGCGCACCACGCGGCCGGATGTTGATCTCGACTCTCCGGTTAAGGGTTCGATCATTCATTTTCGTGCTTTGGGGATCTGGCTGAGTTGCGCCTACTCCATGTGGAGAGGGGAGGAAGGCGATGGCGCCCTGTCGGAAGGGGCCCATTTTACGAGCGATCCATTTGTTCTTAATTGCAGTGGCGAGGGTAGCTGCAACTGTGGTAGCGCGTTCATCGCTGATTTTCTTTTCGAACTGCTGCCCGTGGAAATCACGGTCCGCGTGGCCCACGATGCTGATCTGTCCGAGAGGCGGGCACCCCACTGCGGAGAAACTGCCGACCACAAGGTCGGCGAGCCTGTCAATTTTGTCCTGCTCCGCCTGCGGCAACCTGGCTCTGCCGCTTTGCAGAAAGACCTCGTATTGTCCCCACCCCCGAATGACTTCATCTACCTGGACGGAACAACCGCTGCTCGCTGCCTGCCGGATAAGCGCCTGTTGCACTGCAGGGCGAGTGGGCCTCGCAGTAATCCGGAGAGTACCCACTGACGAACTCGCTTCAGAGCTTTCAGGAAAAGCCATGTCTGTACCCTCCCACAGCGCTGTCTGATGATTCCGGTTTCTGAGCGGACTTCATTTGCTAACTCCGTTCTACCGCGACGCACCGATTAAGATCCGCCACCTGGAAGAGACTGTCTGTTCCAGACTCGGCAATCGCGGCCACTGCGTGGTCTATATCTGCGGGAGTATGTCGCGCCGAGAACACGAAGCTGAGCTGAAGGGCACGCCTGTTATGAGCGCTATGCAGAACTGTCCGCACACCACGGCGGAGCAGCTGCCCATACAGGTCGACCGCAACCGCGTCGCGAGCAAGAGAGATTGTTTGCACGGGAAAAAGATCTCGGCCGCATCGGAAGCCCGCCTGTGTCGAGCCATGACGAAAGCGCGCGATGAGCCGGGCCAGCCGCAGGCGTAACCGATCGCCCTGCGCGCGATTGACAGCCAATGCATGCTGCGCGGCTCGGATCACCGGCAATGAGGGTGGACTGCAGTGCATGCGGGTTTCGCTCTTCAACTCAAACTCCTTCACGGATTTTCTGCTTCCACTCAATGTTGCGACCGTTACTCCAAATGCCTTTGCCAGAGAACTGATCACCAGCACATCGGGACCGCCAAGACCCAGGCGCGCGAGCATTCCGCCTCCTCCACGGCCGTACGGCGCATCAGGTCCGGGTGAATGGCCAAAAATTCCCAGAGCCTGGGTGTCATCCACGATCAATAGCCCGCCGAGCGCGCGCACACCTTCCAGATATGCGGCCAACGGCGCCGGCTTTCCACAGCCAGGACAATAACCATCGGTTACAACCAGAGGTAGCAGACCGCCTCGTCGATCCTGCCGGAGCATCGTCCGCAGTCTTTGCGCATCATGATGCGCAAACTCGCGCACCGGAGCACCACGCGAGGCCGCTCGTTCGACTCCCCAGCGAGCGATCGGGTAGGTTCCCGAGTCGACGTAGACCGCGACGGGCCGACTAGCCAGCAGCCCGAATACGTCCCAGAAGAGATGCAACGTCGAAGCGCCGAGCAAGCCCCCCTCGCAACCCTGTAGAGCCGCCAGTTCCTGCGCTACCGCCCGGGCGTCCGGCGGCGAGGCAAGCGCCGCCGGTACACCCGTAGTGAATTGCGACCACTGGCGAAGCGACCAACTCGGATGCCGCAAACCCAGGTACAGCGCCGAAGTAAAGTCGAGCACGGCCGGACGAAGTTTAACGGGCCATCGGCCGTTGCGTCGCCAATCGGCGAAGCAACAACACCGACGGCAGAGTGGAGTTCACCGGTTCAGTCGTCAGGTCCACGCCAGTGGCCGCACGATAAGCATGGATGTACGCCTGGATCTCGGGCCGCCAGTAGCGGCACCAGTTCGCGGCCTGGGCCATATTGTTGCTGATGCTCCAGGCACCGTAACGGGCTGAGAGAACGAGCTGCTCACCGTAAACCGCAAGGTCGCGGAAATAGATCACGCTGACGTCCGTCCAGCCATACATGCTTTTGACGTTGTCGACGCGGTCCATCCACTCCTCGGGATACGGGACCATGATCTTGCCTCCCAGGAACTCCCGCATCTCCGGTCTGGCCAGCAGCCACTGCTGCATGAGCATTTCCTGTCGGGAAGTCGAGGGAAGCTCGCCGAACTGGTTGGATGCGCCGGCTGCGAGAATATAGTGGACTTCCTTGAGCGCATTCAGCACGGGGAATCCGTCGGCCACGATGGTGGTGTCGTCATCCTCCTTGAAGAAGATCGTGCAAAGGTAAAGAAGGTTGTGGAATGCTTCAAGGAATTTCGACCGGTTGTCCGATGGCCTCAGCGCGCGCAGAGCCTTGCCCTCCAACGCGAGTCCATATTCGTGGCTGTATTCATACGCCCGCCGCACTACAGTCAATCGGTGCTGCTCATCCTGGACATATCCCCACAGAAAGCTGCCCAGCCTGCGTAGCGGATCGATGTCGAAACGTGTAAGGGGATCACGATCCTGAGTGCCGCGAAGGTTCTGGAAGCGGCGGCTGATGGCGTTAAGGGTCTGTACCAGCATGCCTTCCTCCTGCCAGTACGACCAGATCAACTCAATCAGGCAGGGATTTGTCAGCTTACTCCGCAGAATTCCGTCACACGCCATACCCATTTGGCAGAATTCGTTCACCGGAAGATCCTTCAGCCTGGACCTGACCAGGGCGAGGTAAGGCATGATCAGGCTTTCTGGGTCCGTCGAATTCATGTATTGATTTCCGGATTTGAGGTACGAGCTCCACCAACTCGATATCGATGACGGCAAAGACGAAGCGCTCTGATTGAGGCGAACGGCGTCGTCATCGGCGTCATAGCTGGGAGTCGGAAAGGGCTGACCGGCCGCACCAGCCGTCAACTTATTGTTGACCAAGGCACCCAACATATCCGAACTCAAATAGACGCCACAATTCAGCATGAGGAAGCATTCGGTCGCGATCTTGAGAATCCGATACGCGTCCATGTTGGGAAAAGGCATGGACCTTCTTTGACTCAGCGTTGACCCCAGGCAGCCAGGATTCCGCAGATATTGCTGAATCATGCTGTCAATGTTGCCGCTGTTGCACATGATGGTGTCGACGAACTTCACGTAGTTGGGGAATAGCAATTGATTCGCGCTGGAGCGGATCGCTACCCAAAGTGCCGCATCGGACGTTGTCGGCTCGAAGGTGCGCATCATGGCGACGGGTAGGGTGTCGCCGCTGGCTATAGGCCGCAATCTCACAGTGACCTGACCTGGCGTGAGACCGTCTTCCCCGATTGGAACGGTCACCGCGAGTTTAGATGAGTCTGTGACGGTTAAGGACACAGAGTAGGTTGCCGGCTCAACGTCGGTGGTGTCCCAAGTGAAACTCAAGAGCCCTCTAGCAGAGTCAGGATCCTGTACAGGAACAACATTTTGGCCATACGAATAGGCTGTGGGAGTCGACTGGGCGGGGGCGATTGTCCAATCGAGCTGGTATGGCGTAGCGGTCGGTTTTACTGGCGGCCAGTTGGCAACCCTGAACTGTACCTCTTGACCTTGATAGACCGAGCTCGGGGGAGCCGGCTGGTCTGCTTGAAAGCCTCCGGTGGGCGCCACGGTGACGCTGGCGAATTTTACTGCTGGTGCATTCTTGGCTCCTGGCATTTGATTCTCCTCACTGTAGAGTCATAGTCACTGCATGGTTGAGCGCTGGCGGTGGTTGAACCAGCCTGACTCTCGGCTGGGTAGCACAAATTGCTGAAGTATCCAAAGCGCTGCGCATCGCCCAAAAGCTGAGCAGGTCCGCGAGCAGCTTGCTTTCGTTTTCGGGCGAAATTTTCCCTTCCACTTTCGCCTGGCCGATAGCGGCGAAGATCAGCGAAGGCGGAACGGTCTGCATTTTCTTGGGCGAGGCCAGCCAATCCCGGTAATAAGCGGACAAGCGAGCAGGTTGACGCTCCGCCAGCGGCATCACTTCTTTGAGCGACTTGCCGTGCAGGGACTGAGGACGGAAGTTGACAAGCAACTGCACAAGCTCCGGGATGCCAGCCTCAAGCTGGGCGAGTACGGTCCTGGTCTGGCCGTCAAGCCCGTCTACGGGGTAAAGCGATTCCCAAAGTTTGGCCAAGGCGCTCCATTGCGGATGGGGGTACAGTGCCGCGCCGATGGCACAGCTCAATTTCACCCGAATCCAGGGCGTTGGGTGAGGGTCCTGGGTGTCAATTCGAAAAACGAACGCGCGGGGTAAAGTGACCAAACTCATCAGACCGAGTGTCGAAGTCACTCCCACCTTCGCTACGCCCCAGAAATCGGCAAGGATCTCCGAGATCCACCGGTCCCACAGGCGCCACACGAGGGCCGATTCAACCCGCGTCCGCTGTCGCTCCTGCAAGAGCAGGCGCAACGGGTTGATCAGACCGAGCAAGTGCGAGGCTTCATGACCCGTTTCGTGCGCGAGAGAAGATGCGATTCCACTGCCGATCATGCGCTCGTGTGGAATCCTGATAATGGCCACAGGGCTGGGGTCACCGCCCGGTAGCCGGGTGCGCGCCCTACGGATCGCTCCGCCGATCCCGCGGTCCACATAACAGATCACGGGGGCCGCTTCGTAATACCCTCCGGCAAGCGCCAAGGCATCGGCAGCGAAATCATCGAGACCTGCGATCCATACACCTATCTCGTGTTCGCTACGCTGCGTGAGCACGTCCGCGAAGATGTGGAATTGCGTAATCACTGCGTTAAACCTCAATTTCAGTAACACCATTTGGCGTTGCGCTTCCGAGGGGGGCACAGTTCGCCCAGGACCCCGGAGCCAGCGCAGGAAATCGGCGATCTTGCTGCGCAACTTTCGCCGACCCGCAATGAGGTGATTCTCGATCGCGGTCTGCGCTGCGGGCGAGACCGTCGCTGCCGGAACCATCGGCGTCAGCAAGGCGAACGGTTTCAGGCGCGCGAGCCGGGCCGCCAGCGATCGGCCTTCCTGTTCCAGTAACCACAAGGCTGCAGAGTGGCCATTCATGCAGGTCACACTCCTAGAAGAACGATGTGCCGGCCACGGCGAATCCATTTCCCGGTCCGCTTATGCCTTGTGGGTCCCGTGCCACAGTTGGGACAAGTGGTTTGAGTGCCGTAGTCGGAGTAGGGATAAGCGCCGGGCGTCGCGGACTGGTACACAACAGGAGCGGGCCCAGTTGAGCGATACGCGGCCGGTTGACCACCGGCAAGCGCTGCATCAATCTGTGCCTGCGCCCTGGCCGCAGCGTTCGCGCCGTAGCGGAGAGGCGCCAGCAAACCTGGAGCATACTTCCTCGCGGCCTCGGTGACTGCCGCCCTCGCCACTGCTGCCGGGTCAATGTTGAGCGGAGCAGCGGCAGCTCTCCTTGCTGCATGGGTTGCAAATCGGACGTAGCGCCGAGCCATCTCGAAATCGCGGTCCTCGCGGCTGAGCCCCTCGACCTCCAGACCGAACGCATCCCCGGCCATCGAAGCCAGTTTGCCTCCGACCATTCCTCCGAGGGGGCCCCCGACAAAGGATCCCAGCGCGCCACCGGCGATGGGCAGAGCCTTCTTGGCGACCTGCTTTAATATGCCGCCCAAGGCCTGACCTACAGGCGAGTTAATAGCTTTGCCAACGGTACTCGCAACCTTGCTGAACAGGTCGCCGAGGAAGTGATCGAGTTCCTGATCGCCGTGGACCTCAAGCAGCTCGGAAGCTAGTTCATCGTGCATCATTTCAGGCAACTCCTGGTACTCACCTGATTCAAACGTTGCCTCTCCCTGGGCTCCGCCGATAATCTCTCCCAGCACGGATCCGGTTTCTCCGTATTCGTATTGCTCGGACGCCAGCTCCGGAAACTCCGTGAATTCCGATAGTTCCGATCCGTACTCCAACTGCGTGCGATCTGTGTCATGAGGCATGGTCTGCCCTCCTCTCAAAATGGCGACCCCCGATTGCGGGAGCCAACAGCTTGCACCCCTTCTATGCACGCCAGCTGCCGCTCCTAAATGCCTGAAAACCGCTGTGGCAAACGAAGAGTCCTTCGCCAGACGCGATTTTCTTTGGAAAAGTGGCGAAGCAAACTTCGGGACACAAAGCGGAGCACATAGCTTTTCAACCGAGAAACAGCGCTCCACCGATTGGCATACCGCGTGCACCGCCGTCGGAGCCGGCCGATGAAAAACTCCATCGCGGCCGTGCAACCATGCGGCGAATTGCCGCTCGAGTAATCGGCGATGAGCAAACTTTATTTCTTCAGCAACGGACAGTACGTTCGCTACGACATCAATCGCGATGCGGTCGACTCGAACTACCCGCTACCAGTTGGCGGCTACTGGACAGGGTTGCCAGCGACAGGAGTGGATGCGGCGATTAACTGGGGGAATGGATACTCTTACTTCTTCGCGAGGAATCAATACTACCGATTCAACTCAAAGCTGGATCAAGTCGAGTCCGGCTATCCCCTGCCCATCGCGGGCAATTGGCCGGGGCTGACACTGGATGCAGTAGATGCTTGCGTGAATTGGGGAAATGGGAAGGCCTATTTCTTTCGAGGAGGCCAGTACTGGCGTTACGACATTAAGAAGGACGCCGTCGATCCCGGCTTCCCGCTGCCAATAACCGGGAACTGGCCCGGACTCACGGTGGACGCAGTGGATGGATGCATCAGCTGGGGGAACGGCAAGGCCTATTTTTTCCGTGGCGCTCAGTATTGGCGCTACGACATTAATAAAGATGCGGTCGATCCGGGTTTTCCCCTGCCCATCGCGCAAAACTGGCCCGGGCTGTTTACATCAGGCGTACGTGCCCCGGTGGTGCTTGGTTATGCAGGCTGCGACCTGGCCGGCTACCCAGGCGATGCTGCCATGACCGCGCTCTGGAGTAATACCAATCTGAAGTGGTGCGGGTTCTACCTGACTCCTGCGCCGAACCAGGGGGCGAAACTCGGCTGGATGGAAAAGCGCGCTTTTCTGACTGGCCTCGGACTGGGTCTGGCGCCTATCTATGTTGGCGAACAACAAATCAAGGTTTGTCCAACATGCTCTGCTAATCCCTCTACCGAAAAAGGAACTACGGACGCTGCAGATGCTATCGCGCTGGCCACGAGCGCCGGCTTTCCCTCGGGATCCGTGATCTATCTCGACATTGAAACCGGGGATATAGTCAACAATCCCATGCGGGACTACTACAAGAGTTGGGTTGCTGGCATCATCTCCGGTGGATTCGTGCCCGGAGTGTATTGCTCTTTCGTTATCGCCAGGCAACTGAAAAGTTTCGACAGCCGGCCCGTGTTTTGGGTGTTCAACATCACTAAATACGCCGGCGGTGCGAGCGCTTCGTATCAGAACCCGCTGCCCGCTCCTGAACCTCTTTTGAGCGGCATCGAGTTCAGCACGAGCTGGCAACTGGCACAGGCAGTTGGCAGCGTGAACATGCCGGGTCAGACGGTTGCCAACATCGATTTGGATAGCGCGAGCGTTCCAGACCCATCTTCGATTGCTTAGCGATTGGGAGTAAGGCGTGTTGCCCGCAAAAGCTGGACATTACATACCGAGAGGCCTTCTGCACGTTATGAGATTCCAGCACCAATCCGAATTCATTCGAGAAACGAGGCCGCAACATGGAAACGGCTTTTGAATACCTTCCCACGCCCCAGTCTTACCAGCAGGAAGTGCTGCAGGAAATGTACGAGTCCGAAGAGCTATTCAACGAGGGCCTGCCGAGCTTCGAGTACATGCTCTACATGGACGACGAAGAACTGGACTACTTTCTGGGACGTGTTTTCCGTAGCGTCGCCAAAGCCGCGGGCGGTGCGGCGAAGGTAGCGGGAGGGTTTGCCAAGACCGTCGGCAAGGGACTCTCAACAATCGACAAAATTGTACCGATGTCGGTTTTGACCAGCGGATTGGCCTGGACTCCAGCTGGAATGGCCCTGCGCGCCGGACTGGGGGCAGCGCAAGCAGCAGCAAGCGGAAAGAATGTTCTTCAGGGGGCAGTGCGATCTCTGGCCAGTACTCCTGTGACGCGTTTTTACGTCGACACCGCGTTGGCGGCGGCGCGCGGCGAAAACGTATTGAAGGCGGTGCAGAAAGCCGCGCAGGGACAGATCGGCGATTTGCGGCAGAGCCTGCAGTTCGCCGCGATGGTGGCCCCGTTCGTCCCCGGGCTGGGAACCGGAGTAGCGGCAGCTCTGGGCGCGGCCAACGCCCTTGCGGCCGGACAACCGATTAGCGACGCGTTGATTGCCGGCGCCCGAAGTGCCATCCCGGGCGGGGCGGTCGCACAAATTGCTTTCGACACGGCCATAAATCTGGCCAAGGGAAAGAACATCGGGGATTCTCTGTTGAGTTCGGCGCGGTCGCAAATCCCGGGTGGTCCGGCAGCGCAAGCTGCTTTCGATGCGGCCGTGGCCCTGGCCAAAGGTAAGAACATTCAAGACGCCGCTTTTGCCGCTGCCGGGCGCCTGCTGCCGCCGTCGCCCTACGCAGCCGACGCCTTGTCGTTCGTGAAAAAAGTCGCATCGGGCCAGAATATCCAGAAGGCAGCATTGTCCACTGTAGGAAGCGCAGTCTTGAACAGGATCGAGCAGCAGGCTGGGCCCATCATCTCGCGTGCGCGAGCGGCAGTGCCCATTAACATTCCGCAGCGAATGCCGGCCATTCCGATTCGCTTTGCCCGCAGGCCGCCAGTGATGCGCTTCCCAGTCCGCCACGAATTGCTGGAAGAAATCACGACCACACCGACGTCCGGGGATCGCTTCAATCAATTGGTGCGGTCGGGCCAGTTGACTCAGGCAATCACCGAGGCTGTTCGGAATGGGATAACAGACCCGAATCGGCTCACCGACATGGTGTTTTATGCTCGACACCCAGACCTCAACGGACGCAGGCTGCGTCCGGACGAGCATGCGCTGACACAGGAATGGCTCCAGATACGGGCTGCGGTCGTCCAACCGGCGGTTTCGCGATTTCAAACCGCGCGAACGCCATTCATACCAGCTCCAGCGACGATCGTGCCTGTAGGATTGGCCGTTCAAGGTGCAACGCTGCCTACGGTTCTTGGGCTCGACACCTACGCCGGAGACGGCCTCAAAGTCCGGGATTGGGCGCGCGCCAAAAGCGAAGCGTCCATCAGCTTTGCCTTGTTCCGATCAAATGATGGTGCCTCGGCGGATCTCTCATTCAGGCGGGAATGGCAGCGGATGAAGGATGCCGGCATCGTGCGCGGTGCGTATCTTTTCCTCTACTTCCGTTCCGATCCGGTCGCGCAGGCCACAGCGGTCACGAAGACTCTGCCTCTCGGGCTCATCGAGCGAGGAGACTTTCCTCCAACGCTCGATATTGAGTTCCCCGGCGGCCGCCTCCGTACAGGAATGACCGCGCAACAGTGCCTCGATCACGTACGTAAAGCGCGAACCGTGCTCAAAAACTACTACGGCGTCGCTCCCATGATTTACACCAGCCAGAACGTGTGGGATGAATTATCAAACCCGCGCGCTCCCGATCTGAGCGAGTCGCCGCTCTGGGTGAAAGACTACCCGTTCAAATCGGGGCCGGCGCGCCTCAGCTGGCCGGTTCCTCCTCCAAGGTTGCCCCTGCCGTGGCGGGAGCCGACCATGCCAGTTACCCAAGGGAATAACTGGTGGATTCATCAGTACCAGGGAGATGCCATCGGCCTGCCGGGCTTCTCGACTGCCAAGGTGGATATGAACCGGTTCAATACCATGGTCCGTGGTGAGACCGGCGCCAGAGTGAAGTGGGTGCAACGCCGCCTGGGAATCGCACAGAACGGGACTTTTGACGCCGCGATGGATATAGCGTTGCGCGCGTTCCAGCGGCGCAATGGTTTAGCAGAGAGCGCGATGATCGATCCCCGGACGTTTGCTTATCTTTGCTGGTCAAACCCCTGGCAAGATAGTGCTTGAAATTACAGGGAGGTTCGCGGTCGTCTTTAACTTCGCATGGTCACGCCATTTTCACACCATTGAGAGAATCTCTCTGGTGCCAATAGAACGGCCGGCGCAACTTCGCCAGAAAACCTCAGCCTATAGTACCTTTTCGCTTCATAGCCATTCATTGCGTCGGGCCCGCTCCGACACCCGGCGGCCAGGGGAGACGCGGGCTTTGTCCTCGGGCGATCCATCTTCCGTCGTCTTCCTCGATGAAGATCGCCGAGGTGTCCCACACCTTGCTGTGGCGATGTAGTCGATGATGCGTCCGGCCGCCGCTTCCGAGAACAGGAAGCCCTTGTTCTGGTAGGCCAGTGCATCGCCGGCATTCCCGCCCGGATAGCTGCGGACCCGATGTTTTTCGTCAGATCCCAGTGGTTGTTAGTGAAGACCTGCTCCATCATTGCCGTCATCATGAAACTGTTACTTGCGTCGCCGATTGGCGATCCTGGCTGTTGCCTTCACGCTGATAACTATTTTTACCTCGCGCTCTCAGAGCGTCGCCGGCACTTTTCGCTACATTGGAAGCCTCGGTTTGATCACCAGAAATTCATTCGACGATACAAGACGGGGCAGCCCGTGCCTCAGGAACATGAGGCAAGTCGTGAAACTCTGCTCTAATTCTGGTTGCCACGAAAAACCCCGAATTTTTCCGAGGCCAAAAAATGCTCATCTTACGTTCTTTCTTTCCGTCCTCCGCGTTTACTCTTTCCGCCGTGTTGCTGTTATGTTTCGCATCTCACGGCATTGCGCAGGTGGACCGCGCGGGATTGAATGGCACGGTCACCGATTCCTCCGGCCGCGTTCTGCCGCATACGCATGTGACGGCCGTGCACAACGCCACGGGTCTGCGACGGGAAACTACATCCTCCTCCAGCGGAACCTATGACATTCCCGAGTTGCCGGCAGGGGTCTACACGATCACGTTTGCGCATGAGGGGTTCGCGCCGCTCACTTTTGTTGATGTCCAGCAGGTGATGGGCCGGACACGCACCCTTGACGCAGCCCTCAGAGTATCCGGCGGTCAGGAGCGGGTGGAAGTGTCAGCCAGTTCCGAGCAGATGGACAAAACGTCTGATGCGCTCGGTGTGAACATTAGCCAGGTGCAGTCCAAAGAACTGCCGCTCAATGGCCGCAACTGGGCCAATCTCACCGCGTTTCAGCCCAGCGCCGTCGATACCGGGGGCAGCAACCAGCGTTCGATTCGATTCGCGGGCCGAGGGCGCGACGACGACAACTTTACCTACGATGGCATCGACGCCACCAACATTATCAACCAGCCCCAACAGCCCTATGTGCGCCTGGCGATCCCCCTCGACACCATTGACGAGTTTCGCGTCGACTCCGTGCTCTCTACCGCCGAGGCCGGAGCAACGGGAGGCCCGCAGTTAGCCGTAACTTCCAGCTCGGGTACGAATCAGTTCCACGGCAACGCTTTTGAATACTTTCGCAACAACGTCTTTGACGCTTCGCAGCCTGTCCCCTACACCACGACCCCGCAGCCGCCTTTTCATTTGAACCAGTTTGGAGGTTCCATCGGCGGACCAATCGTGCACGACAAGACTTTTTTCTTTCTCGCCTATGAAGGCTACCGTCAGAACTGGGGTTTTCCGCTGCTCGGCTATGTTCCCAGTGCCGCGTTCAGGGCCCAGGTGGCTGCCGATTCCCCCGTCCTCATCCCAATTCTCAACGCGTATCCGGAAGGCCAAACGCCGACCAGCAATCCGGATATCAACGAGTTTACGAGCGAGGGCAGGCAGAACGTCTTTGAAAATTCCGCGATGGTTCGCCTCGACCAGCATTTCTCCGCGGCGACGACAGCATTCGTCCGCTTCAATTTCGATCGAGCTGTGAATACGCAGCCGCTGGCCAGTTCCGGCTTTTATCTTCTGGACCTGCAGCAGCTGACCTCTGCGCCCGTGAATGGCGAAATCGAACTCACGCATATTTTCTCCCCGACGCTGGTCAACGAGTGGAAGTTCGGTTTCAACCGCAGTACCGCCAACACTTACGACATCAATCAAACGGAAATACCCTACGTAATCTCGGTTTCGGGTTTTACCAGTCTCAATAACAACAGGGTAAACATCGGCGCCGGCAACTCCTTTTCCTACATTGACAACGTGACGTGGATCAAAGACCGGCACACGTTCAAAGCCGGAGTTGAGATTCGCCGCATTCAATTGAATCAGGGCAACACCGAAGCTGGAACGGTCACTTATGCCTCCCTGCCGGCCTTCGATAAAAACCAGGTGAGCACGGCTACTCTGAACGGTACGCTGCCAATCAACGGCCTGCGCAAGACACAGTATTACGGCTACATCCAGGATGAATTTAAGTGGAGGCCGAACCTTACCTTGAACCTGGGCGCGCGTTATACCTTCTTCAACCTCTTCCACGAGGTGCTCGGACGCGCCAATCCCTTTGACTTTGCCACTTGTGGACCGCAGGGTTTCTGCGGAGTGGGCGCCAGCTTCGGCCAGCCGAATTACGGGGACATCGATCCACGCATTGCAGTTGCGTGGTCGCCGGGTTCAAGCGGTCAGACTGTAATTCGCGGCGGTTTTGGGATGTACCACGAGGACGGCCAGCTCGACGATCAGAATCTTCCCATCAGCAACGAGGTCTACGCCTACTCTTTGTCGAATAAGACCATTCCCAACCTCAGTTATCCGATAACTCCGTTTCTCGTTGATACTCCGGGGATAGTTTCTCCGCGCGACGATGACCGCCGGCGCAGGGATACCTACGTCACACAGTGGGGAGTGTCGGTGAAGCAAACCCTGCCCGCCGATTTTGTATGGACCACCTCTTACGTAGGAACCCAGGGCACATACTTGCTCACACTCTCCGAAGTGAACGTCGTCGATCCCGCCACCGGGTTGCGTCCTTACCCGGATTTTGGACAAGTAAGTTGGCGCGGCAACAAGGACAGCAGCAGCTATCAGGGACGTTCAGTTTCATTGAAGCGCTCTTTCTCGCACGGCTTGCTGGTCTCAGCCAATTACATGTGGTCGCACGAAATTGACGACGGCTCCGACGGCAGTGGCGATGGCGACTCGCTGGTGCCGCAAAATGTCGCTTGCCCGAAGTGCGAACGCGCCAGCGGTTTCTGGGATGCTCGCAACGTCTTCAACGCCAACGCTGTCTACCAGCTTCCCTTCGGGCTGGGCAAACCCTTCCTGAGTCAGCCCGGAATCGTGAACGCCATCGTCGGCAACTGGCAATTCACCTCCACGGCCGTGGCCCGCTCGGGATTCCCGGTAAACGTTCTGGTCAATCGCTCGGCTTCTCAAACGCCCGACGGCAACACCAACGATCAGCGCCCCAATCTCGTACCGGCAGTCTCGCTCACGCCGCCGGGAGGAAAAAGCATCGCGCAATGGATCAATGCCGCCGCCTTCGCCGTGCCCGCGAACGGTACATGGGGTAACGCGCCGCGGAACGTGGCCCGTGGGCCGGGCGTATGGCAGATCGATATGGGCATGGCGAAACAGATTCCGTTCACCGAGCGGGTGAACCTCCAATTCCGGACTGAGGTGTTCAACATTTTCAACCACCCGCAATACGGGCTGCCGAATGCAACTATCTTAGTGAACGGCTTCGGCAGCATCACCGGTACGGTAAACACGACTACACCGGTCAGCCCGGTGGGAGAGGGAACGCCGCGCGAGTTTCAGTTCGCGCTGCGCCTGCAGTTTTAAGCGGAACGTCGACCCATTCGAGGTTTGGAGAGTCTGGTCTTCTCCGTCGAGCAGCATGAGGATGGCCGGATCATTCTTTCCAGAGAGACATGGAGGTTGATCGAGAATGGCGCCGCGCTCGCGAAGGTGTTGAGAAAAAGTTCTGCTGGTCTGCGAACTCGATCTGTTGGCTGTCCGGAACATTCAGGATGCGCTTCAGTGTATACGAGGTAGTCTCCGAATCACGCTGGGCATTAATCAGGCGTTGCTGCTCTTCTCTGAAGCCGCACCTGAGATGATTCAGTGGATGCTAAAGGTCGCAGTATTTCTAACTTTTCGTCGCGACGCCTTTTTTCACAAAGGCCATCACTTCCGCTGTATGCGTTTTCAACGACGCTTCGCCGAAGGGATTACAGCCTTTACGCGCGTGGGAGAGGTTATTAGCGGCGCAATAATAGAAGCCGCACAGGCCCATAATATTCCGCAAAAATCGCACACTACGCGCCAGGCCATGTTGCGTTCCTCGGAAAGCCAGCCTTCTCGGCGATTTTCCGCAGAAAGTTTGTGTCCTGGGGCAAACAAAAAGATCTGATTGGGGGATCGAAGACGTGGGTTCTACCCAATCCCAGCGGACTTAATCGTTCCTTTGGCCTGGATCAATTGGTTCACGCTTACACCGAACTTCGCATTGCGCTTGACGGAGCGTCCAAGTGACCGCCACAACATCGAATGGTCGAGCGAACTGATGTCGCTCATTCACAGGGAGGAATTAGAGTCATGAATGTTGCTAAAATAATGCGGCCCACCCTGGCTGCCGAGAGGACTGTGACTATCCGGGCAGATGAGGTTCGACGCGCGGTAGTGCCGAGGAGTCAGTATGATCGAATCTTCTGATTTTCGAAATACGAGACTACCGCTGAATCACGGAGTCGGCCAGATGCCCGCGCTCGGCTTTGGCACCCTGATTCCCGACAAGGCCGTGACAATAACTGCGACCAGAGACGCGCTGGAAGCCGGATTTCGACACTTCGACTGCGCAGAGCGATACCGGAACGAGCGCGAGGCAGGCGAGGCATTGCAGAACGGGCTTGCCGCTTTGGGGATCGCGCGGGACGACATCTTCGTTACCACAAAAGTGTGGAATACTAATCACCGACCTGAGCGCGTGGAACCTGCCTTCGATGCGAGTCTGGACAGACTCAGGCTCGAGTATCTGGATCTCTATCTCATTCACACTCCGTTCGCATTTCAACCGGGAGACGAGCAGGACCCACGAGATCAAAACGGCAATGTCATCTACGACAACGGAGTGACTTTGCTCGATACCTGGAGGGCAATGGAGAGTCTCGTGGATGACGGCAGGTGCCGGGCCATCGGACTGTCTGACATCGCCCTGAACGAACTGCTGCCCATCTACGAATCCGCAAGGATCAAGCCAGCGGCGGTCCAGGTCGAGTCGCATCCGTACCTTCCGGAAACGGAGCTTCTCGAATTCTGCAAGGAGAAAGGCATTGTGCCTTTGGCTTTCGCGCCATTGGGTCACGGAATGAGGCCGGGGCTGCTCGAAGATCCAGTCATTTCGGCAATCGCCGCGCGAGTTGGAAAGACGCCGGCACAGGTGCTGCTGGCGTGGGCGGTGCAGCGTGGCACGGCTTTGCTTACCACACCAAAAAATGCGGTTCGCGCGCGCGAGAATTTTGACATCTCCCCCCTTCCTGAAGACGCGTTTGATGAAATCAATCGCATTCAGACTAGACAAAGGCTGAATCCGGTGGTGAAAACAGGCATCCCGGGTTTCATCGCACAAGGTGGATGAATATGAAGGACAAACAGCAACTGGCGCAGTCCACGGAAGAAGAACAAATACGAGAAGCGCTGACTCAGCACTGGCAGGCATCGGCAGCCGGCGATGCAAACGCGGAGCACGATATTTACGATGACGATGCCATCTGTGATTATCCGCAGTCAGGCGAGCGAATCCTCGGGCGAGCCAATTTGCAGGCCTTGCGGACTCATCATCCCGGCAAGCCGTCAGGTTTCACCGTCAAGCGAATGCTCGGCAAAGGTGATCTATGGATCACGGAATACACCATCACCTACCAGGGACGACCAGCATACACAGTGAGCATTATGGAGTTCCGCAACGGCAAGGTCGTGCACGAGACACAGTATTTCGCGGATCCCTTCGAAGCGCCGGCCTGGCGGAGCCAATGGGTTCAACGGATCGCGTGACGCGGCGTTCGGCACGTCTTTTTCGATAGCGTTCTGGTTCACCGGGGTCAAACGATCCCGTTGGTCCAATCGGCAGAAGCCGAGTTTAACCCCGACCCTGCTCCATGATGATCGAGTCTTCACGAGGCTGCCGGCAAGGGCGGGGGCATTCCCATCGAAGCCAGCGTATTGCAGTTCCTCCACTACTCGCATGTGGTTGGTA
>CAVRNK010000006.1:0-116125 GCA_963721995.1 uncultured Acidobacteriaceae bacterium | reverse complement strand
CCTTTCAGAGTCCATTCATTCTAAAGACAATCGGCCTTGACCGAAGGGAATTTGCGGAAGTTTATGGGCACCACGACGTGCTGCTCTCACCGCTTGTTGCACCTCCGGAAGCAACAGATCCTTTTTCTCGATGATCCATGGCGCGTATTCCACGACCTGTCTTGCCGGGAGGGTGCGTTGTCGAATGAGTCGCTTCACTACCGTGTTACTTACTTGTAGCTCTCGTGCCGCCGCTTCTTGTGTCACCCAGTCATCTTGGTTTTGGAAGGGAGCGATCTTGTGATATCCCCGCAGTCCGGCTGTACGAGATGCATTCCAGGTTTTGTCTTGACCGGTTTTGTATCCGAGACGATTCAAGATAGCCGCGATCACCTTGTCCTGGCATATCTTCGATAACTCGCGAACCAGATCGATGACCGAACGGTCCGCACTGTGACGGTGGTGGCCTGGCTTGTTGCGTTCCACACGCAGTTCCGAGTGCACTCCACCAGCCCAGTGGACACGCAGGCGATGAGTTGAGGGATCAGGTTCATTATCAACGATGATCTCTGTCAGGACTGTCCGCAGAATGCGCTTCTTCAGTGGGATCGGCGCTTCGGGCTGATTCCACAACGCAGAGAGATCTTCGCTCAACATGGATAGTCGTTGCTTCTGTTCCTCGCTGAGAGGCTCGGCAGTTTTACCCGCCGCAACGAGGCGTGCCTCGGCTTCCCCAACCTGAGCCAGTGCACTATTCCAGCGAGCCTCTAACTCGCTGGCCACGAGACGATTTTCTGGCTCCACAGCATCAAACTGCCGGCGCGCACGCTTCTCCTCATAGCGAGCCCGTTCCAGGGCCAGCTCGAGTGCCTTTCGTTTCTCATCGCCCTCGACCTTGGCGCAAGCTGCTAATTGGATTGCAGCCTCGATCCCAGCAGGTTGAATAGCGGTCAGTACGCTTTGCACCACAGCTCGATCCAGCCGCAAGCTGCCCACCGTAAAGCAGTGGCCTGATCCGCGGTCGCCCCGATCACCCTGACAGACATATCGAGGGACTCTGCCGCTGCTGCCGCTATATACAACTTGCATTTTCCGTCCGCATCGACCGCAACGTAGCAAGCCGGATAGCAGAGCTGCACCCAGTTTTGCCGCGCCGCTACCTTCACTATCGGACCATGCCACATTGGCCTCCAGTCGCCGTCGGTTTTCCAAGTACTCTTCCCAATTGATGTACCCCGGATGATGGTCGACGAGCAACACCTTCCATTCATTATGTGGTCTCCGGTAACGTGAGAGTTGCCGCGCTCGCCCCTGCTCGATCACCGTGCGCGCCCCAGTCTTGCCGTATGCGAACGCCCCGGCATAGCACGGGTTGTTCAACATCTGGCGGATTCTTCCGGCGCTCGGCAACCCCCAGACTATCTCCTCTCCGGCAGTTCCGGGTTTGGTCTTGGGCACCGGGATTTGCTCATCCCGGAACCAGATCGCAGCTTGTCGAGCACTGCCCAGTTGTCGGAACTTGTGAAATACGCTGGCGACCGCCTGCTGCACCTGGCGATCAGGTGTCTTTTCGATTCGGCCATCGTCAGTCCGGATGAAGCCTACCGGCACTTCCCACATCGCAAAGCCGCGGCGCGCCTTCTGCTCAAAGGCCTCGCGAGCGCGTTGTCTCAACAGACCAAGCTCGAACTCCGACATCGTTCCCTTCAGCCCGAGGACCAGGCGATCATTCAGCTGGCGTGGGTCGTAGATCCCGTCACAGTCGATGAGCAACGTCTCCGTCAGTGCGCACAGATCTACCAGATGATGCCAATCGCGGTTATTGCGCGCCAGCCGCGAAGCCTCAAGTGCTAATACTGCTCCTGCCAAGCCCTGGCACACAGACGCCAGCAGCCGGCCGAAGCCCGGCCGCTCCTGGGTGCCGGCGCCGGAGCGGCCCAGGTCCTCATCGATCACGATGACCTTGTGAAAACCCAGCTGGGATGCATGGTGTGCGAGGGCATACTGCCGTTCTTTGCTCTCCAGGTGATTGCGTACCTGATACGGTGTCGATTGACGCACGTAAACGTAGGCTCCGCGCTCCAACTGGTGTCCCTTAATTTTCTCGTTCATCTGGCCTCCCGTCTCCGCTGTTGAGAACGCTTTCCAGAAGCTGGCGCCACAGTCCGCGGCAGTGTTCCCGCGTCGATTCCGGAAGCTCGGTCCAAATCTCCTCTTCCTCGAACCGCAGCTTGCGCTGCAGCACGATGCGATTCTCCTTGTTGTTCTGCATCCTGACCTCCTGATGCAGATTCTGCACAACACTGGTCCTCGAAACCACGATCGATGCGCTGGGCATCGATGAGCCGGCGGAGCTCAAGCAGAGCTGTGATATCGATTCGGGGTCTATCTTCGTAGCTCAGCCGATCGCACAGTTCGGGAGTCAACATCCACTTGGGTAATGCGATCTGTGTTCCTGTCGGAAGTCTGACGACGAGAACCGTCGACTCCGTCCTTCGCAAATGGCGAACAACCTCCACCTCAACTCCGTAGAAGGGGTGGCAGCGATAGCAGATTCTTGCGGCATGCAGATCATGAGTAGTACGAGGATGCGTTAAGGCCTAGCTTTGCGACGCATCTGCTCGAAGCCGGCACCGACCTGCGTACGATTCAGCTGCTGATGGGCCATGAGCGGCTCGAAGACACTACCGTCTACCTCCAGCTCTCACGGCGTCACCTCCATGCGGCCATCAACCCGCTGGAGCAGATCGCGCTTCGTACAGAACAGCAGGACAGGAAACGATGAGCCGGCCGCCCTTCGAGGTGGCCGACATCATTCGCATCAGTGGCGACAGCTTCCGGCAACGGTATAGCGCTTCGTTAACCTGGCCGCAACGCAAGGTGCTTGATGCGATCCTGCGCTGCCGTACCGCTGCCCTCGGCGGACATCGCGATGCGTGCGACGAGCTGCGGACATCAGGCCATCTCGTATAACTCCTGCCGCAATCGGCACTGCCCGAAATGCCAGACCGGCGCACGCAATCAGTGGCTTCGGAAGCGGCAGCAGGAACTGCTGCCCGTCGGCTACTACCACCTGGTCTTCAGCGTGCCGCATACGCTTGTGCCGTTGATTTGGCAGAACAAGCGGCAGTTGTTTTCCTTGCTGTTCGAAGCCAGTGCCGCCGCGCTGCTCGACGTATCTGTTGATCCGAAGCATCTCGGCGCAGAGCTTGGCTTCCTGGCCATCCTGCATACCTGGGACAGACACTCACTCCCCATCCGTACATCCACTGCGTGGTGCCCGGTGGCGGACTCGCGCCGGACCACTCACGTTGGATCGCTTCGCGTTCCAGCTTCCTGCTATCGGTCAAGGTGCTCAGCCGCGTCTTCCGCGGCAAGTTCCTCGCCGGACTGCGGCGGCTCTTTGCCCGCCATCAGTTGCGCTCTTCGGCGAGTGCATGCCGCTCCATGAGGAGAAGCACTTCGCCCTCTTCCTGCGCACGCTTTATCGGCAAGACTGGGTCGTATATGCCAAGCCGCCCTTCGGCGGCCCCGAGCATGTGCTGCATTACCTGGCGCGCATACGCACCGCGTTGCCATCTCCAACCATCGCCTGCTCTCGGTCTCAGCTGCTGAGGTCCGCTTCCGCTGGAAGGACTATGCTCACCACAGCAAGCAGCGCACGATGATACTTGCTTCCGAAGAGTTCCTGCGCCGCTTCGTACAGCATGTGCTGCCACGAGGCTTTCCCCGCATCCGCTACTTCGGCTTCCTCGCCAACCGCAGACGAGCCCACATGCTGCCACTCTGCCGCGCTCTGCTCCACCAGGCTCCTCCCGCTGAGACTTCTTCCGCCGCACAGCCCACCGCACTATGGAAGTGTCCGCGCTGTCATGGACTCATGCATCTCGTCGAACGGCTCTCGGTCGCACAACTCTTCTTCGCTCAACGAAAGGAGGTATACCTACTTGACTCCTCCTAGCTGCCAGAGCAAAGCGGCCTTCACTGTATGCTTCGCAGCATGCTCACTGGAAGTGTGTCTCAGGCCCGAATACAGCACTTTTCCTCTACCTAACGCAGCGTCCCGCAGCGTCTCCCCGCATCTGTTGCGCCTGCTTGCAGAGAACTTCCACTCCACTCCGCATGTCTCTTCTGATTGCCTCGGCACATCTCAGCGCATGAAAAACCCATAGCCGCCAACATCCTCGCCCGCCGCACCAGCGCCTTCCTTCAAACCGCTCTATCCGACCTGCTCCCCTCTAGCTCCATCCACTACGCACAGCTTTTCTTGCGGAGCAGCTCCGATAGAGTACTGACGTAATTCGTCCAGAACAGGGCCCAAGCTTCTTCGGTGCCAACCCCCACAGAATCAGGAAGGGCCTGCGCTTAAGGGCGCGCGAATCGCGCTTCTATGTGAACACACGGAAAAACGAGGCCAGCAAAAACGTAGCCTCCCGCTCGGTAACGATTACCGAAGAGTAATCGCAGCGGGGCCCGAAGGGGGATGTTGTTTCTGCGTTCGCAGCGTACCGTTCTCGTCGATGGCAGCAGACCCTCGGCCCGCGCGATGCTTTTCACGTTCGACCAAACCAACGCTCACACGGGTGGTAGTCTCGTCCTTAATAGGGAGGTCGCAACAGTGACCGCAGAACCCTTGATCCATTTTGATATTGAGGAATCGTTAGGCAAATTCGGATCACGGGTCACCACCGTCAAATGCCACGGCAGGCTGCTGTGCGAAAATGCCAATGAAATCAAAGAACTGGTCAAGCCGCTCATCCAGGCCCGCCGGCGCCGCATTGTGATCGACTGCAGTGATCTGCAATCCTTGGACAGCTCAGGCTTGGGTGCGTTGGTTAGCCTGAAGGTATCCGCCTTCAACAAGGGCCTGGTTAAGCTCGAACTCGTCAACCTGTCGCCCCGCGTGAGCGAACTGGTGAAGCTAAGCAGACTCACTGACTTGTTCGCCAGCTAAGGATCGAGCTCTCCGTCAAAAGCCAACGCGAGGGCGGTGTTCAGCTGCTCCTCAATCCATTTCTGCGCACCTTCTCTGAACCTTCCACAAGCGTTCAGCGTCCATCGTGCTCCAGATTTTTCGATTGGGGATGCTGTTAGTCCCGAGTGTCGGAACAGGGCCCAGGCCGGCCAGCGAATCATTCTGCCCGTTATCAAAACTCGATGAGAACAAAGTAATCGAAGCCCGTCCGGCCAGTAAACAGCTCCGGCACTGTCTGCGAAACCTACTTCCGGTCGAATCGTCGGCGATACGGAAGTTTGCCAGATCGCGGATCGGGAGGCACGGCTTCGCGCCATGAAAGTTCCGGATTGCCGGTTAACCGTCCAAAGAAATCGCCAAACCGGACATTTTGTCGACGATTAACGATAAACGCTCACTTCCTTAGGAAGGATACTGCTAGCGCTATCATGACCTCGTTTGAAAATTGTTTCTACGTGGAGGCCAAATGCGAAAAGGTCACCGTGGCCGTTTAAGAATCGCGACGCTCACCATCTTGCCATGTGCACTGATCACCGGAGTGCAACTCCTTCCGCAGGCGAAATTGTCTCATTCGGAGTCTGATCCCTGCTGTTCGATTGTGGCGCAGGCTTTACGCGACTATGGTCATCTGAAGGGTGGAATCAAGCGCAGCGAGGTCGAAAAAGATTTTCAACTTACTGGAGGTCTGTCCACTCGAACCGAGGCCTACTACGTATACAAAGAGTGCCAATTAATTCAGGTCGACATAAAGTTCTCACCAAGCCACACATCCGAAGACGTCTCTCCAGATGATGTTGTTTCCTCTTTCTCTCAGCTTGTCGTTAAGGTACAGCCAGCGGACTAACGCCGTTCTGGACGGTTGCTCGGCAATACGGAAGTAACGCCCAGTTCAGGGGCTGGATCTCGAAGGTTCCGTATTGCCGGTGACACGGGAGTGATCGTAGCGCTCCAGATACAGCACTAAGACATCTCGACTGATGGGCTGTCGTTGGTGCATCGTGAGCTTTACACTCCTTGATGGCCCGGGAACCGCTCTAAATTAACTTTGCCGTATAAGCGTAAAAAACACGATCAGCGCAAGAGCCACACAGGCACCGGCCATGAGACGCCAGCTTTTTTACGTTCCTCTTTTGCGCTCCCGATATAAGCCTGGGCCCATCCGGGGCGGGTCTGCGGCTAAAAACCGTTTACTCACCACAAGCCGACTTGAACGAAGCCGCAGGCGCCGCGGACGCTGCGGCGTGGGCCTCCGAGTAGTCTTTCTGCCGGTATAAGGTGTGGGTCACAAGGAGATTCTTGTGACCCATTTACGCAGGATCATGCTGGAGGCACTCCAGCGCCGCAACTACTCTGATGTGACCAGCCGCCGCGCCTTCCGGCGTCCCGAGAACCCATGAGCAGGCCCGCCATGGAGGTGGCCGACATCCTCCGTGCGCAGGGCCACCCGTTCCTGGAACACTATCAGTCCAGCTTCAGCTATCAGCAGCTGAAGGCATTCCGGGCCATTCTGCGGTGCCGCACTGCCGCCCTCGGCGGACACATCGATGTCTGCCTCAAGTGCGGTCATGAACAGGGTATCTCTTATAACTCCTGTCGAAATCGCAGTTGCCCGAAGTGCCAGGCGCAGGCTCGCGAACGATGGCTCGAGGCACGGCAACAGGAATTGCTCGAGACCGGCTACTTCCACGTCGTGTTCACCGTGCCTCACGAACTCAACCCGCTAGCACGCAACAGCCCGGCCCTCTTTTACGACCTGCTGTTCGCGGCCAGTTCCCAGACCTTATTGGAGGTCGCAGCCGATCCAAAACGCCTCGGCGCCGAGATCGGCTTCCTCTCCATCCTGCACAGCTGGGGTTCGAACCTCCTGCTCCACCCGCATGTCCACTGTGTCGTCCCCGCCGGAGGATTCTCCCCCGACCACCAGCGCTGGATCCATACCCATCCGCGCTTCCTGCTGCCCATCCCCGTGCTCCGCCGCGTCTTTCGCGACAAGTTCCTCTTCGCACTGAAGCACCTCTACAGCAACGGATCGCTCGACTGCAGTGGTCCCGCTGCTGCGTTTCAGGAGCGGGAACTGTTTACCGAACTGATGGAGCGATTGCAGCGCAAGAGGTGGATCGTGTATGCCAAGCCGCCCTTCGGCGGACCCGCACATGTGCTCCGCTACCTGGGCCGCTATACCCATCGCATGGCCATTTCCAATCACCGCCTGCTGGCCTTCGACGGAGAGCGCGTCAGCTTTCGCTGGAAGGACTATGCCCATGGCGGCAAGCAGCGCATCATGACTCTCGATGCCACCGAGTTCCTGCGCCGCTTCTTCCTCCACGTGCTGCCAAAGGGCTTCGTGCGCATCCGCCACTTCGGACTGCTCTCCAACCGCTTTCGAAGCCGCAGCCTCCTGCTGGCCCGAAGGCTGCTGGCGCGCGATGGCCGCGATCCGCTTCCGCCACCTAAAACTCCAGCCGCTAACGCTCCGCTCTGGCACTGTCCCCGATGCGGCGGTCCCATGGGTGTGGCGCGGAGTCTGACAGCCGCCGAGCTATCCCTATCAACACATATCGATTCGTCATGATGCTCCACGCAAAGCCGGACCCTCGACTTGCTCCCGGCACGCCGACCCATTCGTGTCTCCAACCCATCCCCTGCGCTCAGGCCATCGCCCTTCTATATCCAAAGCAAGCCCTCGACCAGCGACAACTCATCTATGGACACACCAGCTTTCATCAACATCGCTACCGATTCTTGCACCACAGAACACTGCAACCGGTCCCCGAGCCTTATTCAATATCCATAGATCCCAGGCAGATCACCGCGTCCGCTTAAAACGCCTGCGCCTTCCTTCAAGTCCCCTTATCGAAACCGCCTCGAATCATCGTCGAGCCTCCCCCGGGGCTTATTTCTCGAGGCGCTTCCGATGAAGGCTAGCGACTTCAAGTCCCCTTATCGAAACCGCCTCGAATCATCGTCGAGCCTCCCCCGGGGCTTATTTCTCGAGGCGCTTCCGATGAAGGCTAGCGACTTCACAGCCATGTGGAATCTCCCCACATGGAGATTAGTAAACGCGACAGGGTCCCGTAATGTCTGGTTTGTCGGCAATACGGACATTTCGACCCGTTCCACGAAAGTTCCGTGTTGCCGGTAATACTGTCACAATCCGATAAGCTGTCTGTGAAGGGCTGCATTAGACCATGCGCAGAAAACAGGTAATGGTGGCTCTGATTGCCCTTGGCGTTTTTGCCGGGTGCACCATGTCACCGCAGAAGCTGCCCGGCAGGTATTCCCCAACCGGACCTCCGGGCGACCTGAGAGTGCGATTGAACGCGGACGGCTCATTCGTCAGATATCGGGACGGTCGTGAGATCACCCGTGGGCGTTGGCGTCTCACTCATCATTTCCTCGACACAGGAATTGAACTCGACGGTGAAGCCGCACCCGGCGTGGATGCCTCCGCCGACGAATATCGACTGACAACCAGAAACGGGCAGCCTTGTTGGGAGGTTCGTCGGGATTATGAGTACTGGTGCAAAACCCAAAGTTCCGAATAGCCGGTCATACGTCCAGAACGCGGTCAATGAGCGACACAGCGATTTTGACTTCAATCGCGTTGGGCAACATGGAGTCGAATTCGCCTGCCGTGAAATGAGCCAGACAAGAGGCGTGGACTCCTCGCCTCGCACATACTCGCACGCCTGGGTAACACAGCTTCGGTTATTGCACCGCAGTGCTTACCGTAGCTATGTTGTTCGCCATATTTGGATCAGGCGTATCCGCCATTGTGGCTGCGCTCTCGGTGATGACCGTGCCGGAGGGCGCTGTCACCTTCACCGTCAGGCGCACCGTCCACGTCGTGTTCGGAGCCATGGCGCTGTTTTCGTGGCAGACGATCTGTCCAGTTCCCCCGTATGGCGGAGTTGTGCAGGTGCCCAGCCCCGGAGTGCCTGAGATGCGGACGTAATCGAGGGTTGTGCCCTCGGGCACCTGCGTGTTCAGCACTTCCTCAACAGCGTTGTCTGGGCCTAAATTCCAGACCGGGAAGGCATAGGTAAGCAAATCGCCTTGATGGACCGTCGTCGGAGTGGGTTGAATTCGCAGGAAGAGATCGGCACTTGCCTGCGCACCCAGCGCGAAGGCATAAACAGTGCCATTTAGATATTTGTCGTCGGCAGTGAGGTAGTCGGCAGTGACGTAAACCACTCCGTTTACGATGGTAGGGGCGGAGGTGTTGTTCCCTACGGCATAGCTCCACAGTTTGGCCCCAGTGCTGGCGTTCAACGCATATACGTTGAAGTCTTCGGAACTGAAATAAACTACTCCATTCGCCACGGCAGGCGAGCCTAACACAGAATTTGCGGTGGCATAGCTCCACAGTTTGGCGCCGGTGCCGGCATTCAGCGCATACACATTTGCCCCGCCGTTATTACTATCGGCGCCCACATACACCACACCATTCGCCACGGCGGGCGAGGACTCCACAGTTCCGGTGGCATAGCTCCACAGCTTGGCGCCGGTGCTGGCGTTCAGCGCATACATGTTGCCGTCATCCGAACCGACATAAACTACCCCATTCGCCACGGCGGGCGAGGAAGTCACGGAGTTTCCGGTGGCATAGCTCCACAGCTTGGCGCCGGTGCTGGCGTTCAGGGCATAGACGTTGCCGTCACCGATAAACGAGCCGACATACACCACCCCATTCACGACGGCGGGTGAAGAATATACCCCGCCTGTAGTGGCAAAGCTCCACACCTTGGCGCCGGTGCTAGCGTTCAGCGCATACACGTTGTTGTCCACGGAGCCGACATAAACCACCCCGTTCGCCACTGTGGGCGGGGATTGCACAGCGGATCCGGTGAGATAGCTCCACAGCTTGGCACCAGTGCTGGCGTTCAACGCATACACATTGTCGTCATTCGAGCCGATATAAACTACCCCATTCACTACTGCAGGGGAGCAAGACACCAGGCCTCCAGTGGCGTAACTCCACACCTTGGCGCCGGTGCTGGCGTTCAGCGCATACACGTTGCTATCAAAGGAGCCGAAATAAACCACCCCATTCACCACAGCGGGCGATGAAACTACGAAGTTGTCGATGGTTATGGAATTCTTCCACTTTAGCTGCAGACTTCCAGCATTGTTGATGCCAATCACTGTCTCATACGGATTCCAGCGCTGCATGTTGTCGCGATGGAACTGCGTCCAGTCCGCGGGCGACGATGTGCTCTGAGCGTGCGCAGACGGGTTGGCTGTGGCCAGCATCAGCCACAGTGGCGCGATTGCAAGCATTGAGCTCGCAATTCTGAAAGAAACAGTCTGCTTCCTGTTGATGAGACGGATCGGGGATTTCATTAGCACCAAGCCTCCAAATAGCTCTTACATCAGTAAGGAGCGGAGGCGTCGCGCAGATGGAGGCAGTTGGGTCCTGGCCTCGGGGGAGGAACGACCCATGCGGACGTCAGCGTTCCGGGTTCGGTTCGCCCAACGGCGAGGATTCTACTCTGCGCAAGTAAACTTCGCAGTGCTTTTGTTTTCCCCCTCCGTCCGATCTGGGTCGGTAAACGCCTGACGTCTAGTAATGTCCGGCTGGTCGGCCATAAGGAAGTTTCGCCTCGTTATTTCCGGATTGCCGGTGAGTCGCGAGAATAGCGGACATACCAAGCGGGTCAGATATTCTCAGCGCTGAATCGTTGAGCGTCATCATTAGCGGAAGCTTTCCGGCACTTCCACCGGAATATACTCCGGGCGATATCTGGGTTCGGCGGCTGGGAACCTCTTTCTTGCATCAGGAGTAAGCTCCACCTTGAGCGTGTGCCGCTTTCCATCCAGCTTCTTCGGTTTGAATCCGATGGTGTAGCGAAGATGCAACTGCGTGAGAATGTAATCGAGGGCATTCGAAAAGAGCTTGGCATCGACGGTAGAGTAAATCTCCCCGCCTGTTTCACGACTGTAGTAGTGAACAAGGTAGAAAACTTGTCCGCTGCGCGACTCGGAATTGAAGAGAACCCTATTGTTGTTTATTCCAAACACGATCCCGGATGTCTCCAGCAGATCTCTCAGTATGGCGTCCGCTTCATCCACGTAAGTTGCGCAATGGTCGCCATAGAGAAACATAAAGACTGGTAGCCGCTCCGGAGTGGTTTCGTGGGTGTTTCTTGAGAACCATCTGGATCAGCTTCTGCATTGCCAGTTCTCCTGTGCGGTTATCTCCCTCGATAGGCTTCTGCTCCAGCACTTCTTCAACCTTTGTCAGGGCAGCGTCCGGATCGTGTCCCGGATGCAAGTCGATGACCGCCCTTCCGTCGTCACACCAATGCGCGACTCCAACAGCATCATCAGATGTCAGGTGATCGAGTGCGGGTCTGAGCATCTTTGTGTTGCCCAACATGAAATCCGAATGCCAATCCGGTGGAAGCGGCTCCTTGCACTGGACGATCAGCCACAGGGCTATCGGTCGCGTCATGTTTTGTGGGCCGATATCGAAGGTACTGATCGGCATTTCACGGCCATTGTCAAAAATACGAAAATCCTCACGTCTGAGATCAGTCAGCAATTCACGGGTGTGGAGGCCGGTCTTGGTATTCTCGGCAATCACATCCACTAGCACGAGCGATGTATCCACACGAATCGTAGGTGTCGCGTCATGTTGGGTCTGCGCATGAACGGCCATCCAACTCACCGTTATCATGGCTGCAAGAGGTACCGCGTCCAATTCCCGCAAAAGCCGTTTCATAGGTAGTCAGCCCGTAATGACGTTTTGACTGAACCGATAGTCTCAACCTGCACTATCCAAGGCGACCGGGAGGATTACTCCTGAGAGTCGGCTTGTGTTGACAGAACCGGATCACGTGACTCCGAGTCTCACGTGCAGACCGAATCAACTCACTGACGGTCTTCTGGTCCCGGTAGGGACGCTCATCGCTGAGCACCCCCCGGAGAGATCCGTACGAGCGCGTTTACGCATACGGCTCTTACGAAGGATGCGTGGCGTGGAAGCGTGCTTCTGGGTAGGGGTGTAGAACTCGGGGCGGTGGAATCCACCTTTCCAAGACCGGGATAAGTTGCTCCCACTTCTTCTTCGCAGTTTGACTGCGGCGAGCCAGAACGTTACGCCACAGCCGGTTTACGCGCCTTCTGAAGATGCGCAGCTGGTCGATGTTGCCGGGAACGGCGTGGTATTGGTAGTAACCGGATACGACCTTGCGAAGCCATCCACCGACGTCGGGCACGCGATCGTGCATTCGGCGCTGTAGCTCGACCTTGATAGCCTTGAGCTTCGCGACCATTCGCTTCTTCGCAGTGATCCGCCAGACGGTGAAGGTTCCCTTCTTGTGCCGCTGTCCACAGAAGTGGGTGAAGCCCAGGAAGGTGAAGGTTTCCGGTTTTCCCTCTCCACGCTGCTTCCGGTCCCGGGCCGCATAGCGCCCGAACTCGATCAGCCGTGTCTTGTCCGGATGTAATTCCAAGTCGAATTTCGCCAACCGATCCTTGAACTCTCTAAGGAACCGCTCGGCATCAGTCCGGTGCTGAAAACCCACCACAAGATCGTCGGCATAACGGAGGATAACCATGTCCCCTTTAGCCACTTTCTTGCGCCAGACCTCAGCCCACAGGTCGAACACGTAGTGCAGATATGCGTTGGCGATCAGTGGTGAAACCACAGCCCCCTGCGGCGTACCCAGTTTCGTCTCCGACCACTGGCCATCCTCCGATACTCCGGCCTTCAACCATTTCTGGATCAGGCGATGTATGCGGCGGTCGGCCACCCGATGCTCAATGAACTTCATCGTCCACTCGTGGCTCAAGTTGTCATAGAAGCCGCGGATGTCCGCATCGAGCACCCAGTTCACCTTCTTCCGTTGAATACCCACACTCAGTGCGTCCAGCGCCTGATGTGGGCTGCGACCGGGACGGAACCCGTAAGAAAAGCCCTTGAAGTCGACCTCATAAATCTGATTGAGGATCGTCACCACGGCCTGCTGAACGATTTTGTCCTCCAGCGCCGCGACACCCAACGGGCGTTGCCGTCCGTCAGCCTTCGGTATATAGACTCGTCTTGAAGGTTTCGCCCGGTACGTTCCACGGTGAACCTGATTGTGCAGATCGATAAGCCGATCTTCCAATCCAGTTTCATACTCCTGCCACGTCACCCCATCCACTCCGGGCGAAGCTTTACGCTGAAGCGCGTAAAAGCTGTCCCGGAGTAGATCGACGCTCAAATGGTGGAGCAGAGCGGTGAACCGTTCCTGCTTCCTTTCCTTTGCTGCTTTCCGCACACCGTTCAGCCCCTGGGACACGCGCTGCCCGCTCTGTGTCGGGTGCCTGTGTGACGGAACGATGTTCTCCTTCGTCTGTGCCCTTCCCTCCCCCGCCTCCGCAGAGAGTTGCCCCTCCTTGTTCGGCTGGTTCACAGGTAGTACGGCACAGTCCGACTTCTCCAACACGTGCATGTCCGCCGTGCGGCTCTCAGCCTTCACGGACCGGCCTTGATCCTTGGACCAAGGCGTGCTGGAGATCTCCCGGTTCTCGTGCATGTTGTTTTATCAGCGTGCGCGGGTTCTCCGACTACGCAGGATCGGACAGCCACTCGCGAAATAACGCGGCTGCCGTATTGCCTTCCTCCTACACACCATGGAGTCGGCATCCTGATTCCCGACTTTTCGAAGCTCAATAGCCCGGCCCACTGGTACCTCTGTCTACGCTTCACCAGACACCTCACGATGTCCCATGCAAGACTCGAGGCCAGGATGGATTCGCTGTTTCCTTTCCTGGTCGGAGTAGGGATCGTGATTGCTCATGACCCCCTCCACGGATCCGGACGAGCGGATTTCCCGCATCCGGCTCTTACCTCAGGTAATGACGCCCATGCGGCGCAGTGGATAAGGATGATATACGCGTGCGGGAGGCAGCCATCGGTCGATTAAGCGCCGCATTCTGTCCCAACGGACGTGGCCGTTCTGGCTGCGGCGCGAGAGCGCTTGGTGCCAGAGCAAGCCTGTCCGAAGCCGGAACGCGCCCAGAGCAGAGCCGTTCATGGGCACTCCGTAATAGCGGATGTGTCCACCAACGACCGCCCGCAACCATTGGCCTACTTCCGGGATGGGGTCGTGCATGCGTCGTCTGAGTTCGTCTTTTACCTCGCTCAGCTTCGCTTGCATCCTCTTACGAATCGTCTGCCGCAGCACCGTGTAGTAACCGTTGCTTCTCGTCTTCCCGCAGATATGCGTGAAGCCAAGGAAGGCGAACGTTTCCGGCTTCCCTTCTCCACGCTGTTGCCGGTTTCGGGCCGCGAACCGTCCGAACTCCAGAAGCCGCGTTTTGTCGGGATGCAGTTCCAAGCTAAACTTCCGAAACCGCTCGGTGAGTTCCGCTAGGAACTGTTTGGCATATGTTTCGCTCTGGAATCCAACCACGATGTCGTCGGCGTACCGCACGGCGATCACATCGCCGTGTGCCTGCTTTCGACGCCATGCCTGAGCCCACAGATCGAACGTGTAATGGAGATAGATATTCGCCAGCAGCGGCGATGCACTGCCTCCCTGAGGCGTCCCTTCCTCCATACGTATTCGTTTTCCATCCTCTAGCACACCTGCGTTCAACCACTTCTGGATGAGCCGCACGACACGCCGGTCCGCGATGCGATGCTCGATGAACTTTACAAGCCATTCGTGCGAAATCGCATCGAAGAACCCGCGTATGTCCAGATCGAGCACCCAGTTCACCTTCTTCGTCAGCAGTCCGGTGTAAAGCGCATCCAGCGCGTTATGCTGGCTACGCTTCGGACGGAACCCGTACGAAAATCCAAGAAAGTCCGTTTCGTAGATAGCGTTCATCACCTCGACCGCCGCACGCTGAACGATCTTGTCCTCCAGCGCAGTGACTCCGAGCGGCCTCACCCGCCCGTCAGTCTTGGGGATGTACGTCCTACGCACCGGCTTGGCCCGATACGCCCCTCGCTTCAGCCTATGGGAGAGATCATGGAGGTTATCCTCAAGATCTTCTCCGTAGTGCCGCCACGTCTCACCGTCCACACCAGGTGCAGCTTCTCTCTTCAGACTGAGATAGGCCACGCGCAGTGTTTCCAGCGCGTAGATGTGGTGAAAGAGCGCGGTGAACCGCACCTCCTTATCTTCCTTTGCTGCTTGTCGTATCCGCTCCAGCGCACTGGGCGCGTGGCTCCGGCTCGGTGTCCGGGACGCGTTTTGCTGTGGCGGATTCCCCTCGGTCAAACCTCTTCCCTCCATCCTCTCCGCCACCGGCGGCCCGGCTTTGTTCGAGGACTTCATCGGTAGTACAGGTCTGTCCGACTTCCCACGTTCGTCCATCATCGGCGTACGTCCTCAGACTTCCCGATGCGTCCCAAGCCATCTTTCGCCATGGGAGAACGCGGGATCTCCCGGTTCCCGCGCGAGGTGCTTCGGTGCGTGCTCGGGGTCTGCGACCGCGCGGAACTCTGCAACGCCTCGCGATAGCGGCGTAACCGATTGTGCCTTCCGCCTACCCTAAGAGCGTCGGCGTTCCGGAGTGTGTAAGTTTCGCGGCTGAATACCCGGCCCGCACCTTCCCCTGTCAACGCTTCGACGTTGTCCTCGCGAACAACTCCGCATGACTCGGGGCCAGTGTGGATCGCTAATCCTTCACTGTGTGACTCTTTCATTCACTGCACCTCGCCGGTTTAACCGGCGCACTAGGGGACTCACACCCCCTACAACATGCCGGTTTATCCCGGCGCACGGCGTGTGGTCGGCTATCCGGAGGTTTCGGGCCGTTGTTTCCGTGTTGCCGGTAATACGTCCCCAAGAGAAGCCTTCGAGTTGAACGCTATACTCATGATCGATGAGTCAGCGTTTCTTCAAGATTCGCAGTCGTTCAATCTTCAACCCTGAATGGGGAGATTACGGCGACATTCTACAGAATGGGATGTCCATGCATCGGCCACGAGTGAATGGGAGTATCGCGCTCGGAAGAACCGGCCCATTCATTCCACAGGTGACGATACCATTCGCAGTTCTTCTGACATCCGAAGCGAAGACCAGCCTTGAATTGCTACTCATCTGGGTAGCCTCCTGGGGGAAGGGGATGCATGCCAACGTGATCTTCCCCCAAGCTGAAAGTGCCATACTCCAGGAGCCATCGCGAAGAAGCGTCCCTGCTCGCTGCAGCTATAATCAGCCCGAACTGAGCGGAGGATAGGGCCATGCTCCCAAGGAACTCCTACACCATTTGGAGGGTTTACTTGGCTTGGGCTGGTGCAATTGTGTAGCCGAGGTTCTGGGCCATTGCTCGGAGGCGGTTTTCTGCCCGTTGGCGATATTTGATTTCTGTTCTGGCAAAGACGCTTTCGTCGTACGGCTCTCTGGTTTTGAGCATGTGATAGATAATTCGCGCCAATTTGTGAGCAGCGGCAGTAACCGCTTTGGGAGCTCCGAGCCTAGTTCGCATGCGGCGGTAAAACGCTCCTAGAGCCGATTCACTCTTTTGGAGTGACTGAGCTGCCATTCGTAAAGTGACGGCAACGCGGTTTTTGACTTTTCTCGTTCCGGTCCAAAGCACTCTTCCGCCACTAATATCGTTGTCCGGGCATAACCCCATCCATGAACTGAAGGCGCCGGCGCTACGGAATTTTGAGATGCCATCGCCCAACTCGGCGAGAATAGCCTGAGCATGCAAGACGCTGATTGCTGGGATCGTAGTCAGGTCTACTCCCAGGATGCGATAGGCTTCCTCACGCAATGCCAGAGCCTTGGCCGGTGCCATCACCTTGCATTTCCTTACGGAATCCTTGGCAGCCGGCAAACTCGCAGATGAAGTGGCACTCGCTTCCATAGACTTCAAGAAGCGCTGCATTTCTTCCTCGCAGGCAGCGATTCGTTGCTGGTATTCCCGGTACAAGTCGACAGATTGCCGCAGTGTGAACAGATGCTCTGGGCGGTAATCTCCCACCAAGCTCTTAGCAATCGTATCTTTACTGGCTCGAATCCTGGGATCGCGGAGTGTGGCCAACACTTGGGGATCGCGATTCCCAGCAAGAATCGCATCGATGATCGCAAGCCCAGTTGTTCCAGTGATGTCGCTAATGACATGGTGAATCTGAAGGTTCATCTGATCCAAAGCCTTCTGTACATGTTGGACATGCGTGGTCGCCATCTCCACTAAGCTGTCTCGGTGCCGAAGCAAGGATCGGAGGGCGCAAACCTCTGGCGCGGGGCGGAAGGACGCGCGCAAAAGACCGACTGAATGCAGGTATTGCAGCCACTGGCAGTCGGAAACGTCTGTGCGCCGTCCCGGTACGTTCTTAACGTGTTTCGCGTTGACCAGATAGGCCTCCAGCCCGCGCACTTCCAGGATCTGTATCAACGGAACCCAGTAGACTCCGGTGGACTCCATGGCGACCGTGCGGACCCCGCATTGCTGCAACCAGTCGGCAAGACGGTTTAGATCCTGCGTGAAGGTCGCAAACATGCGAATAGGTTCTGGATCGCGATCCGCCGGTACGGCAACGTAAATCTCGGTCGCGCCGATATCGATTCCGGCAGCATCGGGATTCATGATCGGCGGGGCCACCCTCTGGTTCTTCTTGTGTAATTTCTTGCGCGGCATCATTGACTCCTGGGTCGATTTGCGGAGACCACAGGTCCGAGTCGTGAACGTAAGGACTCTCCCAATCGGGATCGCCGGCTCACCTCGCGGCTGTCGGCGTCACCACTGTTTTGATCACGGAACCCGGAGCCACACTGGAGAAACGGGCTCGAATTGAGCACCACTGCAAACTCGGCTTGTACCTTGGTCCCCGCCACTTCATTATGCTGTCAGTTCCTTCCCCGTTTTGCCCATGTCCCCATGGCCCCACACTGGGAAGCAACCCGAGCACCGTCTCAGTGGCCTCGACCGATCGATAAAGGGGGATGCTACGGCATCCCCCTTTTCTTTATTCGTAGAGACACCTGTCGGGAGAGGCATCAAAGCGCTAAATCCTGGGGGTGCGGGGGCAAAGTCCCTGCGACGCAACTTGCTTCCGCTCCGAAAGCCGGCGTCCTTTCATAATGCGTCCATTGGCGATAAAGCAGCCAGAACGCCAGCCGATCTCACGCACGGTTCCGTCCGGCGAGTACAGAGTCAGACGGACGTGTGAAATCCATCTACCAGACCAGGATCCTGAACGAGCATGGAGATCCGAGCCAGCCGGTTACGGTTGATAGTTTGTTGCGTACTCCGTATGCACACTGGCAGCGTTGTAGCCGGAATAGACGACGATCGCATTTCCCGAAGGTTCCACCGCGGCGGCTTCCGGCGAGATATAGCCGCCCGGTCCGGAGAGATTGACCGGAGTGCTCCATGCACCCGTAGCGGTGGGCCTGGTGGCGGCGCGGATCGCCGGAGTCCCGCTGCTTGACAACCAGATGGCCAGCGACGCGCCATTGGGAGCCAGAGCGAAATATACCTGACCGACACTGGTGTCGGTGCCGGATAGAACCACAGGCGAGGACCACGTGTTGCCGGTGATTGATCCGTTGACCGCAAGCGCCTGCGACGTGGGGTAGGTAATCGACTCGTAGACCAGCGTTACCTGCCCCGCATCGTCACTCGCCAGATCGGAAATGATGGTCGAACCCTGAGGGCTGACGGCGGTTTTGAAGGCGCTCCATGCGCCACCGGAATTGCCTTGCGTGGCAGAGGTGTAGAAGCCGGAACTGCTCAGCGCCAACAGGATCGCTCCGCCTCCGGAATCGAGGGCCACGCGCGCGTCGTGCGCGTCGAGGTCAGGCCCTAAAAGCGCACCCGAGTCGACCCAGACCTCAGTACCCGTGTTTTGCCGCGAGGCATGCAGGACGTAACTGCTCTGTGCACAACCGTATTTATGGCAGACCGCGTTGTAGGTCTCCCAGGTGACAATTACCTCGCCAGAGTCTCCGATTCCGGCATGATCAACGGTGAGATGCGCGCCGCTGGCAACTGTCTGTTGTGCACTCCAGGTGCCCCCTGCGGGACGAAGGACGGCCATTACCGAACCGCTGGTACTTCTGGGCCCGCCGCCCACAATCCAGGCTATGGCGGCATCCCCTCGAGAATTCATCACAAAGATCGGATTTGACGCGCCGGGGATGAGAAGTTGAGCGGCGTCCCATTTCGAACCGGACGGGCGGTCCGCTGTCCACACTCCGTTTGAATCGCTCCACACTGCTGTAGCAAATCCTGCCGTGGAGATTCGAACGGCTGGAAAGACCGAGGTGGTCTGGAGGGCCGGAGAGACCTCCGTTACCGAGCCCCAATTGCCGCCGCTCGCCTTCGAGACCGACCAGAGCTGGTCCTGCGTTGTGCGCTCGTCCCAGAGAGCGAGCGAGTTACCATCCCCATCAATGGCGGCGGCCGCCTCCCAGCCCTGACCGCCAGTACTAAGCACTACGGGTGTAGTCCAGGCACCGGTCTGCGCGGAGACTGGCGCTACCACCCAAGCTGTAACGGCAATGCAAATCAATCGAACTGTCACACGCATACTGTTCATCACTGGATCCTCATTCCTCGACCGGGCTAGCAACTAGTTGTAAATAGTCACTAGCTAAGGTGTGGCTTGATCCGGCTGCCCGCAGTGCCCAGTTCTCTTATTTGAGCCCGACCTGCGAGCCCGTATCCTGCATAGGTACGATGGCTCCGCCGTGGATGTAATTTGTCGCGTGAGTGTAATTACAATGTAACTTCCCTGTCAGCGATCGTTCGCTCTGAGCGCGCCCAGAAACTCGTGCTTTTCCCTTGACTTTGACTTACATGGAAGTCGGCAACACGGAAGAAACCCGTCTGGTCACATTTTATGTAGCGGTGCGACACTAGCTGTGAGATGTTTATGTGGTATTACCACAGGAGAGAGAAATGGACGATCAGTTCGAGAATGTCTTCGAGGCACGTGATCGACAAAGGATGTCTTCTCATTTCGAGTGGACAGAGGCGTTGCGCATAGCGATCGCTCTTCAATTGCTTTTCGTTGCCTTCTTCTCTGCATTCGGTCAATCTCTACAACCGGGACATCTCCCCAGCAGGAAACAAGTCGCCCCCTTGACTCCCGCAGAAGAGAAGAACCTCGCCTTCGTCCTCGACTGGTGGAGAAAAGTCATCGAAGCTCGCCACATCGAACTTGCAGCCAACTACGCGGCGGAGGACTTCATCCAGCACAATCCCAATATTCCTACTGGTCGAGCTGCTTTGATGACGCTCTTCAAGAGCCTCGGACCTGCGATCGAGCCGATTCCCGATCGACTTCAAAAGCCTCCGGTCGTCGCGGGCGCAAAGGGAAATTTCGTCTGGCTGGTCTTTGAGCATAAATTCAAAAATCCCAAAGACACTTCACAGTCAGTCTATGAATACAGCTTCGATCTGTTTCGCATTCAAAACGGAAAGATACAGGAGCACTGGGATGCTGCCCGGAAGAACCCTGGTTCTCCTGCGTTCATTCCGTCCACGGCTCCGCCGCCCTCCACCTGGAACATAGCGAAACCTTCAACGGTCGAACAACAGAACCTGGCGATCGCAACGCGCTTTGAAAAGAATGTCGTCGAATATGGACACATCGAGGATATCGAAAAGCTTCTTTCGTCATCCTTTATCGAGCACAATCCGGTCGAGCCCGTTGACCGTGAAGGTTTGAAACAGTTCATTCACAGCCTCCCCGACCATCAGCCTCAGGACATCAAGCCGGAGTGGAAGAATGCGCCGGTGCTGGAATTCGCCAACGGCTCTTTTGTCGTAATGATGTGGGAGAAGCGCGCCAAAGATCCTTCTGATCCGACGCGAGAATATACGCGGAACTATTTCGCGATTCTTCGGATCGAAGATGGGCGGATTCAGGAAATCTGGAATTAGTTCCGTAATATTCAAGACGAGCCGAGGAACCTTACGAGTGTTGCCTTGTCCGCGAATTACTTCCGTATAGCCGGTGATCCGACCGGAACTACGGATTGATTGACAGAAGGGAGTTTTGCCCACTGCTGCCGATGTCCTGCTGCACGTGATGACCTGCGTCGATGTCCGCTCTTGCTAGACGTCTTGGTCTATTCCGACAAGATCACGATGTGCTCGCCAGTCTCTCATTGCACCGTCATGCTCACGGTCGCTGTGTTATTGGCCAGATTGGGATCAGGCGTATCCGACATGGTGGCTGCACTTTCGGTGATCACTGTCCCCGACGGAGCCGTCACCTTCACAACCACTCTCACTGTCCATGTGGTGTTTGGGGCCATGGCGCTGTTTGCGTGACAGACGATCTCTCCAGTTCCCTGGTAGGGCGGAGTTGTGCATGTGCCCAGTCCCGGCGTGCCGGAAATGCGGACGTAATCGAGGGTTGTGCCCTCGGGAACCTGCGTGGTCAGCACTTCGTGAACTGCATTCGCGGGTCCGAGGTTCCAGACTGGGAAGGCGTAGGTGAGGAGAGTTCCCTGCGTAACCGGCGTCGGAGAGGGTTGGACTCTCAAGGAAAGATCGGCCGAACCACTCACGTTGAAGCTGTAGACGTACTCGTTATAGTGAGCGATGCCATAGGCATTGCCAGCAAGGTATCCACCGCGGATGTAAAGCGACCCGTTCACGATAGCAGGCGGCGAACTCACATCTCCGAGGTAATAGTTCCACAGCAGGGCACCGGTCGCGGTGTTCAGTGCGCAAACGTTGCCAACGTTTTGCGGGCCGGTGTTAGTGAAATAGACGACCCCGTTGGCTACGGCGGGCGAGGAAGAAGACGCGTAGTCTTCTGTGCTATAGCTCCACAGCAGGGCACCGGTGGCGACGTTGAGCGCAAATAAGCCGTAGCCGGCGGCGACATAAACAACCCCATTCGCGATGGCGGGAGAGGAAGATACCTGAGCTCCGGTGTTAAAGCTCCACAGTTTGGCGCCGGTGCCGGCGTTCAGCGCATACAAATTTCCGTCGAAGGAGCCGATATAGACCGCCCCATTTGCCAGCGCGGGCGAGGAATACACGTGTCCTCCCGTGGCATAGCTCCACAGTTTGGCGCCCGGTGCCGGCATTCAGCGCATACACGTTTCCGTCCCACGAGCCGAAGTAGACCGCACCATTCGCCAGCGCGGGCGAGGGTTCCACTGAACCGGCTAGAGCCTCGCCAGTATCAAAGCTCCACAGTTTGGCGCCGGTGGCGGCATTCAGCGCATAAAAGCTTCCATCGTCGGAGCCAATGTAGACGATGCCGTTTACCACCGCGGGCGAGGATTCGACGAGGTATCCGGTACGATAGCTCCAGAGTTGGACGCCAGTGCCGGCGTTCAGCGCATAGACGTTTTCGTCCAACGAGCCGACGTAGACGATCCCATTCACCACAGCGGGCGAGGAGTCCACAGGATTTCCCGTCGTGTAGTTCCAGAGCTGGGCGCCGGTGGCGGCACTCAGGGCATACACGTTGCCGTCGTCCGAGCCAATATAAAGCACGCCATTCACCACTGCGGGTGCGGATTCGAAATACTGGCCGATGAACTGTTCATAGCCGCCGACAGGGCCGACGGTGTTTCTCCACCTGGGCCGCAGACTGCCAACATTGCTGACGCCAAGCACCGTCTCATAGGGGTTCCAGCGCTGCATGTTGTCTCGGTGGAACTCCCTCCAGTCCGCGGGTGACGACGTGGTCTGAGCTTGGGACGTGTTGGCCGTGGCCAGCATCAGCCACAGCGGCGCGAGGGCAAGCATTAAGCCTGCAATGCTGAAAGAAGCAGTCTGTTTCCTGCTCGTGACACAGATATTGCTGACACAGATCGGGGATTTCATTAGCGCACTCCACACAGCTCTTACATCAGTAGTGAGCGGAGGCGTCGCGCAGATGGAGGCGGTTGGGTGCTGGCCTCGGGGGAGCGAGCCATGCGGACGTCGGCGTTCCGGGTTCGGTACGCCCAACGGGGAGGATTCTACTCTTTGTGCACGCACCTCACCCGGCTTTCTTAGCTCCCGCAACACTTCCGATCCTTTTTTTGGCCTTGTCGTCACTGCACCGTGGTGCTCACCGTCGCTGTGTTATTGGCCAGATTGGGATCAGGCGTATCCGACATGGTGGCTGCACTTTCGGTGATCACTGTCCCCGACGGAGCCGTCACCTTCACCGTCAGCCGAACTGTCCACGTAGTGTTCGCCGCCATACTGCTGTTTTCGTGGCAGACAATCTCTCCAGTTCCCTCGTAGGGTGGAGTTGTACAGGTGCCCAGGCCGGGCGTGCCGGAGATGCGGACGTAATCGAGGGTTGTGCCCTCTGGAACCTGCGTGGTCAGCACTTCGTGAACAGCGTTGCCCGGACCAAGGTTCCATACCGGGAAGGCGTAGGTGATCAAATCGCCCTGCTGGACCGTCGTCGGAGTGGGTACTATCCGCAGGAACAGATCGGCTGTGTCGGCCCCCAACCCAAACGCGTAGATTTCGCCTGAAGGCGTACCTGCGGGAAGAGGAGGTGGAAAAGTGTTTCCAGTACGGAAGTAAAGCACCCCATCCACAATGATGGGCGAAGAAACAATGAATGCGGGAGACAAGTAGCTCCAAAGCAAGGCGCCGGTGGTGGCATTCACAGCATACAGTTCGTTGTTCCCGTTTCCAGTGCCCTGTTCGTTCAGGATGCCCTCGTAAGTGAAGTAAAGCACTCCGTTCGCTACTGCGGGTGACGAAAATCCCTGGCCTGAGGTCGGATAGGCCCACAGCAGCGCGCCGGTGTCGGTATTCAGCGCGTATAGATATGAGTTGTTCTTCTGGCAGCAGCTGCGGGAATTATTCGCCTCGAAATAAACCACCCCATTCGCGACTGCGGGCGCGGTGCCCAGGCTCTGTGTACTCGCGGCAGCGTAGCGCCACAGCAGGGCGCCTGTGCTGGCACCGAGCGCATACGCAAACCCTGTGGAGGAGCCGACATAGACCACTCCATTGGCCACTGCCGGTGAGGCAGTCACTTCACCATCGATACTGTAATTCCAGAGCTTCTCGCCGGTGCTGGCGTTCAGCGCATACACGTTGTCATCCGACGAGCCGACATAGACTACTCCATTCGCCACTGCGGGTGAGGACCCATTTCCTGCCATGGGAAAGCTCCACAGCAGGGCGCCGGTGCCGGCGTTCAGCGCATACAGACTGCTCGTGCAGGGGACGCCATTTGAGGAGCACATTTGGGAGGAGACATAAACCACGCCGTTCGCCACTGTGGGTGAATCTCCGTTTCCTGCCGTTGCGGAGCTCCACAGCAGGGCGCCGGTGCTGGCGTTCAGGGCATATAAGCTTTCGGAAGAGACATAAACCACTCCGTTCGCCACTGCGGGCGAGGAAGTTACAGGGCCCGGGGTTTCAAAGCTCCATAACTGAGCGCCGGTACTGGCGTTTAGAGCGTACACGTGGCCCGTCAGAGCGCTCCCGCTGTAATCGAACGAACCGTAGTAGACTACCCCATTCGCCAAGACGGGCGAGGAGGACGAGTCATAGAAGTTGCCGATCGGGCTCTGCCAGTTCAACTTCAACCCCCGTGTCTCCACACTGTTCACGCTGAGCGCCGTTTCATAAGGGTTCCAGCGCTGCATATTATCGCGGAGGAACTGCGTCCAGTCCGCTGGATTGGCCGTCTGAGCATACGCAGCCGTCTTGGCCGCGGCCAACATCAGCCACAGCGGCGCGATTGCAAGCATCAAGCCTGCAATCCGAAAAGAAGTAGTCTGCTTCCTGTTAGTGACACAGATGTTCGTGACACAGATCGGGGATTTCATTTGGCGCAGCCTCCACACAGCTCTTGCATCAGTAAGGAGCGGAGGCGTCACGCAGATGGAGGCGGTCGGGTTCTGGCCTCGGGGGAACGAGCCGTGCGGACGTCGGCGTTCCGGGTTCCGTACGCCCAACGGGGAGGATTCTACTCCTTGTGCACGCACCGCGCTCGGTTTCTTAGCCCTCCTGAAAAGCCCTCGATTCGCTTTCGCAGTCTCTCACTGCACCGTCGTGCTCACCGTCGCGCTGTTGTTGGCGAAGTTTGGATCAGTCGTGTCCGAAGTGGCGGCTCCGCTTTCGGTGATCACAACGCCTGCAGGAGCTGTCACCTTCACCGTCAATCGCACCGTCCACGTAGTGTTCGGAGCCATGCTGCTGTTTTCGTGACAGACGATCTCTCCAGTTCCCTCGTAGGGCGGAGTTGTACACGTGCCCAGTCCCGGAGTACCGGAGATGCGGATGTAGTCGAAGGTCGTGCCCTCCGGCACCTGCGTGGTCAGCACTTCGTGAACAGCAACACCCGGCCCCAGGTTCCATACCGGGAAGGCATAAGTGAGCAGGTCTCCCTCTTTGACTGGAGTGGGAGAAGGTTCCACCCGCAGGTAGAGGTCGCCCGTGCCAGCCACCCCCAGTCCGAAGGCGTACAGGCTGACTCCGGAACCGACATAAAGGACCCCGTCCACCACTGTGGGCGAGGAAAGCACGCCGGAGCAGTCACCAGCACAGCCGGTGGGATAGCTCCACAATTTGGCGCCCGTGCTGGCGTTCAGCGCGTACACATCGCCGTTATCGGAGGTGCCATACACCACCCCATTCGCCACGGCGGGCGAGGATTCCACATAACTTCCCGTGGCATAGCTCCAGAGCTTGGCGCCAGTGCTGGCGTTCAGCGCATGCACGTTGCCATCGCCGGAACCAACATAAACCACCCCGTTCGCCACTGCGGGAGTGGAACCCACTCCCGTTGTATAGCTCCAGAGCTTGGCGCCGGTGCTCGCGTTCAGCGCATACATGTAGCCGGTGGCGATGCCGTTGACGGAGACACGGGAGTTGATGTAGACCACGCCATTCGCTACTGCGGGCGAGGAATAAAAAAGCTCTTGCAGTGGGTAGTAGTAAACGGGGGTAAAGCTCCATAGTAGTGCCCCGGTGCTGGCGTTCAGCGCATACACAGTGCCGTTGGGGTAGTGGACGTTGCCCGGGAGGGGGGAGCCGATATAGACCACCCCATTCGCCACGGCGGGCGAGGATTCCAAAAACACTCCGGGGGCAGAGCGCCATAGCAGTGCACCGGTGCTGGCGTTCAATGCGTACACATCGTCATCGTTGTCCGTAGAGCCGATATAAACCACTCCATTCACAACAGCGGGCGAGAAAACAGCTGGGACACCGAAGAGGTTACCGCCGGTGTCAAAAGTCCACAGCAAGGCGCCGGTCCTGGCGTCCAGCGCATACATGGTGCCATCGTTGGTGTTTTTATTGTATGAGCCGATGTAAACCACTCCGTTCGCCACTGCCGGCGAGGCAATTACCTCGCCGCAGGTGGTAAAGCTCCACAATTTAACGCCGGTGCTGGCATTCAGCGCATATAGGTTGCCGTCGCGCGAGCCGATATAGACCACACCATTTACTACGGCGGGCGAGGATGGGGAATTACTGAGAGCATTGTTGACCCACTTCAACTCCAAGGTCCCAACGTTATCGACGCCCAGCACCGTCTCATACGGGTTCCAGCGCTGCATGTTATCTCTGAGAAACTGCGTCCAGTCTGCGGGTGACGACGTGGTCTGAGCTTGCACTGAGGTGCCAGCCGCGGCCAGCATCAGCAACAGCGGCGCAATTGCAAGCATCAAGCCTGCAATCCTGAAAGAAGCAGTCTGCTTCCTGTTGGTGGCACAGATATTCGTGACACAGATCGGGGATTTCATTAGCGCGCCTCCACACAGCTCTTACATCAGTAAGGAGCGGAGGCGTCACGCAGCTGGAGGCGGTTGGGTTCTGGCCTCGGGGGAACGAGCCTTGCGGACGTCGGCGTTCCGGGTTCGGAAGCCCAACGGGGAGGATTCTACTCTCTGTGCACGCACCTCACCCGGTTTTCTTTCGCTTTCCGAAACGCTTCGATCCGTTTTTCGACTTCTCGTTACTGCACCGTCGTTCTCACGGTTGCGGTGCTGTTGGCCAGATTTGGATCAGTAGTGTCGGCCATGGTCGCCGCATTCTCGGTGATCACTGTGCCCGACGGCGCTGTCACCCTCACCGTCAATCGCACTGTCCACGTAGTGTTCGGCGCCATGCTGCTGTTTTCCTGGCAAATGATGTGTCCTGTTCCCTGGTAGGGCGGAGTTGTGCAGGTGCCCAGTCCGGGTGTGCCGGAGATGCGGATGTAGTCGAAGGTCGTGCCTGCCGGCACCTGCGTGTTCAGCACTTCCTGAGTAGCAACGCCGGGGCCCAGGTTCCACACGGGGAAGACATAAGTGAGCAAGTCACCTTGATGCACGGCAGTTGGAGTGAATTGAATCCGCAGGTACAGGTCAGCGGTTCCCCCGGGCCCGAATGCGTAAACGTGATTAAGTGAACTCATGTAAAGCACTCCATCTACAACCGCCGGGGATGGAGTCGCCAAGCCCCCCAGGGTGTAGCTCCATAGTTTGGCCCCGGTGCTAGCGTTCAACGCATACACCTTGCCGTCCCACGAGCCAACATAAACTACCCCATTCGCAACGGCGGGCGAAGACTGCACATCGTTTCCTGTGGCGTAACTCCACAGCAGAGAGCCGGTGCTGGCGTTCAGCGCATAGATGCTGCTGTCGTTGTCGCCGACATAGACCCCTCCATTCGCGAGGGCGGGCGAGGACTGGACTTGCCATCCAAGTTTCGTCGTATAGCTCCACACCCTGGCCCCGGTGCCGGCGTTCAGCGCGTACACGTTGCCATCCCAAGAGCCGATGTAGACTATCCCATTCGCGACGGCAGGCGAGGAGGTCACTGGACCTCCTGTCGTATAGCTCCAGAGGAAGGCGCCGGTGTTGGCGTTCAGCGCGTACAGGTTGCCATCATCGGAGCCGATATAAACCACCCCATTCGCAACGGCGGGCGAGGACACCACAAAGTTTCCGGTGGTATAGCTCCACAGCAAGGCACCGGTGCTGGCGTTCAGAGCGCGCACCTCGCTGTCTTCGTACGAGCTGAAATAAACTACCCCGTTCAGCACTGTAGGCGAGGAAACTGCATCGTCGGTCTGTCCCGAGAAGTAGCTCCACAGCTTGGCTCCCGTGCTGGCGTTGAGAGCATATAAATAGCCGTCGTAGGAACGAACATAGACTGCTCCGCCCGCCACTGCCGGTGAGGAATAGATAATGTCGCCGGTTGTGTAGCTCCACAGCTTTACGCCAGTGCTGGTGTCCAGCGCATATACCCTGCCGTCGTCGGAGCCGATATACATTACCCCATTGACCACCGCGGGCGAGGACCAGGAACCCTCATTGTTACCCGGGTTCGGGTTGCCGGTAACGTAGCTCCACTTCAACGCCAGGGTCCCAGCGTTATTGACGCCAAGCACTGTCTCATAAGGATTCCAGCGCTGCATGTTGTCCCTGTGGAACTGAGTCCAGTCCGCGGGCGACGATGTGCTCTGAGCGTGCGCAGACGTGTTGGCTGTGGCCAGCATCAGACACAGCGGCACGATTGCAAGCATTGAGCTTCGGTCACCCAGATCGTATTTTCGTCAGCAGCGTCTTTGGCCACAACGTAGCTGAGGCAACCGGGCATATCGGCTGCGCTCTCCTTCAAGATTTCGATCATTTCATCACGCCTGCCGGGAAGAAGAGTTATCTTCGCAATCATCCCCCACATATCCCTCGCCTCCTTCGAATTCGCGAGAACGGGTCTGAACAGTACGCGCCAACGTACTCCAACAATGTGCGTCGATCTATTTGCAACTTGTCGAATACGATAGCACTGATGAGCGGGATACTCATGCGAGTGAGTGGTCGGCCATACGGAAGTTTCGCCTCGTTATTTCCGGATTGCCGGTAATACACTCGGAACGATGCATTGGGGCTTCCGTAGCCAATCTAGCGAGTTTCTGTCCAAGAAACATCGGCGATAAACCGCAGCCGCTCGGTGGCATCGGAATATGCCGAATTATTCCGAATTGAGCTTCATCTTGAGTGAGCGAGACTAAATTACAAAACAGCGTATTGTTGCTGGCGTTCAGGAAATCCCCATCGACATGCCTTGCAGAGGCCACAAGGAAATGTGTTTCGATTGTCCTATAGCGAATAGGCTTATCGAGTCGAATGACAATCGACTTATGATCTTTCGCATCCACATTGAGAATAGCGCCTTCAAATGGGCCGCTGCCTATGGCAGTAACCAACTCCCACGGATCGGTGGCAACAATTTTTACAGTCATTCCTTGCTTAGCAAGCATTGGTATTCCCCATGTGGGCGATTCAAGTTACTTCGAGACTTCCACACTGATTATCTTTTTACGCTAGATCAGAGATCGCGATCCGGCTTGTCCGTATGGTCGGCAATACGGGACATTTCCGTCCGAAACTTCCGGGTTGCCGGTAATCCGGGCGGAGCTAGGTAGTTGGAGGGCGAGCCGGGGATCACTTCCGCTAAGCCAACCTGCCGGTACTAATCGTGGACGCTCAACGCGAGGCGTACTGATATGGTCGCGAGAAGAGAAGAAGGCGAAGTAAAACTGAGGCGAAGATTTGGGCATTTGAATCCGCCTGGCCGTCGCTACGGTTTTTCGTCTCGCGAATCGAAGGTGTTCGTAGCAAATGAAAATGTCCGGTTTTGTTAGCAGGTGAAATGTCCGGTTTATATTTCATCCAGCCGCCGCCGTCGTAGCTGTTGGAAAGTGGGAATCCCGCGCCGTTTGCGGGATTTCCAAGCGAGGTGGAAAAGTCGGCTTTTGGACTTTCCCACGGAGCGGCTTTTCAACAGCTTGCTTAATTGCCGTCTGCGTGATCGGTGTGCCCTGGCTGGAGTAGCGTCCGAGGCGGCGTGGCCCGTGGGTCATGCTGAGAGTGCCGTCCAGATGCTGGTGCACGATGACGTTGCAGTCGGCGAGGGTGCCGCGCCAGCTTACCTTGTCGATCTGCAAGGCCAGGTTCTGGAAGCTGACGGTGTTGTCGCGACTGACCGTACGCTCGAACTGGAGCGAGAAGATCAAGTCGAGGTCGCGGCGCGGGCAGGCGGTGAAGGCGGTGCCGCGCTGCGCCGCAGGCACCTGGAAGCGGCGGTTGAACTCGTCCACGTAGTGCTCGCGCAGAAAGCGGTTGGCTTCCGCAAGGGTGCTGATCCCGTGCAACCGGAGCTCCTGCGGCAGCCGTCCCTGCCAGGTCCCGAAGTTGCGTTCCGAGCGGCCCCGCGCCTGAGGCGAGTAAGCCGGAATCATCTGCACGCCCAGATCGCGCAGCGCACGGCCCACCTGGGTCAAACGATGCGGGTCCACCTTGCCGCCAGCCTTCGGTGTCAGCCAGAAATGACTGCCTCGATCCGAGTACAAGGCGCAGAACAGCCCCTTGCGCTCGATGACTTCTCGCAGCGCGGCCATCACCGTAATCGTCGATTCTTCTTCCACCAACTGGGCGTAATAGATTTCACTGGTAGCGTCGTCCAGAATCACGATCAGGTCATACCAGCGCTCATCCTGAAACCACTGGTGGCGGCTGCCGTCGATGTGCAGCAACATGCCCGGCAGCGGGCGCCGTTCGCGCCGCTTGCGGTGTATGCCGCGCTTGCGGGCCTTGGCCACCAATCCCGCTCCCTGCAAGGCCAACTTTACCCAGGTATAGCTCAGATGGATCCCGTGCTCGGCGCCGAGCTTCTCGTGAAAATGGCGCACGTTCAGGTCAAAGTACTTCTCCCGGTAAAGCCCCAGCACCTGCTCGGCCTGCGCCAGTGGCACACGCTTTTGGCTTGGCCGGCCGCGCCGCCGGTCGATCAGTCCGTCGTAGCCGTGTTCTTCATAGCGCTCTCGCCAACGCCGCATCTGTCGCTCGCTGATGCCGATGATCTCCGCCGCCTGCCACCAGTTGATCTTCTTCCCCATCGCTCGCAAGATTACTTCCTGCACCTTCATCGCCCGCTCCACTGCGGCCCTCGGATACGTACCCACGCTCTCTCGCATGGACATATCCTCGCCGCCCGCTAAGCGGACATTTCACCTGCTAACTTCACTGGACATATCATGTGCTAACGACACACTCGCGAATCGAAGGTAGACAGGTACTCGTGAGCAGCGTAAAGTGGCCGAATTCCGCAAGCAGAGCTCCCAGGCAAAAACTAACTCGCACGTGGACGCTTTAGAGGGGGTACACATGCCCACCCAAACTACCGAGCCTCCCGGAGCCGTTACTTCTCGATTGCTGCGCGCCCTGATGGCACTGTCGCTTGCCTGTGCTTTTGGAATTTTCGCGTTCGCTGCGGCAATCAGCTTTACGGGATCCAAGCTAGTTGCTGCTATTGTGGCCGTCGGCATTGCGGGATTCGTCGCCTGGTTCTTCTGGTGGCGCCCGATTGTTCCGCTGGATGAAGGAGGGAACTCCCGCGCCTTGAACGTCATATCCGGACTGGCAACCCTCGCGGCGCTCTTCCAGTTGGTCCGTCTGTGCGTGTTCATCGTTAGCCCGGCGGAGGTCGGCTGCGCCGTTAGCCCTTCGCGCGGGCTTGGACTCCCGGCCAAACACTCCTGCCTGTCCGCTTATTACGTGGCTGCTAGATCAGTGGCAACTGTGCCCAATGTATATGCCTGGGAACTGTATTCCTTCCCGGACGCGGATCCAACCGGTCCGCGGAAGCCGCGACCCATCGGATCGTTCGACATCGACGTCTACGAGTATCCGCCACCGTTCCTTCTGCTTCCGCGCACGCTGGCGATTCTGACGCCGGAGTTTCTTCGCTTCCGTATGGTCTGGTTTGCGTTGAATGGCGCGGTGCTAGTCATTGGACTGCTTGTCGTTGCCCGGATGCTCGGGCCGGTGGCAGGCACACGCGCGTTGTTGTTCTCCCCGCTCGTGTTGGCCTCCGACATAACGATCGGAACCTTGCAGGTTGGCAACTTGCAGGCGATCGTGTCCTCGTTTGCCATGATTGCGATGGTGCTGCTCGCGCAGCGTCGTCATGCGGCCGGTGGCGCACTGCTGGCATACGCGACGGTGAGCAAGTTATTCCCAGGTCTGCTGCTGGTTTACCTGCTGGTACAGCGCAAGTGGCGCGCTCTTGCTTGGACGGTCGGACTGTGCATTGCCCTGATAGCGATCTCACTGGTGGACACGGGATGGGCTCCCTATAAGGCATTTCTCGATCATCTGCCCAGGCTGCTGGGAGGCGAGGCCTTCACGGCGTTTCGCAGCCCCTGGGCCGTTGCGCATAACTTCTCCGTCCCCGGGATGGCGTTAAAACTGCGCCTGTTTGGTGTGACCGGAGCGTCGTTCGGCGCAATGAAAATCGTAGGCTGGATTTACTCGCTGATTCTCTTGGCTGCTACAGTCTTTGTCGCGAGGCGAACGCTGGCCCGCGAACAGGAACCACTGGCATGGCTGACGATCCTGATCTTGGCGTCGCTGCGCAGCCCGTTCCTCCCGCTGTATGCGGTCATCCCCGTGCTGTGGTTACTCACCCTGCTGGCGGCCACGGTCACACCCACATTCAAGACGTTGTTCGGTGTACTTCTGGCCTGGGGGATGCTCAATATTGTGCCACCGAAGTCCATGGATCCGAGACTTGTCGCGGCGATTATCCTTCTGCCTCAGACGGTCATCGTGATTCTCATCGTGCTTGCATTGCGGAGGCGGGGGTACTCATCGGGTCAGGTGCCTGCGCCGCTCGGCTTCGCGACGCCATCCCTGGAGTGACAGGGCTTCCCAGCGGGACCGGCCGGATCTGTACCGAGAAATGGGATGAGCAGGTCTTTCGAAGCGGAGAGACTAGTCCCATGAAGAAGCCGACGCATCACCTCATCGCGGAAGTTCCACGCAGACAGGCCAGGACCGAGCTGACGATTGGCATCGATCTTGGCGATGTCTGGAGCCATTACTGCACCCTCAACCGGGACGGCGAGGTCGTCGACCGAGGCCGTTTCCGAACGACAACGAAGGCAATCGAGAAGTGGTTTAAGGATCTACCTCCTACACGTATAGCGATGGAGGCTGGCGTCCACTCGATCTGGATCAGCGAGCAGCTGCAGGAACTTGGCCACGAAGTGATCGTAGCGAACGTGCGCGAGCTCCGAGCCATCTCGCACAGTGATCGCAAGAGCGACCAAGTCGATGCCGAGAAGCTCGCCCGTTACGCACGTTTTGATCCAGAGATTCTCCCACCGATCTCTCATCGCACCGTCGAGCAGCAGGAGGCTCTCACGCTGATCCGTGCGCGGGAGCTCCTTGTTCGACTTCGCACTGCGGCAGTGAACGCCGTGCGCGGATTGACGAAGGCCTGCGGTTGCCGCATGCCAGCCTCATCCGCGACGTGCTTCGCTCAGCGTGGCCAAGCTGCGATGCCGCCAGGACTCAAGCTGGCACTTGGCCCTGTACTCGAACAGATCGCCGCGATGACGCTGAAGATCAAGCAGTACGACCGGGAGATTCAGCGGATGACTCAGACCGAGTATGCCGAGACGCAGCCTCTGCTGACCATCCACGGCATCGGTCACATCACGGCACTCACCTTCGTCCTGACACTCGGCGACAAGCAACGCTTCGGACACAGTCGAGACGTGGGCTGCTATCTGGGGCTGCGACCTAGACGAAGTCAGTCAGGCGAACGCGATCCGCAACTCGGCATCACCAAGGCAGGCAACGCTTATCTTCGAAGTCTGCTGATCGAATGCGCCAACCATATCCTTCGACCTCATGGAAGAGACTCCTCGCTGCGACAGTGGGGCCTGCACCTGGCATCCCGAGGCGGCAAGCAGGCCAAGAGTAAAGCTGTGGTCGCTGTAGCTCGGAAGCTGGCTGTCCTGCTCCATCGTCTCTGGACCACTCAAGAGTCCTACATCCCGTTCCACGCAGCTGCAGCCTGAGAGGATCGCTATGTTTACTCGTTGCGTCGACACCGTGCTCCGATGACTGCGTGCGCGTTTTGGCCCTCGAGGCCGACCGAGAAATAGCAGCATCGACTCTCCTCTCGAACCTCAACAGGCACCGAGCTTCGATCACGATCAGCTCACCCAGAGTGCGAATACAAACCCGGTGGAGAGCAACATGCAACGCAAGACAACAGCAAAAGCAAAGACTCTGATAAGGACAAAACCTTGACATCAGTGACCTGCTCATACAAAACGCGCTTATCGTCATTTACTCCCGGTTTGTCGGCAATCCGGACATTTCGATCCGGCTCCGCAAACGTCCGGATTGCCGGTTACACAGCCAAGTGGATCAATGGCTGGTGCGTTCTGATTCGATCGCTTCGACGATCAGATGAGGAAACCCAAAGAGATCATTGATGCGAAATGGCGGTGTGAGGGCAGAGTACGCTGGGGCAGCGGTGGGTAGCTTTACGCCTCTTCTCGAAAAGGAACCCGTTGTTCTTAGAGGACGGTTTAAGGCAGGCATCGTCGGGGGAATCTCTGTCCCGGACAAATTCAACTTTTGCGATTGAGAGGCTTATCGTTTGGCGCGTCAGACCAGTGTGACTTTGCCGGTGGCGAGGTCGTAGTATCCGGCGACGATCTTCAGCTTGCCTTCTTTGACCATCGGACCCAGGACGGGCGAGGCCTTGGTGAGGAGCCCGGCCTGGATGGAGGCGTTTGCCTTAGTTGCGGCGACGAGGTCGGAGCCGGCCTGATCGACGGCGGGCTGAATGTGAGGGAAGAGGGAACTGATCTGCCCCGGGACATCTTTACCGGCGATGGCGGCTTTGACCGCCCCGCAGCCGGCGTGGCCGAGGACAAGGATCACCTTGTTTCCGAGGACGGCCGCGCCGTATTCCAGGCTGCCGATAATCTCGGAGGTGGCTATGTTGCCGGCGACTCGGGCAACGAAGATGTGTCCGATGGTCTCGTCGAAGATGGTTTCAACGGGCACGCGGGAGTCGGCGCAGGAGAGGACGGCAGCGAAAGGTTCCTGCTTCTCGACGGTGTGGTCACGCAGGATTTGCATGTCCTTGTCGAAGCTGGTGAGGCGACCGGAGACGTAGCGCTCGTTGCCATCCATGAGCGCTTTGAGCGCCTCGTCGGGTGTGAAATTGCTCTGGGCGCGGGCAGGTTCGGCGACGAGAAAGCTGATTGCGGCCGCGCCGGTGAGGGTAGCGGCCGTTCCGGCGAGGGTCGTGCCGAGGAATCTGCGGCGGGAGAAAGCGGATGCGGACGAGTTCGGGGCACCGTTCATTGGGAGTTCCTCCTCACGTTGTTACGGCGCAAGAATGATAACCCACGACGCCAGTACAATTCACGGAAAACACGATCCAGCGGCACGGTTGCCGGAGCTATTCAAGTTTCACCAACAAGGCTTCATTTGGATTTGCGTGGAACCTTATAGGCGAGCGAGATGCCAAAGATTTCGTTTGTGTCCCAACCAGCGGGGAGGTTAACCGACTGCAACATGTAGTAAGGACGAATGGAAAACGAATCGGCGATGGGAAACCGGACTCCTATCTGGAAGCGGTTCTGAGTGTAGCTGCTGCCTCCGTTGGCGAAGGGGTTGTACCAGGGAACGATGAAGAACTCATTGTTCACCACCAGCACCGGCTGCCGCGCCGTGCGGATCGGCAGGGTGTACTCGACTCCGGGGCGAAATCGAAGGCGTGCCGAAGCAGGCCGGTCATCTGGAAAGCGTCCCTCGATGAGCGTGCGGAGGGTAGCCCGCCAGGGGCCGCGGGATGTGCTCAGGGTGAGATTGAGCTGCAGTCGATTTTCGTAAGTAATGGCGGGATTTCCAGGAAAGCGCTGGTAACGGTAAATCGGTATCAACGTGAACCACGGCCGCAGACGAAAAGCGACGCCCCCCTGAACGAAGTACTCGAACAGGTTGGACGCTCCCTCATCGAATCGCTCGTGGAATTCGACATCCAGAGATTTATTGCCAGAAAAGGGAGTGGAGATTCCCTGATCGAGCCAGAGCCCTATCTGCTTCTCATCTTCGGGATCCTCAGGCTTCGGTTGTTGCTGGGCCCCGGCCGCGACAGCGAGAAAGCAACTGCACAGGAACGCCAAGACATAGATTATGCGTCGGGTCGCCATCACTTGATTTGGAACCGCGTCTACCTCCGAAGGGAGTGATTACGCCGTTCGTTGGAACGAAACTGGGCAGCCCAAGCCCGCTCAGGCCTGCGTTATTCGGATTTGCCTGACTTCTCTATCCGCACATTCGCTAGTCGAAGCGGCTTCTGTCCGTAGTGTTCGATTTCCAGTTCATCCTTCTTGTTGAATTTGATCTTGCATATGGGAGCCAGTGTTCCCGTCCCTTTACCTGTTCTGTCGACATTGAGCACGATGATCCCGAACGGGTATTGGGTCGAGCGCCCGCTGTTGTATCGTTCCCAGAAGCTCATCGGGCGATCCGTCACCATCACGATGTGCATTCCGCCGCCCTGCGTGGGTGTCGCCCGAGCAAAGCGAAAGCTGTTCCCCACAAAGCCCGTCGGAGATACTCGGCCCACGTCCTTGGTCTTATCGAACGCTTTCACCAGCCCGTCCGGGCCGTTCTCACGCAGGGTATCGGTGAAGTCCTTAACCTGCTGGTCCATTGTCCAATCCGTGATGTAAACCGTGAAGGTGAAGCTCTTGCCCGCCGCAGCACCCGCCTGTCCAAATGCCGTCCCCGCGAACTGCAATGGCAAAGCAAAGCGGGCACCCGTGTCTGCATCCTGCGCCATCAGGCTGGCCGCCGCGCACAGCGGAATGACTACCAGCATAAGTAACCGTCTTAGCATTTTCATTCGCATCGCTCCTCCTGAACCCCGCCGAATCATCCGTTCGTGCGAATCAAAAGCAGCGCAACTCCACGAACATTGTCGGCTCGTTGCAAGCCTAGCCGCCGTCATGGCAAGCGTCAACGGATTCGCGACGATCCGCTCTTCCTTGCCAGGAAGTTGAGAGCTTGGGGCGCTGTTTTGGATTCGCTTCCGCGCCGAATGGCGGATGTGGCACCCTGATGATGGACTCGGCGGAACGCTATGCGTTGTGCGGCGACCTCGCGGAAACCGGAGAATCGGAATCGCCGGCATTGCGCGAAGTGCTGAGTTTGGTGTTCCGACGGCGTGTAGCTTGCTCCGGGAGTGGCGTCCGTGACTGACTCGCCCCAGCCTTCCGGTACCGCGGAGCGTGTTGGTGTCGCTCGTGTCGAGGCGCACTTCTGACGGAACCGTATCTATCTCTGGCTCTACGTCAAAAACTGGCAGCGCGCTCGCGACTTCCGCAACATTGCAGCGGTGTTTCTGGGTGCCTACTATCGGCAGGTGTTTCCCCCAATGCCCAACTTCTTCTTGTGGTGCTGCCTGCATGGAAAGGAATATAAGGGAGCAGTCAGGTCTCTAAGGAGGACAGTCGGATGAAGAAACAAATCGCAATGCGTCGCGCGCTTGTTATGTTCCTCGCCTGTTGCCCAGTCACCGTCGTCCAGCAAGCGGCGCAATCGCAAAACAGGCAGCCGCAAACTGCGCCGTCCCTGACGGATACACAACGGAACAACGTCCTGGAGTACATTGACCTCCTGCGTACTAACGTGCAGGATCAGAAGGCCGAGATCATGGGAGCTATGATGGGCCTGGGTGTGGATCAGTCGGCTAAATTTTGGCCGATCTATGGTCAGTACGATGCGGAGTTGATGAGGCTGAACAATCTGAGAGCCGGGAACATTCAGGACTACGCGCGTAACTACTACCAGATGACTGATCCTAAGGCGGATGAGCTGGCTCAGAATTCTCTCAATTATCGGAGGCAGCGTTCTGATATTTTGGCGAGCTACTACGGGCGCATGAAGGACTCGTTGGGCGCCGTCGAAGCCATGCGCTTCCTTCAAATTGAAGGTCAGTTGCTGGCAATCATCGATCTTCAAATTGCTTCCGCCCTGCCCGGACCTATAGAACGACAAACGCCACCCACGCCAACAGAAGTGCAAACGCAAACAGCACCAACAAGGGTCACCGTTCCCGCGGGAACGCGAATCCTGATCCGCATGGTCAATTCAGTGGATTCGAGCAAACAACAGGTGGGATATCGCTTCACAGCCAATCTTGAGACAAATCTGCAAGTAGGTGACGTGGTCGTGGCGGCTAGAGGTACGACCGTTTATGGCCGGCTTGCCCAAGCTAAGTCAGCGGGCAACATGTCCGGCGGTGCCGAACTGACTCTGGAACTGACCGACATCGTCATCAATGGCACAGCGAATCCGCTTCTGACCAGTACTTACCAAGTAGCCTCACAGGGGCAGGGTAACAAGACAGCAGGGAGAATCGTTGGCGGCGCGGGACTCGGAGCGCTCATTGGCGGACTCGCGGGCGGTGGGAAGGGCGCCGCAATCGGCGCCGGAGCCGGCGCGGCAGCCGGAACTACCGTATCCGCAGCTACCAAAGGCAAACAGGTATCCGTGCCAAGCGAATCCTTGCTCGAATTTCGGCTGCAACAGCCCGTAAGTCTTCCGGTCGCACGGTAGCCGGCAGCCAGTTTGGCCCGATAACTCGGAGCCAATACTTCGGCGATCGGAACGCAATCATGCTGCGCGTCAGCGATGTGGCCGAAGCCCTGGTCGTGAGTATCGATTGGACCAGTCGAACTCGGCGGCGCTTTAGTTGGTCACAGCATGCCAAGCTTTTTCCAGGTTGGAGAGTTTCTAAGACAGATTAGAACCAGGGGGTCTCTACGATGCCGATATCTCCTCGTACATACGGAGCACTCGAAATAAAGATTCGCGAGTCATTGCTCGCCCGTACCATCGTGTTGCCGATACAGCGCTTTATTCACATTCAGGGAGTCAGCAGTTTTCTTTTGCTCGCAGCGGCAATCGCCGCCCTGATCTGGGCTAATTCTCCGTGGCACGACTCTTATCACCACGTGTGGGAAATGGAGCTTACGCTTTCGAAGCTTCGCTTGCCCGTGCACGAATGGATCAATGATGCGCTGATGGCCATCTTCTTCTTTCTCGTCGGAATGGAGATCAAACACGAAATTAAGCATGGAGCCCTCGCGGATTTTCGCCAGGCTGCCCTGCCACTGTTTGCCGCAATCGGCGGGATGGTCGTGCCGGCCTTGCTATTTATGCACTTGAACAAGGGCCAAGCGGGCGAGCACGGCTGGGGCATTCCCATGGCAACGGATACCCGGGACTCGGTGTTTTCCTTGCAGCCATGCTCTAAGCATAGTTGACAGTCAACTGCTGAAGTATGAAAGTATCTGCACCCGAGGGAAGGGAATTCTGGTCCGAATGCAGTCACCGCTAGAACACATCAAAGTAGACTCATGCGCGTTCTTGTTTTCTGGTTTCCGTGGCGAAGGAGAGAGCTATGTCGGGTGAAGAGCAGAGACCTTCCCCACTCTCATATGTGGAGGTTACTGAACAGAAACGTCTCAATAACGCTCGTGAACAGGGGATTCCGTGGAAGAAGTGGGGGCCGTACCTCAGCGAGCGCCAGTGGGGCACGGTGCGCGAGGACTATAGTGCCGACGGCAACGCCTGGGACTACTTCTCCCACGATCAGTCGAGATCACGCGCTTACCGCTGGGGCGAGGACGGTCTGGCCGGGATCTCTGACGACAGACAGCGGCTCTGCTTCGCGTTGGCTTTCTGGAACGGCCGCGACCCCATTCTGAAAGAGCGCTTGTTCGGCCTGACGAACAGCGAAGGCAACCACGGCGAAGACGTCAAGGAATGCTACTTCTATCTCGACAGTACACCTACGCACTCGTACATGAAGTACCTGTACAAGTACCCGCAGACCGAATATCCCTATCGCGATCTGGTGGAGACCAACAAACGTCGCTCGCGAGGGGAGCTTGAATACGAGATTATCGACACGGGCGTTTTCGATGACGATCGCTATTTCGATGTCTTTGTGGAATATGCTAAGGCTGATCCGGAAGACATGCTCATCCGAATCTCGGTGCACAATCGAGGTCCGGAAGCTGCGAGGCTGCACTTGCTTCCGACGCTGTGGTTTCGAAACACCTGGTCATGGGAGGAGGGAAACGAAGCCCGTTGTGGGCCAGGTCGCCGAAAATAAGATTCACGCTTCTCATCCGCAGCTGTGCGATTACACATTACATTGCGAGGGCGCGGCAGAACTACTTTTCACCGAAAATGAATCCAATACCAACCGCCTTTGGGGACAGCCCAACCCATCACCCTACGTCAAAGACGCATTCCACGAATATGTCATCTCCGGCGCGACTGACGCTGTCAATCCGTCGAAGACCGGCACCAAAGCTGCCGCCCATTATGTGCTGACTGTTCCCGCAGGAGGGAGCAGGGCTGTGCGTCTGCGGCTGAGTGCGAACCCGGCGGCCGATGCATTCGATACCTTTGATCAGATATTCGACAGCCGTCTTGCGGATGCCAACGAGTTTTATGACCGCATCACGCCGAAGGAGTTGAGCGAAGATGAACGCCGCGTCCATCGGCAGGCGCTGGCGGGGATGATGTGGTCCAAGCAGTATTACCATTTCGATCTGGACAAATGGCTGCACGAGCATAATGCTCACCCTTCGGCGGGATCTGGAAGGAAAAGCTGCCGCAACTCCGATTGGTTCCACATGCTGAACAGCGACATTATCTCCATGCCGGACAAGTGGGAGTTTCCCTGGTATGCAGCGTGGGACCTGGCCTTTCATACCCTTTCGCTTTCGCTGGTAGACTTCGACTTTGCCAAAGAGCAACTCCTGCTCATGCTGAGAAACCTATGAACTTGTTGAAAAAGGGTTAGACGGCCCTAAATTGTAGTGGAAGTCGAAATCTACTTCGCACTGAAATGGGCCTACAAGGCGTCGATCGAGTGTTGGCATACATTTCCTATCACTCATTCGCACCTTGAAATAGCCTCCGAAAATCGTTTTTCAACAAGTTCCTATATATCCACCCTAATGGGCAGATCCCTGCCTATGAATGGAACTTCGGAGACGTAAACCCGCCCGTGCATGCATGGGCGACCTTGTTTCTTCACCGGATTGAGTCAGATCTGGGCCGGGCGGACCTGCGTTTTCTGGAACGCTCCTTTCAGGGACTGATGCAGAATTTCAGTTGGTGGGTCAATCGCCACGATCCGGAGGGGCGGAACGTGTTTGCGGGCGGCTTTCTTGGGCTGGACAACATCGGAGCCTTCGATCGCAGCGCGGAACTCCCGACTGGTGGGCAGCTGGATCAGGCCGACGGCACGGCATGGATGGCATTCTACTGCCTGTGCATGTTGGACATTGCGCGCATTCTGACCGAACACGACCAGATGTATGAGGAGATTGCAGCTCGATTCCTTGAGCAATTCGCCTGGATCACCTATGCGATGGATCGCATCGGCGTGAACCATGACGAGATGTGGGATACGGCAGACGGCTTCTTCTACGATCTGTTGCATCTCCCAAATGGCGATACCATGCGTTTGAAGATGCGCTCGATGGTGGGACTGCTCCCGCTATGTGCTGCGGCCGTGTTCGAGCGAGACGCTGTTGAGCACCATCCTCGTTTTCTGGAACTGATGGAGTTATTCCGCAAGCGGCATCCGGAGGTCGTGAAAAAGATCGCTACGGCCGATGACCCAACTATAGGCGGCTACGAGGGGCGAAGGTTGGCGTCCGTCTGCAATAAGGAAAAGCTGCAGCGAATTCTCACTTATATGCTCAACGAGAATGAGTTTCTCAGCCCATACGGCATACGCTCGCTGTCGAAGTATCACCTTGACCGTCCTTTCGTGTTTCATCTCGGGGGACAGGAGTACAAAGTTCAGTATCTTCCTGCGGAGTCGAACACTGGGATGTTTGGCGGCAACTCGAACTGGCGTGGGCCAATCTGGATGCCGGTGAACGTTTTGTTGATACGCGGGCTGTTGACAATGTATGTGTTCTACGGTGACGACTTCAAAGTTGAGTGTCCGACCGGTTCGGGAATCTACATGACGCTATTTGAAGTGGCGAAAGAACTGGGGCGCCGCTTGTCGAGAATCTTTCTGCGCGATGCCAACGGTCGACGTCCGGTTTATGGAGGAACGAAGAAGTTCCAGGACGATCCTCACTGGCGGGATTACATTCTGTTCTACGAGTGCTTCCACGGCGACAACGGCGCCGGATTGGGGGCCAGCCACCAGACCGGGTGGACTGGGCTTATCGCTCGCAGTCTTGATCTCTTCGCACGATTAAAGCCGGAAGATGCACTCCGGGCCCCCAAGACAATGATGTCCGAGATGACTCGACAGCAAGTTGCAGGGCAGGGATAGAAAGAGAACACAGGGCCGACAGACTCCAAAGATGTTGTACAGGCTGATTCTGCAAGCGGTCTATTTGGTTCTGCCCACCCGTGAAACCCGCCACCCTGCGGAAGCGTTCTGGTAATTCCCGCTGGTACGAATGTGGGCACCACTGCTGTGGCTGACCCTTATGATTGAGATTTGGTCAGCATTGTTGGGCCACTGATCTCCGCCCAAGAGAGGCCATCCTCGGATCGAACGATCGAACGAGGGTCCTCCTCGCCGACGACCATAGCACTGTGCTCGAACGCGTGAGATCCCTTTTGGCGTCTGTACAGCCATTCTTCGATTCGAGACGATCCCCTCTTGCGTTGTTAGGTTGAGAGCTTGAGCCCGACAATGCCAGCGAGTATCAGTGCAACGCTGATCATCCGAGCCGCGCTCGCAGGCTCTCCAAGTAGAACGATTCCTAATACGACGGTTCCGATAGCTCCTACTCCAACCCAAACACCGTAGGCGGTGCCGACCGGAAGCGTCTTCATGGCCACGCCTAGCAGCCCGAGGCTAATGATCATCGCCAGAACCGTCCAGACGGTAGGCAACAATCGAGTGAAGCCATCTGTGTACTTCAGCCCGATTGCCCATCCAACTTCAAACAACCCTGCAACAACGAGAATAGCCCAGTTCATCCGTCCTCCCTTCTCCTGACGACAGGGCGAGATGCCTCTTCCGCTTCAAGGCTCTTGTCGAATTCTATCCCCGCTACCCGGGTTTGACCCTGGTAGCGGGTTGGCGTGGTGTCGCTCCTTGCATCTCCATCCCGCGCATTGGATCGTTTTTCGACAGCTATATTCGGACCGAGCGACCTTCCTGGGAAGCGGGCTTTGAGTAAACTCATGAATCATCTGACCCTGGATTTCACGACCAAAGAACACTAAGGTCACATGTCTGTGAAGTCGCTAGCCTTCATCGGAAGCGCCTCGAGAAATAAGCCCCGGGGGAGGCTCGACGATGATTCGAGGCGGTTTCGATAAGGGGACTTGAAGGAAGGCGCAGGCGTTTTAAGCGGACGCGGTGATCTGCCTGGGATCTATGGATATTGAATAAGGCTCGGGGACCGGTTGCAGTGTTCTGTGGTGCAAGAATCGGTAGCGATGTTGATGAAAGCTGGTGTGTCCATAGATGAGTTGTCGCTGGTCGAGGGCTTGCTTTGGATATAGAAGGGCGATGGCCTGAGCGCAGGGGATGGGTTGGAGACACGAATGGGTCGGCGTGCCGGGAGCAAGTCGAGGGTCCGGCTTTGCGTGGAGCATCATGACGAATCGATATGTGTTGATAGGGATAGCTCGGCGGCTGTCAGACTCCGCGCCACACCCATGGGACCGCCGCATCGGGGACAGTGCCAGAGCGGAGCGTTAGCGGCTGGAGTTTTAGGTGGCGGAAGCGGATCGCGGCCATCGCGCGCCAGCAGCCTTCGGGCCAGCAGGAGGCTGCGGCTTCGAAAGCGGTTGGAGAGCAGTCCGAAGTGGCGGATGCGCACGAAGCCCTTTGGCAGCACGTGGAGGAAGAAGCGGCGCAGGAACTCGGTGGCATCGAGAGTCATGATGCGCTGCTTGCCGCCATGGGCATAGTCCTTCCAGCGAAAGCTGACGCGCTCTCCGTCGAAGGCCAGCAGGCGGTGATTGGAAATGGCCATGCGATGGGTATAGCGGCCCAGGTAGCGGAGCACATGTGCGGGTCCGCCGAAGGGCGGCTTGGCATACACGATCCACCTCTTGCGCTGCAATCGCTCCATCAGTTCGGTAAACAGTTCCCGCTCCTGAAACGCAGCAGCGGGGCCACTGCAGTCGAGCGATCCGTTGCTGTAGAGGTGCTTCAGTGCGAAGAGGAACTTGTCGCGAAAGACGCGGCGGAGCACGGGGATGGGCAGCAGGAAGCGCGGATGGGTATGGATCCAGCGCTGGTGGTCGGGGGAGAATCCTCCGGCGGGGACGACACAGTGGACATGCGGGTGGAGCAGGAGGTTCGAACCCCAGCTGTGCAGGATGGAGAGGAAGCCGATCTCGGCGCCGAGGCGTTTTGGATCGGCTGCGACCTCCAATAAGGTCTGGGAACTGGCCGCGAACAGCAGGTCGTAAAAGAGGGCCGGGCTGTTGCGTGCTAGCGGGTTGAGTTCGTGAGGCACGGTGAACACGACGTGGAAGTAGCCGGTCTCGAGCAATTCCTGTTGCCGTGCCTCGAGCCATCGTTCGCGAGCCTGCGCCTGGCACTTCGGGCAACTGCGATTTCGACAGGAGTTATAAGAGATACCCTGTTCATGACCGCACTTGAGGCAGACATCGATGTGTCCGCCGAGGGCGGCAGTGCGGCACCGCAGAATGGCCCGGAATGCCTTCAGCTGCTGATAGCTGAAGCTGGACTGATAGTGTTCCAGGAACGGGTGGCCCTGCGCACGGAGGATGTCGGCCACCTCCATGGCGGGCCTGCTCATGGGTTCTCGGGACGCCGGAAGGCGCGGCGGCTGGTCACATCAGAGTAGTTGCGGCGCTGGAGTGCCTCCAGCATGATCCTGCGTAAATGGGTCACAAGAATCTCCTTGTGACCCACACCTTATACCGGCAGAAAGACTACTCGGAGGCCCACGCCGCAGCGTCCGCGGCGCCTGCGGCTTCGTTCAAGTCGCCATCTCGTACAGTTGGGAGCCATGAATAACGTCACAAGCACTTCTACGGATAGCCGGTTAGATCGGCATAGGGGCGGCAGTCACCTGCCGACCCCTGCCACACCACCGTGCGTACGGGTCCGTACACGGCGGTTCGAGAGGTTACGCTAGTAGCTCTCGAACAGTGAAGGAAGACCGAGCGAGCGGAAGTAAGCATTCGAGGCTCCCACGGAGAGAGCTTTGGAGCGGGCCAGGTACCATGGGCCGCGACCACTCCCGGCCGTATTGGCGGCCAGTCGCGTACGCACTCCCAGTTCCAGCAACGCGGCCCGGCGACGAAGTGGAGTTTTCCACTGCCGCCAGAGCGCACATCGCAGCCTGAGCCGCACCCAACGAATAAGGCCGATCAGCACCTCGGGGGTTTCGCAAAAGCCGAAGTAGCCGCGCCATCCCACCATATAGGTGGCCAGTCGCTTCACTGTCGTCTCGATGCTGACGCCCTTGGCCTGTCGCGTGATCTCCCGGATTCGGTCTTGGAAGCGCGTCAGAGCCTTCGGAGCAATCGCTCGTTTGATCTCTGGGCCGCTCGTAAAACTAAATCCGAGGAACTTTCGCTCCTGCGGTCGCGCCACCGCGCTCTTGTTCTCATTTACCTTGAGTTTGAGTTGCTGCGTGATAAAGCGCGTAACGCTCTTCATCACTCGTTGACCCGCACGCTCGCTACGCACATAGATATTGCTGTCATCTGCGTAGCGAACATAACGATGTCCGCGAAGCTCCAACTCGCGATCGAGCGCATCCAGCACGAGATTGCTGAGCAGGGGCGAAAGAGGACCTCCCTGAGGAGTCCCTTCTACGCTTGGGCTGACCAACCCGTTTTCCATCACTCCGGCCTTCAGAAAAGCCCGGATGAGTTTCAACAGCCGCTTGTCTTCGACACGCTTGGCGATCTGTGCCATCAGTTTGTCATGATTCACTCGATCGAAAAATTTCTCCAAATCGAGATCAACCACCCAGCTGTAACCTTCGGCAATATACCGCTGTGCCTGTACTACAGCCCTGATGCGCCGATCGTCCCGGTCGAAAACCGTAGTTGTGATCGGAAAACGTTGGGTCCCACTGCCGCTGCAGAACCTGCATCACCGCCTGCTGGATGAATCGACACCGGACAGTGGGGATGCCGAGCTCGCGCACCCCGCCATCCGGCTTGGGTATCTCTACCCGCTTCGCCGGCTTTGGTTTGTAAGTCCCACTTAGCAGTTGTTCCCGGATGGCTGGCCAGTGCTGTCTCAGATAGTCATCGAGTTGGTCGACAGTCATCCCGTCAACTCCCGGACTACCCTTATTAGCCTTCACCCGTCGTAATGCTTCCTTCAGGTTCTCTCGTTCAACTATCTCCTCCATCAGTCGATCTGTTCCAGCTGGGCTTTCGGGTGCATACGCCGCCCTCAACGATTCGGACCCTTCCCTTCCCGCCGTCCGGGCTTCACCCGTTGGCGAGGAAGAAAAGTCCAGATTGCTCTGGATGTTCTGCCGCATGTCGTTGTTGAGACTCATGTCCTACTTGCCTCTCCTCTCGTTCGGGCCTTCAGTCATCGTTCCCGGCTCAGCCTATCTGTTGACTCCGCGTTTCGGCTTTGGAGTGCCTCACTAGCCTTGCCGACGACATGGCCTACTATTCCCTCTGCTGACTTCTGCTCCGCGGTCAGGATGCCTCGCGGCAGCCTCAGTCGCCGAGGCGACACGGAGCAGATCTCCCGGGGTAAGTTCAATCGCCTTCTGCGCGCAGTCGCCGGATCTACGCTCCGCGTACTTGATGGATATGGGCTTCGCGGTAAGTTGCCCGCTCGCCCTACGCTCACGCCTTGTATCCGCTTCTTGTCCATCGATTCGCGCATTTGCTCCACGCTTCCTTCAGACCCCGCCTCACGGCGGTAGCCCTTGCGTCATTGCTAACCCTTACCTCCATCAGGTCGGGTAGAGGACTTGCACCTCCAAGCGGTTGAACATGCCCGGCACACAACGAAGTCGCTGGCGCGACGGACTGAGGGTAGTGATTAGCGAAGGGAGTCATGCAGAGCTAGGGTGAGAGGTCATAGGGAGGAAGTTCCTATGACTCCACTTCGCCAGCGCATGCTGCACGAGCTTCAGCGGCGCAACTACTCACCCTCTACGATCCGCGGCTACCTCGGTGCGGTGCGACAGTTTGCCGAACACTTCCATTGCTCGCCGGAGCAGCTGGGTCCAGAACAGCTGCGACAGTATCAGCGATACCTGCTGCAGGCGAAGAAGCTCGAGCCCAGCACCGTCGAGGTCCGCGTCTCGGCGCTGCGATTCCTGTACAAGCGCACGCTGAAGCGGCGCGATCTGGCCTTCGACGATCTCATCTTTCCGAAGGTGCCACACAAGCTGCCGACGGTGCTCAGCCAGGATGAAGTCGTGCGTCTGATCGAAGCCGCACCCAACCGCTTGTACCGCATGATCCTGGTGCTGCTCTATGCCACCGGCGTACGCAGGACTGAAGCGGCGCGGATCAAGGTCGAAGACATCGACAGCCAGCGCATGGTGATCCACATCCGCCAGGGCAAGGGCGCTCGCGACCGCGATGTGCCGCTCTCGCCGAAGCTGCTCGAAGAGCTGCGCAGTTGGTGGCGATTGAAGAAGCCGCGCGGATACCTCTTCCCCAGCACCGCGGGCCAGCGGGGCGTGGACCAGCCCATCTCTGACAAGACCGTCTGGCACGCCTGCCACATCGCCTCCACGCGCGCCGGACTCAAGAAGAAAATACACCCGCACACGCTGCGGCACAGCTTTGCGACGCATCTGCTCGAAGCCGGCACCGACCTGCGCACCATTCAGCTGCTGATGGGCCATGAGCGGCTCGAAGACACTACCGTGTACCTCCAACTCTCACGGCGTCACCTCCATGCCGCCATCAACCCGCTGGAGCAGATCGCGCTCCCCGCAGTAGAGGAGGCCAAGAAGCGATGAGCCGGCCGCCCTTCGAGGTGGCTGACATAATTCGCAGCGCTGGTGACAGCTTCCGGCAACGGTACAGCGCTTCGCTGACCTGGCCGCAACGCAAGGTGCTGGATGCGATCGTGCGCTGCCGTACCGCTGCCCTCGGCGGTCATCGCGATGCGTGCGCCGACTGCGGACATCAGGCCATCTCGTACAACTCCTGCCGTAATCGACATTGCCCCAAGTGCCAGACCGGCGCGCGTGATCAGTGGCTTCGGAAGCGGCAGCAGGAACTGCTGCCCGTCGGCTACTACCACCTGGTCTTCAGCGTTCCACATGCGCTTGTGCCGTTGATGTGGCAGAACAAGCGGCAGCTGTTTTCCTTGCTCTTCGAGGCCAGTGCTTCCGCGTTGCTCGATGTCGCTGCCGATCCCAAGCGTCTCGGCGCTCAGCTTGGCTTCCTGGCCATCCTGCATACCTGGGGACAGACACTCACTCCGAACCCTCACTCATGATGCCCGGCATTATCATCTCCTTCGTTTTCAGTAAACAAGGCGGGCTCACTTTCCGTACAACCCCCTTTGAGAACGAGCTTGCCTGTGCGGAGAAGCCTGTCGATTATGCTCCGCACTGGTTCATTGTTCAAATCAGCACGACGAATCTCCCAGGGAGCGCGAGGAGTGACCTGTTCACGCTTCAATAAGCCTGCCTCCACGAGCCGTTCGATTGTGCGGTGACTCACTCCACATATCCGTGCAGCTTCAGTCAGGCTGACTCTTTCAGGATTGGGTAGCGCTCGTCTTTGCCCGCTGATCGAATGATTGCGCCGCGCAGTGGCCACGCGGATTTGGTTCCACCGCTTGCTTTTGCCTGTCGAATATCCAAGGCGGTTCAACACGGAGGCTATCTGGTCATCGCCGTGGCGAACTGCCATCCGGCGGATGATCTCCAGTGCTTCCGTGGGGGTTGCAGTCTCAGTGGCTGATCGCGGTCTCTCCATCGTGAGTTGTGTATGCGTACCACCCTTCCAGTGAATTGTGAACTGAAGAGTCTTGATCTCCGCATCTGAACGCACGATGATCTCCTCCACGACTGTACGGAAGATCATCTTCTTGAGTGTCGGAGGGCAGAGATTGCTTTGCCAGACTTCGGTAAAGTTCTCGCCCATCGCTCGGATCTGCGTCTCCTCGTCGGCGGATAACGAATAACGCTTTCCGTTCAGGAAGGCTAGTCGCTGTTTGGTCCTCGCGATCTCCTCCAGCTTCTCGTTCCAACGACGCTCCAACTCGCCGGCCACAAGACGGTTCCTGGCATCCACAGCATCGTATTGCTCGAAGGCTTTCTTAGCCTCATACTCCAGTTGCTCAAGTTTGCTGGACAGGGCGATGCGCTGTGCAGCATCTCCGGTGCTTAACTCTTCAAGTGCGCGCAGGCTGGCTTCCACCCCGAGAGGGGAAATCACCTTGAGCAACTTCTGAGCCAACGGGCGATCCACCGATGCGCCGCCAAATCCCAGGCAGTATTGACCGCCATCGTCGTAATCTCCCCTGCAGAGATAACGCGCATGGGTGCCGCGACCTCCCCAATAACGCACGTGGAGCTTGCGGCCGCACTGGCCGCAACGAAGAAGTCCCACCAGAAGTCCCTGCCCGGCACGAATCGCGGCCATGGATTCATCCCCCTGCCAGTTTACGGAATTGCGCCGCGTCATTCGTTGATTCTCTTCATACGTGGCCCAGTCAATATAACCCTGATGATGGTCGGGGATGAAGACCCGACACTCTTCAGCTCGACGCAAGGCGCTCTGACGTTTCTCCAGCCTACCGTCCACAAACAACGTCGTGACCGGACGGCGGCCCCACACATAGGCGCCCGCATAGAAGGGGTTGATCAGAATATCGCGGACCAAGCTCTGAGTGGGAACCTTCCAGACCAACCGCGTCCCCCGGATCGGATTCACCGGTAGCTCTATATCGTGATCGCGGAACCACTGGAAGGTCTGGCGGATGCTCCACCGTTCTCGGAACTTCATAAATACAAGTCGAAGGGCTTCGCAGACTCGCTGATCGGGATCGAAGACCACCTTGCCTGTGAGATCCCGTGCGAAGCCGACGGGCAGTCGTTTGAATAACTCTCCCCGGCGTGCTTTCGACTCCTGACCTGCCTGCATTCGCTGCCGAAGAACCTTCAGTTCGACGACGCTGAGTGTACCCTTGATTCCCAGCACTAACTGGTCATCAAGATAATTCAGGTCGTAGATCTGTTGCTCGTCGGCGATCAGAGTTCCAAAGAGCTGGCACACCTCCAGCAACCGACACCAGTCCTTGTCCGTGCGGGACAGTCGCGAGACTTCCCGGCTGCCCACGATTCCCACCTCTCCAAGGGCCACCCAGCTGAGGACGCGCTCGAATCCTTCCCGGCGAGCCGAAGCCATCCCCGCACTGAAGCCGAGATCACTGTCGATGATCTCCACATCTCTCCAGCCCAGGTTACGAATCCTGTCGGCTACCTCATATTGAAGGCGCTGACTCTCCAGGTTGTAGCGCACCTGTTTCTCGCTCGATTGCCGTAAGTAAACGATGGCCTTGCGAGCCAGATGCTCCGGCTTGATCTTGGGACTGCAGAGAAGCTCTGTCATCCACCTTTCCTCCTTTCGCCTGAAATACCGCCACCAGAATGCGAGCCATCAGATCGACCAGATCGGCGCGCACTATCGCATCTATGGGCACGATTCGGGTTTCTTCCCGAACTATCATGCCCAATAGTTCCAGTTGCTCCACCATGACCTCCCTTGCACCCGTCAACAGCAGTTGGCAGAAGGTTATCGTGGTCGCGATTTTCACCGGCGTGTGGCGAAAGCAACGAAGTTAGAGAGAGAAGAGCTTCCTTGCTGAGGTGAACTTGCTCGCTGATCTTTATCCTGCTGCTCTCAGGCGACAGCATCCATACGGGAATCTTCAACCGTTTCCCGGTTTGGTCGATGACCGACACCGCGCCATCTCCCCGCTTCGGCTTACGAAGGATCTGAAGGCTGACACCGTGGAGCGGGTGGAACGGATAGAAGACCTGAACCTCAGCGTTTTCCGCGCTCAGGGTATTGTGGGCGTGGGTGTCAGCATCCCCACATCCACTACATCGTTCCCGCCGGCGGCCTCGCTCTCGATGGCGCCAGATGGATCGATTCCTCGCCACGCTTCTTTTTGCCCGTCATAGCACTCAGCGAAGTCTTCCGCGACAAGTTCTGCGAACAACTCCGTGAACTGTTCCAACAGGACAGACTCCAGTTCCATAACTCACTGAAGCATCTTGCCTCACCTGGCGCCTTCAGCCACTTCCTCTGGGAACTCGGCGAGATGGACTGGGTCGTATACGCCAAGCCACCCTTCGGCGGTGCCGAACATGTTCTCAACTATCTGGCTCGCTACACCCATCGCGTTGCCATCTCCAACCATCGGCTCGTGGCCCTCCAGAACGATCGCGTCTCCTTCCGCTGGCGAGACTATGCTCATGGCGGCAAAAAGAAGATCATGACCGTTTCAGCAGATGAGTTCCTGCGCAGATTTCTTCTTCACGTTCTGCCCAAAGGCCTGGTTCGCATCCGCCACTTCGGCCTGTTCGCCAACCGTAGACGGAGTGCTGCGCTCCAACGCTGCCGCGAGTTGCTCGGCACAGTTGCATGTGCAGATCGCACCGAAACAGCGAACCTGCCGCGTTGTCCTGCATGCTCAGCAACCATGCTGGTCATCGAACGGTTCACCAGCGCGCAACTTTACTTCCGACCGGATCGAAGCCTTGCTACCCCACAGAGGTGCAACGTTGACAGCTCATAAGACATCCATGGCCCACGACGTCTCTAACCCTGTCGCCCGATGGCATGCCTGCACATGCAAGGCGGTCCTCTGCCAGCAAGCTGCCCAAGCTCCTTCCATACGGCTGTTGACTACGCACGGAAGAAGACAATTCCGCTTATCTAGGCCGCTCCCACTGCTCCATCGAGCGAACTTTGCACCCGTAGTGCCCCCAATCAACATCTCGGCGCTATTGAAAATACATAGCTAGATCACCGCATCCCCCGCAAACGCCTGCGGCTCAGTTCAAACGTCTCTATCGAAACTGCCCCGGAACAAATAAACGAGCTCAATCCAGCCTCGTCGTCGGGGCAGTCCCGATAGAGATCTAACGTTTCTCAGGACTTATCCGTCGTGAACAACACGAAACCGAGTTGGATGAGCGCATTGGCCTGTTAGCGTCAGTTGACTATTGGCTTACAGCTGATGCCTCGTGATAAGGCGCGTTTCCATGCTCCGTAACTATCACGGAATTCCAATGAGCAGACCACCGCTCATACCGATGGATTGCTGGTGGCCTCTTGCAAAGCTGTAGTCGTAAGCCGGTTCAAGGAACCAGCCGAAGCGGTGTTTGCCGGTTGGCCAGAACATGAAGTCTCCCGCCAACTCACCAGCTATGGAGTTGACCGTTTTCCCATTCTGCTTGATATAAATCCATTCGGGACCGATGCCCAGCATGAACTCTGCCTTCCGCGATACCGTCCATGGTTTCTTGAGGAGCAGGTCCGTGTCCATTCCGTAGAATCATGGGTGTAGAAGGGCGACACGCCTGCCTCGAGCTCCAGCCAGTCCTTGATAGGCGTAATCTCCGCTGCAAGATTTGGCGCGAACGTCGCTACGCCTCGAACGCAGGTCGGAACACGAGGAGAAAGATGAAGGAGTGCGGCGGACGGAGGCATCAGGATCAGTGACCGGATGGGGGAGCGCCAAAACGTTGAGGAGGATTTATGGCGAACAAGATACTCACTCTAGCAACCGAATTCAGGAATTTGCGGTCCAAATGGCAGACACTCTCCATTTATGAGAGATTCGAGCAGTCAGTTGTCGGGGTGCTCACGCTGGTTATTGCCGTGATTATCGCCCTGGCCACTTGGCAGTTGCTCCTTCACACTCTCAAGCTGATGGAGAGTCATGTGGTCAATCCCGCCGATCCCCAGGTTTTTCAGGCCCTCTTCGGAATGGTGCTCACCGTTCTCATCGCACTTGAATTCAAGCACACGCTGTTGGTAGTCAGGCATCATCGCCGTGCCATCGTTCAGGTGCGGGCCGTTGTCTTGATTGCACTGTTAGCCCTGGTTCGCAGATTTATCATTCTTGATCTTTATCAGACTGCGCCGAGCATAATAGCGGCACTCGCTGGTGCGGTCCTGGCTCTCGGAATCGTATTTTCGCTGGTTGGCCATGACGAGCAGCAGCAGGAAGACGAGGTCTCCGAGTAATTGCGACACTTAACTTCCCCACAAAACGGCTTCTCGTCAGAAATCGGCCCACGCACGTTTTAATTTCACGTACGGCACTTGTTCCCTGCCTTACCCTATCTCGAATTGTGCAGAGAACTCTGCCGAAGATGGATAGAGTTCATAGGTGGTCTACGTTGCTCGACTCGGAGAGGCGTATACAAAGCCGGAATTCTGTGGTTGAGCTGTGGCTGGCGCTCAGTGTCCCCAAATAGCTGGGTTGCAATAAATCGCTTACAACACCAAAACATAGAATCCGATCATGTCAATTTTCAGCTACTAGGTTTTGCAATGACTTACGAACCCGCGGGGACTGCCTGAATACGCGGAAATCGCGCATGACGGCGGAATTTGTGGGTTGGTTGTGGATTGCCTCCCTTGCTTCCACAGTTCTGCGCGCTGGAGATCCGGATCAAGGGGGCAGGGTCAAGGCGAGGCAGCGGTAAATATGAGCGTAACGTCCTCATGTTTCGACCTTGGGATGAACCGTGGATAGCACAATAAATTACCGATTAAATAATACTTATGCGCAATACCAAAATATGAGCGCCTCGCGCTCATATTTTTTGCAACTTTTCCCAAGGTTCGGCGTCAGAAGCGAGTGGATAGACCGAGATGAAAGGACTCGGAGAATCCAAAGACAGTCGCTCGCAAAGCGGGTGTCACAAAACGACTTTCTGTGGAGGAAACGATGCTCTGTTTACGTCGCTTTTCTACTCAATCGTCTCAATGGCGCCATCTTGCCGACCGTCATGGCGGTCGGTCCCTTTTCACCCGGCTGCTGGTTCTGGGTCTCACGGCGGTTTTAGTTGCCCAAACGGGGAACCTGGCGGCACAGCCAGTTCCTCTGACTCCGCCGCAGCTGGACCAGCTCGTCCAGCGGATTGCGCTTTATCCTGATCCGCTGTTGGCACAGATTCTAACGGCTTCGACCTATTGGGATCAGATTCCCGATGCTGCATCCTGGGCCGATCAGCACAGCTACATCAAGGGCGATGCGCTGGCATCGGCCATCCAGGCTGACCATCTGCAATGGGATCCCAGCGTGCTGGGACTGCTGCCGTTCCCTTCGGTGCTGGACATGATGGCAAAGGATCAGGCATGGACCGAACAGCTCGGCAATGCCGTTCTGAACCAGCGACCGGAAGTGATGGACGCGGTGCAGCGGATGCGCCGGCTAGCCAGACAGTATGGCTATCTAGCGCCGAATGGGTACGTGAATGTTGTCGATTCGGGCGGTTATATTGAGGTGCTACCTCTGAATCCGGCAGTGATTTACGTGCCCTGGTATGACCCGTACGTAGTCTTTGCTCCCCCGCGACCCGGCGTCGTCGTGACGACTGCAATTCGCTTCGGCCCCGCCATCACGATTGGAGCAACCTTCGGGACGTGGGGCTGGTGGATTGGTTCGGGATTCGTGTGGCCGGCCCACACGATTCTCATCGACCACAGTCCGTGGGTCCGGGTGTGGGGGAACCGGATCGGCTATGTGCATCCCTATGCCCATCCGTGGGTGCGTCCGGTTGCACCTCGCGTGGAGGTGCATCACCCGGGACGGTAACCATAAGGCAGCCTGCACGATCATCATTCGTGCAGGCAAGCCCTTCAGAGACGAACCTGACTAACGAGAAGAGAGAGGAGGATGTCACTATGAGTGTACTGAGAAAATTTTTCTTGATAGCTGCACTGCTGGCTGCCTTCGCTTCGCTTCCTGCGGCGGCTCAGAAGGTGGAGACCGATTACGATCATTCGGTAAACTTCTCGCAGTTCCACACCTATTCCTGGGGTCATGTCCATTCCTCGGATCCTTTCGCCGAAGCGCGGATCCGTGAGGATGTCGACCGCGTCCTTCAGGCGCGCGGGTGACAGAAGGTACCCATGGGAGGAGATGTAACACTGACGGCAGTCGCCGTGCGCAGAAGTCGTGCCGAATACGACACGTTCTACGAAGGTCTCGGACCCGGCTGGCGTTGGCGCGGTTGGGGCGGCATATCCACGACCACCGTTGAAACCGTTCCGGTGCGCACGCTGGTGATTGATGTCTACCAGACGGGTTCGCACCATCTGGTCTGGCGCGGCATAGCGCACGACACCTTAAGCGATAATTCGGAAAAGAATGCGAAGAAGCTTGCAAAAGCGATCGACAAGATGCTTGGCAAATTCCCCAGACAGATGGCGTAATTGCGCGTTGGAACGGCCGGCAGCCGACTGCTTCCGGGGGTCGCGGGAACCTGTCCCGCCGCCACGGGTTGCACCGCAGCCGGCCAACGCGCATTCCGAAACTGCATTGCGGGTGGGTGAGTCGTCGGCGCATCATCGCCAACTCACTCATCGAGAAATGATTGGTACCCCTGAAGTCGGCAAGGCTCCAGTAATTCGGAAAATGGCATATCGCGGAACGCCGGGGGCGTTTTAGAGGAGTAATCCCGTCAATGTGTGCAACAGAATCGGAGTCAGCCAATTGGGGAGTGGACGAGGTATAGGACCCGACAGCCCCATCCTCATCGGTATTGCCGGGCTCGAAATTCCAGGTCGCATTGGAGCTCATGGCCGCAGCCTCTACATTCCGAGCTTTACAATCTTTAACACCCCATCCCCTGCATCCCTGGCTTCGAGACAGACCCTTCATGCGCGACTTTCTGTCGGATCTCCGCTATGCCCTCCGCATGCTGTTCGCCAATCCAGCATTTTCCCTGACTGCAATGGCCGCCCTTGCGCTCGGCATCGGAGCCAACACCGCCATCTTCACTGTCGTCGACAACGTCCTGCTGAAGCCGCTCCCTTACCCCGAACCGGACCGCATGGTCCAGTTCATGAGAACCTTGCCCGACGACACCGGTTTCAGCAGCTCGCCGGTCAACTTCAACAGCTGGCGCGCCCAGACTTCCGTCTTTGAGGACGTGTCTGCCTACGACATCGGCAGTCCAGGCTTCAATCTCACCGGCGCCGAGCCCGAGCAGGTGCAGGGCATCCACGTCTCTGAATCGTACTTCCGCCTCTTCGGCGCGCCCGTCATCCTCGGCCGTACTTTCACTTCCCAGGAAGATTCCCCCAACGGCGGACACGTCGTCGTCATCAGCTACGGATTTTGGCAGCGCAGATTCGGCGGCAACCCGCACATTGTTGGCACGACAATCTCCCTCAGCAACGAGTCCTATACCATCGTCGGCGTCATCGGGAGAACCTTCGCTACCGTTCCTGACTCCGACCTCTGGGTTCCATTCCAGATCGATCCCAACAGCAGCAACCACGGCCACTACTTTTATGTCGCCGGCCGCCTCAAGCCCGGCATCACTCTCGCCCAAGCCAACTCCCAGCTCAAGATTGCCGCGGAACAGTACCGCCGCCTCTACCCCGATGACCTCGGCCCCAAAGACAGCTTCGGCGCCCTGCTTCTCCGCGACTTCATCGTAGCCGGAGCCCGCACTTCACTCCTCGTCCTCCTCGGAGCCGTCGGCCTGGTACTCCTCATCGTCTGCGCGAACGTTGCCAATCTCCTCCTCGTCCGCGCCACCAGCCGAAAACGTGAGTTCGCCATCCGCGCCGCCATGGGCGCCGGCCGGCTTCGCATCATCCGCCAGCTCCTCACCGAAAGCATCACCCTCGGCCTTGCCGGCGGCATACTCGGACTCATCCTCGGCTGCATCGGCGTCCGCGCCCTCCTGGCCGTAAGTCCCCATGATCTGCCCCGCATCGGCGAGCACGGCGCCGGCATCGCCATGGATTGGCGCGTCCTAACCTTTACCCTCGGCATCTCCATTCTCACCAGCATCCTCTTCGGCCTGTTTCCCGCCATCGGCGTCTCACACATCGACCTGAACTCCACCTTGAAGGAAAGCAGCAACCGCTCGGGTACCGGCCTCCGACACAACAAAGCTCGCTCTCTGCTCGTCATCAGCGAAGTCTCCCTAGCCCTTGTGCTTCTCATCGGAGCGGCACTTCTCATTCGCACTTTCCTCGCCCTGCGCGCAGTAAATCCCGGCTTCGACCCTCACCCTGTCCTCACCCTTAAGATGGCCCTCACCAGCGAGCAATATAGGAAGGCTGCCGGAATGGCGCAGCTCTCTCGCGATGGCCGCGAGCGCCTTGATGCCATCCCGAGTGTCGAAGTCTCCGCGTTCACCTGCTGTCTGCCCCTCGAAGACCCCTATGATATGCCCTTCAACATCATTGGACGTCCGCCCGAGGGCAAATCCCCCTATAACGGCGAAGCCGATTGGTTGAGCGCCTCTCCCGGCTATTTCTCCGTTTTTCACATCCCGATTCTGCGCGGCCGCGACTTCACCGATCAGGACACGGGCTCCGCACCCCTCGTCGTCCTCATCAACGAGACCTTCGCAAAACAGAACTGGCCCAAAGGCGACCCCGTCGGTCAGCAGGTCCTTATTGGTAAAGGTCTCGGCCCGCAGTTCGCGGAAGGTTCTCGCCAAATCATCGGCGTCGTCGGCGATTTCCACGACGACGGCCTCAACCGCGAGCCCCAACCCCTCCTGATCATCCCCGTCTCACAGGTCACCGACGGCATGACCACCCTCGTCAACGGCATCGGCCCCATGATCTGGGTCGTCCGCGCTCACGGTGACCCGCATCTTTCCATTACCGCCATCACCGAGCAGCTCCGCCAGGCCAGCGGCGGCTTCCCAGTTGCCCGCGTGCGTTCCATGACCGAGGTCGTCAGCGAGTCCACCGCCAGCCAAGACTTCAACATGCTGCTCCTCTGCATCTTTGGAGCCGCGGCTCCCATCCTCGCCGCAATTGGGATCTACGGCCTTATGGCTTACTCCGTCCAGCAGCGCACCCAGGAAATCGGTGTCCGAATGGCCCTCGGAGCCGATCGGTCACACATCCGGGTTCTTATGGTCGGGCACGGCATGCGACTGGCGCTCGTCGGCATCGTCATCGGCATCGGGGCAGCCTTTGGCCTCACACGATTAATTGCAGGCTTTCTCGACGGTGTCAAAACGTGGGACCCTCTGACCTTCGCCACAGTTCCCGTCGTGCTCTGCCTGGTCGCTCTATTCGCCGTCTGGATGCCGGCCAACCGTGCCTCTCGCCTGGAACCCCAGCAAGCCCTTCATATCGAGTGAGATTCCCCCATGCTCCCGCGTTGAGCATCCGGTGGCGAGGCAGCCTCAGTAAGAGGCGAGACGGAATCGCTACTTCGGCGTTCGCAGAATCGTGATAGGCCTACGATTCAGTTCACCCGCAGCGCCGGTTATGTATCGGAAAGTCGCTAGCCTTCATCGGAAGCGCCTCGAGAAATAAGCCCCGGGGGAGGCTCGACGATGATTCGAGGCGGTTTCGATAAGGGGACTTGAAGGAAGGCGCAGGCGTTTTAAGCGGACGCGGTGATCTGCCTGGGATCTATGGATATTGAATAAGGCTCGAAGTCGCTAGCCTTCATCGGAAGCGCCTCGAGAAATAAGCCCCGGGGGAGGCTCGACGATGATTCGAGGCGGTTTCGATAAGGGGACTTGAAGGAAGGCGCAGGCGTTTTAAGCGGACGCGGTGATCTGCCTGGGATCTATGGATATTGAATAAGGCTCGGGGACCGGTTGCAGTGTTCTGTGGTGCAAGAATCGGTAGCGATGTTGATGAAAGCTGGTGTGTCCATAGATGAGTTGTCGCTGGTCGAGGGCTTGCTTTGGATATAGAAGGGCGATGGCCTGAGCGCAGGGGATGGGTTGGAGACACGAATGGGTCGGCGCGCCGGGAGCAAGTCGAGGGTCCGGCTTTGCGTGGAGCATCATGACGAATCGATATGTGTTGATAGGGATAGCTCGGCGGCTGTCAGACTCCGCGCCACACCCATGGGACCGCCGCATCGGGGACAGTGCCAGAGCGGAGCGTTAGCGGCTGGAGTTTTAGGTGGCGGAAGCGGATCGCGGCCATCGCGCGCCAGCAGCCTTCGGGCCAGCAGGAGGCTGCGGCTTCGAAAGCGGTTGGAGAGCAGTCCGAAGTGGCGGATGCGCACGAAGCCCTTTGGCAGCACGTGGAGGAAGAAGCGGCGCAGGAACTCGGTGGCATCGAGAGTCATGATGCGCTGCTTGCCGCCATGGGCATAGTCCTTCCAGCGAAAGCTGACGCGCTCTCCGTCGAAGGCCAGCAGGCGGTGATTGGAAATGGCCATGCGATGGGTATAGCGGCCCAGGTAGCGGAGCACATGTGCGGGTCCGCCGAAGGGCGGCTTGGCATACACGATCCACCTCTTGCGCTGCAATCGCTCCATCAGTTCGGTAAACAGTTCCCGCTCCTGAAACGCAGCAGCGGGACCACTGCAGTCGAGCGATCCGTTGCTGTAGAGGTGCTTCAGTGCGAAGAGGAACTTGTCGCGAAAGACGCGGCGGAGCACGGGGATGGGCAGCAGGAAGCGCGGATGGGTATGGATCCAGCGCTGGTGGTCGGGGGAGAATCCTCCGGCGGGGACGACACAGTGGACATGCGGGTGGAGCAGGAGGTTCGAACCCCAGCTGTGCAGGATGGAGAGGAAGCCGATCTCGGCGCCGAGGCGTTTTGGATCGGCTGCGACCTCCAATAAGGTCTGGGAACTGGCCGCGAACAGCAGGTCGTAAAAGAGGGCCGGGCTGTTGCGTGCTAGCGGGTTGAGTTCGTGAGGCACGGTGAACACGACGTGGAAGTAGCCGGTCTCGAGCAATTCCTGTTGCCGTGCCTCGAGCCATCGTTCGCGAGCCTGCGCCTGGCACTTCGGGCAACTGCGATTTCGACAGGAGTTATAAGAGATACCCTGTTCATGACCGCACTTGAGGCAGACATCGATGTGTCCGCCGAGGGCGGCAGTGCGGCACCGCAGAATGGCCCGGAATGCCTTCAGCTGCTGATAGCTGAAGCTGGACTGATAGTGTTCCAGGAACGGGTGGCCCTGCGCACGGAGGATGTCGGCCACCTCCATGGCGGGCCTGCTCATGGGTTCTCGGGACGCCGGAAGGCGCGGCGGCTGGTCACATCAGAGTAGTTGCGGCGCTGGAGTGCCTCCAGCATGATCCTGCGTAAATGGGTCACAAGAATCTCCTTGTGACCCACACCTTATACCGGCAGAAAGACTACTCGGAGGCCCACGCCGCAGCGTCCGCGGCGCCTGCGGCTTCGTTCAAGTCGGCTTGTGTTTACTGATGGCCGTTCAGAGTCCTGATCGATTGCTCGGAAAGCAGGCATATTGAGTAGTTAGCGAGAATTGGTGGGAGATTTGGTGGGAACCGGGGTGGAATGCGCGACACTTCCATGGACTCGATAGACAAAGCCCTCAGCTAAGACCACCAAAACACTACTCCATGATCGTCCATGGACAATGAGATCCCGAACTCAAAAATATACTGCCGAACTCTTGAGGGTATTTTTGAGGGTACATTGGGTTAACCATCCGCATATCTATCTAATATTCATAGACTTAAATGGCGATATGAATCCCTCTCCGTCGAAAAAGTCCCATTAAGATCCACAATCTTCTGAAAACAAACTAATTTCTCTCTATTTCCGTCCAAGGCAGCACTATGGAAGCCAGGCATCACTGGGGGTATTTCGCTGGCAACCTGGGGGTATTTCACGCATTGATGCCAAGGAACTGCCGCCCTACTAAGGAACTGCCGCCCTACTAAGGGCTATCGAAGTCTACCGTGGCACGCACGTCACCCGATTGGCTTTGAAACTGATGGCCGTCACGTTTGTGCGAACCACTGAGCTGATTGGAGCCAAACGCGCGAAAGCTCATGCGTCATTCGTGGTTCGCCATCATAGGCACCCTGCGTGATTTGGCGAGCCCCCCAGGCCACCAGTTCCAATCGCCTGCTATGCGAAGGAGCGCGGGGCCGATCACAATACGAACCAGTGTCGCGTCAATCAGAACGGCGACCGCCAGCGTAAATCCGATCATCTTGACCACCATAAAGTTTCCGAAGGTAAATGCCGCGAAGACCACGATCATGATCGCGGCGGCGCTCGTAATCAGGCCTGCGGTTCTTGCCAATCCCTCCGGGATTGCGTCCATTTCACTCAGTCCGCCCCTCCTGGCTTCGAGAACCCGCGCGACCAGGAACACTTCGTAATCCATGCTTAGTCCGAAGACGATGGCAAAGGCGACGATAGGAACAAGGGGGAACACGCTGCCCGTTGCCTCGGGAACTCCCAGCAGTCTGCTCCCGCGTCCATCCTGGAAGACCAAGACTAAGGCTCCGAAGGAGGCCGCAACCGAGAACAGGTTCAGCGCGATAGCCTTCACCGCGGCGAAGAGCGATCGGAACCCGGCCAGAAGCGCCAGGAGCGTCGCCACCACCACCATCGCCATGACCGGTACAAAGTGGTCCGTGACAATCGTCTGATAATCGGCATTGAGTGCCGGGATGCCCCCAATTTGCAGCGTTGCTCCGGGCACTCCGGTGAGAGTTGCCGCGCCGGTCTTCCGGAGCTCCCGCACCCAGTCGACTTGATCGCGCAGGGAAACCGAAGTCGCGGGTAGCACCTCAAGCAGCGCCGCCCGTCCGTCACTACTCAGAAACGTGCGCCGCGTCTCTGGCGAGAGGTCAGTAAGGGAGGCGCGGTCGCCCTCCGCTATCGTGGTGATGGAAATGACGCGTGCGCAACGAGGGTCGCTCGCGAGGCGCTTGCTGAGGCGATCGAGCGCGTTCCATCCCGCGTCGGTTTGTGCGATGGAATCCTTTGGCAGTTCGACAATGACCCGCAGCGAATAAACAACCCCGACCCGATCCATCTTTTCCAAGGTGTGCAGCGCATGGACTGATTCGGCCGACTCCGGAAGCCATTCCCCTTTGGGTACGCTGGTATTCAGTCGCGTGGCTTGCCAGGCGAGCAGAAGCAACGGGGCGCCGGCGAGAAAGAGGGCAAGCCAGGGATGGGCGACAATCACCTTTCCCCATTTCCTCCAACGGTTTCCCGTACGTGCGGCCCGCTGCCCATCGAGCTTCGGTGTAAACGGCATCCGTCCGGCATTAATCCGCGGGCCGAGCAACGCCAGCGCGGCGGGAACGAGGGTATTTGTAAGCAACACACTGATTGCCGCCACCAGGAATCCTGCGACGCCAATGGAGCGGATTTCGCTAATGGGAACCGTCAAGAGCGCTAGAAATCCGATGGCTACCGTCGAAGATGAAATCAGGAGCGTATGACCGGCCTGACGTGCCGCCATGACCGAGGCTGCCGGTCCGTCGAGCCCGGTAGAGATAGCTTCCCGGAAGCGGCTGACCATGAGGAGCGCATAGTCGATTCCCAAGCCTAATCCAAGCATGGTGGCCAGATTCTGAACCAGAATGGATAAGTGCCAGCGCGTGGCCAGGAACCCGGCAATCGCCAGGGTGGTCGCGATGGCAAGCTGACCGACGGCCAGGGGGATTATGGCGGCGACGAAACTTCCGAAAGCCAACAGCAAAAGTGCGAGCGTCGCGGGAATCACCAGAGTTTCGGCGCGTCGCACGTCATCGGCGCTGGCTTTCCGAATGTCAAAATTCAATGGAAGTTCGCCCGTCAGTTCGAGCTTGACGGCCGGGTAACAACCCCGCAATTCATTGGCGAGAGAGTTTGCCCACTCGTGAAGCTCAGGAACGAGCGACTCCACTGGGCCCTTGGTCGACGACAGGCCTATCAGGACAAACGTTCCGCCGCCCTCGCCCAGGAAGATCGGATCGTGCAACTCGAGATAAGAAACGACGCCGGATACGCCGGGTTCCTGTCTCAGTCGCGCAACTATGGTTTCTAACGCTTGTTCACCCTCCGGGGAATCCGCGGAAGGGATTCCCTGAATCACCAGAATCACGCGATCCACGAATGGCGAATGAAAACGACTGACCAACTCCTGCCCGACAGTCTCCGCTTCGCTACCTTCGACGCGAGTTGCCGTCTCCAAATGGCGCTCGGCGTGAAAGGAGAACGGAAGAAGCGCAACGACGGCGGCAAGGACTACTCCGGCGACCCAGAAACGGCGCACGTTCACGAGACTCATAATGTCATACAAGATCGTCGCCAGCGAAGGGACATTCCTCTTCTCCGCTGGTACCGACAGGCTTCAGACGCAAACGGGTGCCGGGTGTGTAATCGGTTTGTATAGCGGTACGGAGGCGCCTTCTCAGCGCGCACCTACCCGGCCTGTCTGAACCTGCCAAATTTTCCTCTTCAGGGGTTTGAGAGGGCCAATTCGTAAATCGCGTTGCTCGGACTGGTTGCGGCCATTCAAATTGGGGCCGCAGCCCCTTGCATTGGCACTTGGACACCCGTCTCTGCGGAGACTAGCCTGGACCCTCCAAACAAACTCTCCATCACTTCTCTTCATAATGAAGTGCATGTAGTCATGTCGGGCAAACCCCACCTCGATTTCACCGCAAAAGGGGACGGACACGATGACCACCACAACCAGCGCAGGGACGTGCCGACCTGATCGCGTATGGGCCCGCTGCCGAGGCGCCAAGGCCTCGACCATTTGCAGGCGAGTGGAGGCAGGATCTCGGAAAGGCCGTGCAGCTTCAACTTGACGATACTCACACAGCGGCTTCGATAGAGCGGCGAGACGATCAAGTGACCCAAACGGACGGGAGGGTAATTTCTGCTGATGGGAGGCAGATGACGCAACCCACGGGCACGCTTGAAACCTGCCAGCACCTGACCGAGAAGCTGGCATTTCAAAAGCAGTAGCAGGTCATGCATCCGTAAAGGCCAGACGCGTGTCGAGCGTTGACACGGCGCTGGGCTCACGAGCCGCAACCGAAATGATCCCCTTGCGATGCATGAATTTCAAAATGCCGTTAACCGTATCTTCAAGAGACGGATCCGCTTTGCCCCATGCAGAGGCATCCCGAGCCGCTTGATACGAAGAACTGTCATAGCGTTTGAACTCCATCGCGGAGATGTTGTCCACAGAGCCCACCAGGAAATCCAGCAGCGGAAAGAGAAGGTCTTCCTTCCGGCATCTCCTGATCAGTTCGGGAACGAAGTCCGAAATGCTGAATATGTCGAATTGCCGCCCGGTCGACTTGGTAATAAGCCCGGTAATATCCATCATGTTCGCGTAATCGTCCCGCACCACGTGGTATGTCTTATTCGCCGTGCCGGGAGTCGTTGAAATCGCAACGATATTGTTCGCCACAATATCCGCCGGAACGAAACTGACCTGGTTCAGAGCATCGACTCCAATACCGTGATTCACCATGAACGCTACCAGGCGAACGGCGATATCGAAGTTGTTGCCCCCGCCAGTAATCGAGGGACTGACGAGAGCGGGCCGGAAGATCCGCGTTGAAAGCCCGCGGCTGCGCGCGTCAGCAACCACTTGTTCCGCGACCCATTTGGACTGGCTGTATCCGAAATCAAGAAGCTCCATATTCTTGTTGAAGTCGGTCTCATACAGGACCGATTTGACAGCCCAGCCAAAGACGAAGGTAGTTGAGACGTAATTGAATTCCTTGGACCTTCCTTCGAACGCAAGTCGTAAGACCTCGTTCGTTCCCAGCACGTTCGCGTCGCGCATGCGGTCGTAGTTGAGCAGGTAGTTCACAGTCGCGCCGTTGTGGAACACTGTGTCCACTTCACTGGCAAGGAAATCCCAGACGTCCTGCGTCAGGCCCAGCATTGGCTGTCCGAGATCGCCGCAGATGGGCGTGACGCGAGCCTCAAACATCTGCATCAGCCGGGCCGGGCAAGGCCCCATCGATTCCATCGCCGCCCGCAGTCTTTGCGTGCCCTGATCTTCGTCGGAGGACCTGACGAGAACATAGATCTTCGCCTGGGTCTGTTCCAGCAGGCTCTTCATGAGAAACGGTCCGATGAACCCGGTGCCACCCGTCAGCAGGACGTGATTCATCACCGGTATCTTCGGCAAAGGCGCAGGTATCGAGGGTGCGAAGATGAGCTTGCTGTCGTCGCTCATCATCTGCTTTTCCGCTTCGCGCTGCTCTTCACGGAACGCAGCCAGGGAATTACGCAGCAAAACCAGGGCTTCTTGCGGAGCACGCTCCAACTGCTCGGCGAGTTGAAACAGCTCGGCTACGCTGACCCGCTGAATGACGCCGATATCTACCTGCCTCGCCAGCATCTCGGCGCCTTTGTCCTTTAAAAGCTCCTTGAGCTCATGCATAAAGACGACAAGATCCAGGGAATCCAGGCCGGCTTCGACAAGGTTGTAGGATTCCATGCCTGTCAGGTTGTATCTGGCTTTCAATTCGTCGAAGGGCGACTGGATGTGAGAACCGGACGCGAAGGCGCCCGCGTCCTTCTCCCGCGAAAACTCGGAGAGAACCGTAAACCGACCTTCCAGCCACATGTGCTTGGTCTTATGGCGCATGATCTTGCCAGAACTCGTTCTCGGTATCGCACGAGGCGCGATGAAGGAAATCAACGCCACTTCCACGTTGAGAAAATTCCGGACGGCGGCGGCAATCTTTCGCCCTTCCGGAAGCGCACTCGGATTTTTCACTTCGGCAACGATCGCCAGCGCAGGCTCATTGTCTTCGTGAATCTGGAATGCGGCGATGCAGTTGCTCCGAATGAGGCCGGACGCTCTCTCTACAGCGTTCTCGATATCCTGCGGGTAATAGTTTTGCCCGCGGAGGATAATCATGTCTTTGATGCGGCCGCAAACGAAGAGTTCACCGTCGTGGAAGAATCCCATGTCCCCGGTCCGAAGGTAGCCGTCGTCATAGGGGCTATCATCCACGAGCCGCGCGCGAAACTGCTTCAGCGTCAGCTCCGAATTGTTCCAGTAACCCAGACACTTGCCGCTTCCGGCGACCCAAATCTCGCCGATAAGGCCTGCCTTGAGAGCAACGTGCCGTTCCGGATCCACGATCTTAACGTCGAGACCGGGGAGCGGAGTTCCACAACTGACAATCTGCGTGGCGCCGTCGATTTCGGAAACCTCGGTCGTCATGCGCGCATTCCCCAGCGCGAGGGCGCGCTTGTTGACGGAAACGATATTGCGGCCGCCGAGTGAAACCGCAAGAGTATTCTCAGCCAGCCCGAAGGCGGCATAAAAGCTCTCCGACTTGAGTCCGCAGGGCTGAAACGCCTCAAGAAACCGTGTGTAAGTATTCGGTTTTACGGGTTCCGCTGCGACCATCAACACCTGGAGCGAACTGAGATCGAAAGCTGCCAGAGTTTCCGCGGAAAGCCTCCCGGCACGCAGACAATAGTCGTAAGCGAAGTTGGGAGCCGCCGTCGCGGTAGCCCGATAGGTTGTTATCGTGTCGAACCACAGAGCCGGCCGCTGAATGAAGTCCATGGAAGCGAAGCCATACGTTGTGCCGCCTCGCAGAGCGGGATACAGATAACATCCGATCAGTCCCATATCGTGATATTGCGGGAGCCAGGATACGACGACCGGATCGGGGTGGTCGATCACGAGCGGACAGGTCAACAGGATGTTTTCGTGCGTGACCATCACACCCTTGGGCTCCATAGTCGAACCCGAGGTGTATTGGAGAAACAGAATCTTCGAAGTGTTGAGGAAGGAGTCGTCCGAGATCGTATCGACGAACCCTTCCGTGGCAATCCACAGCAGACCGGAGATGTAGTCGACGTCGACGCCGGATGCCGAGACCGCACTTCGGGCAAGATTTGTCTTTAGAGATGCGTGGTAGTCTGCGCTGGTTAAGATGCCGGACGCCTGGCAATCCTTGGCGATGTGGACCATCTTATAGAGGGCGCTCTGGAAGTCGCGAGAACTGGGGGGGTAGACAGGCACTGGGATCAATCCGGCGCGCACGCATCCAAAGAAAGCGCAGATCATTTCGAGCCCCGGCGGGTAGGCGAGCAGAAGCCGGTCCTCCGCCGCGAAACGATGCGCCTTCCGCAAGTGCCAGGCGATCGCCTTCGTCCGCTCGATGAACGACGCGTAGGAGTAGGATTCGACTGGATTGCCGTTCAGGTCAAGGTACGAATAAAGGAGTTTGTGCGGGTTTTTATCTCCCAGCCTATCCAGTTGGTCTAAGATCGACGCCATAATTGCTTAGCCACGCCCTCGAAGGTGAAATAGGAAAACTCAGTACATAAGAAATACGAAACGTCTTGCTGCTCCACGTGACATTTCCAGGTGAGAAATGACTGAGTCTCGAAGTACGGACTATCGTGCAGGCCAGAGCAGGCCGATTTTGAGAACCAAGGCATAACCTCTCTGCGCGTGCCTGTTGCTCGGTCCGGGTCAGTCCCATGACGATGGAGCACATGAGGCGAGGAATTCTTGGAGTGGCCTGCTGGGCGACGTCAATCGCCCCATTCAAAGTGTCTTCGGTGTACGGGATCAATCAATTTATGTTAGCAGAGCCAAGAGCAATGCCAAGCATTTTCGCTTCCAGAAGCGAGACCCCCACCACTGCTCAGTTTGGCCAGGCGGACCCGAATTTCCTTGATTCTTCATAAATTCCGGCGATAGCCTCAGTTTTTCTACGGCGGCGGGCGACAGATTGGCTGCCGCCTTGGGCGACCGGCGCTACCGGACGGGATGCGCCCGACCGGCTAGAATGATTCTGGAGACGCCGTGACTTCCAATGCCCAAGCAATGATCGGTCAAGAGCAAGAGATGGATCTTGTGCCATCCGAAGCCTCACCACAGCGGCCCGTGGGCGAACCGGCAGGCGCGTCTTCGTTCCCGAAAGTCTTACGCAGCCGCCTCGACAGGTTCTTTGCCGATCAGAACATTTCCCCCAAAGCCGACCGCTCGATGTGGGTCAAGATTGCCACAGGACTAGCAGTGCTGGTGGGCAGCTGGATTGCCATCTACGCGTTCAAGCCGGATTCATGGAGGTTTATCGCCCTCTACGTTTTTGGCGGCCTCGCCCAGACTTTCCTTTTACTGAACATCGCGCATGACAGCAACCACAACGCCATCTCGTCTATACCATCCGTAAACAAGACTCTGAACTATGTGTTCGATCTTTGCGGAATCAGCTCGTACATGTGGCGTATCCTCCACCATCGAGGCCACCATTCCTGCATTAATGTCCACCCTGAAGACGACGCGTTGACGGGACGCGGCCTTCTTCGATTTACGCCCCACGAACCGCGCACGAGTGTGCAGAGATTCCAGCACCTCTACGCGTTCTTCTTGTACGCGCTGTTCTCGCTCGACTACGTTTTCGTCAGGGACTTTGAGTGTTTTTTCTTCCCGTCCCATGACTATCTGGAACGTAAGCATCCAGCGCGAGAATACGCCATCCTCTTTACGGGGAAGGGATTCTATCTAACCTACATGCTCATTTTGCCGGTGGTGGTTCTGGGAAAATCGCCGCTGCTGGTTGTTGCGGCGTTCTTGCTGGTCCATTTGATCATCGGGTTGACCGTGGCGCTCGTATTCCAAACGACACACACTGTCGACAGCACGTACTTTCCCTCAGACCGCGGCGAGTTTGACGACGGTGTGTATCATATCTTTGCGACCACAGCCGACTATGCGACGGCGAATCCGATCGTGAGCTGGCTTGTGGGCGGCCTCAATCATCACGTCGTGCATCATCTGTGCCCGTTCGTGTGTCACACCCACTACGGCCATCTGACCCGGATTGTGAAGGAGACCGCTGAAGAGTTTGGCGTTCCCTATCGTCAACACCCCACCATGACGCGCGCAATCCGGCATCATCTGATACTTTTGCGGCAACTGGGCAGCCAAAATTGATTCGAGCGTTTGGTCCTTTCCTATGACTACCTTAGCGCTTCAGGCCAACCACATGGAGTTCCACGCGTTGCTGTGCGAAAACCTCGGCGGCGAGGTGTAACGTTGCCCTCCTCGATACCCGTTGTTTCCCGATTTCGCTCCTTTGCGGATTCGCGCGCGCTGGCCCGCAATCCCGTGCGGGTTTTGTCGAAATACACCGCAGAACTCGGTGACACATTCCGCTTCTATATCGGTGGTCTTAAAGAGGCCATCGTGACTACCGATCCTTCCGTCATTCAGCATGTACTGAAGACCAACGCGGAAAATTATCAAAAATCCGAAATCCAGGTAAAACGGATGGGCCACTTCCTGGGTAAAGGCCTTCTCACTACCCACGGGGAAGCCTGGCGCACGCAGCGGCGTCTTATCCAGAAGGGTTTCGACCGCAAACAACTCGATGCTCTGTCCTCGATCATGCAGGACTCCCTCGCCGACTCACTGCGGGATTTCGACAGGAAAATTGGCGACGGCCCCGTAGATATCTACCCCCATTTGATGAAAATGACCTTCGCGATGGTCGCCCGCTCGCTGTTCGGCGCGCGGCTAAAGGACGAAGACATCGACCTCGTCAGCCATACCATCTGCGCCGTCCAGGGATTTATCGTCCGGCAAACCCTTCAGCCTTACCTGAATCCCTATTTTGCGGTTTCGGGCGAACTGCGTAGACACGAAGACATGCGAGTCCGCGCCGACAGCATTCTGATGGCTTACATCAAACAACGCCGCAACCAGGAGCCCGGCCACGATCTGCTGCAAACTTTGATGGATGCCCGTTACAGCGATGGCGAGGGCATGAGCGATGGGCTGGTGTTGAGCGAGAGCATGCAACTTCTGGTTGCAGGCCATGAAACGTCATCAAATGGCCTATCGTGGCTTCTCTATCTATTGAGTTCGCGTCCGGATTGCCTCGAAAGGGTCCGGCAGGAGTTCGTTTCCGTGCTGGGCGAAGCGCCTCTGAGTCACGCGGATGTTCCCAAGCTCGAATTCACAACTCAGGTCATTCAGGAGGGACTCCGCCTCTACCCGCCGTTTTGGATGATCGACCGCATGGCTGTCGCGGACGACCGCGTTGGGGAGGTCGACATACCCCGGGGATCGACTGTCATCGTCTATGTGTATGGGGCGCATCATGCGCCGCGCTACTGGGAGAGTCCGGAGAGTTTCGAGCCCGAACGCTTCTCCAAAGCGAACGAAAAATTGCGCAAGCCCTTCACTCATCTACCTTTTGGAGGCGGACCTCGAGGCTGTATCGGTGGTAACTATGCGATGCTGCAGATGCTTATGATTTTGAGCGATCTGCTCCGAAGATACGACTTTCAGTTGGCTCCGGGCCAGACGATCGAAGCACGCCCGATGGTCATCCTGCAGCCAAAACACGGAATCCGCATGACCTTTTCCAAGGCGATCGCACACGACCAGCGGTTCGCTACAACGCCATCCGGTCGGGGATAAGCCTGAATCGCGACTTCGTGAACTGAAGATTCAGGCAGGACCAGGTACTCACCTTCTTGCCCAGAACCACTTGAGTGAGTAACCGCGGTTCGGACAAGTGGCGATTGGCAAATCGCCAAGAACATGCAGGGCCAGATTGTCGCTGATTGGACTTTCTCATCTGCGAGGATCCCAACCGAGCTGTCGGGGTGCTTTGGGGGGTAGTTAAAGAAGATACAATTGTAAATTATTGAAATTAAACCCATTAGACGAAGATATGAATCCCTCTCCCGCTTAAGTTGCCTGGAATCAATTTCGGAACTGTCGTGTGGCGAGCTTTGGGACGCTTTCTGAGGTCGGTCGGGTCTGCTTAGAGGTCAGGCGCCGTGCCAGCTTTGAATGGCTGAACTCCTCCGTACTCATGAAACTCACTCGAAGCGTCAGCGCCGTCAGTTGCCGGCAATGACAACAAGTTCTGCACTTGTCTCTTTGCACATTCCGTAAATCGCCCCTGACGCGCAAGCTCCTGCGGAATACTTGTAGCATCCGGCGGTCTTTGCCACGACGGAAACGGAGCGGTCAGAGCCACCAATGATGGCTCCGGCGGGTTCGAAAGGCGACGTGGTCCCTGCATCCACAACGAAACCAATATTTTTGCTGGTGCTTTTCCACGTCACCGTTGTGCCGGCCGTCACGCAGAAGAGTTTATTACTCCTGGCGTTCGGGATGCCGGGGGTCGAGGAAGCCCCGTTGGAAGTCCGCTTGACGTCAACCTCGCAGGCAGTTGAAGCGGATCCGCATGTGTTGCTGGCATCGCAGAGTTTTCCAGGATCTGGCTCAATGCACGCGTACTTGCTGGCTTTTTTTGATTGCGCGGTCGCAAGGCCAGCGGCCAATACTATCCCTAACACTACCAAAGTACATCTGATCGCAAATGATCGACTACCAGTCACAAGGCACCTCGCAAGTGCATTAGGCTGCTTTTGGGGAAATGGTTGACGCCGATAAGCAAAGTTGACAGCACCAACATCAAGGTCCAAGGTTGGACTAATTCACGCCGGCGGTTCCCTTCCAGTCAATAAGGTCAGATAGTCTCCACGCATTCTGATTCAGTTCCAGCTGCAGTTGGCCTTCTTTGTTCAGGATGAGCTGGGCTGCTGGATAGAGCGTTCCCGTGCTCTTGCTCTTGTCCTGGTCATTGAGGTCGAGTTCGCCGGCGGTCAGATCGAAGGACATCGTTTGACTGTCAGTAAAGGCCTCTCCAAAGCGAATCTGGCGATTGGTAACAAAGACGATCTTCCGGCCGGTTGGTGTCGGGGTCATCTTGATATAGGCACAGTCGTAACCGAGCGTGCCGGTAATCTCGACGTGGCCGACCGCCTTCATTTTCTGGAGCGCGGTTACTAATCCTTTGTTCTGACCCGCGTCGAAGGCCTGAACAAGAATGACCCTGTCGGCGGGAGTCGAGAACTCATAGATATTCAGAGTTACGCCAATGTTCTGGCCCAGTTGAGTGCCCGTGCCGAAAGCCTGGGCATCGACAGTTTCATACTTGTCTCTCGCAAAGCCGGGGAGGGTCCCGATCATCAGCGCGCCTGCGAATACCATGCTCTTGATGGCGATCTTAGCGGTTCCAGGGCTGGTTGGCATATGTTCTCTCCTATTCCTGCGGTACTGTCGGTTCTTGAGACTACAAATGCTGGCGATTGGTATTACTGGTTGCTCACTGCCAGGTAGTGTCCCTTACTATTTGAATTTGCAGGTCGCGCCGAGAGCGATATCTTCTATCGATGCGGAACTGTTTCTTCTACCAGTCGTGCATAAGAACAAGGGCAGATGCTGCGGCTACTGGTCTCTGGCTGATTCGCGAGAACTGGCCGCTTTGATTCAGGGGCATTCGCCAATTCCTTGCGTAGCGCTTACTTCGGCCATTGCTTGAACATCTTCTGAATGGCCTTTTGTACCAACTGCTGATTCTTGTTGCCGTTATTGCTCAGCGTGTCCTGAGCAATTCCTCGCCACACCAGAGACTGGGCTTTCGCGTTATACAGATCGATAATCATGGTTCCAATAACGTTCTGTTCCGGCGTGATGCCCCCCATCCCCCCGCCAAATCCGCGCATGCCCCACGCGCTATAGGAGGTTTGCTCCTTCATCCCGCCGTTTGCGGTGAGGATGAGGTCAGGGTTCTGAGATTCCTGCGCCAGTTGGAGTCCTTTAGCTTGCATTGCTGAGTCGATGTCCTGTTTCGCAACCTGGGCAAGTATGGAATCTTTAATTTCGTTGGCGTTGTTGGAACCCCAGGCGTAGGTGTGATACTGCGCGAAACTCTGGCCGTGGTCGTAATTGACAGACACCTGCTGGCCGACGGCAATCGCAGATGCGATGCTCACTACCGCCGCAAACAATGCATATCTCATCTTCATGATCGTCATCCTTTCCTAAATTCGGCGGAAGCGGTTTCCGTCGATCGTGGTTTAGACGGCTGTCAGCGCAGCTGTCGGGAGAAGGACTACTTCTCTGAATGCTTTTGCGCTTTCGTGACTTTCGTTTTGACTGAGGACAAGCTGATCCAGAGATAGAGAATCACGCGCAAAGATTAGCCACGCCGGGATCGTACGCTTAAGGGACGTTTGGCAACAACTGTCACTTCTGCCAGTCGAATCGCCGAAGCTCTCCAGCCTAGAGTAGTGATTCAGTATTCCACGACATTTCGGAGCACCTGGGTATCCCGAAACACCTGCGAGGAACGCACGCTTCGCGTCCTGGCCGACAGGACGAGGGCTCAGTGTGCCTTCCTATTCTTGCCGGCGCCTGGAAGTGAATCGCGTTCGGAAAGGCTGGCGGCTGGTGGCACTGGTCGCGTTGCTGCCGTCGGTGGTCTCCGCGCGCAAACATCGACAACAGAATTCTTTCCTGAGTTCGACGGCGCGTTACGATCCACTCCTATCCTCCGGCACCGTATGTCAGCGCCGAGCCTTCTATGAGAGTCGACATGCCAAGTGGAGTGCCACCGACCTCTATGTCCGTGCCTGTTACCCTTGGGCAAGCATTTCGAGCTCGATCCGTACTATTAGCATGAGAACAACAGGAGAAGGTCTTAATCAGCAGGTGAAGGCTGGGGACTCATCCTCAATCTCTACTGGCAGATCGAGGCTGCCGGAGCGTCGTGACCGTTCTTGAGATCAAGACGAAGCGATTGGTTAAGCTCGCATGGTGGTTTGTTCTCGCGATATGCCCTACAGTGGCGCTTCATGCCCAGGACCTGTCGCCGCGTGCCTACGTCATCTCGCCTATTCATGCGAACACGATCAATGTCACCTGGTCGTTCTTCGACGGAGGCGTGAATTTCAACGGCACGGTGCCAATAACCGGCGCAACCGGGACCTACAACGTCCCGACCCTTGGCGTTTACCATTCGTTCAACTTTTTCGGCCGCTCCGCTAACTTCAACGTCGCGCTGCCGTATGCGGTTGGAAACTTCTCCGGGGAAGCGCTCGGCAATCAACGATCAATCTACCGTTCGGGCCTGCTGGATACCACCATGCGGTTTTCCGTAAACCTGAAGGGCGGCGCGGCACTGACGCCGCAGCAGTACGCGAAGTGGAGGCAAAAGACGCTGCTCGGCGTAAGCCTGAAAGTCATCGCGCCGACGGGGCAGTATAGCGCGACGAAACTGGTCAATTGGGGCATCAACCGCTGGGCCTTCAAACCGGAGTTTGGCTACTCGGAACGTTGGGGCCACTGGGTTCTCGACGGCTACGCAGGTGTGTGGTTCTATACAGCGAATCCTGCGTCTTATAACCTCCCTATTCCCGGGCCGCAAACGGAAGCGCCGATCGGCTCATTCGAAGGCCATCTGAGTTATAGCTTCAAGGAGCGGACCTGGTTATCGCTCGATGGCAATTTCTGGACGGGCGGCGTAACGAGCTTGAATGGCATACGAAATCTCGCGTCCAAGCAGACCGGGTCGCGGATTGGATGTACGGCTTCCTTCCCATTCAGCAAACACCAGTCCGTGAAGATCAGCTACAGCGACGGCACCTATATCCGCTTTGGCGGGAACTATCAGAATCTCTCCGTGGGCTACCAGTTCACGTGGGTCGGCAAGCCAAAGTAAGTCTACGTCCTCCCCCTTCCCCAGATAAGCGGTTGAGGTTACGAACGCGCCGGCCTATTGGTTGCCGAATGTCCAGCCGAGCCCCGAGCTGGTTCCATAGTTGCTGCCGGAGGAGCGTGGTGGTGGCTGGTTGTCCCAGTTACCGTAGAAGGAGATATTCCAGGTGAAGTTTCCGAAGAACTTTATGTAATAAGTGACGTTTGTATTGTTGAAGACACGTCCAGGCTCGGAAAGCGCCGGGAAAACAACGTTCTGGATCGTCAGTTGGGTCTTGTCGAATTTAAAGAGGCTGACGTTCCCAACGACCATGGCGCCTAAAATCTTTTGCGAAGCCTGGAGGTTTGCTGCCTGGGAATAACTCGTGTTTTGCCAGGCCAGGCCGCCGGTCACAGAAATGGTCGCATGATTGGTGTTCTTCAAATAGCGTCCAATGCCGCCACCGAAATTCGACTGAAGCTGGATGTTTTGCTCCGAGCTTTGCAAAAAGCTGCCCACTCCGGTGTAAAACCAGTTGCCCCAGCGCAGAAGGCGGCGATAGTACAGCGATGCGTCGTTGTAGGTGGAAGTGGCAGCCCCGGTGTTTCCTGAAAGCGTGGAAGCGAATGATGTGCCTGCGCTCCACCGCGGCCGGGGATAATTGACTTGCGTGCTAAAGGTGTATTGCGTCGACTGATTGGCCTTCGAGTAGATCAACCCAGAGTTAATACTGCCGTTGAAACGCTGCCAGAAACGGTCGGAGGTCTGTTTAATGTTCACGATCTTTTGCTGGTCGAGCACCTCGTTTTTCTCTGCGCTCTCCGCTATCTCAATTCGTACGGGCCGGGCACCGCCGGTGTCCGCCGTGGAGAGCGTTCCGGTGTAGACGGAACCATCCGTTGTTTTCACAATGAATAACTGCGTGCTTTCCACGTGACGCACCTTGGACCAATCTACCGAGGCGGTGCCGTCTATGTAATCGATGCTGACATAGAGCACGCTGGCGTCCAGACCCTTTATCTCGCAGGTGACGCGGTCGCCGTTGTTCATGACAAGCACGTCCGTCTTGTCGCGTGCAAACAGAGGCGTAGTCACGAGAAGTGCGCCGAAGAGAATTGCGGCTGGAATCTTCATAACGCGTCTTACCTCGATAAGTCATTTTGCAGTGACTTGTTTTGTCAGAAGCATGGAACTGAATCCCGGCTCTTTGGTGCGACTGACCCGGTGGCTCCGATCATGTTGCCGAATGCACGGCGATTACAGTCACAACGATCGCCATATTTGGTACTGAATTAGTGACGGCGAATCAGCCAGCGGGGAAAAGGCACCATTGCGAAAGCCTACAACTCCTTCGTCTCGAAGACGTGATACTGCCAGGGAGCAAGATCGAGGTAAAGCCCCCGGGATTGGAGTTCATCGCCGATCCGGTTGTAGGAGACGGCGCTAAACAGATCGCGCAATTGAAACTGTTTGCCAGCAAGGCCGGAGAAGGGCAGATGCACGTAACACTGGCTCTGGTGAGCCGCATAGTTAACGGTCACCAGCAAGCGCTCACCACCGGGATTCTGCCATGCGAAGGCGATAAAGGCCTCAGATGACGCGTTGCCTTCCCAGGCTGGAACGCATTCGAGCAGTTGCCACTGGCCACCTCGGACTACCGGATGACGCAAGACATCCAGTAAATGAGCGTAGAACTGTTGAAGCTCAGAGTCAGTGGGTTCGAGCGGCCCGCGAACCAGGTGCGGGGAAATGCGTTTCGCGCGCCCCTGGAACTCTCCCTGGTGAAAAAAGCGCAGCCCTGGAGACAAAAACGTGATGATCGCAGCGGCTTCATGCTTTTCGGGGGGAAAGGCCGCCGCTGCCCGCGGCTCATCATGGTTTTCGAGAAAGCGCGCCATCTTACTCTGGTAGTCGAGGCCGGCAAGAAAGTGCTCGCGGACCGGCCTAGCAGCTCCCGCGTGCAGGCGGTCGTATAGTCGCTTGTCGTAGGTGTAATTGAAGCCCTGCTGCTGCAGCGTCCATTCCAGATCCCAATAGACCTCGGCCATGAAGCAGAACCCCGGTACGCGATCACGCACGCGCTGCGTAGCTTTCGGCCAGAAGGGCTCAGACCGGACCCCCCAGGTTCGTTCAAAGACGTCCGGCAGGACGAGCATGGCCATGTCGCAGCGCACGCCGTCGCACTGCCCGGCGATCTTCACCAGCTGGCCGATCATTGCTTCCTGCGTGGCGGGGTTGGCGTAGTTCAGTTGCAGCGTATCCGGCCAGCCCGGGAAATACGGATCGCGGCCATAGGCGAGGACAAGGTCGCCCCCTTTTCGGTGCACTCGTGTGTAGTTCTTCGGTGCCCGCTCCAGATCGAGTTCCGTGCCCGCGACGTAATACTCCGGATGCTCCTCCACCCAAGGGTGGTCCGGTGCCGTGTGATTGGGAACGAAATCAAGAAGCAATCGCAGGCCGCGCTGACGAAGGCGTTCGCGCAGACGGGCGAGTGCGGCATCGCCTCCCAGCTGGCGATGCACGGTGTAGCCGGTGATCGCGAAACCGGAACCAGCGATGTCATCCTCACACAGGTCGGGCAAAGTCTCCTGAAATTCCTTCCGCCACTCCGGATTGCTGCGGGAAAGCTGTTGCCCAGCGGCACCCGTCTGCCAGACGCTGAGGAACCAAATCCAGTCGAAGCCCATTTCGGCGAAGCGATCGAGTTCAGCGTCAGGAATGTCGTCCAGCGTTGCGGTTCGGCCCAGGGGCTTCGACAGCTCAGTCAGCCATACCCGCGTGTTGATCTGGTAGAGAGAGGGGTACAGCGGTAATGGACGGAGTGCCTTCTCTCGTTCCATGACTGGTCTGCTTATTTCTTCAGATTGCTTCTGGGGGACCTTTGCGAGATGTGTTTCACCCTTGACCAGCTTGATTGCTCCTGCCATGATTCTTTTCCTTTCCCGCGAGCGATGGCTCTTCCTTTTAACGAAGCGTCGGTTCAGCAGCCAGTTTGTCGATGGTCGGGGCAGGCGTCCCTCCGCGATATACGGCAAAGTCTCCCCACCCGATGCTATCGACGAGGATGAACACGATGTCGGGTTTGCTCGACGCGTCCTTCTTCGTGTTCGAAGCTTGAGCGAAGGCAGCCGCTGCTGCCGATAATCCGGTCAGGACAAGCAAGACAATCGCGGGCAGCCGCTGCTTCGCACGGTCACCATTTCTACAGCTTCGCTTTGCGATTGGCACAATAATTTCCAATCCTTCGACTTACGACGACTCTCTGTAGCCGAACATCATTTGAGCGACACAAGCGATAGCCGCGAAGGGCACCAAACGCGAAGCCCGGGCGAGGCCTGTATCGGTGAGCCATGTGTGAGAGCCGACTGGCACGGAGCGAGCTGCGAGCCTGAGCAGAACGAGTATCGCCGTCAGCAGCACGGAAATCTGACACCGGCAATTGCGGTGGTCCAGCATAAGTAGATCATCAAGTGCGTAGAAGCGAACTCTGTCAAAAGTTACAGTAGTGCTCTCCTTTCCTGTCAGGAGTTCCCTCAACCGGTAAAGTAACGATTTCCGGCTCCTGCCAGTGGTATGTCACCAGGACGAATCTGACTGTCAACGCTCAGACCGGCTTGCTCAAGTCTGCGCCGTGACCTTCGCGCTGAGAGTCATGCGATACACTGCATGCGCAACTCGGAGGCTGCCAGATGCGAAGCTCATTGCTGCTTAAGCGGGATGATGGTGTGATCTGTCAACCGCGGACTCTCCTGGCAGTCGTGTTAATTTGCCTCGCTTCAGCGTCAGGCCTGGCACAAGAAGCTCCCACTGCGGGGAATAATCCCAAAATCGGCCTGGTGCTGGAGGGCGGTGGGGCGCTCGGCCTGGCGCACATCGGCGTCATCGAGTGGCTGGAGGAGCACCGAATCCCGGTGAGCTACATTGCCGGGACGAGCATGGGTGGACTCGTTGGCGGCGTTTACGCAACCGGCCGCAACCCGGCGGAGGTGCGTGAGTTGGTCTCTTCCATCGATTGGAATGCTGTTCTTCGCGGCGAGGTCCCCTTCCAGAATCTGGACTTTCGCCGCAAGCAGGATTCCATTGTTTATCCCGGCAATATCGAGTTCGGATTGAAAAAGGGTATCCGGTTCCCTGAAGGCTTCAATTCGGGGCAGGAGGTCCAGTTCATTCTCGACCGCGTTGCGCTTCCATATTCCACCATCCAGAACTTCGACCAACTGCCGATACCTTTCGCTTGCGTTGCCACGGACCTGGTCTCCGGCAAGAAATTTGTTTTCCGCAGCGGAAGCTTCGCAACAGCGATGCGTTCAACAATGTCGCTGCCGGGCTTCTTTTCGCCGGTCCGCGTTGACGGCCATCTCTTTGCCGACGGCGGACTGCTCGACAACCTGCCTGTCGATGTGGCTAAGGAGATGGGCGCAGATATTACTGTTGCTGTCTATCTTGAGACCCAGCCGATGTCGTCGAAGGAATCACTTTCCTCGTTCGGCGTTCTGGGAAAGTCCATCTCCGTGATGATCGCCGCCAATGAAGTGCACAGTATGGAGATGGCGGACGTGCTGATCACCGTTCCGTTGGATAAGTTCAACACCATGGACTACAGCCAGGCGGACGCCCTGATCAAGGCGGGCTACAACGCGGCGCAAAGCAAGGCGGCAGTTCTGTCCCGGTTTTCAGTAGATGAAGCCACCTGGAAACAATATCTGGCTGACCGGGCCGCGCGCCGCCAGCAGACGCCAAAGCCGGAATTTGTGGAGGTAGCTGGAACAGATCCTCATAGTGCCAAGGCCATCCAGAAAGACTTTCAGCCGACGGTCAACCAATCGGTGAATGTCGAGGAAATCCAGAAGATGATCCTCGACATACAAGGCGACGGACGCTATGCCAGCCTGAACTACTCCATGGTCGACAAAGATGGTCAGCCGGGCCTGCTCATCTCCGCAAATGAAAAGAGCTATATTCCGCCTATCGTTCGCCCCCAGATTACCCTTGATGGCTCGCAGTACAACAATGTTCTCTTCAGCATCGGAGGAAGAATCACGTTTCTCAACGTCGGCAGCTACGATTCTGAATTGCGGAATGACGTCGTCTTCGGCTCCGAGTATGGTCTTCGTACCGAGTACTACCATCCGGTTCGCGTTGGCAGTAATTGGTTCGTTTCTCCCCAGGTTATCTTCGACAGCAACTCGTTCAATGCTTACACGAGCAGCGGCAGCCTGGCGTCGGTTTACCGAGTAAAGCAGGCGGGCGGCGGCGTGGATTTTGGCTATCAACTTGGCCGAAGCCAGGAGTTTCGGATCGGTTATCAAACCGAATATCTGAAGTATTCGCTCCAGGTGGGGGAAAATACCGAGCCTACAGTTTCCGGGCGGGAGGGTTTCGCGAAATTTCAGTACACGCTGCTCCATGTGAACGATCCGGTGATACCGACGACCGGCCAGTTAGGTGCTTTCAGAACCCAATGGTTTGAGGCCTATCCGAGCCCAACCAAGGCCTACACCATACCCGCTTTTCCCTTGAGTCAGGGCAGCTTCTCGCAGTTCGTTCCGTTAAGCGAACGCAACACGCTTGTCTTCTCCGGGGGCGGAGGCACCGTGTATGGCACCAACAATGCGAATATCGGACTTCCCGTGTTCTCGATCGGCGGCCCACACCTCTTCGCCGCCTACGGCACCAATGAGATCCTGACTAACGAATACGGCTACGGGCAGCTAGGATATTTGTGGAAATTGGCGCAACTGCCGCCTTTTCTGGGAGGGAATGTGTACTTGCTAGGCCGCTTAGAGGGTGGATTCTATGCGCGAGTCGATACTCCGCTCGGCCAACCGGCGGAATACCGCAATCCCGGCGACGTGGCTGGCGGCCTCATCGTGAATACCATCTTCGGCCCGGTCCTGATCGGGGGAGCAGTCGGCGATGCCGGACATCATCGCTTCTTCTTCAGCCTGGGCAGGGTGTTTTAGGGAATAACCGAAATACAGGCGCCCTTCCCGGCTGCCTCCGAATATTTACGGTGGAGGGGGGATCCCCCTCCCTGCTCCAGCAGCTCTCCCCCTGGAATAATTTGAGTCCCGGCAAGCGCCCTCGGTCTTACTACAGAGAATCGGGCATGGCCATCCCTCGATTCGGGCAACCAGGGACTCGGCCTGCTGAAGTAGACTGCCAGCGAGAAGCCGGAATTTTTCAAAGTTTTCGGGCAACGCTGCGCTCACTCCATTCCAACGGTGTGGCGCCGCCTGGTCATACAGAAATCAGCACAAAATCAGGGAAAGCTTGGCATGAGAGGGAGAGACAAAAGGTCTGGCTATCTGCCGTCACTCGACGGCTGGCGGGCGATCGCGATTCTCTCTGTGATTTGCTATCACGACCGGGTGCATCAGTTCTGGATCTTCAGCAGCAGCCTGATCCATGAGTATGGCGATCTGGGCGTAGACCTGTTCTTCGCGATCAGCGGAGTGCTGATCTGTTCGCGACTTCTCGAAGAAGAGCGGGTGACGTGCGGGATCTCGCTGAAGGGCTTCTATATTCGGCGGTTATTCCGCATCTGTCCTCCGGCGTGGCTGTATCTGATTGCGTATGTGCTGCTGTCTCTGTTTCATCTACTTCCCGTGGATGTCGGTGCGGTACTGGCGTCCTTCTTGATGGTGCGGAACTTCTGGGTGGGGGTTGCCGGGGACGTTCCGCGAACCTGGTACACGATCCACTTCTGGTCGCTTTCCGTGGAGGAGCACTTTTACCTGCTTATGCCCAGCCTGCTGATCTTTGTGAAGCGGCGAAGAGCCGTTTTGCTAGGGGCGCTGTCGGTTGCGGTCATGCTCTGGGTGACGCTGGTTACGCATTTCACAGCTCTCCAGAAGACAGGAATCGTGCTCCGCACGGACATGCGCATCCACGCTCTGCTGATTCCGGCGATGTTTGCCGTTCTGCTGACCAGGCAAGAGGTGCGCGCCTTCGTGACGCGATGGCTGGATCCGTGGGTGGCCATGCTGTTGTTTCTGCTGGTTTTCACGCTGCTGACGCGGACACATGTTCATCTGCTTTCGCTGGCGACGATGTTCGTGATCCCGGTAGGTTTTCCGCTTCTCGTCATCAGCACGATGCTGCATCCAAAGTCGATCGCATGCCGAGTTCTAGAGTGGTGGCCCTTGCGGTTTGTCGGCCATATTTCCTACAGCCTTTATCTATGGCAGCAGATGTTCTTCGCGGGCGGGCGTGATCCGGCTGCGTGGCCGCTTTCGGTGCTGCAGATCTTCCCGCTGAACTACCTGGCAGCGTTTGCCTGTGCAACGGCGAGCTACTACCTGATTGAAAAGCCGCTGATCCGGGTTGGGCACCGGCTGGCTCATCCCGCGACACCGGGACGCGAAGACCTGAACGAGACCCCGGCGCCGGCTTCGGTTCCGACGAGAGCCGGGGGGAATGGCACCTTAGCTGTCTCGCAGGCCGAGAGCCAAAGCTAGAAGCGATCCAGACCCGCCCTGCGTGCGTGGGCGGCGATGGCGGCGTTGATGTCGAGCGCGAGGGCCAACGCCGCAAGCCCCTCCTGACCCGAGACCCTCGGTACGGCACGGGTGTGGACACACTCCAAAAATGATTCGATCTCGAGCAGCAGCGGTTCGCCTGACTGGACTGGCGGTTTGCGCAAGGCGAGACCTGGCGGCAGGCCAGGGAATGCAGGCGTCGGGGACGAGTCGGGATCGACGTCGATAACCAGAAGGTCCTGACGGGCGTAGTCAATGGAAATGTACTGATGCGGCTGGAAGAAGCGCAGCTTGCGGACCCGTTCCGTACTGACGCGACTGGCGGTGAAGTTGGCGACGCATCCGGATTCGAACTCGATGCGGACGTTGGCGATATCCACCTTAGGGGAAAGGATGGGCAGGCCGACAGCATGAAGGTCCCGCACAGGTGAATGCGCAAAACTAAGGACGATGTCGAGGTCGTGAATCATCAGGTCCAGGACCACGTCGACGTCGAGCGCCCGCGGCGTGAAGACGCTGAGGCGGTGCGCTTCGAAGAACATGGGGCGATTCAGCCAGGGCTGAATGGCGGTTACGGCAGGGTTGAAGTGTTCAAGATGGCCGACGGCGAGAATGCGGTTGTGCTTTTGTGCGAGGGAAAGCAGATCGGCGGCCTGGGTTGTGTCAGCGGCGATGGGCTTCTCGACGACCAGATCGACTCCGGCAATGAGCAGCGGCGCGGCGACGGCATGATGCGCGGAAGTGGGGACGCAAATGGATGCAGCCTCCAGCTGGATATCGCCACGCGATCGGGCTTCGAGACAGGCGTCGACGGAGGCGTAGATGGGGACGCCCCACTCTTCAGCGAGAGCGGCGGCGCGTGAGGGCTCCGGCTCAACGATCGCGGCCAGCCTGACGGGTCGGCCGCGCTGCTGGAGATCGCGATAGACACGGAGATGGTTGCGGCCGAAGGCTCCTGCGCCTACAACGGCGACGCTTAGAAGAGAATCAGTCACCGGCGGCGCCGCTAACGCGCGTTCTCTTTGCCGGAGACGGTTTTGAGACAGCGGGCGTAGAGCTCAAGCAGATGGTTGACCTGGTCGTCGGCCTTAGCTGCACTGGAAGGGACGAAGCCGGTGGAGCCGGCTGCGGGGCGGCCTACGGCGGCGGTGGTAGCGACAAACTTGAAGAGATCGAGGGCAATGTCCTCGTCACGGCGTGGTCCAAGGGCGGAGTTTACTGCCGGGTCCATGAAGATCCTCCGAAGGCGATGCTATCAAAATTCACGCGGCGGTGTTCCGGCGATCTAGAGCTCGGAGATGCAGATACAGACGCGTCCGACGATGAGGCTGGATGGCGACTGGGTGGGCCCGAGGCTGAGGAGATCGACGGCGTGATCGAGGGCATGGGGGCGCAGGATCAGCCGGTCGGAGTCAAAGCTGACATAGCGGAAAACGAGCGAGTTGGCGACGTTCACGGCGAAGATACTGGGCCGCGATGGCTGGTGGGGAACGAGCGAATTGTAGTGGCGGTCGATCACAACGATGGAGTGAGGGGCCAAGACCGGGACCATGGGACGGGCCTGAGCCGCGGTAACGCGCACGGCTAGAAAGCGCTGCCAATCCCGGCGGATGATCGCGCGGCGGGGACGCAGATGCTCGAGTATGCCGGCGGGCAGCCGAATCATTTCGACGGAGGAAGACATGGAAACAGCGGGAGAGTTCATTCCAATTGCCTGCGATACGAGAGGAACTGAATCGACTGTGTCTTCAAGAGGGGCTTGCCGGGCTTCGATGACGCGCGAGTGCCGCGCCGGGAGGAGGTCTTCCACGCTGAGCATCTGCGCAGCCAAAATGCGATCGATGGCGGCGAGGCTGAGTTTGCGCTTGCGATGAATAAAGTTGGAAATATGCGATGGCTGAAGCCCGGTTTGCCTGGCGAGAACGGTTCCCGTGAGAAGTCCTCGATCGATTCGGCGAGCGATCTCCAAACGCAGACGCTCATGGAGCTGGGCTAAGTTCATCTGTGGATTTTTGTCTCTTAGCTAAATACCCCTATAGGTGCATTTGCTCACAGAAAAGGTGTTTGGGGGTATTTCGAGCAATTTCGGGGGGTAACTATAGGGTTGCACAGGCAGTTACCGAGCGGGACAGCAGGTAAGCGTTGACGCCGGAATAAGCCTCCGGTAGAGTCGGGAACACTTTTGCCTCAAAACCGGGTTTTGGCTCTCTCGCAGATCGAGAAGGATGTTTTGCCGCCTCTCAACTGTGAAGAGCTTCCGTGAATCTTCATCAACGCGATGAGGATCCCGGAGCCCCCGGTTTGCGGCATGGAACGACAGCAAGGCCAGTTGATAGTACTGATCCCCCGATGATCTGCGCGCCCATTCATGATTCACTCCCATCCGGAAAGCCTTCAGCCGCACAGCTACGCCACAAGAGCGTTGCGAGCGGCCTAAGCTCGCCCATATCCCGCAGACAACAAGAAACCAGTCGCGAATAACTGCGGGGTCTTACTTTGCCTTGGAGAATCGATGATGTACTTGCGCGTACAACTAAAAGTTTGCGAGGGGTGTGGAGGGTTGTGGTTCCGCACTCAGGGCAGGGCAGATATCTACTGCTTCACGTGTGAAGGCAAGTTTCGCAGCCTTCCGAAAGCGACGAAGCGGCGCAGAGGACGGCCCTGCAAAAACACGATGCAAACTGTAACCGCAGCTGGAGGTGCGCAATGAGTGCCGCGCTGACCCTTCCGTATGTCTGGGCGACAGTAACCGAACAGGCAGTGGAAAGGAACCGCCGTCTGCGTCCGCTGGGAGGCCTGGCCTTCTACCGGAGACGAACGGAGATTCTGCTGCGCAGATACATGAGCGTGTCGATGGACATGGGGAGAGTTCCGTCGGTGATGGGTAATCTCGAGTTCCGGGGGCGCGGATCGAGTTACCGGATAAGGAATTTCGAGGATGCAGTCATTTTCGTCATCGATGTAGAGCGGTGTCTGAAACGGCTGGATGGATTCTCACAGGAACTGATTGCGCGGATCGCGCTACAGGAGTACACGCAGGCCGAAACTGCTGTGCTGATGAAGCAGGGTGTGCGGACAGTAACCCGGAGGTATGCGGAGATACTCGATCGTCTGACGAGCATTTTTCTGGAAAGAAAGCTGCTCATCCCAGACCTGCTGGAACGCTGTCAAGAGGGCAACTGATGCTGTGGGCGCATAACTATCAGTAAACCTTAGAGTTACATGAGGAAGATAGTTGGCGTAGAATTTCCATCTAACTTGATATCCTGAAGATAACAGTAAAGAAATCTCAAGAGAGACGCATTCTGACCGCGTCTCTCTTTTTATTTGCGCGCTGCCTGGCAAGAGTGCCAGACAGGTATCGGTCGCGCTGGGTACTCGGAGCGAAAACGCCTTGGTTGCGGGTAAGTGAGAAGACTAAGTAGATCGGACAGGTCTCCCCGGTGGGGAGTTATGACGACCGCCCATGCTGCGAGGAAGCAGCTCAAAAGCCAGAAATGCAGATGAAGGAAGCGTGGATGACAGAGAGTTTGTGCGCGAAGCGGTGTCGATTTCTGATGTGTGTTGCGGGTGTTGCGATTGTGCTGGCGTGTTTTCCGGTCCCGGTGAGAGCGCAGGTGGCAACGACGACCGTTCAGGGAACCGTCTATCGAGCTGATGGTAGCGCGGCAACCGGAACGGTTCTGGTGAGCTGGCCGGCATTTTCGACCGCGACCAACCAGGCGGTGGCAGCGGGAACGAAGACGGCGACGATCGGGCTGGACGGTTTTCTGAGTGTGAACCTGGCTCCAAACCAGGGCGCGTATCCAGCCGGCAGTTACTACACGGTGATTTACCACCTGAGTGACGGGACGGTCAGCAAGGAGTACTGGACGGTGCCGGCTACAACAACAGCAGCTATTTCGGCGGTTCGGGCGCAGCTTGCGCCGGCCACGGTTGCCGTCCAACCCGTTGGCAAGTCATATGTCGACACATCGATCGCCGCGATTACAGGCAACTACCTTCCGCTGACCGGAGGTACGCTGACCGGCGCGTTGATCCTGCCAAGCGATCCGATGGCCAGCAGCCAGGCGGCTACCAAGCACTATGCCGACGTGCTGGCTTCGACAGAACTGCCCCTTGCGGGAGGAACGCTGAGCGGAACGCTCAACTCTCCGAATGGGGTGAGCAAACTGCCACGAGTCGACGTGCGTCATCCAGATTTTGGAGCGGGATGCCCGAATGCCGCTGATCCAATTGGTCAGCAGGATTCGACATGTGCGTTACAGGCAGCGATCGCCTGGTCTCTGGCCAATCCCCAGGGGCGCACTGATCCCACCGTCTATCTGGCTGCCGGTACTTACTTGATCAGTTCCGCTCTTTACGTTCCTTGCCAGATTCATTTCATCGGCGACGGGCCGGAGGCAAGCATTCTGGAGCAGGCAAATAACTCGGCAAATGCAGTCACGATCTATCCGGCGTCAGGGGCGGTACAGCCGAATGTGTGGGCCTGCAATGGATCTCTCGAGAACATGACTATCCATGCATTGGGCGGACACCTCCATACGGCAACATTGATAGAGCTTCAAAATGCGGCCGGATACACCATCTCGCGAGTGCGAGGCAGCAATAGCGGAGGACGCGGCCTGGCCCTGGTAGGGTCGACGGAACGGTTGAAGGCGGTCGATACGGAATGGGACACGATCCGATGGCCGATTGTGGCTACGGGAAATGAACTCAAGTTTCTCGACACGCAGATAGCCGCCCCGGGTTCGGATGCGAACGGGTACTGTATGAGCCCGAATAACTGCGTGAACGGCGTTTTTCCCGGGAATATATGGACAGGGGCTATGCAGAGTGTGGTCTCGGCGTCGGGCAACGGCAGCACCGCGACGTATGTGATCTCAGGAAGTCCGACAATTGCAGCGGGGGGCTATTTCACGGTTTCGGGCCTGAGCGGGATTACGCCGCTCAATGGCACCTATCAAGCCTCCGCGGTCGCTGCGAACACGCCGACAACCGGGCAATACACGATAACTTCCAATGGAACGGGAAGCGGTTCAGCGGGAGTGAGCGGAGCGGCTATCGGCACACAGCAGGTGCTGGTATCGGCCTCAGCGAATGGCACCGCGGCGACGTTTGTCGTACAAGGTGGCAGTGATGCGGCGGCAAGCAACGGGATTTCGCCGATTGTCGCAGGACACTGGTTTACGATCTCCGGCATTCCCGATCTGACTGCCTTGAATGGCGTATGGCAGGTGGCCAGCGTGAGTAACGGCTCCCCGTCGAACGGTCAGTACACAATCACCGCGAACATGGCGGCAAGTGGCACGGCAACGATTACGAATGCCACATTCAAGCCGACGATTCTGCCTGAGAACCACAGTGCCTTCTATATGGAAGGCGCCGCGATCAGCGTTCTGGGCGGGTCGATCAAGCCGCTGTGGTATAGCGGGTGTTTTCAGGGGTCGGCGTTGTTCTCCGGTCTTATTGAGGGCTTTTACTGTGAGGGTTATCCGATCAACAGCCAGCCCCATGTCAACGCAGATATTACCGAGATCGGGCTTCCGTTCTCGACCACGCTGACCGGACCGATCTCCGGCGGCGCCGCACCGGTGGCCAGTACCAGCTGGGCGCCTGCTTACGTGAATAATCCGAATGATCTGAGTGGGCTGGGCGCGGGCATGGAAGTTCGCATTCTACCTCCGGACTGGGTTCTGGGCAGCAGTGCTCCTTCTTCGTATGTCGCAGGCGTGCAGCGGGGACAGTACGAGATTGCGTTTGCATACTTTGCAGGAGATGGGCAGGTTCATTTCACCACGCGCAACTACGGCGGGACTGTAGGGCAGACGAATATCGCGTGGCCGGCAGGGTCGATTGTCGCAGAGATACCGCAGGGCAATTATGGCGCCCTCACTGTTAAGGCGAGCCATCTGAGCGCGATCGTACCGGCACAGACTAATAGCGGCTGGGCGGTATATTGTAACGACACCAACTATCTCATTTGCGCCAACACGATCGCGGGGCCGATACCGAATGGTTATACGACCTTCACGACCGGTCAGGCAGGCGGCGGGGGGGCCGGAGCATCCCTCAACTTCGAGGACGATGAATGGTGGGGTGCTGGAGGAGCCGCCAATGAGCAGACAGGGCAGCTGTTTATTAAAGCGCTGGGGAGCAGCCGAATAACGGTGACGAATGCCGGCTCACCGGTCACAGCCGGAGAAACTTCCGAGGTACTCAACGGGGCATATCTCGCCAACAGCTACCCCACCGTGATGGCGGTTCAATACAGCGATGGGTCAACTGCCTGGGTGAACTATTCCAATCCGCAGCAGGGAACATTTGCGAACAATATTAATGGACCCGTTCTATGAATCAATGGTCGATAGTCTGGGCGATCCGGTGCTGGGCGCGAACCCAAATAGCGGCTTTGCACTCGGGCATCAGTTCGCCGGCTCGAGCTGCAGTTATGACACTCCGCCCGCCGGGCAGACGCACGCTGCGTATCGTTTCTGCATGAAGGGTGGCCCGACGAACTCCGGCGCGAACGCAGGCTGGGAGTATGACATCTGGAACGGGTCGTCGTGGGTCAGTGCCTTAGGCGTCAGCGGACAGAGTAATGCGACGGCGAATCTTCGGGTAACGGGCGCCACCGAGGTGCAGGGAGGCCTGACTGCATCGTCGATCAACGGCGAGGTGACCGTCGATGGAGTGACGTATGCCAACCTGGGCGCTGCCTGGAATGCGGCTTATGCGCTGGCCACTTCGACAGGAAAAGACCAGACTGTACGGTTGGGGCCAGGCACCTTCGCCGTAACGGCAACGCTGAGCGAACCGACGAACGGGGCCTGCATCAGCCTGCTCGGATCGGGCGGGACGACGGTCAATGCAGGAAGCGCGGCTGCGACGACGCTGAACATAAACACCAGCCTTGGCGGCGACGTGTTTTATCTTGGCAACGCCACCCAGGCGCAGGGCTGCACGTTCAGGGATTTTGTGATCCTGACAGGTACGAATGCGACGCATGGATTTGAGTTGCAGTATTTTCGTGGATTGTTGATCGATAACGTTACAGTGAACGACACCACGGCGGAAGGCATTCTGCTGGGTGAAGAGTCGACGACGAATGGCCACCAGGCAAACTTCCTGTTGCGCAATGTGACGGTGAGCTACAACGCATCGCTCTTTACCCCGGCAAACAGGCCGGCGTACGGCGTTCATCTGCTGAAGACAGCCATCGACAGCCATCTGGACGACATTGTGGTGAGAAACGCGTTGACCGCCGGGGTCTATAACGAAGGCACTGGAAACACCGGCTCGCTCGTTCTGGAAGCGGGCGGCGTTCAGTTTGGATCGTCAACGCAGGGAGTGATCAACGGACTTTACTATGGCGTGATCAACACGGCGAACTGCCTAGCCGGGTTTCAGATTACTCAGCCGGGCGGAGCGACGGTGATTTCACCGCTGGTGAACGGCGTGGTTTCGGGCAGCTCATTCTCCCCGGTTGCCGGGCACATGTATACCCTGCGACTGCGCATCTCGTGCAATGAAATGCAGCGTGTGCTGCAGTTCTACAACTCCATCGACGATACAGGAACCCATACTTACGGCGGTGTGTATCTGAGCGCCGGTGGCAATGTTGTGCTCGAGGTTCAGGACACGACTGGCGGCGTGGCTTCATCCCCGGTAATTTTGTATTCCGGGTCAGTCGCGAACGCGCCCGCAGCGATGACCGTGGCGCCTATCAACAGCGCAAGCCTGCAGTGCAGCATCGCGAGCTTTGAGATTTCGCAGCAGGGGCCGGTCTGGGTGGTGAGCACGCCGCCGGGAGGTGGCGGCGTTGTGCGGCGCATGGGCACGGCTGCGCAGGGAGCGGACTGCAAGATCGAACGCACTGGCAGGCTTCGCTTTTATACAACGACAGTACCGGCGTCGGGAGAGCTCATTGCGATCTCGTACCGGACGTCGCATCGCGCTGTGGCCCGCCTGGCAAACGCACAGAGCATCACGCAGGAGAGCATGAGCGGCCAGCTGCCGGGAACGGCAGCATGGATTGGCACAGTCACCAGCCCTGCGGCGCGCAGCTCCATGGATTGCGAGAATGCCGCCACAGCACTGCTGGACCTGGCGACGAGCCGCGCCGCCGCCTGGAAGGGCAAATATACCGCGTGGAACATGCAGGAGCAGGCCGATGTGTGGCCGGGCGATGTGCTGGCTGTGGCGGCGACTTCAACCGGATTGAGTGCGAATCTTGTTGTTCGCACCGTAGAGATCGAGTTCTCCTGCACTGTGCCCGGACTAGCGAAGTATGTGGTGGGCTTTGCCAACGACTGGGCAGACGCGCTGGCAATCAAGACCTCGACAACAGTTCCCGCAGATGTGTGGCTGCCGCAGCAAGCGGAGACTACGCCGCCGCTGGCGAATCTGGCGAGCCTGTCGGTGACCGGTGTGAGCGGCAGCGCGATCCAGGTGAGCGCGAACGCGACGCCCCCGGCAAACGGAGGCTTTGAAGTGCGCCGGCGAGACTGGGCGTTTGGCCCGGGGACGAATTCCGATCTGGTGCTGCGCAGTCCAGTGGCAAATTTCACAATTCCGCGCGAGGCGGCAATCGAGCAGTACTACGTTCGCCTCTATGATGGCTCAACGCCTCCCAATTATTCGAGATTTTCGAGCACAGTCTTTGTCAACGTCGCACTTTAGGGTCGCGGCGATCACGGGTGGACGACGGGGAAAATGTATGACGGACTTTGAAGCGCAGGTCCTGGCGGATCTTTCTGTGCTGAAGAACCAAATGAGCACGCTGCTCGGAGATGGCAACTCGGGGCGCATTGCCGCGATTGAGGGACGGGTGGGCCAGCACGAACAGAGCCTGCAGCGGGCTAAGGGATTCGCAGTGGCGACGGGCGGGTTATTCACGTTGATTCAACTGACGATTGAGCTGTTGCGGCGAAAATAATTTGCCGGGTTGAATATGACCTGGAATTGTCATCGTTCTGTCAGGCTTTTCGATAGAGCGATGGTCCGGGCGACAGAAACTCTCTCTATCGGTTAAAAAGATACAAGAGAGTCGAGACAGCCCATGTCAAAGCCCATCGCCATTTATTACGAGCAGCAGCACTGGTTCAAGCCGCTCTTCGCCGAACTTGACCGGCGCGGCACGCCCTACGTGAAGATCGACGCGACCGCTCACGCTTACGCAATCGACGAGCACCCCGAGGGCCGCTTCTCGCTTGTCGTTAACCGCATGAGCCCGTCGGCATGGAACCGCGAGCATGGCGACTGCATCTTCTACACTCTCGGTTTTCTCGATCATCTGGAGCGGCGCAGCGTTCGCGTGATCAACGGATCGCGTGCTTTTCGCACGGAACTTTCGAAGGCAGCGCAGCTTTCCCTGCTCGATTCGTTGGATCTGCCTTATCCGAAGGCCCGGGTCATCCATCGTGCGTCGCAAGCCGTCGCCGCTGCGCAGGGCCTTCGCTGGCCTGTTGTAGTCAAGCCCAACATCGGCGGTTCGGGTGCAGGCGTCAAGCGCTTTGACACTCCGGAAGCGCTCGCGGCGGCGGCCGACGCTGGAGAGCTGGCCTTCGGCCTCGATTCGACGGCGCTGGTGCAGGAGTTCATCCCCGCGCGTGGCTCGCATATCGTCCGTGTCGAGGTTCTCAACGGGAAGTATCTTTACGCGATCAAGGTTCACATCACCGGCGAGACCTTCGATCTTTGCCCAGCCGACATCTGCAGGACAACTTCGGGTGTCGATCTGAACCGCGCGGCATGCCCGGTGGACGCGCCGAAGACGGGCATCAGTGTTGAGGGATATGAACCGCCCTCGGACGTGATTGAGGACGTCGAGCGGGTTATGAGCCACGCGGGCATCGAGTTGGGCGGCATCGAGTACATCACGGATGATCGCGACGGCCAGCGACTTTATTACGACATCAATGCGCTTTCGAATTTTGTGGCTGACGGCGTGAATGTCGTTGGCTTCGATCCATTTGTGCAACTGGTTGACTGGCTTGAAGGCGAAGCAGCGCTGATTGAAGCTCGCAGCCAGCTGTCGATGCTGGCGGGAGTGCGGTGATGCGTTTCGGCTTCTGGCTTCCCGTCTTTGGCGGCTGGCTGCGCAACGTTGAAGACGAGCACATGGAGCCGACCTGGGACTATGTGCGGCATCTCACGCAGCGCGCCGAGGATTTGGGTTATTCCCTTACCCTGATCGCAGAACTGAACCTCAATGACATCAAGGGTGTCGAGGCTCCATCGCTTGATGCATGGTCGACGGCAGCCGCGCTTGCCGCCGTCACACGCAAACTGGAGCTGATGGTAGCGGTCCGGCCCACCTTCCACAACCCTGCTTTGCTCGCCAAGCAAGCTGCGAACATCGACCATATCTCCAAGGGCCGGCTCACGCTGAATGTCGTGTCGAGCTGGTGGGCAGACGAGGCGACCAAGTACGGAATTCCCTTCGATAAGCATGACGACCGCTACGGGCGAACCTCGGAGTGGCTTGACGTGGTGGATGGGTGTTGGTCGCAACAGGGCTTCAACTATTCCGGAACTTATTATCAGGTGCGCGAAAATGTGCTTTCACCCAAGCCTCTGAGCCGACCTCGCCCGACGATCTATGCTGGCGGAGAATCGGAAACGGCCAAGAATCTGATCGCGCAAAAATGCGACGCTTATCTGATGCACGGCGATGACCCTGCCACTGTCGGTCGAAAGATCGCCGACATGCGTCAGCGCCGGGAGGAGCTGGCTTTACCTCCGCTCACGTACGGTATTGCCGGCTACTCGATTGTGCGCGATTCGGAAGCGGAAGCAAAAAAGGAAGTGGAGCGCGTCACCAACGTGCAGCAGTCGGCGCGGGGTTACGCGAACTATCAGCAGTGGATTACCGGATCGCAACTGGAGCAGAAGGTTTCTCTGGAAGATTACTCCGTTTCGAATCGCGGCCTGCGCAGCGGCCTCGTTGGGACGCCGGAGCAGGTGAGCGCTCGTCTGGCAGAGTTTGCGGCGGTTGGCGTGGATCTGGTTCTGTTACAATCTAGTCCGCAGTTGCAAGAGATGGAGCGGTTCTCCGCGCAGGTGATCGAGCCGGCGCTGGCGCGGACGAATTAGGTCCGACGATATACGACACGGCCTTCGCTGACCGTGATCGCTACCTGGCCGCGCAATGTCCATCCGTCGAAGGGCGTATTCTTCGACTTCGATTTCGATTCCGAGACCTTGAAGGTCCATTCTTTTCCGGCATCGAAGATCACCGCGTCGGCCATAGATCCGACAGCCAGAGTTCCTCGTCCCTTGAGACCGAGCACATTTGCCGGCTGCGAAGCGAGCAGTGCGATGACTCGACTAAGCGGCAGCTTGTGGCCCACGTGGAGAAAGGCAATCGAAAGGCCCAGAGCCGATTCCAAACCAGTGATGCCGTTGGGGGCGCGCTCAAACTCCTGCTCCTTCTCATGCGCCGCGTGCGGAGCGTGATCGGTCGCGATGCAGTCGACCGAACCGTCGATGATGCCCTCGATCATCGCTGTCCGATCCTGTTCCGACCGCAACGGCGGGTTCATCTTGGCGCGAGTGTTGTAACTGTCGACTGCTTCTTCGTTAAGCACGAAATGATGCGGAGCGACCTCGCAGGTTACGCGCAAGCCATTGCGCCGGGCGCGCCGCACGGCATCGAGCGCTGCCTTGGTCGACAGGTGCGCGACGTGCAGATGAGCGCGGCTGTCCTTGACCTCAGCCAGCAGGCGAATATCGCGCTCGACCAGTCCTGATTCCGCTTCGGCGGGCATTCCGCGCAGGCCAAGCCGGAAGGCGAGGACGCCGGCATTCATGGAGCAGCCGCCAGTCAGGCGCGTGTCTTCGGCATGCTGGATAACGGGAAGATTCGCGCGCGCCGCTGCGGTCAGAGCAGCTCGCATGATGCCATCGCCCAGAATGGGCTTGCCATCATCTGTCACAGCCACCGCGCCTGCCGCTTTCAGAGACCCGTACTCGGTCAGCGCTTCACCCATCGATCCGCGTGTCGCGGCTGCGATAGGAAAGACCCGGATCGCCGCGCCACGTTCCGGCGCCTGCATCCAGCGCGTTGTCTCCGGCGAGTCGTTCACGGGGACAGTGTTGGGCATCGCGCAGACAGTGGTGAATCCGCCGGCTGCGGCGGCTGCGGTTCCGGTAGCAATCGTCTCCTTGTAACCCTGGCCAGGCTCGCGCAGATGAACGTGAATGTCGACAAGCCCGGGTGCAACTACCAAGCCTTTGGCGTTGATGACTTCCGCGCCATTCTGCTTGATTTTGCCGGGCGGCTCGATCGCTGCGACTCTGCCGTCGGCGAGAAGCAGATCGCGGGGCGCATCGATGCCGGCGGCGGGATCGATCAGGTGCCCATCACGGATCAGGATCGGATTCATCGGGATCTGATTCACCGGGCGCCTCTCTTTTCTGCCTTTGCGCGAGGCTTCGAGTCTCCGCTCAACGCGCGCAGGATGAGCGCCATGCGAATCGCAACCCCGTTTCTTACCTGATCGGCGATGGCCGACTGCGGGCCGTCGGCAACCTCGCTGGTGATCTCCAGTCCGCGGATCATCGGTCCCGGATGCATGATCAGCGCTTTAGGCGCGTGCGCGTTGATTCGATCGGCGTTTGCCTGGTACCGCGCCTTGTATTCGTCGAGATCCAGGGAGAGGCCGGCGAGACGTTCGGCCTGGATGCGCAGCATCATGACAATCTGAGACTGATCGAGAGCACGGTCGAAATCGCGCTCGATAGCAATGCCAGGGGCGAGTTGAGCGGCAAAGTCGGGCAGCAGCGGCGCAGGCCCGCACAGGATGACCCTCGCACCGAGCCGGGGCAGCAGCAGCACATTCGATCGTGCGACGCGGCTGTGAAAGACGTCTCCGCAGATGGTGACGGTGAGACCCTTCAATGTGGTCTCGCCTACCTTCGCACCTGCCGTCACATGCGAAAGGATGGTGCGCAGGTCTAGCAGAGCCTGGGACGGATGTTCGTGCATCCCGTCGCCCGCGTTGAGAATGGGCAGTCCCGTGGTTTCAGCCAGCAGGTACGGCGCGCCGGAGTAGGGGCTTCGCAGGATGATGCACTCGGCACCGAGAGCCTTCAGCGTGATGCCGGTGTCCTTGAGTGACTCGCCCTTTTCAATACTTGAAGACTGCGCGCTGACCAGCGAGGTGTCTGCACCAAGTGCTTTCGCGGCAAGCTCGAAGGATGTCCGCGTGCGTGTGCTCGATTCATAGAAGAGAAGGGAAACGCGCCGCTTGAAGAGCCTTCGGTCGCGGCGAAGCGCATCTTCTTTTTCGAGCAGATGGGCCAGGGAGAGGATGGATTGGACATCCTCAAGGGAGAGGTCGGCGGTGGAGAGCAGCGACCGCGGATGTATTAAGGGTCGTGAAACGGGAGCGCGGGGCGCCGGGGGAATAGCGGCGTTCTTGATTTCCGATATTGGGGATTTGCGTCGTTGAGCTTTTGGTGGCATTCCCAGGCAAACTTTGTCTTGATTCTCTAAATCCGCTTCAGTCGGCCTGCTCGACCAACAAGACCTGTTCGTCGTTGTCGACTTCGCGCAGCTTCACTTCAATGATTTCACGACTCGTTGTCTGAACCTTACGCCCGACGAAGCGGGCTTCAATCGGCAGCTCACGATGTCCGCGGTCGATAAGCACCAGCAATTGCACCCGGCGCGGGCGCCCATGGCTGAAGAGTGCATCGAGCGCGGCCCGGATCGTGCGTCCGGTGTAAAGGACATCATCGACCAGGATGATATTGCGATCGGTGACATCAAAGCCCAGCGCGCCCGGACTCACGACAGGACGCACGTCATGTGTTGAGAGATCATCGCGATAAAAGCTGATGTCGAGTACGCCGGTATCGATAGGCTGCTTCTCGATTGTGCCGATCAGCGCCGCGAGTCGCTGAGCAATGGGAACGCCCCGGCGCTTGATACCGACCAGGCCCAGGTGTTCGGCTCCATTGTTCTTTTCCACGACTTCGTGGGCCAAGCGGACAAGCGTGCGCTCGATCTCAGAGGCCGACATGATCCGGCCCTTTTCACGCAATTTCGGTGGGGTCTTCTCAGATGACATTACTCTAGCTCTTGCCGGATGATACGAGGACCGGAGCGGTGGGGCAAGTCTTGGCGGCAACTATTGTGAACTGCGTTGCGGGCGCTTGCCAAAAGAAGCTATCCGCGCTCCAATTGCGCCTCCCGCCGCTGCAAAAAGCACCATGCAGAGTGCGAATGTTGCGGCGGTGCCCAGCACAATTGCCGCGGCGCCATCGGGCGAGAGCCAGAAGTGGACGAGATACGCGGCCGCAGCAGCGGTTTGCGGATTCGAGTAGTTAGCCTGTCCGGCCGCAGCAGCGATTTGTTGCGCGAGCAGGCGTACCTGTGCCTCGGGCTCATTGCTGTGCATGGCGTAGCGCTCAATCACTGACCGCGCGCTGAAAATCGCCATGGAGATGAACGACGCCAGGATGCCGAGAAGTCCTCCAATGCGCCAGCCCATGCGACCGGACGGCGGTACACCGACTCGGCGGCGATACAGGGAGACGGCAGCGATCCCGCCGCCTACCACCCACAGGAGGCTGAAGTCATAGATCGTGGAAAGCAGCCCGATGGGTATCGAAACGAGAGCCGCAATGATCAGTGCACTGACAATCGCGGCCTTCCATGACACGAGGTCGAGGCGGCCCGAACCGGGGTGTTGTGAAGGCAGAGGAGACGCAGCGGTCTCGTCTGCCGGTTCATAGCGAAGCTGGGGTGCTCCGCAGTGCGGGCAGAACAATTCGTCAGGAGAATTGAGCGCAGTCCCGCACCGATGGCAGACAAGGTCCATAACTTGACCCTATCTCACCGGCACCGGGAGCGCAATGAGAGCACGGGCGGGGTTCCGAGGGCTCGGAACAAGCCGATTTCGAGATGAGCTCTACCGCCGGCTCAGTTACTCTCCGACTCTTTCTTGTCTATGCTTTCTGGTAACTGCAACTCCACGAGCGAAAACCGGGTGCCTGTGCCAGTGTTCTTCTTTACAGCAAAGATGTGCTGGTGGTGCCTCGAGCCCGCCCTCAAGGAAAGTCCGCTGTCGTCCGAGACGTGCACATTCGAGCTGCCCTTATCGTCCGAGCAGGTGAGGCCTTCCCGGGTGGCGGCAGGCGTGCCAACAGGCTGGTCGCCATCACAGCGGATCACGTCGCCATAGCGGCCCAGCGCCTTGTCGTAGAAGGCCACGACCTTCTCCTGCGGATCGCTGGTGTCGTAGGTAACCACCTTTACGCGCAACTGCCATTCACCGAAGCCGAGGTGCACGTCGGCCGATTTGTCACCGTCGTTGTCGGGAGCGATATGGGCTCCGGGATATGCCGGCAGGCCGACATCGGCAGCCGAAGTTTGATCGGCGCGGACGTGGAGACCGCCGAGGGGAGTGTCGATTTTTACATTCTTTTCCTGACCGTCTTTGTTCTTGTCCACCTGAATGCGGCATCCTGCCACCAGGGTCAAAGATAGAGCCGTTGCCGCCGCCAGCGCCTTCATCATCACTGCTGCTCCCGCGAAGAGAATACGGAAGAGAATACGCCAATGTGACTGGATCCGTTCCATTCTCTGTTCCGGCGGGCACGCGCTGGCCTATACTTTTGGGGACGGATTGCCGAGCGGCTCGGCTGGTTCGCCACCGCAGTCTACCGGGTACAAATGACCAAACACGCGTCTCGGCCACGAAACGAACAGAGTTCGCCCATTCCGGACAAGCTGTACTTTCGTATCGGAGAGGTAGCGAAGCTGTGCGGCGTGGAGGCCTATGTCCTGCGCTTCTGGGAGACGGAATTTCCGCAGCTCCGGCCGAATAAGAGTGGCACCGGCCAGCGGCTGTATCGCAAGCGCGACGTTGAACTTGCCCTGAGGATCAAGCGCCTGCTTTACTCCGAAGGCTACACCATCGCCGGAGCGCGCCAGGTGTTTACCGCGGAAGTTCGCGAGCCGCAAAAGAAGTCACAGCCGGAATTGCCGCTCAAGCGGGGCGTCGAAGCCAGCCAGATCGAGGCGCGGCTCAAGAAACTGCGCACCGAAGTGCGTGAAATTCTGGGTATTCTTTCCGCTCCCGCCAAGCGCCACGGTACTCAGGGCGGGGCCACAAAGGAAAAGCAGGCGCCGGGACCAAGTCTCTTTGAGAGTTGACAGCCCGCACTAGCGGCCGGCGTGAGCGTGGAATCCGTCTTCGAGAGCGCCGGCGGGCTCGATTGTCCCGGTCGTCATGAAACGCTCCATCGCCTTCATCGCGCACCCCTGACCGCACAGGTGATACATCTCGCGGTTGCGGCTCTCGGCCTGGTTCCACGGCAGGAGAGTAAAGCGCATGGCCGGCTGGCCTTCGTCATAGCAGGGAACATCCCCGAGCAGTACCATCCACCAGTGGTTCGCCTCGCCCTTCTTTTTTCCGCAGATATCGCAGTTAAATGAGACATCCCATGCCATGGAGCAACCTCGCAGCTATTCACCGAATCAATTTGTTGATTGTCGGTGGTATTCGCGGCATACTTGACAATACAGTAGCGCAGTTCGCCCCACGCAGGGCATGAATTTCTGACGTGGTATCGGATCGCAAGTCTCCACGAAAACGTTCAAACTTTGGGAAGAGGGGCCGTGATGGTATGCCCAACCTGCTATTCCTCGCATCTCCGCCTCTCGAAGTTTCGATCGGAAGATCTGGGACAGCTGTTTACCTTGAAATATCCTCTCCGCTGCAAAACCTGTGGTGAGCGATCCTACGGGAACCTTTTTAAGGCCATTGGTTTACCGCGCTCACACTCTCATCGGACCACAGCGAAGGACGAGCCGGAGCGGAAGGTCAATTCTCACTAAAGACCGGCCTGTTGGTCCGTTGCGGCGGTGTCACGCTGACTCGCCAGCCCGTCGGATAAGATGGCTACCGGGCTGCCGCGGCGGCCGGCAAAATATCCTCTACATCTACCCACTGGGTGGGATATTCGCCCGTATAGCAGGCGACACAGAAGCGATTGCCCTCCCCGCCGTCGCACGCCTTCTGCAGTCCATCAAGTGATAGGTAGGCGAGCGAGTCGGCCTCGATGAATCTACGAATCTCCTCGATGGAGTTGTTGGCGGCGATGAGTTCGGATTTTCTTGGCGTGTCTACTCCGTAGTAGCAGGGCGAAATGGTCGGCGGGCAGCTGATGCGCAGGTGCACCTCTTTCGCACCGGCGGCGCGCACCATGCGCACGATCTTGCGGCTCGTAGTTCCGCGAATGATGGAGTCATCGATGAGGATAATGCGGCGGCCTTCGAGCAGATTGCGCACCGGGTTGAGCTTGAGCTTCACGCCGAAGTCGCGGACCCGCTGCTCGGGCTCGATGAATGTCCGGCCGACATAGTGATTGCGGATCAGGCCGAACCTGAAAGGAATGCCGCTCTCGGCTGCGTACCCAATGGCGGCCGTCACACCGGAGTCAGGAACGGGGACAACCAGATCAGCGAGTACTCCAGACTCGCGGGCGAGCTGGCGGCCCATCTCCTCGCGGCTCTCCTGCACCCAGCGGTTGAAAATTTTGCTGTCCGGGCGGGCGAAGTAGACGTGCTCGAAGATGCAGCTCGATTGCGGAATGCCGGTTGAATATCGTCGGCTGGTCACGCCGTCGCTGGTGACCATGACCAGCTCACCAGGCTCGACATCGCGCTCGAACTTCGCGCGCAGCAGGTCGAAGGCGCACGTTTCCGAGGCAAAGACGATGGTGTCCGGGCCATCGGGATTCTCGATGCGTCCCATTGAGAGCGGACGGAAGCCGCGTGGATCGCGGGCGGCGAAGACCCGGTCGCGGGTCATCATGACAATAGAGAAGGCTCCGTCGACCTGGCTGAGCGAATCGGCGATGGCGTCAACCAGAGTGCCGGCGCGCGAGTGTGCGATGAGCTGGATGATGATCTCGGAATCGCTGGTGGTCTGGAAGAAGGCACCGTCACGTTCGAGGCGCGCACGCAGGTTGCCGAGGTTGACCAGGTTACCGTTGTGGGCGATGGCGATGAGTCCCTTGGTGGACTCGACCCGGATGGGCTGGGCATTGAGCAACGCCGAGTCGCCCGTCGTCGAGTAACGAGTATGGCCGATGGCCATGTCACCCTTCAGCTTGTCGATAACGTCGTCGGTGAAGATTTCCGAGACCAGGCCCATGCCCTTGATATTTGACAGGCTAGTGCCGTTGGCCACGGCAATGCCGGCGGATTCCTGCCCGCGATGCTGAAGTGCGTAGAGACCGAGATAGACCTGGCGGGCCGCGTCGGGATGTCCGTGGACGGCGACGACACCGCACTCTTCTCGGAGTTTGGGGTCTTCTTCAGTGCTGCGCGCGCTTCGGGACGCGGCTTCGCTGCCGATGATCTGCGTGGACTGGCCCTCGATACCTTCGATGAGCAAATGCCGGCTCATGCGAAGACCTCGTTAGCGGAGTTGTCGTGCAAGGTGGATTCGAGGGATTGGGACCAACCTTGTTTAAGGTCAGCGATCTTGACGTCGATAACCTTGCCTTCTGCACCAGTTGCGATGCCCGCTGGAAGCGTGATGGTCACTCGGTCACGCACGGTCTGCCCAAGGAAGTTCGAACTCAGATCAGGGTAACTAAAGACTATTTCTTCAACCCTAGCTCGGCTTTCCTTCGAGCACGTGATAACGACGCGCGAAGCGGATTCGCCAAAGAGCGCTGTAACTCCGGGCGCATCGGGAATCGGCCCAATTCCAACGTCAACGCCAACGTTGTTCTTAAAGGACGCCTCGGCAAGAGTAACCGCAATGCCTCCATCGCTTGCGTCGGATGCGGAGTTGATAAGACCCTCTTGTGCCAGCTGCGCCAGACAGCGATGGAGTTGCGCTTCGCCTTCGAGATCCAAGTAATATGGCGGGTGTCCCCAGAGTCTGTCCAAAATCTGCCCTGCGAACTCAGAGGAGCCGAAATCTTTCAGGGCGATGGGCGCGATATCCGCGTTGAGGTCAGCGCCGATAACTAACACCGCGTCTCCCACCAGTTGAAAATCCGCAGGTATAGCCTTGGTCACGTCGTCGAGAATGCCCACGATGCCGATCACCGGAGTCGGGTAGATACCTTCGCCCTTCGTCTCGTTATATAAGGAGACGTTGCCACCGGTGATCGGCGTTCCCAAGGCTGTGCAGGCCTCGGCGATGCCGTCGATGGTAGCGGAGAACTGGGCCATGATCTCCGGCTTCTCCGGATTTCCGAAGTTGAGGCAGTTCGTCGCTGCTACCGGAGTCGCTCCGGTACACGCAACCTTGCGGGCGGCTTCGGCTACAGCGAGCTTTGCTCCCTGTTTCGGATCGAGGTAGCACCAGCGGCTGTTCCCATCGAGCGCCATCGCGAGTCCGCGATTTGTTCCCTTAATGCGCATCACGCCGGCTTCGCCGCCCGGACCTTCGACAGTATTCGTCTGCACCATCGAATCGTACTGTTCGTAGACCCAGCACTTGCTGCAGATATTCGACGACGCGAGCAGCTTCTTCAGATCAGCGGTGTAGTCGCGCGGTTTTTTCAGCTCTTCGAGAACCTCGGCGGGAGGGTCAAGGGGCACAGGCGCTTTCCAGGTGCCTACGGGGCGGCAGTATCGGGGCGCGTCGTCGGTGAGCGACTGGTTGGGAATGTCGGCTTCGAGTTCGCCGCGATGGAGGACGCGCAGGCGGGGTTCCGCGATAACGACGCCTACGATGCTGGCATCGAGTCCCCATTTGGTGAATACATCGAAGACCTCCTGCTCGCGGCCTCTCTCAGCGACCAGAAGCATGCGTTCCTGCGACTCCGAGAGCATCATCTCGTATGCGGTCATGCCGGTTTCACGCTGCGGGACATGGTCGAGGTTCAACTCGAGACCTACTCCCCCGCGTGCGCCCATCTCGCAGCCGGATGAGGTGAGGCCGGCGGCGCCCATGTCCTGAATGCCGACGATGGCTCCGGTCTTCATGGCTTCGAGGCAGGCTTCGAGAAGCAGCTTTTCCATGAAGGGATCGCCGACCTGGACATTGGGTCGCTTCTGCTCGGAGCCTTCCTTGAATTCCTCGCTGGCCATGGTTGCGCCGTGGATTCCGTCGCGCCCGGTCTTGGCTCCTACATATATGACGGGGTTTCCGATGCCCGAAGCCTTGGCGTAGAAAATCTCGTCGCGGCGCACCAGGCCAAGAGCAAAGGCGTTGACCAGCGGATTGCCGGAGTAGCAGGGCTCGAAACGCGTCTCGCCGCCGAGGTTGGGCACTCCGAAGCAGTTGCCGTACGCGGCGACGCCGTGGACGACGCCCTCCAGGATCGAGTGATTCTTCCTGACCAGGCCGTCTTCGGCCGCTCCGGCCTCGATTGGCCCAAAGCGAAGCGAGTCCATGACGGCCAGCGGCCGCGCGCCCATGGTGAAGATGTCGCGGAGGATGCCGCCGACTCCAGTCGCCGCGCCCTGAAACGGTTCTATATACGAGGGGTGGTTGTGAGACTCGATCTTGAATGCGCATGCCCAGCCGTCGCCAACGTCGATGATGCCGGCATTTTCGCCCGGACCCTGCACAACTCGGTCGCTCTTCGTGGGCAGCCGCTTCAAATGGACGCGCGAAGATTTATAGGAGCAGTGCTCGCTCCACATCACGCTGTAAATGCCCAGTTCAGTCAGGCTTGGAGTGCGGCCGAGCGCAGCCAGGATGCGGGAGTACTCCTCGGCAGTAATACTGTGCTGAGCCAGAAGCTCGGAGGTAACGGTGGCCGGTTGAGGGGCCACGGCAGATTCTGGATTCATGGCGTTGAAACTTTATTGTCGCACGGTTGGAGGGCCAGAGTGGCCGGTATGAGCCCGATTCATACCGCGCCCGTTGCCGGCATTTTCTGGTCAAGCGCCTCACGTACCACTCGTATATGCGCCGGTGTCGTCCGGCAGCATCCGCCGACGGCGTGGGCTCCTGCGAGATACCAGGTCCGGGCCTGCTCAGAGAACTCCGCGACGCTAGACTTTCCATGCCAGCGGCGATTGGTCGCATCCCACAGCTCGCCCGAATTCGGATAGACAAAGATTGGCTTGGTTGTGGCCCCCTTAGCCTCGGCAATAAGGCAGGCAATCAGACCCGGTGACGTACAGTTGATGCCGACCGCGACGACCTGGGGCACCTCTTCGAGTGCCGTGACGCACTCGGCCAAACGCTCTCCGTGAGCCGCATGCTTGCCGTCTTTGCAAGTGAACGAAACCCACGCCGAGATTTTGGGAAATCCTGCAAGAGCGGCGGCGATTGCTTGCGCTTCCTCGAGCGAGGGCACGGTCTCCATCGCCACCAGATCGGCATTCGTGTCAGCGACCACTGCCAACCGCTCCGCATGAAACGCCACGAGGTCGTCGAATCGAATAGAGTAGCGACCGTGAAATTCCGCCCCGTTGTGCAGCGCTGCGCCGTAAGGCCCGAGAGAGGCGGCAATTAGAACGGGACGGCCGGATTCGCGCCTGTATTCCTCGCGGGCAGCCTCGGCGATCGCGACCGACTGACGAAGCGCGTTGGCCGCGTCAGCCGTCGGCCGGCCGGCCTCGGCGTATCCCATGGCCGACACCTGATAGCTGACGGTGGAGATGCAGTCTGCGCCGGCGCGAAGGTAATCGAGATGAACCTGAGCGATCTTTTCCGGAGCAGTGACCAGCACGTGCGCCGACCAGAGCGGTCCAGAGATGTCGCAACCGCGGCGTTCAAGTTCGGTCGCCATGCCGCCGTCGAGAACATGAAGCGCGGGAAGATCGGGTTTAGAGCTGTTCGCCATGAGCCTCCCAGCGATTAGATGAAGCAGGTTTTCTGGTATATTCAGGATAGCTCGCAGTCTGCGCGGGAGCGACCAGGACCCGCTCTGCGAGCTTCCATCCAACAACGATCGGGGAGTGGCTCAGCCTGGTAGAGCACCTGGTTCGGGACCAGGGGGTCGGAGGTTCGAATCCTCTCTCCCCGACCAATACTTTTAAAATCAAGCGTTTAGATTTCATTTTGATGCCGAGACTACCGGGCTTCGGCGTAAGTAGCTCAAGCAGCCTGCAATTAGAATCAATAAGTTACGGGAAAGCGTGATCCCCTGGGCGCAATTCGAGGGTTTACGCATTCTATCTTCGACGCAATGGGTAGTAAGTCGCGCCACATGAGTCAGTTAAGTGTGAACTCCTGCGAGTCCAACAGTGTTTAAGTCGGACACTAATTGGACCCAAGTTTTTCGCAGACATATTAGTTGAAAAGCGCGGAGTTGCAGCGACAGGCCCGGAGTGGACTGAGCTGCGGCACGGGTGGGATCGCCTTGTTCAGGCAGTTTCCCTGTAAAAACTACAACCCTCTGCTCGATCGTCTTCTCGCCACTCCATTTGTCCGACATGCCGACTAGAACCGATTTTCGGTTTCAGCCTAGAGCAGCGCATTGCAAAGGCTTGGTCTTGGCGCCGGGGCTGACAGCGTCTTCGATGAAGAGCGCAGACCGTCACCTTCCCGTTGACGAGCGTCATGAAAAAAATGCGTTCTCAGTTTTCTTGTTTCGCAAACCGAGATATTGTGGAACTCGCTCTTATTCACTGGCTGATTCAACGCAGGGAAAACTCAATCTGATGCGATGCGGCGGGGGTTATAGGGTGCTGCTTCGAGAATTTCGAAGCCTCAAAAGGAGTTTTTCCGTCAATTGCGTTTAATTAAATGGACCGCAACAACTAGCCTCCCTTTTACGCTGGGATTTGGAGCTAGAAAGGTCACCGGGCTTCTCCTCAGACAATTCCTAGCTGGAGTTCCTGCATCGACGCTGTGTATGGATCTATTTAGCGGGTCTATCGATGGGCTCGCAGTGGGCGTTGGCGCGATCCAAAGGTAGTTGACCTTGCACCAGCATCCCGTTTGCCGAGCACGATTGACCATGACAGCCGGAGTGTCGGAGAGCGCTTCCAGGAGCGGTCCGGCGAGGGGACGGCGGAGCATGCCCGTATAGTCAACCACTTTATGGATGATAATCAACCGCCAAATGGACGATTATCGCAACCTGAGAAGAAGTCTCTTGCTGCTTCTCCGAGGACTGCGGCTGGGTAGCGTGCAGCTCGTGGAAGTTCTTCAGCATTTCTGCGCGGTCGGCCCGTAGATCAAACCTGGCTCGACCCGCAACGGTCAGGACTCATGCCAGCGCTAACACTCCAGCCTGCGCAAAGCCATCTTCCAGACAGCTATCCATTCGCTGGTAAATGGACAACATCGCGTGATACCAGGTCCACCGCACAGACTCTGGATTCACCCTCACCAGATACGGAGCCTGGTGACGAAATCCCGAAGTCATCAGCTCGCATTCGTGACCTATGGCTTTGTAGGCTGTGATGTAGTCGTGGCCCCAGCATCCTTCGCATGAAGGCGAATAGCCTGTCCAGGAAGGAGGCGATTCGAGGTGAAGTATATGGCCTCGGCGGATTCGCACAAGTTCACTCAGGCGGCTTCGAAGATCATCCGGATGGGTGTGAAGCAACGCTTCGCATGAGAATACGATGTCGAACGACCCATCGGGGTAGGGAAGCCTGTCGGTCGGGCTGCCGATCATAACATGCGAAACCCGCCAATTCTCTGATGCCCACCTCAAGCCTGCCTGAATCATCGTTAGGCTCTGATCGAAGCCGAATACCTCGACATCTGGTAGCTGCGAGAGATTAGCGAGATGGCGTCCTGTACCACACCCCCATTCAAGAACGCGACAGGGTGCGTGATGGGCGACATGGTCCGTAATCATCATTTCCTGGATATGGTAGTAAGGATGTCGAGTCTTTCTGCGGTCATACTCGACTCCCCAATCTATCCCGGCCTGCCGCCAGTAACAGTAGTTGGGCGCCATCGTTTGCACGGACTCGCTTGATAGCGCTACCCGGAACATATAATTCAGAAACATCGGCCGCGTCAGGATTTCGTCCCGGCTCATTGTCCGCACCTGCTCCGGCATCGAGTGATTCGACAGCATATCGCCGAAGGCGCGCGAATCGTGCAATCGGCCTCTCCACGCGTTGCCTCCTCTAAAGACTCCGATCGTACCGGATACAGAAACCGCTGACTCTCAGTCCAGGAAATCGGCATGATCGTTTCGGTTGCCATCATCTGCGCAGCATTGGTGTGCTTGTTTATCGCGGCGGTCAGCGGAACGCTTCCGATCTCCAGCCAGGAGATTGGTCGTCGTGCACGCAGATGGGCAACCACAGAGTCATAGTAGTCACGAGTCACCGGCGTTTGCGCATTTGCAAGAACGAAGTTATTCGAAACCGTCCGGTGTGGTTCCTGATAATAAAGTAAGTAATGCGTAGTGAGGGATGAAGCCAGAGGATCGATAGAACGCAGCATGATGCAGTCCGCGTCGATCCATGCACCCCCGTAGTGATGCAGGAGATAGATTCTGATAAAGTCCGCTCGGTGGGCTACGTACAGGTCATCAATAGGCACATCTCGGTCTTCACTCCATAGCTCATCGAACCCCGTCCGGTCTAACACCCTTACCTTGCCCAGCGGCGAATACTTTCGATACATAACTTGATGTATTCGGGACAAGGTCCTTCCCAATAAGTCCACGCTGTCAGCTCGCCTATCATCCGCAAGAACCCCCCACGAATGCGCTCTTATAAAAAGTCCAGTCATCCTGCATCAAGTCGCGAATTGCCTCGATGGAGTATCGGTGCCGGCGGGGATCGCGGGTCCTCTTCGGGCTGGTATTCTTCGCATGGATGACGCCGATGAAGAAGTGTGATCCGGAAGCGCAACCACCTTCTGCCCCTTAGTCCCCAAACCCAGGCCGTGTCGGCCCCTTCATTTTTTTCAGGAAAGCGATGCTTCTCCCAAAGCTGTTTCCTGTAGCAAAAACTATTGCCGCAAACCCAGGGTTGGCTGTTCTGCGGATAAATGTACTCCCACGCCCGATCGGCAAGTGGATCGTAATAGACCAGGCGCGCCAAGCCGCATAGCGTCATTGGGGGCTGAGAGAGAAGCTCACCCACCTGATATGACACGCGCCGCCCTGCCATCCAATCATCATCATCCCAGTGGACGATGACTTCGCCCTGCGCCATTTCGCAGGCCATATTATGTTTGGCGCCCATGCTTCGCTTCTGGTCCATTCGCACATATCGGATCGAAGGAAGCTGAGGAATCAAATCCGCAATCGAATCCGCGCCGTCATCCAGAATGATCAGTTCACGGTTGGGGTAATCCTGGCGTAAGAAATACTTGATAGCTTGCGAAGCCAGGCCGCGCCGATCGGCAGTGGGCATGATGCAGGACACGAGGGGGCCGGTAGAACCTCGCCGGCGGACGTATCCTCCAGGACTGGTCCTGGCACGGCAGAGAGCGGTGTGGCGCTCGCCTCATCGAGCAGCTGCGGTTCCTTCAGCGGAATCTGTTCGCGCTCTGCAATTCTTTGCAGAACGATCATGCTGCTCGCGCAATGCACCTTCACGTAACGGCCGGTTCCTAGCAATTCGTTCACGAAGGTCTTCACGCCGGGATAATAGTCGGCATAATCGTGAAAGACCGCATACCCGCCCGATACGAGCGACGGCTCGAAGTGATGGAAGTCGCGGGCTACATTCGCATAGTCGTGAAGGCCGTCGATAAAAAGCAGGCTGGTGGGTTTGTTCCAGTCGACTTCCCAGGAAGGCGAGGCGATAATCTCAACCTGGTCCGCGAGCCCGGTAGCGTCGAGGTTGCGCTTGAGCTTGTCGGTGTGGGAGCCATGGTCTTGATGCCTTGATCGAGAGCACCGACTCGCCCATCGTGGGGATCGACAGCATAAACTTTGGCGGACGGGCGCACAGCCTTGGCTACGCTTCCGATGACGCACGTAGATCGGCCGCAGTAACTCCCCACTTCCACCACAGCCTCGGCATCTGAAATCCTGGTAAGCGCCAGCGCGGTGGCTGCTATCAGCAGGTCGGCCTCATCCTCAGCTAGCCAGCCTTCAATCTGCTTCATGCGATTCAGAATTGGCCACGTAAGCAGCAGGCCAGTGTCGGGCTGCAATTTCGGTGCGGACATATGTCCCTCCGGCTTGATTTCACTTTCGTAGTGATTGAATTGTGTGCGCAGGTAATCCGCAGCGGGTCGTTATACGAGCGAGGGATGGGGTGCATCCAAAAAGTGTCATTTTTTGCCTGCGCTGCTTTGACCTGTTGCAGCGTGTAGCGCCTGCGATATTGCACGAATTCGTAACTGCAGGGACTGTTAACGATCTGGTAACCAAGAAGTGCGACCAGTGTGGGCAGGATGATTTCTTCCGAGCCCGAGATCTTCGTCCGAGTCATGATCTCCTGCAACCTTTTGTCAGTCGCGAATAGTTGAGTGAGATCGCGCACTGCTTCCGCGGTAAAAACCGTGGAAGGCCAGAAGGACCAGTGGACAAACTTTTTTTCTCCGTCAGGAAAGCGCCGCAGAAAGCAGCCAAGATCGATTTCTCTATGAGCGTTTTTGAGCAGGACTGATAAGCGTGTTGCTGGCTGACAGACGGACGAATCGCCAATCATCCCGATCCGCTCCTCCCGTTCAGAAATGCGGCAAGCGGCCCGAATAGCCCGAGCGCATCGCCGCTGATCGGGATCCACAACCGTGAGTGTGCGGAAAAGGAAGTGATCGAACGCGAAACGCATGCAGTCCAGTGCAAACGAATGAGACGTCCCCGGGCGCGGGCTGCGGCCGGGGATGAACGATAGCTCCGCATCTCTAAAGAGAGAAGACGAATCGAGCAGACGGCTGTCACAGCCGCCATTATAAAGAGGAGCAGGGAATCGGGATCCAGATAGCGCAGATTTCGGACCAGATGAATGGCGCACTCCTGGTTCTCATGGACCGGCAGGCAAAGATGTTCCCTTGCTGTCATTGTCAGGTCCGGCAGCGTTTTGCCTCGTCGACTGAAGGCGGCCGCGACCACCTGATGATTTGGATGGGAGGCATCGGCATAAACCTAGGTCTGTGGATATGGTGGTGTGAGGACAGCGCCCACTTCCCCACTCCATTGCTTCCGGCCTTACAGATTTTGTGAGTTGCGGGTGCTGTGCATCGCCGCCAGTCACCTTCAATTCCCACCAAGCCCACTTCAATCCCGCGGACAGTTCTGTTCCTCGGGGATCGCTCCTGGAGCGGCTGGCGCTGGTAGGGGTTGGAGTACTTCTACCTGGTAATACGCAATTCCTTTTTGCGTCTCAACCGGATCCAGGGACGTCGCTCTCAGCATCCTGGAAGTACCTGGCATTCGCGCTATAGGTGATCGGTGTCAGGTTTGATAGGTCCCGGGCCGCCGAGGCAGCGATTCAGCATGTCCCGGACATACAGGCCCTTGCCGTTGCGCTTCAACGCGTCCGGCCTTACCTTGTCCCAGGACACCGGGCGAGAAGAAGGCGTCGAGCCCTCCTTGTGTTTTTTTGTGGGAGGCCCGACCGTCGTCGAGGTGCCGCCCAGAGTGCCGCTCACGCCGCCGTACGTTGGCTCTGCTGATTGAATATCGCCGGGCTTGAGCGGGACTATGTCGTCGGCTCGGGATTCGACTCGCCGTGAATATGGAAACTGCCGCCATCCTGGGGTCGCAGCTCGGAACTGTAAACCGAAATATGCTCTTGATCTTTGCAGGATTTTTTGAACCGTGTCCGAGGTAGCATCTCGTTCTTTCGCTGCTGATCGTGCGTCCGACATCGCGGAGTTGAGGTCGGCCTGCTTCTGTTCCGGTGTGCGCTCGTCAGGCTTCTCTCCCAGTCCCAGCGCGCCCTTAACCTTCTTGCCGATCGCAATCGCCTTGTCGACCAGCCAGTTCAGGGCTCCCTCGACGGTTTCCTGAATCCCCTGAACGATCTCCCGAATCTTCGGCGCGGGATCGCTGATGCCTACCCATTGGCGAAGAAGGCAAGGACAGCGGGAATGGTTCGGGCGGAAGGCGTCCTCGATCCAGGTTGCGGCGGAGCCAATATTCCCGCAGCAATTTTCTGGATCGAGTTCAGCCCGAGTCGACGAGCGCGAGGATCTCGTTCGCTTTGTTCACCAGGAAAGTGGGGGCCTTGTAAATAGTCTGAATCCTTCGATGATCGCGCCGGCCGGGTTGCACAATTTTACGGGTTGGCCACTCCGGCTTCCACGATCTCCTTCGTGATCCACGCCGATATTCCGCCGAGGATCGCGCCCGAAAGGTTCGTAACTGGCCCTTGATCTCATTGCAAAGTCCGCCGAGCCCTCCCGTGATCAGGGCCTTGATCCATTTCCTGCTCCCTCGAGCACACTCAGGGCCTTCGGTCCTACCGCCTTTTCGCCTTGGCGCGGAGCTTGGCCTCGGAGATGCCCAGCGCCCGCAGCACCAATCCCCGGAGGCTGTTCAGGGACGGATCTCGAGCGGCTCGACTCCAAGGTCCTTGAGAGGACGGACCGAGCCGGTCACCAGGCCAGTGAGCAGATGCCTCCCGATGTTGCTTACGGATTGTGCCGCCCCTGGCTGACAGCGCCCGCAATTGCTCAGGAAACCTACCGGGTTCATAATGATGTCATCGAGCGAGTCGGCGGCCTTCGCCAGAACACTGAGCATCAGGTCGACGTTCACGCCCGCCGCCTCAAGCACAAAGCGAATGACCATCATCGCCGCGCCGCCCAGATCTCCCTTCACGAAAACCTGCCAAGGAAGTCCATCACCAGCTTCTCGATCTTGCTCAGTTTTCCGGCGCCTTCGAAAAAGTGCTGATGACGGGTATGGCACTCAGAATGTGCTCGATGATGAAATCCTTGATCGGATCGCGAATGCAGGCCGGGATGGCCTTCCAGACCAGCCCCAGCACAAGCCCGGGCAGCTCCTTTGACTACATTGACGATTACAAACGATCTTCTTCGAACGTCGAGCACGGGCTGGACTAAGTCAGCAAGCTTCGCCACTCCGTTTCCAATCGAGTTGAAGAGACCGATCACGCCGCCCTGCACCCAGTTGGAGAGGCTTGTGATCTTGTCCTGAACCCACTGAATCGCGCCTGACAGTCTTCCCAGAATTGCGTTGCTGCGCAGGTTCGCGAAAAGTCCGATCACTGTTGAGTGATGCCGCCGATCTGGTCGGTCACCCAGCTTCCAGCGCTGGCGATCTTGCCGCCAAGACTGACGATAGCGGCCTTGATCGCCGGCGGATCTGGCCACGGAGCTCCTCCTGATTCTCCGTGACGCCCTTAGGATTGCGCATGCTGGTGACCATCTGGCTCGCGTGGTGCAGCCGGTCGTGCACGGTCTTGCGCAGATCGCGGATCGCATCCAGCGGGATGATGGCCTTGATCTTGTCGACCATCGCCTTCATAGGACCGATCACCGGCTGGAGCTGCTCCTTGAACAGTCCCATGCTTCGCTGAGCTTTGTCTGGTGCCACTCCAGCAGGCCGTTTTGGCCCTCGGCCCCTTCGCCAATGCCCAGCTCATTCTTGAGCCACTTCCACGCGGCGGCAATCGTATCGCGGATCGGCTGAGTTCCATCCCAGATCTTTTGACCCGGCCTTGATGTCGGCCCAGATATCGGAAGCCACCTGGCCGAGAAAATGACAACGGGGGCGCCGAACCTCTTCCAGAGATCGCTGAAGAAATCCCCGATGGGCACGAAGAAGTCCTTGATCTTCTCCCATGCGTTCCCGGGCATTTCCGAAAGAACATCGCCCAGGCGCGAGACCACATCGAAGAGCGGCTTGCAATCGCCGCGGCCAAGAGCGGCTATGACCTCACGTGCGGTACCGAGAAGTCGGCGAAATGTTGCATGTCCACAGCAATCGAGCCGTCGCCGCTGCTCAGGCCGCCGAAGATGCCGTTGAATGCGCCGGTCAGCTTGTCACGGAGATAGCCAACGATGCCCTTCTCGCGGATTCCCTGAATAACGTCAATAATCCACGCAGGCGCAATCTCCTTCGCGGCCGTCCAGAAAAAGTCCGCGCCCATGGAGATGACTTTGCCCGCGGCATCTACCGTTCTCCGCCGGTATTGTCCCAGACGGCGCCGGCCACACCTGTGATTTTGTCCCATGTGCTCGGCGCACCACGGGTTGGCGGCCTTCTTCATGTTTCGGGCCATCGGCCGTGCGCCGCACAGCGGCGCCCTGCTGAACAACATAGGTCATCCGTCGGCCATAAGGTGCGTGTTTGTCCTGAGACTCCCCCCCGCCCGAGCCAGATATCCCCCTTGTGTGTGAAGGCTCTGGCGTTCAGGGCAGCGGCCGACTCATGCGCGGCCGTCCCCTCGTGCACGCGGACTCCGCTGAGATTTGCGCCCATGCGCGATTCGAGCTTCTGCAGCAGGTGCGGCCGCAGCGGCGTTCCGGCGTCTTTGGTCGAGATGGCGCGGCTCGCCGCGGCATCCATATCGCCGGCCTCCTTCCGGCGGACCGATTCATCGGAAGCTTGCTCGTCGTGAAATTTACAGTACACAGACGCCGTACCCGAGGGCCGCGACGCCATCTGATCCGCAGGGCAGGAACAGCAACGCTGCACCGGCGCGTCGCTTTTCGCGGTCTCCGTTTCGGCCCGCTGCACGCTGGCATCGTCGGATTTGCCCTCGGGCATGGCCCGCTGCACAGCTGCCGGCGAACTTTGGTCTTTCGTTTTTCCGCGTCCGCGCGCTGCACGCTGGCATCGTCAGATTTGCCTTCAGACATAGCCCGCTGCACGGATGCTGGCGGGCTTTCCCTCCTTCATTCCACCTGCATCTGCGCGCTGCACTGGAGACGACGGCGCTTCGCTTCCTTCTCACCCATATCGGCAGTCTTGCGTTGCAGCAGTTCCATGCGAGAGATTGCCGGCTTTGCGCCTGGTGACCCACCGGTAACCTGATCCGCAACGCGGTTTGCTTCGTGCTCGGCTGGGTCGCTGGGCGCGCCCACTTTGACTTGACGCTGCGCCTCCGTGAGCGAAAAAGGGGACACGACGCGCGTTGGTCCGGCAGCCTGCGACGGCGTCACTTCCTTCGTCGCGGGAGTTGCACCATTGGCTGGCGCTCGCATCACACAGCCGCGGCTCTTTCGCTGGAGAGTGGCGTAGCTCAGGTGAGTCCTCCCAGAAACGCTGCGATGGCCCTTTCGTTCCGTGCCTTGGCCGTGGGCATACTGTCGATGAAACTTGCGCCTGCTTTGCGGCGTTCTGCCTGAATCGCGCCCTTGAGCTGTGACACGCACACCGACAGGTCGCCAGTCGAGAGCGCAGATAGAACTGCATTCACACAAACATTCCGAATCTGGCCGCCAGTCATCTCGTACCGCAGGGCAATTTCTTCCAGCGCATTGCTGTCGATGGCATGACCGGCGGGTAAATGCACCTGCCACAGGTGCCATCGCTCGGACGCATCGGGCAGATGAAACTTGACCACGGAATCCATGCGGCGGCGAAAGGCGGAATCGATGGCGTGGCCGGCATTCGTAGTTACCACGACGATGCCCGAGTCGTGTTCGAGCCGCTGTAACAGATAGTTGGTCTCCAGGTTAGCGTACCTGTCATTGGCCGATTTCACATCGGTTCGTCGCGTCATCAGGGAGTCGCCTTCATCCAGCAGCAGGATGACGTTAAGATCCTCAGCGCGGCTGAGAACCCGGCTGAGATTCTTTTCTGTTTCGCCGATGTACTTGTTCACCACGGCCGCAAGGTCCACTCGATACAGATCGAGTCCAAGCTCTGTAGCGAGAACGCGGGCGGCCAGCGTCTTTCCCGTGCCACTCGGGCCTTCGAAGAGGCCGCGCACGCCGCGATTCATGCCGCCCGGCATGGTGCGGTCAAATGTTAAGGCAAGCCGCTCACGGTGCCAGCACCGTCTTTCGAGTATCTGAAGCTCACGGCTGGTCGCGCCCTTCACAATGAGCTGCTCCCACGAAGCGTCTCCTTCCACGCGCATGGCGAGCGTATCCAGCACCTGGCGATTCATCGCGCGCGCGCCCCGCCGGACGTCGGATATGGTGACTGCCTGCCGCCGCTCCATTGCCGCATAGCCCGTCGCCAGCCGCGCGCATTGGCGAATATGCCGGCCGGGCATGCAAAAAGCCGATGCAATTTCCATAAGATCCAGAGAGGAATGCTGGTCAGGTGAGTGTCCGTTCAGTGCGCGCTTCCACAACTCCAGCCGGTTTGCTGGCGATTCGAGATCGAGATGAATGGTGACGGCGTGCGCTGCGTCCGCTCCTCCGACGCCGCCCTCGCGCCCGATCATCACGGCGATCGGACCGCTGAATCCCGCCAGGGAAGGCAGTTCGAATGTTTCCGCCCGGTCCTGCTTCTACCGAGAACACAGGAATGCAATGCGAAAGCGTGCATAAAGGGCCGATCGACCGCCAGCGCTCATCGTTTCCATGTGCCGCTGAGTACTTGATTTCAATGACCCCGCGCCCGAGTGCTCGCGCAATGGCTCCAATAGCTCCAAGGCGATCCGTTCCAGGCATTCCGCGGACGATGATGGTGCGTATCCGGCTGGAGCAGGCCAGGCTGCTCAACTCTGAGAGCTGATCCCGCAATTTTTCGTCGATCAGCAGATCGCTCAAGGGTTCAAGCAATTGCAGCGCGTGGTAGCGGACTCCCTCCAGCGGTGCCGCCGTGCATTCTCCTCGGACCGCGTTCCACAGCACGGTGGGTACACACAAAATCCATTCGGAGCGCGGAATATCGCGGTTCATTACCTGCACGAAGCCGCTCTCAACAAGCGGCCTGACAAAGAGCCACGTCTCGGGCGTCTCCTCGTTTTCGAGAACCTGCTGGATGAATCCCAGGGACGCGCGGTGCTCCCCTTGAGGATGCTGCAGCCTGGCAAACAACGCGCTGAATTCGGTTTGCTCCTCCACCATCCCCGTCAAAATAAATGCCAGGGTTCCCGTGTAATCGCTGTTCAGAGTCTCGCGCATGGCGACAAGAGGGAGCTGCGCCGGAGCGGCCTGCTCCCACTCGAGGATTTGATCGCGCAGCCATTGCAGAGACTGATCCCAGTCAATCTCGTCAGGAAGACGGTTGCGAATCTGACCGAAATACGACGCGAGAAACGGATGCTCGTCGAGCACGTCTTCCAAAGGGTGGTCAGCGGCGGCCGCACGGCATCGCAAATGGTAGATCAAGTGGAAGGCGGCGGCATGAAAAAACAACACGCCGAGGTGGCCGCGCGCATAGGTGGGCGCATCCGCGAACGCGTCGCGTATCTCACTCATGGCCGAAGCCCTCCTGCATGAAGTGAAACGTAATTACACGTCCCAGCTCCGGAACCCAGCCGGGATTGGCATCCAGACCGGCGAGGCGGGCCGCGACGCTGACCTGCTTCAATCCCATCACCAGGTCGATATGCGTCCGGGTGACATAGAGAGTTCCTGCTCGCAACAGGATCTCCTGCAGCCTTGTGCCGTTCAGGGCCCGCTGCAGGCGCCAGCGCGCATAAGGCAGCACGAAATGGAGGAACCGGCGCAATTCTGGAGACGAGACAGATCCAGTGGACACACATTTACCTCGCGGCGCAGAGCCCGACGCTGCTGCCGCGTGAGCCGAGGGAGGGAGAAAAATCTGTCGCGTTGGAGCGCCATCGGATCTTCCGAATCAAGAGTGAGAAAGCCTTCGCGATGCCAGATCTCCACCCTCCTCGACCGGAAACGAACCTGTTGCGTCGATGAATCGAGATCTCTCAGCCAGGATTGCGGCGCCTCATAGACGGCTTGAGGCTGGAAGCATTCTCCTGGATGAGTGCCTTCGTCACGGCCATCCAGCAGGGCCAGCGCTCTCCAGATGGGATCGCCCGCGATCGCAGTAAAAGCCTCCTCTAGGAGGCGAGCGCGCAACCAGCTCCAGCAAAGCCCATCCACTGAGTCCAATATCAAAGCGCAGGATCTCTGACTTACGCAGAAGATGGATGAGATAGAAGACCCCTCCCGCGCAAGTGTGGCAACCACCTTCGAACTGGAGTCGTGATTCCTGAAGAGTTTTCTCGGCAGTTGAATCGAGAAGCACGCGTGTATCTGCCTGGATCGTTACGGCGTCGCCAGGCGCAGCAGCCCGCGCCGAAGGATCTGCTGCATCGAAAGTACTCTGGAGGGATGAAGCCCTTTTCTCGTTGATGGCGGCGGTGGCCGCCACGTCGTTCGGAAAGTCAGAAACTGCTGGCAGAGATGATGGAACGCCCTCCGTCACTGGAGTCCTTGCCCGATCCGGCGGAGTGCCTGGCACATCGTCTGACTCAGGAACAGCCTGCGGCATGACCGATGCGTCGTTGCTACCCGAAGGCGCTACGCCGACCGCCGGACGCGCCTCGGCGAGAGTCTCCGGCTCTTCTGCGTCTGCCGACTGATCTTCGCGCTCGCGTTCCATCGCCAGCCAGGAGCCCAACTGGAGCCCGAACGCCGCACTCGAGGCCGACTGTGGAGCGCGACGAAAGGCCAGCGCAACACCAAGCAGAGCGCGTCGAGACGCTCCAAGTTCGACCGGTATCGACCCTGCATCGATGTACTCTTCCCAGGGCGGCCGCACCGCGAAGCGTGCGCCATCAGGACTTGATTTCTGGATTTCGACTGGTGGCTTTGCAGCGAA
>CAVRNK010000005.1:0-111029 GCA_963721995.1 uncultured Acidobacteriaceae bacterium | reverse complement strand
GAGACCGCTTCAGCCATCGCAAAACCATTACCGGGATTTTCTTTTGACCAGTCGCCCCTCACATAGTAGGGTTATCCGCCTGAGTCGAAATTCCCCTGGAGGCGCATATCTCCCGTGAACCTCACCGAACGATCAGGACTCACAAGCCTGTCTTCTGTTGACCTCTTTCCGCACGTCTGCAGCTCTGCCGACGGTACCCGCCTCACAGCCATCTGGGAACACACCGACACCAACGACCAAAGCCACACCATCAAGGCATCGTCAAGCAACGATGGAGGCCTCACCTGGTCAAAGGCTGCAACCCTGTCCGCTCCCAATCTCTCTTCCCTGATTGTCAGCGGCGTGGTGGGGACGCCGACTCTTTCGCGCATGGTCGCCTTCTGGGACGCTCCCTCCGACTATGACGCCCCGGAGTACTTTGGCGAAATGTCTCTTTGCGCTTCTAGCAACGATGGCGGCGCGACCTGGTCGGCCGCCACGAAATTGCCTTCGGCGGTTCCCCGGGGCGCCTCCTCCAAAAAGGTCTTTGCGGCTACGCGGCCGGACGGCCGCATTCGGCTTACCACCGTCTGGAACCTGAAGGTGAACGACGAAAGCTGGGCCGTTATGTCGTCCTTGAGCGAGGACGGTGGCGCTACCTGGTCTGCCCCCATCCGCATAGCCGACTCCGGGTACAAAGCAGTGCTTTGTTATCTGCTTGGGCCTGCGGATGGCGCGCACCTCATCCTCGGCTGGTTCACCAACGCCGACGTGGACACGAAAACGCTGCGGACCTCGTCGAGCAATGACGGCGGAGCCACGTGGTCAGCCCCATCCGACAGCACCTTTCCCTCTAGCGGAGCGGGCGGGGCACCCGCCGTCAGCATGTCGGCGAATGGCACACGCCTGGTGGCTGCCTGGTTCCAGCTCATGCCGCGCAACCCAACCTGGCACGGTGCGAGTATCGAGCCATACGCAGTTCTATCGTCGTGGAGCAGGGACGGCGGAGTCACCTGGTCAACTCCAGCCTGCCTCTCTTCGCCGAGCGAACATGGCCCTATCCCTCGGCTCGCCATTTCTGCGGACGGCACACATCTCACCGTCGTCTGGTACGTCAGGAATATCTCAAGGCGTGGCGCCCCTCCCCATGAGAAATATCTGGATTTCATCCAGGTGGCATCGAGCAGCGACGGAGGCACTACCTGGACAGAACCGCGCAACATATCCGAGCGCGGCCCGAGCACGGAAGGGCCTCCGTGGCCGCAAGTAGCGGCATCGCCGGACGGCATTCGGCTCACCGCCGTCTGGGACAGCGAGATTCACGATCGGCGCCGGATCGTACAGACCGCCTTCAGCACCGACGGCGGCCTCAATTGGTCGGAGGCAACCGATCTCTCCTCACTCGGAAACGAAGCCTTCCGTCCGCAATTGGCGATGTCGGCCGATGGCAGCCACGTCACCGCCGTCTGGTTTCAATCCTATGGAGTCCCGAACGCGAACGTCGAAGTCGTCTCCTTCAAGCCATGCAGTTGTCGTTTGAACGAATAACCCGCTGTTCAGATGTAAAGCCAACGGTGCTGGGGCAGTCATGCTCTTCCGCATCCGCCTCGTCTGAGCTTCCACCGCTCAGCCGAGTGCCGAGCGGTGCACTCCCCCATCCAACTCCTCTGTGCTCTCTGAGTCCTCTGTGATGAATCACTCACCGCAAATCGCAGCTATCCGGAAAATCTTTTCTTGACCTGACCCGGATGACGTGAGATGCTGCGAGAAATTCACGCGCCGTTCATGCCAAAAATAATGCTGTTCATGGACGGATTCGTGTACTTGATCACACGCCGCCGGGAACAACCCACGTCCCTGCTCACCTCTCGGTCGCGCTTAAAAAAACACATCACACGCCGCCGGGAACACTCCACGTTCCCGCTCTGATCCCGGCTGCGCTGAAAAACGACAACCGAAGTACCTTTTTGAGGCCAACATGAATCCACGATATTTGTGTCGCGCTATACCTGTTTTTGTGCTCGCGATGCTCCTGATGAGCCCCCGCCTCTTCGCACAGGCCACGGCAAGCGGGAACATCCAGGGCACCGTCGTCGATCAGTCACAGGCCGTCGTCGCCGGCGCCGAGGTTACCCTCACCAATCTCGCCAACGGCTCCACCCGCACCACTACCACCAATGACTCCGGCACCTATCGCTTCGAGCTTTTGTCCGCTGGAAACTACACCGCGAAGATCAACGCCAAAGGCTTTTCGACGGTGGAGGTAAAACTCGAGCTGCTGGTCGGTCAGACCGCCATCGGCAACGCCACCCTCACTCCCGGTTCCACCTCGCAGACCGTCCAGGTGAGCGCTTTAAACCCCATCGTCGACCTGAACAAGACCAGCGTTAGCACCGAGATCACTCCCGCTGAGGTCGAGGACCTGCCCATGGTAGGCCGCGACGTGGCCAACCTCGCCTATCTCGCGCCGGGTGTCAAAGCGGCTGACTCTTACGATCCCACCAAGAACCGCTATGCCATCCTCTCCGTCAATGGCGCGGGCGGCCGCAACGTCAATGTCACCGTGAATGGCGTCGACAACAAGGACAACACCGTCGGCGGACCGGTCATGCAGCTTCCTCTCGAGGCCGTCCAGGAATTCAAGATCAGCACCCAGCGCTTCTCTGCTGAAAACGGTCGCTCCGAGGGCGCCGCCATCAACCTCATCACCAAGAGCGGAACCAACAACTATCATGGCTCCCTCTTCGGCTACTTCCGCTCTACCGACCTCGACACCGATGAACAGGACCCCGATGGCCTTGGCGGTACGATTCCAGCCCATCCCGGCTACAGCCGCCAGCAGTTTGGCGGATCCGTCGGCGGCCCCTTCATCAAGGAGAAGCTCTTCGGCTTCTTCGCCTGGGAGCGGGAGCGTGAAAGCCAGGGATTGGTAGAAAGCGGCGCGTCATACGCCGAGCTGGTCCTGGCTCAGAGCGCAGGCCTCGCTGCCCAGCCCGCCGCGGTCATTCCCCGGCCATTCTATGAGACACGCTACAACGGCCGCATGGACTGGACCATCAACGACCGGAACAGCGCTTATATCAGCTATACATCCCAGGCCAACAACAGTGAGAACGATCAGTCCAACGGCACCGGCGATCTCACCAACGGCAACTTCACTGACAACCACCTGCAGTTGGTCGGCTTCACGCTGAACACGCTGATTTCGAACACCCTGGTCAACCAGTTCACCTCCGGCTTCCAATACTGGAACAACCTCATCGCCAGCAATATCAGCGCTCCACTTGTCGTCTTTCCCACTGCCTCCTTCGGCACTAACACCAACGTCCCCCAACAGTCCTTCCAGCGTAAGTGGCAGTTTAAGGACGACCTCTCCAAGACCATCGGTAAACATACCCTGAAGGGCGGTATCGACTATATCTGGAACCCAGTCGAAGGCGGATTCTTCGAATTCAGCTCCACGCTCGAAGTCGACTTTGCCGTGAATCCGAGCGTCATTCTTAGCGATCCGGCGACCTACCCGCAGGGGTTCGCGACTCCAGGCCTTGTTACCGGTATGACCCAGGCCAACGGCGATCCCTACTTCCTGGTCGCAACCAAGCAGCTCGGCCTCTATATACAGGACGACTACAGGGTCACGCCGCGCCTATTGCTGAACTTGGGTCTGCGCTGGGACAAGGACTTCAACATGATCGGCGGCTCCGACATCGCCAACAGCCGCACCTATCAGGAACTGGTCGCACTCAACAGTCCCATCTCCAATCCCTACGTGTCCAGCATCGCGCATGACGACAATCTCGACTTCAGCCCGCGCGTGGGTTTCGCCTACGACCTCACCGGAAGCGGTAAACAGGTTGTGCGCGGCGGCTTCGGCATGTACTACGGCAACATCTTCCAGAACATCCCCCTGTTCATGGAGCAGATGGCGAACCCGACCATTTTCCAGACCGCTCTCAGCCTCACCAGCCCAACCGACATCGTCCCTGGGCCCAATGTCCCCCTCGGCCAGTGGCAGTATGGCGTCAGCCCTTATCCCACCATTCCTCCGCCGTCCGGCGAGTTGGCCCCCGGCAGCGTCGGTCGCCTCATGGATCCGCATTACCGCAACCCGATCACCGAAGAGTTCAACGTCGGCTACACCTGGGCCATCAACAACAACACCGCCGTCGAAGCCGAGTACACCCACGTCCTCGGGATCCACGAAAACAAAACCATGAACATCGATCAGCGGGTTCCGCTGAATGGAGTCTGCTGTACAGCTCCGCTTGCCGCCCCTATTGCTGAAGCCGGGCTGACCCCGCTGGCCAGCGTCCGTAACGAAGAGGCAATCGGGCGTTCGCACTACGATGGCATCAACTTTGTCTACCGCCAGCGGATGAACAACCGCTTCCAGCTCAATGCCAACTACACCCTGGCGTGGGCCAACTCTTACGGTGCTGGCGGAACCTCCTTCCGAAACTACCCACGACTCTCAACCGATCCGTTTGCCAGCTATGAATTTGGGCCGAATCCGAATGACGAGCGCAGTCACATCACGTTCAGCGGCGTTGGCTACCTGCCTTGGGGAATGCAGGTCGCTCCGATTCTGCAGTTTGGCTCCGCCCGTCCCTATCCTCTGACCAATTCCAGCAACACCTTGAACACCGGCGGCGGGACTGCTGTCGCTGTCGTAGTGCCCAAGAGCGATCCTCACGACTGGCTCGCCTATGCCGGTAACAACACCGAGGCTCAGAATTGCTTCTACGGTCTCGGAGAATCTTCCACCTGCACCATCTCCAAGTTCGACCCTCTCCGCGGTGATCCGTTCTTCGAACTCGATCTGCGCCTTTCCAAGAACTTCCGCTTCGGGGAGCGCATGAACCTGGAAATCATCGGCCAGGCCTTCAACCTCACCAACCGCGCCAACTACGGCAACGACTTCGGCAACAGCATCAGCTCCCCCGAAACCTTCGCTCATCCCGCAGGATTCATTAACCCCAGCAGCACCACCATCCCCCGCTCCCTCTGGGGCGAGTTTGGCGGCCGCTTCACCTTCTAGCTCCACACCTGCCACAAACCGGGTGCCCCAGGTCCGGATTCTCGGACCTGGGAATCCTTGAAGTCGACTCTCACTCCACGGTCCGTCAAAAATTCCGTCCGGTGCGCCATTCAAGGCTTGCTTTTAGCGCGGATGGGCCTCTCCGCTTTGTATCAGGGCACGGCTTTAGCCGTGCCATAAGGACTCCGGAAACTTTGGGGGCTTTAGCCCCTGGATGGCCGAGAATTTCCGCAAATCCTATAAAATAGAAATAGCGGAAAAAGCAAGGCCCGGTTGCCATCGCAATCGGGCCTTGCTATTTAAGTCCCACAGAGTCAATGACCCAGCCGAAACTGCTCTGTTTTCAATGAGTTTCGCCTGCGATCACTGAGTATCGCCGAATTCAGGCATATAACCCGCCTGTTTTCTGTGAAGTACGAGCAAGTCATTTAGAATGAATCGATAACAGACAGCGCTGCAGCTAAGTCGAATAGAATGTGGGAACTGCAAAGCGGGGAGGATGGGGGTACCCCACCCCCGAATCCCTACCGTTTCTCAAGGTCGAGCAGCTGCCGCTTCCGCTCCACACCCCAGCGATAGCCGGTCAGCTCCCCATTCGCCCCAATCACCCGGTGGCACGGAATCACCACCGCCACCGGATTCGTGGCGCACGCCCGGGCCACCGCCCGCACCGCCGTCGGCTGCCCGATCGCGCACGCGATCTCCGAGTAGGTCCGAGTCTCACCCCGGGGGATGCACCTGAGCGCCTCCCACACCCGCATCTGAAAAGCGGTGGCGCGCAGGTCGAGTGGCAGATCGAGCGCCGCCGGATGCTCCGTCAGGCTCGCGAGGATCTGGTCAAGCGCAGGTGCCAGGTCAGACCGCGAGGTCAGCGCTGCAGCAGGGAATTGCTGGCCAAGCCTCAAGAGGAGGTCCTCATCCGTCGACCCCAGAATGACCGCGCACAGTCCGCGGTCGGTCGACGCTACCAGGACACGGCCCAAAGGAGAAGCGCCGACGGTATAACCGATCTCCTGATCACGCCCGCGGTTGCGGAAGTCCTGCATGCGCATCCCGAGCCGGGCATTGCTGTAAGCCCGCGCCGGCCCTGAATAACCCGCGTCGTACACCGCGTCGGTGATGCGAACGCCAGGATCCGCCAGCCGCGCGCGCAGCGCCGCTGCCCGCTTGTGTGACCGGTACTGGTTCGGGCTTACACCCAGCACCCGCTGGAACGTTCGCTGCACGGTGAAGATGCTCAGCCCGGATATCCGCGCCAGGTCGGCCAGCTTGACGCACCGGTCGAGGTCCCGGTTCAGGTGAGAGCACAGCGTCTCGACCAGCTGGGCCTCAGATCGCAGCCCCGCCGGGTTGCATCGCTGGCAGGGCCGGTACCCCGCCCCAAACGCCGACACCAGATCGGTGAAGAACTCCACATTCTTCCGGAGCGGATGGCGGCTGGGGCACGAGGGCCGGCAGAACACCCCGGTGGTCCTCACCGCATAAAAAACGCGCCCATCCGCACTCGGATCGCGTCGCGCCACAAGCTGCCATATGTAGTCCGGATTCTCAAAGATAGCGTTGGAAGTCTGCGATGGCATGGGAAGGACTCGTTCGGCCGCCGATGGAAACGCCAAAGTAGCTGTCATCATCGTACGCGTGCTCCTTGCACTCGGCGCCGGAATCTCCGGCGCTCTCTAACACCTTGAGTCGATGATCCTCCTGATGCGAGGTAAGTACACTCCGAATCTTGCCGTCGAATTCCGTGTTACTAACCTGCAGCCGCGGAGAGACACCATCCGGCGGATGTGCATCATAGCTTCGGGAGAACGTATCTACCTATGAGAATGTCGGCTCATGCTCAAATCATTCCACTGCTCGCACTTGGAGCCGTCCTAGGCCTCGCTGGCTGCCACTCGAACACTGCTCCAAATCAGCCCCAGAACGCGGCTCAGGTCACCGACGACAGCCAGGATCCGGCGATGCAGGCGAATCTCGCCCCTGCCGTGAACACCACCCAGCCGCAAGCGGCCCAGCAGACAACCGCGGCTGAGCAGAGTTCTCCCGAAAGCGCGCCGGAGCAGCAGACCGCTCCGCCTCCCCCACCTGACGAGACCACCGCCGCACCCAGCGACCAGGGATACGACTATGACGCTCCGGTGCAGGACTATCAGGATCAGGCGCAGCCAGTGGAGTATGCAACCGCCCCGCCCCCTCCACTCCCCGAATACGACCAGCCGCCCTGCCCCGGTGACAACTATATATGGACGCCCGGCTACTGGGGCTACGCGCCAACCGGCTACTACTGGGTACCCGGCGTCTGGGTCATCGCCCCCTACATCGGCTCCCTTTGGACGCCCGGCTACTGGGGCTTCTACGGCAATCGCTACGGGTGGCACCCCGGCTACTGGGGCCCCCACATCGGCTTCTACGGTGGTGTGAACTACGGCTATGGGTATGTCGGAACCGGCTATGTCGGTGGCTACTGGCGAAACAACAACTTCATGTACAACACCTCAGTTACACGCGTGAACACAACGATCATTCACAACACGTATGTACATAACGTGACCATCATCAATAACACGCGAGTCAGCTACAACGGAGGGCGCGGTGGTTTGACAGCCCGTCCGTTGCCTGCCGAGAATGTTGCCTGGCGGGAACACCACGTCGGCGCACTACCGGAACAGGTCGCCCACGCGCGTCAGGCCAGCACAAACCGGCAGCAGTGGGCCTCAGTGAACCACGGCCGTCCCGCGACGTTGACCGCCCCCCGTCCTCTAACCTCAGATCGTCGCGCTCCGGCACCCACGCCGCCTGCGATCCAGAGCCAGGTTCGACAGGAACAGATCCGGCAACAGCAGCTCCGTCAGGAGCAGGCGCGAAACGCCGGTCATCCACAACCTGAAAACCGGCCCGCGCCCGTAAATCGTCCTGAGTCTCGTCCCGCAACTCCCGAAGCACGTCCAGCTGAAGCCGCCCGCCCGGAAGCACGCCCCGAAACGCGTCCTGCACCTGCCCACCCGGAAGCACGACCCGCGACTCCGGAGAGACCAGCAGAACGGCCGGCAACACCTGAACACCCGCAAGCCCGGCCAGCCCCGTCCAATGAGAATCGACCTCAGTCGCGGCCGGAGTATAAGCCAGCGCCTCAGCCTGAACGGCCGGCTGAATCCCGGCCTCCCAGCGAAGCTAGACCAGAATCTCATCCGGCGCCGGAACAGCGGCCGCAAGCAGAAAGGCAGCAAAGTCGGCCGGAGCCTCAGCAACGGCCTCAGCCGAAACCGGAGGAACGTCACCCGCAATAGCGTCGTTTCCCGATGCCTGAGCAGGAGGAACGCCGTATCCGACCTCTCATGGAGCCACGCAACGCCGTTGTAACATGAGGTGTGCATCTGCCTCTAAATCCGCACGTCCCCCCAATGCTCGCCAAGCGAGTCAGTAATATTCCCGAGGGGGACGGCTGGATCTTTGAGCCGAAATGGGACGGATTTCGGGCTATCGTCTTTCGGGATGAGGATGAAATCCTCATTCAGAGCCGCGACCTGAAGTCGCTCAATCGCTACTTTCCCGAACTGATCGCGTCACTCCAGAATCAGCTGCCGCCGCGCTGTGTTCTGGATGGCGAAATCGTAATCGCCAGAAACGGTGCTCTCGATTTTGAGGCCCTTCAACTACGGATTCATCCTGCAGCATCGCGGGTGAAGATGCTTGCAGCGCAACTGCCGGCCTCAATGGTGTTCTTTGACCTGCTTTCAGCAGGAGACGAAGATCTTCTGAACACACCCTTCGAAGATCGCCGCAGACGCTTGGAATCTCTTCTCTCGTCTGCCGCACCACCGCTGCACATTACCCCGGCAACGCACGACAGGAGCGTGGCTTCCGAGTGGTTTCAACGGTTCGAGGGTGCCGGCCTGGATGGCGTGATGGCAAAACCCGCCTCCGGCCTCTACGAGCCTGACAAGCGAGTCATGTACAAGGTCAAGCACGAACGCGAGTGCGATTGTGTCGTCGCCGGCTTTCGCTGGTATAAGGAGAGCGTGGGAACGGCTGTGGGGTCCTTATTACTCGGCTTGTTCAATCATTCCGGTAGTCTGCAGCACGTTGGCGTGTGCGCCAGCTTCACTAAAGACAAGCGCCGGGAACTGCTGGACTTTCTAGCTCCTTACCGCGTCAATGCGCTCGACGGTGACCCGTGGAGGTCGTGGGCCGCGCCTGAAGCAGACCCGACCGGCGCAGAGCAACGCATGCCTGGGGGCCAGAGCCGATGGAGCCAGGGGAAGGACTTGTCCTGGGAGCCGTTGCGGACGGAATTGGTCGTCGAGGTTTCTTATGAGCACATGCAGGGAGCAAGATTCCGGCATATGGCGCATTTTCGGCGATGGCGCACCGACAAGATTCCTGCAGATTGCACGTATGAACAGCTGGAAGTCGTGCCCGCGCACGAGTTGACGCTGATATTTTCCAGCGGTCGTTGAGCAATATCCTTTTTGCATTCGATTCACGTGGATCTGGCTTTTCGCCATTCCCGAGTCGGGTCGTTGTTCGGATCAGGAGTCTCCTGCGAGGGTCTCAATTCCTCTGGTACGTGGCGCAGGTTCACCCTGATACGCGTCCAGGTCGACGACCGGCCTCTCATGCGATCGACCAGGATGTCGTCGACGGCCAACCATTTCACTGCTTCGGTGTGCTTGCCTTTCCATCGCTCCAGTCCTGCCAATGCAGCTTCTTCGTTCGGTGAGTTGGCGACGACTAGCAGGGGAGCCTTTGTTCGCGCCGCTCGTCGTGGCGAAACCTTTGCCGCCGAGGCTGGAGGGCCTTTCTTGGCTCTCGAAGGAGCCACTCGCTTGGCCTCCCCCTCCGTTTTGCGAAAATGCGGCGGCCACGGTGCGTCACCGAGCCCAGACGCCTCGTCCCTTTCGGCAAGTTCGAGCAGCTTGTCGAGCGAGCCACTGGCGGAGTCGGCACCTGCGTGAGGATTCCCGATCTCCTCAAAGCGCTTCGGCATCGTGAGCACCGTGAAGTCCGCCGGATCGCAAGCGGCAACCTCATCCCAAAGGAGCGGTGCGGAAACCCGAGCGTCTGGCAGCGGACGCACAGAATACGCCGAGGCAGTCGTTCTGTCCTTCGCATTCTGGTTGTAGTCGAGGAAGACCCCGTGGCGTTCTTCTTTCCACCACTTGGAACTCGCCAGCTCGGGCACGCGCCGCTCCACCTCACGAGACAACGCCAGGGCCGCGCGCCGCACTTCGGTGAAAGTCCACTTGGGATGAATCCTGACGATGATGTGCATTCCGCGCGAACCACTGGTCTTCGGCCAGCCCTGCAGCCCCAGCTCCTCAAGCGCTGCTCGAACCTCCAGCGAAACCTGACGAACGTCGGACCAGGCCACACCCGGCCCGGGATCCAGGTCGATTCGCAATTCGTCGGGATGATCGAGATCCGTGGCACGAACAGGATGCGGATGAAGCTCGATGCACCCCAAATTCACGATCCAGATTAGTCCGGCGGCATCGTTCACAACCAGCTCTTCCGCAGTCCGGCCAGAAGGGAATGAGAGTGTCACCGTGTTCAGCCAGTCTGGACGATCCTTTGGTGCGCGCTTTTGATAAAAGGGCTCCTCCTCGGCGCCATTCACGAAACGCTTCAGAACCAGTGGACGGTCTCGAATTCCAGCCAGCGCGCCAGGCGAGACTGTAAGGTAATACTGAACAATATCCAGCTTTGTCAGCTTGGTCTGTCGGGAGAAGTAAAGCTTATCGGGATGAGTTACCCGGACCTCTCTGCCCTCAATGGAAAGTATTTCTACCGCTTCGCCTTTGCTCACGGGGATAGCTTACCGCTATGGCGAATGGCGCGCACATGGGCGGTCCAGGGCCGAATCCTCTCAGCGTTAAGCAAGCCATTCAAAGATCAGCAATATTAATCAGGAAATGCCGTACTTCTCGTCAAGAAATTGCTGCAGCCTCCCGGGCAGTGCCCCTGCAATTTCTTGCCACGTGAGTAGCTTAAATCTGCTTCGAAAGCTGTAGCTTCGAACCGCTCGTACGACGGCAAACCACCCATCGACAAGATCGGCCCGTCGGCCATCACAAAGCAGTAAGAACGAGCAGTCGACGGCGTAAGCGGCCAGAATCTCTCGAATGAGCTGGTAGCCACGAACCCTTTCACCCACAGTGGGCAGCTCTCTGACGTCAAAAACTTCATCTAGATCCCGATATCTGTGGAGGAGGCGGGAAGGTCTTAACTGAAACCCTGATTCCGTGAGCTTGGCCTCCACGAGAAGATCGTTGATCTTCATATCCACCTCTGTTCGATCACCTTGCTCGTTCAGAAGCGGAATGCGCGGTTTGAATCCGAAAGTGGGTCGAAGTCCCGGACCGATGCCAAGTAGTGTGCACAGCCGCGGTTGGCTAAGTACCCGGGGATAACAGAAGATGTTCATCAACAGGGCGTCCGAACTGTTCGCGCAATCTAGCTCGGATCGTCTCCGTTCACCAGACCTGGGTACCGATCTACTGCCCGAATAGCGCTTTTTCAGCCTCCTCTGCCAGTCGGGATTGGCGCAAATTGAGCGATAGGACGCGGGAAGAAAATTCCCATGCTTGCTTCCCTCTTCGCGATAGATGACGCTTGGTATTTCTCCACCATAAGACAGCTCATACCAGGACTCGCTCACACGGGTAGCGTTTCGCTGGCTCAACTCAAGTCGGAGAGTGGCACTCGAGACAGGCACGCGATCATCGTAGGCGAATAAACGGAGAAAAGGCAAGCTGGTTTTGCACGTCATTTTGTCGACATCGGCGCTAGCCTTATCCAAAATAAGGCAACGACTACGGCCCCCCGGCGAAGGTTTCGGCATGCCGGCGATGTCAAGAAATTGTCATGAAAAAATTGGCCATCCTCCGAAACTCGTCGCGCACGTAGCGGTTAGAGAGATCATGTGGGGAAGCTTTCGGGTTGTTAGCCTAATGAAAGGGGGTTGTCACCCTGTCAGTCCCTTCTCCGTGTCGATAAAACCCTCCGCGAGATCTGAGCATCCCAATTACCCGCGGAGATTTATCGTACTGGGGGGCATCGATCAGTGGTCCGGACACACAGTATTCATCGCCGATCTATTCTCGGTTGGACTAAAGCGGAGTACGATCTTAGAAGTTCTATTTTCTTGACGTGACCTGGTGCCCCTGAACCGGCTAGTGCAACGCAATGCTGCATTTTGGGCAGGCCTCTTTCCGAGTCTATCTTTTTCAAATGCCCTATCCTGAGAAACTACGTCTCACTCACGAGATGAGTTCGAGGTACGCGATAGCAAACCCAGCCGGACCTCGTAATAGGGAAGGAAGCCCCAAAGCTATTGCCGTCGATGAGGCATTAGCGTAATACTGGCAGATCACTCGCGGTGAAGTGGCTGCCACTGCTAGACGATTGATCCAAAGTTCGAATCTCGCAAACGGCTGCTGAAAGGCTGTTGCGGCAACTGCGGTAATTACCCCCCGGATTTGAGGAAGGCTATGAAAGGGTCAAAGGTTGAAGTATCTGACCTCATGTCGGATGTTGTACAAATGCCTCCATCTCGCTACCCGTACGCTGTATCTGATGGCAAGGCCCCCCGAGTAGACGCGATCCCGCCAGCCGTGGCACAGCACTCGGGAGTCCGCCCGGCGATATCAGCGAATGAAGTTGACGGAGATGGTCTATCCGAATTGAAACCACTGCGGCTACTGATTTCAGATCGGACCGCGCTTGGTTGCGAGCTGATGCTTCTCAGCCTGAGCAGACGGCGTGATTTGATCGGCAGCGTGGTATGTGCCACCAGCAGCGCTGAAGTTGAGCGAGTGGCCTGTACCCAGCAGCCAGACGTAGCTCTAGTCAGTGCCGCCCTGAGTGATGGTCCATTAGCCGGATTCCGCGTGCTCCCCGCTCTCCAAAACGCGCTTCCGGACTGTCCGGTTGTTGTTCTGCTCGACGATACTGACGAGGAGTTGGCGATCGATGCGTTCCGGGCACACGCTCGTGGTGTCTTCTACCGGGCAGATCCGATGGAGCAACTCGTGAAGTGCATCGATCGTGTGCGCCAGGGTGAAATCTGGGCCGGAGCTCGGGAACTCCGGGCTGTCTTCGACGCTTTCGCGGAATGTTCCCCTTTTGGTGGCCCTTCACGCACGAATTTTCACTTGAACGAGCGAGAAATGATGGTCGCACGCTTGGTCGCCACGGGGCAGACAAATCGGCAAATCGGTAAGCGGTTGAACCTCAGCGAGCACACGGTGAAAAACTACCTGTATAGGGTCTTCGAAAAGGTTGGAATCCGCAGTCGGGTAGAACTCGCTGTCTTATTGATGAATGATCCGGGCCAGAGTGCAACACAGAACGGTACACATGGGTAGTCAGACTCCCGGTTGCTTCCGCAAGGGAACTAGCAGCGCTTAATTTCCCTTCAAGGCCGGTTCTACTCGACAAGCTTCGCCTGTCTACAGGCTGTAGGTGCCCGCATTATGCCATTTGGTCGCCGATCGCCAGCCAGCTGTAACAACTATCCATCCTTTATGCATTAGTTCTTACGGGTGAATCCTGCCCGCCTAGCCTTCAGCTTGAATAAGTGGGCCTAGCTAGACGTGGATGCGTCGTCTTTGGTAATGATGTTCAGGCTCCCATATAGAGAAGAAAGACCCTACCCGTAGCACTGTCATAGGAATAGTTTCCATCGTTGGAGCAGTTCACTCGTTAAATTCCGCCGCCGCCCACGCCGCTTCGATGACCACCAGGCTTGACAGAGCAGCCCATTGAAATAATCAATGGAACGGACAAGATGCGGCCTGCTTTTGGCCTCATCATCAGTCACCTCATCTGCCAGAAAATAAGCCGTTTATGTCCGCAGGGCGATCCTGTTCATGAAGCAATCGAGAAAACATACCAACCACTTCCCGCAAGCGTGATCGAGTTGCAAAAAGAGCTGTGTCGACAATGGTCTAAGTAAATATCTGAGATCTGTCAAAAAAAGAGAAGGTAGACTCTTGTATTGTTTTCGGAGCTTTCCTATTCTTCGGATACTTCGTTGATCGCACTTTCAGCGATCAACACCCAGCTTCATCCGCAAGTGTTCACATTTAGTTTGTGAGATAGACACGGTTCAGTCGGTTACGATCAGTCGGTTGAGGATGGCGAAGCCCTATCTAATTTAGCCCCCATACCTCCAGAGTTCGAGGAGACAATTCATGTCAAGCGCCTCCGCTAGCGGGCTAACGATCTGTCAGTCAGAGATTGATCACTCGAAGTGGTACGTTGTTTACACTTGGCCCCGTCACGAAAAGAAGGTTGCTCAGCACTTTGAAGAGCGAGGGATCAGCCACTTTCTTCCTCTACAAACATCGGTGCATAAGTGGAACAAGAAGAGCGCGACCGTTTCGCTCCCTTTATTCCCCGGATATGTATTTGTGCAGGCATCTCGTCGCAACCGTCACCTGCCTCTAACGGTACCGGGTGTGGTTCACTTCGTCGGCACGCCCAGTGCGCCCGCGGAGATTCCCGTCGAGGAAATGGAATTTCTACGCGACGCGGTGCGTATGAAACGCAACATAGAGCCACACCCATATTTGGCGCCGGGAAATCGAGTGCGTATTGCTTCGGGGCCAATGTCGGGCCTAACCGGAGTAATTCAAAGGACCGCAACAGGCTGCCGAATTGTCATTTCGGTGGACATGATCATGCGGTCGGTGGCTGTCGAGGTCGATGCCGCCAGCCTCAAAGCAGCCTAGCCTTACGCAGATCTTCATCCGCGCAATACTTTCACATCTACGGCATTACATCGGAGGTCCGAAATGCCCCGAAATATGACAGCCTGTCTCGTCATCGCCTTGGTTATCCAGGGTGGATCGTCGCTCCTGTTCTCTCAAAACGCCCAGGGGCCTTCGGCGCCGTCTGTAACAACGGCTGATAACAAAGCGCCGTACAGCGGGAAAACCCCGGGCTTCCAGGAGCGTTACCCCCGGTACCAATTGTTACCTGGCGACACCATGGATCTCGTCTTCGAGTTCAGCCCGGAATTCAACCAGACTGTGACCATCCAACCGGATGGATACATCAGCTTGCGGGGCATCGGAGACGTTCATGTGAGCTCAGAGACGCTACCCGAGCTGGTCACAACTCTCCAGACTGATTACAGCAAAATACTCAATAAACCTTCCATATCCGTCCTCATGAAGGACTTCGAAAGACCATACTTCATCGTCAATGGCTGGGTCGGCAAGCCCGGCAAATATGACCTGCACGGTGAAACAACGGTGACTGAAGGGCTCGCGCTGGCCGGAGGGCTCACAGAGAAATCCAAGCATTCGCAGGTAGTCCTGTTTCGTCGTGTCTCGTCGCAGTGGACCGAGGCGAAGGTAATGAACGTAAAAGAAATGCTGAAAGAGAAAAATCTAAGCGAGGACTTCGTGCTTCGTCCGGGCGATATGATCTATGTCCCGCAAAACACGATATCGAAAATCCAGCGATATATCCCGACGGCTAACATGGCCGCTTATGTCGCTCCGCAGACTTTCTAACTAGCTCACAGTAACAAGGGCGTGTCCCATGATCAATCAAACGTATAGCCTCAGATCAACCTCCTTGCGCGATGCGCTGTCGATTGCATTCCGTCGCAAGCGGCTAATCATCGGATGTCTGGCCGCAACCGTAGTGGCTGCCGTGCTTGCTGCCCTCATCCTTCCCCGTTACCACGGTGAAGCAAAGGTCCTGGTCGATCGGGATCGTGTCGACCCGCTTTTGTCGCCGACGCCAGAGACAAGCACCTTTGCGATGGCGGCACAGCCGATCGTTACGGATGAGGACATCCACTCCGAAGTCGAGATGATGAAGTCGGCGGACGTACTTACAGAAGTCGTCAAGGACTTGCACATGGCCGATCCCGCGGCAGCGACATGGTGGACGCGGTTGACTGCGTCGCTGGGTCGCCAGACACCCTACGACGAAAGAGTCACCGCCAATGCGAATAAACTCGCACGTGATCTCGTTATCGAGCCGGCCAAAGGCAGCTACATAATCAACATCGTCTACAAATCAAAAGATCGAGACCTGGCCAAGCGCGTGCTCGACAAGCTCATGCAGGTCTACATGGCGAAACATACCGCTGTGCACCATCCTGCCGGTGAGTATGTCTTCTTTGAGCAGCAAGCAAACGAATCCCGCAAAAGGATGGAGGCGGCCCAGGCTAAGCTCGCCGCGTTCCCGGAAACTGCCAACGGGTCGGTCGCTCCTGGAATGGACCGGGAACTGACCATGCAAAAGCTCGCCGACTTCAGATTCTCGCTCAACGAAACCCGCGCAGCGATTGCTGAAACGAGTCAGCGCATCCAGCGGCTTCAGCAGGCTGAAAAGGCAACTCCGGATCGGATTACCACGCAGGTGAAAAAATCAGATAACCCGGAACTGCTCCAACAACTCAAGGGCACGCTGCTCACTCTGGAGCTGAAGCGCTCCGACCTTCTTTCCAAATACCAGCCGGACTATCGGCCTGTGCAGGAGCTGACCGAGCAGATCACTCAAACCCGTGCCGCCATCCAGCATGAGTTGAGTTCGCCGATGGGTGATGTGACCACGGATCTTGACCCGACCCACGAGATGATCCGTTCCGATCTCGCCAAAGCGCAGACGGAACTGGCCGGATACAAGGCACGCGAGGCGGAGACGCAGGACATAGTCAATAACTACACGGCAAGAGCCCGCGATCTCGACGAGAGCACTTTGCAACAAGCGGATTTGCAAAGGGAGTTCAAGGCGCAGGAAGAAGATTATCTGCTTTATTTGAGAAAGAGCGAAGAGGCGAGGATCACGGATGCCCTCGATGCACACCGCATGGTTAATGTGACCCTGGCGGAAGCACCGTTCGTTCCTGCCCTTCCCTCGCACTCGCCGATGTTTTTTGCTGGCCTTGCGACAATTGCGATGTTGACAATGAGCTTCGGCTTGATCTGGAGTCTCGAACACATGGATCGAACCTTCCATACTCCTCATGAGCTCGAAGCCTACCTGGGCATTCCGGTGCTGGTGGCCATTCCCCGTCAACTCGAACCCGGTGTACCTCTGCGTCCGCTATTCGCCGGCGGGCAGCGGGGACTTGCATGGATGGCCGAAGACGTACCGACCCAGGAGCCCCTAAACGGCCGCGATGGCAGTGACAAAGGAGCGTTGTGAACAAAATATTTGAATCACTCGATAGCACAGATCGTCGACCGGTTAGCACATTGAATGGAGATGCATCGGTCCTGACCGCCGACTCCGACCGCCCCACCAGCCGGAAGGTTACGCAGATAACTTCGCCCGGAGTCGCGATCGCAGATGAGCCATCATCCGTAGCGGTCGCGGGACCGGCACCCTCGTTGGAGATGGATCCGGCAACGCGCCAGGAACTTATCCGCTTAACCCACACTTTGTTCTTGGGCTCAACTGGCGCGCGTGTCGTGGCTTTCTCCGGAGTGGAGCCCGGAGCAGGATGCAGTTGGATGTCAGTCCGCATCGCAGAGCTTCTCGCGGATGCAGATGCCGGATCGGTCTGCATAGTGGACACGGATTTCCAGAACCCGATGCTGCATGCCTATCTGGGTGCCAACAACAACGTCGGACTGTCTGACGCTCTCGTCGGCCGGCAACCTGTCCGTGACTGTGTCCAGCGTTTCGGCGAACGGCTGCATGTGCTTAGCAGTGGTTCAGTAGGACCGAAGGCAGAGATTCTGCTGGCCTCGTCCGCTTTTCGACTTCTAACAGAGGAGTTACGCGCCTTCTTTGACTTCGTTCTTTTCGATACACCTCCCTTGGCCACGAGCTCCGATGCTTTGGTAGTCGCCAGCAGAACTGAAGGTCTGGCGATGGTGGTCGAAGCAGATTCGACAAACCGTGAAGCAGCCCTCAAGGCCGCCAGACATGCGGCCGCTGCGAACGTACGAATACTCGGAGTGGTGCTGAATAAGCGTACCTATCCGATACCCGAGGCAATCTACAGGAAGCTGTAGAGCTCTTTCGAAAACAGACCATAGCTGTAAACCGTTGCGCGACGCGGCAAACCGTCAGAAGAAAAGTTCTGACGACTAAGACTCGGAAGGCATGGCCATTAATCAAAACCGAGGCACAACCAATTCGCGCCCAGGTAGCATGAAGGTACTTGGATACTTCCGCAGATGGCTCTTTCCGAAAGGATTATTTCTGGTTGTACTCGGTCCCGATGGCGTCGGGAAGAGCACTACGATCCGGTGCCTGCAACTCGAACTAGAGAAGCATTTTGGCCACTGCAGAACAGAACGCTGGAGACCAGGGCTGATTCGCAAGGTCTCCCCTGATACCGGCAATCGTATACCGCATGCGAAGGTTCCCCGCGGACCAGTCAGTTCTGCGATCGCTATCCTCGGGTTAGCCTTGGACTTCAGTGTCGGATATGTGGTTTCCGCTCACTCTGCAATGGCGCGATCGGAGTCAATTGTCTTTGATCGCTACTTTCACGACCTGTTAATCGATCCGAGGCGATATCGTTACGCGGGGCCTATGTGGCTTCCACACATGCTCAGTCGATGGATCCCCCCACGCCGAGCAATTTTCGTCGTTCTTGATGCGGATGAAGAGTTGATTCTAAGCAGAAAACAGGAGCTGCCCCTTCACGAGCTGAAACGGCAGCGGCTTGCCTATAAAGCATTTGCTGCGCGAGTCCCGCAGGCCATGATCATAAGAACTGACAAACCCGTAGGCGAAATTGTGTCGGAAATTATCGTCAACGTCCTGGCCATAAGGAACTCACGCAGCGCCACTGCTGCAGGGAATTGGCCGGGTCAGGATGTCAATCTAGCCTCCCAATCACCCGAATCCCGCCCTTACCGGTGAACTCTCTGTTGTGTAAATCAGGGAGTGTCACCCACGCCAGCCGAAACTCTTCCGCCTTATTGGACCAATGAACACCGACATCCAAATCAACCATCTGCTACGGCTAAGTCTGAGCTCGCCAGTCGATTCAGACGAGCTGCTCTGCTACTTGACCAAATCAGGTGCCGAGGGACGGTCGGCCTTCCTCTCGCTGGCCAATTCGCATCATGTGGTCTTGCGCGCTCTGCAGCCCCTGCGTGAACTTGCGCGCACCGCGGGCAACTCGCAAGTGGAAGGATGGTGTGATGAGGCTCTGCGGCAGGAGCGGGCGACGATTGCCGAGTCATTGTCATTCTTGAACGAATTCTGCTCGCAACTCGAGAATGCCGGCATTCATATTACCGTCATGAAGAGTCTCGATCACTGGCCCGATATTGGTAACGATCTCGACCTTTACACCCCCAGCGATCCACAAGAAGTCAGTCGTGCCATGCAGCGCCGCTTCGAGGCCTCTTTGAAAGGTCGCACATGGGGCGATCGACTGGCGCAAAAGTGCAATTACGGAGTGCGTGACGTTCGGAAGTCCGTCGAGATCCATCATGGCTGCCTGGGCCAGACGGGCGAGCACATCGCGATGGCAAAGAGGTTTAGCACACGACGGATCTGGCAGGAGGTGGGCAACTACAAATTCATGGTGCCGGCTCCCGAAGAACGGATCATCGCCGCCACTCTTCAACGGATGTACCGCCATCTGTATATACGCGTCTGCGACATAGTGAACACCCACTCAATACTCGAATCAGGCGCTCTGGACTTTGCAGAACTCCAGTGCGCTGCCAATTTGGGCGGGGTGTGGCCAGGTGTCGCGACATATCTCAGAATCGTAACGGAGTTTGTTCGTCGCATCCGCGGAAGCGCGTATCAACTCGATCCTCGACTGTTTGCCGAAAGCCGATTTGGAATGGGTGAGGTATTTGTGCGCGGCACATGGCTACGGGTGCCCGCCCGACGCGCTGTTTTTTTATACGCCAGGCAGCTATACCACATGGCTAGTCGCCGAGATCTGCACGGGGTCATGCGTCTGAGCCTTCTTCCGCCGCTGGCCTCAGTGGCGCGCCTATCGTATGTACTCACGGGCAACCACAGCGGAATTTGGTAACAGTAAGCTGATCACGCCGCAAACCAGAATCTAACTCGCTCACAAACCTCTTCGTATCGTCTGAATACTCCCATGTGGATACGCCTCGAAAAAATCTTCACCGTTTGCGCACTCCTGTTCTGCGCTGGAGCATTCATTCCGCTATTGAGTCAGCAAGGTCAGCAGATCTCCGAAGACACACCCCAAAACTCCACGGTTGCTCTGATACAGAGGCAGGCGTACTACGCAGGCGGCGATCCAGCACGAGCAAACCGCATTATGTTGGTTGGCCAAATACTAGTCTATGGCGTAGTTGCCGCGCTGCTGATCTACCATCGTCGAGAAGCTCTGCTCTACTTGCGCAATTCCAAGATCATTTGGGCGGTTGTCGCTTTCAGCTTTCTGTCCGTACTCTGGTCAGACGAGGCTGGCTTTGCCTTCCGACGTTGTCTCAATATGACCGCGACCAGCGGGTTGGGGCTCTATCTCGCTTGCCGCTATTCTCCAAAGCAATTACTCCGCCTGTTGGGATGGGCCCTCATAGTCGCAATTGTTGGCAGCATCCTCGTCGTGGTCCTTCGCCCCGATCTCGGAATCGACTCGGCACTCACCGATTACGGCTGGAAGGGAATCTTCGTACAAAAGAACACCCTGGGTCGACTGATGTCATTTGGAGTTCTGGTCTTCTTATTCCTGGCATTTGACAGCAAAACCCATCGCCGGGCATACATTCTCGCTTTGATCATGTGTGTCTTCATGATCGCCGGTTCGCGCTCGGCGACATCCATCATCGCAGTTCCCGTAGTCATAGCTTTGATATGGCTGTTCGCCCGCTCGCGCAAGCGATCTGCCTTGCAGGTCTTCGCTGTAGCGATGCTCGCCGCGAGTGGAATTATCTCAGCGGTAATACTCTTCAGCGATCCGCACGATATCTTCGGATTTATTGGCCGTGACGCTACGTTGTCAGGACGCATTGAAATATGGAGCGCCGTCTTACCTAAAATCATGGTGCATCCCTGGCTGGGCTATGGCTACGCCAGTTTTTGGCTCGGAATGCAAGGTCAGGCTTCCGCTGACCTGTGGTCGATATTAGGGTGGCCTGTGCCTCACTCTCACAATGGCTTTCTCGACCTGGTCGAGGAGCTTGGAGTCGTCGGCCTGATCCTCTTTCTCGCGGGCGTCATCATAAGTTTCAGGCGCGGGCTTCTTTGGATCCGCACCCAAAGAGAAACGATCGCATTGTGGCCGCTTGCCTATATCAGCTTTATGCTCCTGTTCAATATTACTGAAAGTTCGCTCGTGAGGCAGGACAACATATTTTGGGTACTTTACATAACGACGGCAGTCTTCGTTCTTTGTGAAACAAAAGAGCTCGTATCAGATATGCCGCAAGCCCAACCTGGCAGTTTCAATATGCTATCTGGATCCCCATATGCACCAGCGCATTCCGTAGACCAGAGCGTGGGGTTGAGATGGTCGTAAGTGTTTCCAGCGATAGGCTGCAGAGTACGCGTCCTTCGATTTTGATTTACAGGTCAACGCTACTTCCGCTCTCCGAGACATTTGTCCTTTCTCAGCCTGAGGCTCTTGAGAACTTCACGCCCTACTTCGTGGGCTTCACACGGGTCGAGGGGCTGCGGCTCCCGGACAAGCGCTTTCACCTTATCGGAGAGGTGGGCGCGCTTGGGTCCACACAGAAAATGATGTACAAGCTATTCGGCGTGGCGCCAGGCCTCGTGCGACACCTGCGTGGTGTCAATCCCGTATTGATTCATGCCCATTTTGGCGTTGACAGCGTACAGGCGTTATGGCTCGCCCGCCGGTTGCACATTCCCTTGGTAATTACATTTCATGGTTACGACGCCACCATGAAAGAGAAATACGCGCGCAAATACTCTTACGACTATCGGCGATATCTCCGGTGGCGGCCGGTTATCCAAAGAGAGGGGTCTTTATTCGTCGCCGTGTCCGACTTTGTCCGCGAAAGACTGATCGCACAGGGGTTTCCGCCAGAAAGGATCTGGGTTCACTATGTGGGAGTAGACACCGATCTATTCACCCCAGATCTGTCTGTGCCTCGTGCGCCAATCGTTCTATTCGCCGGCCGTCTTGTAGACAGCAAGGGTTGCGGTTATCTCATTCAGGCAATGGAAAAGGTGCAGCGGCAGAACCCAGAGGCCCAGTTGGTTGTCCTCGGTGATGGTCCTCTTCGACGCGATCTGGAGAAGCTGGCCTCACAAAGATTGCGAAACTATAGCTTCCTCGGTGCACAAACCCAGAGCGAAGTACGTCAATGGATGAATAGGGCAAAGGTCTTCAGTGTGCCGAGCTTCACAACGCATTGGGGCACCTCCGAAGGATTCGGTCTGGTATTTACGGAAGCACAGGCTATGGGACTGCCAGTGGCAAGCTTTGCGACCGGCGGGATCCCAGAAGCCGTCGCGCACGGCGTCACCGGGCTTCTCGCGAATGAGCGTGACGTCGACGGGCTGGCGGGTAACATTTCGCGCTTGCTCAAGGACGAGCCCTTGTGGCTCCGGTTCAGCGAAGCCGCAAGAACACGAGTTCGCGATCACTTTGGTCTTCGAGATCAAACCGCCAGGTTAGAAGAGATGTACGGACGTCTTCTGGCCTCCGGCTCGATGGCTCCTGCCGATAAGCCACTGTCTGTTTCGCTGCAAAGTTCGCAATCCAAATCCTACTGGCCTTACTCGTAGACGATGCCGCCCAATCCACTCGTCTCAGTCATAATTCCGACCTTCAAACGACCCGCGTTGGTATTGCAGGCGGTGAAGTGCGCGATCGACCAGACGGTTAGCGATCTGGAGATAATCGTCGTAATCGATGGTGGTGACTGTGCAACCGTGGCCGCTCTCGAATCTCTATCCCTGCCCCAACTCAGATTGCTCTCTCTTGAAAAACAGGTCGGTGGCTCCCGTGCGAGAAACGAAGGTGTATCGATTGCCAGAGGAGAATGGATCGCATTTCTGGATGATGACGATCTTTGGCTTCCGCAAAAACTGGCAAAGCAGCTCGCTGTTGCGCGAAAGTCAAGCTGCTCCGACCCCATCGTCGCATGCAAAGTGGTAGCTCGTACTCAGGGCGGAGAAGTCGTTTGGCCCAGAAAGTTACCCACCGAACCTCTCTCGGAATACCTCCTCGCGCGTGACACGTGGACCCAAGGCGAGGGTCTGCTTCAGACCTCGACGCTCCTGGTAACTAGGCGTCTGCTCAAGAAGGTCACATTTGAAGACGGCCTGCGCAAGCATCAGGATTGGGACTGGATACTCCGCGCGGCACGAGAGCCGGGAGTCAAGATCGAGTTCGTGGATGAGCCATTGGCGATCTGGAATCTTACGGAATCCGCCGGCGGTGTTAGCCGAAAGCTTGACTGGCAAACGTCCCTCACCTGGATTCGTGATCGACGCGAGCTAGTTACGCGCCGGGCCTATGCCGGCTTTATCGCGACTCAAATTGCGTCTCAAGCGGCCAGGCAGCGGCAATGGAAAGCCTTCCTGCCGCTATTGACCGAAATGTTTCGAATTGGCCGTCCAAAGGCGATCGACATGTGTCTTCTGTTGGGAATGTGGTTCGTGCCGCCTTCGTTGCGAGAGCGACTGCGCTCTTCGTGGTAGTCAAACACGCTTCTATCTCCCGGAACCGGTAACGATGTCGCTTATCACAGTGGGGCTGCCCGTCTACAACGCATTGCCATTTCTGGAAGAGAGCGTGGATAGCCTGCTCCGCCAGACGGATGGTGACTTTAAAGTCCTCGCCATTGATGATGGTTCAACCGACTCCGGCCTGAAGTATCTCCGCTCGATAAAGGATTCTCGCTTGCGGGTTGTCGCGCAGCCGAATCGCGGGCTCACATTCACGCTCAATCGCATGCTGAGAGAGGTGGACACACCGTGGCTGATGCGTCACGATGCTGACGATGTGGCTGTTCCAGATCGTGTTGCGGTCACGAAGAGAGCAATCGCCCAATTTCCCGATGCGGGAATGCTCTATGCCGAAGCCCGGTATTACCAGAATGGTCGCAGCGTGGGCACGTTCAGGACAACGCGGGCAACGCCGGCCAAGTTACGTGAAATAACCAAGAGCGGTTATCTTCTGGCGATATGCCACCCTACGGTTACATTAAACGTGCAGAAGGCTGTCGCACTCGGTGGCTATCGATTCGACCTGCACGTCGAAGACGTTGATTTATGGTGGAGGATGGCGCTTCACTATGAAATCAATTACCACCCGGAAGTGACCACCTATTTTAGGCATAACTCAGCGAGCGTTTCGGCGGCGCATCTGGAGTCTCAATCGGTCAACACTTTGTATGTACAGTATCTGCTCTTATCTCACTTGCACGGCTGGTCACCCCAGGGCTGCGAGTCCGTCCGTGAGCCTCTCACTAGGAATCTAGATAGACCAAGACTGGCATGTCGTGACGCCATGCGACGGGCGAACATTTGCTACAGCCAAAAAGAGTACATGGCCGCTTCCAGGCAATTGGCAAAAGCCATTCGAGCGAGCCCGATGTATTTTGCTAGCCGGGTATTTTATGAGACGCATGCCGCCGAAATCGCTGTGAACGGCGAAGATCCGGAGCAATTCCTTGGTCAGCGCGATCTCCTGTGGCCTAACCCCGACAACCCAAGTGCACCACCGCAGCCTGAAAGCAAGATGGCCACTGTCCTACAGGGAGTGTTGGACGAGCATGGCAACTAACGTCGCAAGCCCAATAACCAGCCGCGAAGAGGTGGGAAGGGCGTCCTTCCTGGGAATTCAAGTTGAAGCATTAAGCTTGGTAGATCTCAACGCGATCGTGGCGGACGCAATCGAGCATGGAAGACGCATCATCGTCGCCAATCACAATCTGCATAGTATCTACCTGTATCATCACGATCCAAAAATGCAGAGGTTCTATGCAGCTGCCGACCATATCCACGTGGACGGAATGGCTGTTGTGGCTTTGGCCCGGCTCTTGGGCATCGCGCTCAGACGCGAACATCGCGTCACCTTTGTCGATTGGATGGGCCCGCTGGCCAGCGCAGCAGCAAATCGCGGTTGGCGAGTCTTTTACCTGGGTTCAAGACCGGGCGTTGCGGAGCTAGGAGCTGAAGCCCTGCGTCGTCAATACCCAGGACTTCAAATTGAAACCGCACATGGGTACTTCGATCCGATCCCCACCTCGATCGAAGCCCGTGCACTCGTGGCGAGAATTGAAGAGTGGCGGCCACACCTTCTTATTACGGGAATGGGAATGCCACGTCAGGAGCACTGGATCACAGACCATGTCGATAAGTTATCCGCCTGCGTGATTCTCAATGGCGGTGCAGCTCTCGACTACTTTGCCGGTGCTATTCCGACTCCTCCACGTTGGGCAGGACGCTGCGGGCTCGAGTGGTTGTTCCGCCTGCTGGCAGAGCCGCGACGCTTGTGGTCGAGGTATCTGGTCGAGCCGTGGTTCATTGCCTACAAGCTGGTGATTGAAATGATTTCGAGATGATCGTCTATCGAGGACTTATGAACAGATCTGAGCAGGGTCGACATAAGAAGGTAAATGTTAGCCGTCAACAGACGCCGGTACCGCCGAGCGGATTCGAGAAGTACGGGCGAAAGTCGCGCAAAGAATTATTTCTTGATGCGATGAATGAAGTTGTGCCGTGGGCCGAGCTGGAGTCCTTAGTAGAGCCGCATTACCCAAGGACCATCCACGGAGGGCGGCCAGCAGCTCTATCGATTATGTTACGAATCTTCTTTGTGCAACAGTGGTTCAAAGTGTCTGATCTGGGCATCGAAGAAGCATTGTACGATTCTGCTGCGATTCGGCGATTTGCAGGAGTAGATTTGGCGCGCGCGCCAGCTCCCGATGTGATTTCAGTCAGCCGCTTTCGTCAACTGCTGGAAGCTCATGAACTCGGCGAGAAAATGATTGATACGGTTGCCCGCCATCTGGATGAAAAGGGAATCCGTATCACCGCAGGCACGATCGCCGACGCCAGCATCGTCTACGCGCCTAGCTGATCCGAGCATAGCGACATCATGCCGAAGGAACAGTTGTCCGCTCTTCACCTTTCCTTGAAAGTTCAGCCCCCAATCCATCCATTAACTGCGTCGGCTGCAGCGGCCCAGCTGCAGTGAGTTATCGCTTTCCCTTATCCAGCCGGCGCCAAGCCACGGCCCCCTATCTCAATTCGCATCTATTAACACCGCAATTCCGTTCGTTGTGAGGCCCATATGTCTCAAGCTATGACGAAGATATTGTCAGTATGTCGTTGGCCAATGTCTGTATATAGCAAGTCGATTCTGCTGGTGATCCTCCTGGCTGGACTGTCAGGTTGTGGAGTGACCACCGGTGTCCCCGACACTGGAGGGACAAATCCAGTGCAGCCGGGTCAGCCGACTCCGTCAGGCCCAGCGCCTACTCTGATCTCCATTAGTCCACAGTTGGGGAGCATTGCTGGGGGCACCGCGGTAAAGCTGACTGGGAGCAACTTCGTCGCCGGGGCCACCGTAGCCTTCGGAGGTGCTGCTGCTGCTGCCACGGGGGTCAACGTTGTCGATTCATCGACGATTACGGCATTGACGCCACCCCATCCGGCTGGCGAGACGGAGGTGACTGTGACCAATCCGGACGGTCAAAGCGCCAGTCTGTCCGGAGCTCTGACCCCGTTGTCGAATGCTGGATTCGAATCCGGCGCAGCGAATTGGGTGTTACTGGGTTCCGGAGGCTCGGTGACCTTTGGCAGCAACGCTTCGAATGCTCACAGCGGCACCGGCTACGCGGAGCTGAGCGCGGCTGCCGGAGATCATCCTGTCCTCTATGCAGCCGATTCGAGCGGCTCAGCGGAATACTTTCCAGTCAGCCCGGGCGTTGTGATCACCTTCGGTGGCTGGGGCTACCACGTTTCAGGCGACGGCAAAGCACGATGGGGACTTGAGGTCTCAGACCAAAACAAGGAAAACAAGATTTACTATTCGTCGGAGCCGTTCAACGTAAAAGTATCCACATGGATTAATTTCCAGAGCAGCTATACCGTACCTATCGGTGTCGCATACGTGCGTCTTTACTGCGAGGCCGGTGCGACCACCGAACCGACCGTCGATCGGTTCGACGACGCCTATCTACAAATCAACCTCCCCAATGTTGGGTTTGACTATGTTGCCGAAACCACGCCTACCGGGCCGCCGCCCACACTCAGCTCCATCACCCCGCAGTCCGGCAGTATCACCGGCGGTAATTCCGTTACTCTAGGTGGGCAGAATTTCTTGAGCGGTGCCACGGTCACGTTTGACGGCAGTGCCGCTACGAGCGTACAGGTAGTGGATTCGTCGACAATTACCGCGCTCACACCGCCTCACGGGCCAGGCGAGGCGAACGTGACAGTGACCAATCCGGACGGGCAAAGCTCGACCCTGATCGGCAATATAAGTCCGCTCTTGAATCCCGGATTTGAGTCGGGTTCGGTCAACTGGCAGCAGCTAGGCTCCGGAGGAACGGCTGCCATTCAGAACAATTCCACCAACGCCCACAGTGGGAGTTACTACGCCGAGCTCACCACATCCACTGCCACCGACCATCCGGTGTTCTATGCTGCCGACACGAATAATGTCGCGCAGTACATCTCGGTGAACCCCGGCGACGTAATCACATTCGGTGGGTGGGGCTATCATGTATCGGGTGACGGCAAGGCGCGCTGGGGATTGGAAGTCTCAGACGCCAACAAAAAGAACGCCTCCTACATTGCTGCGTCTCCCTATAATGTGACGGTGTCGACATGGACCTATTTCCAGTCAACCTACACCGTGCCGGCAGGGATGGCATTCGTCCGTTTCTACTGTGAAGTCGGGGGCAGCAGTAGTGCCAGCGATGATCGGTTCGATGACGGCTTCGTGCAGGTGGATATCACGGGTGGTGGATACGACTATGTCACCCAGACTCAATCTGGGGACCCGCCGCCCACACTGACTTCCATTACTCCGCAATCCGGCAGCACTGCAGGAGGGACTTCGGTCAGCCTCAGTGGCAGCAATTTCGCGTCGGGAGCGACGGTCAGTTTTAATGGCACGGCCGCCACAAGCGTGAGCGTCGTTAATTCGTCGACGATCACCGCCGTTACGCCGCCACAGGCCGCGGGCGAGGCGAATGTAACGGTGACGAACCCTGGTGGGCAGAGCGCGACATTGGTCGGGAATGTCACTCCTCTTTCTAACAGTGGCTTCGAATCGGGAGCGGTTGACTGGCAACTGCTTGGTTCAGGCGGGGCTGCAACCGTAGTGAACAATTCGGCTAACGCGCATAGCGGAAACTTCTATGCTGAACTCACCACGTCCTCATCCACTGATCACCCCGTCTTTTACGCTGCCAATTCAAACAATGTGGCGGAATACTTCGCCGTAAGCCCCGGCGACGTGATTGTCTTTGGTGGCTGGGGCTACCATGTTTCCGGCGACGGCAAGGCACGTTGGGGACTCGAAGTCTCTAACTCAAATAAGCAAAATGCAGTCTACGTTTCCGCGTCGCCATACAACGTGACTGCCTCGACGTGGACTAACTTCCAAGGTACTTACACTGTTCCGACTGGAATGGCTTATGTTCGCCTCTATTGCGAAATCGCGAGCAGCAGCGGCTCGGCGGACGATCGCTTTGACGACGCCTTTCTACAGATAAACATTCCCGGCGGTGGCTTCGATTACGTCGTCCCCACCTCTCCGCCTACGATCTCTTCACTCTCAGAGACAACCGGGCCAACCAGTGGTGGAGACTCGATGACGATCTCTGGCGCTAATTTCGCGCCCGGCGCTACGGTGACTTTTGGGGGTGTTTCTACCTCTACTACTGTAGTTAATAGCAGTCTGATTAGTTTAGTGACGCCGGCCTCTACAGCAGGTTCAGCGGATGTCACCATCACGAATCCCGGTGGCGCAAGCGTGACGTTAGCCAGCCTGCTCCACAACCAGTCATTCGAATCCGGGATGTCCTACTGGGCGTCTGGGGCTACCCCGGGTACTTCGTCGATTGGCACGGTTGCGGCTAACGCACATGTAGGAACGAGTTATCTTCAGCTTGCATCCACGGGGGGATCTAGTCACCCGGTAATATTTGCGGCAACTGCAAACGGAGGGCCGCTATATTTCCCCGTTCAGGCCTCACAGACGGTAACTTTCGGTGGATACGCATATGTCGTATCGGGAGGATCGAACGTCCGGTGGGGCCTGGAGATATCAGACGCGAATAAAGCGAATCCGGTGTATGTCTCAGCACCTCCTTACAGCGCCTTCGAACCGCTGTGGGTCCCTGAGCAGGGTACTTATACTGTTCCATCCGGCAAGAGCTTTGTCAGACTATATGCAGAGGTCGGAATTGGAAGTACCGCAACCGTAGGACGATTCGACGACGCATTCCTCACAATCGGGTCCGGCAACTCCAGCGCTTACCTATACTACCCACCGCCGATCGTGACGTCGGTATCTCCAAACTGGGGTACGCCCCCTGGAGGCACAACCCGGACTGTATATGGAACCGGCTTTCGCTCGAATGCAACGGTAGCATTCGGTAGCGCAGCCGGTTCAAACGTTCAGGTTGTGAGCGCGAATGCGATCGAGGCCTTTGCGCCCCCGGAACCTGCCGGAACCGTAAATGTCACCGTCGAACAGGGCACGCAAACCGGATCGCTTCAAAACGCTTACACCTATAAAGCTGCACCCGCCCCTCCATCTGCATTGTTGAGCATGAAGCACATCGTTGTTGAACTCCAGGAGAACCGATCTTTCGACAACTACTTCAGCAAGATGAATGAATATCGGCAGATGAACGGCATCAATGACAATGCAGTCGATGAACGGAGCAGCACCGTGGGATTGCCGGAGGTTGCCGGAAAGCTAATCATTCCGTTTCATGCTCAGACAGGCTGCCAGGAGAACCTATCTCCAAGCTGGAATGCGGAGCACTACGATTACGACAATGGACTAATGGACAATTTTCTGAGGTCCGGGAATTCGATCGGCTATTCTTCTGATGATCCAAACGGAACGCGGGCAATTAGCTATTATGACTGGACCGATTTACCTTACTATTACAGCCTCGCGTTCCAGTTCGCGACTAGTGATCGCTGGTTTTCGCCGCTCATTGGGCCAACCGATCCGAATCGTATGTATTTGTACGGTGCAACGGCGCTCGGATGGACGGTCGGTCCTCACCCACCCCAGGGCGGTTTCCCGAACATGACTATATTCGATCTCTTGGATCAGGCTGGGATATCGTGGAAGTACTACTACCAGGATGCCGCTCCAATACACATTCCCTACTGGTCGATTTATCAGAAAGACCCAAGTAAGTTCGTTCCGATAGCCGATTACTTCAACGATGTAAAGAGCGAGAGTACATTTCCGTCCGTGGTATATATCGAGGAAGGGCACTACGACGAGCATCCAGAACCCGATCCAGGCACGTCCGGAGAGACGGAAAACATACAGCAGGGAGCTACTGTCATCAAGTCCTTTATCGATGCTCTCATGCAAAGCCCTACATGGAAGACGTCCGCGTTCATTCTCGGCTACGACGAAGCCGGAGGCTTCGATGACCACGTGGTTCCCCCAGCAGCCGTCCAGCCGGACGGCATCCCCCCAATCATCACCCTGGGTACCGACGCAGCGGGCCTTTTCAATCAGTACGGCTTCAGACTCCCGGTGGCCGTCGTGTCGCCTTGGACAATACCGCACTTCGTCTCCCATGTTGTTCGCGATCACACCGCCATCCTTAAGCTCATCGAGACGCGCTTTAGCCTGCCGCCTCTAACGGCGCGCGATGCGGCGAGTGATGACATGACCGAGTTCTTTAACTTCGCATCTCCGGCGTACATGACGCCGCCGACAACGCCGGCGCAGCCAATTTCAGATCCCTGCAGCTTGAACCTGGAAGCCTCACCGAACCAGTGAGGCTTAGGCGATGTGTCCGAAAAGCAGTGAGGTGGATGTGCCCGTTGACTTAAGGGAATGCTGCAGAGTTCGCACTAGACGTGACTTCGTGGCAGCGCTAACTGCCGTGGCTGCGGGAGGTGTTGCGTCGTCCGCTTCGGGTCCGCTTAAGGTAGTGTTGGCCGCAGAGCAGACTTTGCGCGATATCGCTGCGCAAAAAGGACTGATCTATGGCTGCGCGACGACCCAAGATCACTTGATGGCCGACCCGGCTTTTGAACGGCTGGTAGTAGATCAATGCAGCCTTCTCGTGCCGGAGAACGCACTGAACTGGAAGTATGTAGAACCAGAGCCGGGTCGTCTCGACTTTCACCTGGGGGATTGGCTGGCTAATTTCGCTAAAGACCACCACATGAAGTTTGGCGGCGGTACTATCGTGTGGCACCAAGGGCTGCCAGCATGGTTCAGCAGTTTGTCTCCGGCCGATGCGCGACAAACGATGCTGCAACATGTCACTCAGACGGTCAGCCACTTTCGAGGCCGCGCCTTTTACTGGACGGTAGTCAATGAAGCAATAGCATTCCGCGAGGCCGGAACAGAGTTGAAGGATACCCCATTCTTACGGCTGCTCGGACCGGCCTATATAGATGCGGCCTTCCAGGCTGCGTCGGCGGCTGATCATGAAGCCCTACTGGTTTATAACGACAATCATCTGGTATATGACATACCCGAGGACGAGTACCGTCGAAAGAACCTCCTTAAACTGCTAAAACGGCTCTCGAATGCAAAAGTTCCCGTGGGCGCATTGGGAATACAGTCACACCTCCGCACGGGCGGAGTTCCATTCGACAGCGGCAAACTCAAGAACTTTCTCAGCCAGGTAAGTGACCTCGGTTTCAAGATCATCGTTTCTGAACTGGATGTCTCCGAGAAAGGCCCTGAAACGGAAGTAGCCGATCGTGATCGAGCGGTAGCTAACGAGATTAGCCGTTACCTGAACGTGGTGTTGCAAGAGAAATCGGTGATCGCGGTGGTCACCTGGGGTCTGAGTTCACGTTATACATGGTTGGCCAACTATGCATCCAGACCTGGCGGTCAACCAGTACGTCCACTTCCGTATGACTCTGACCTCCGTCCAACACAAGCGTGGCAGGCCTTGGCCACAGCCTTTGAGCACGCCCCCCAACGCTAACGGCGCTCAATATCTCATTCGCATCGAAAGGAGTTGGTCCAGTGACACTCAAACAAGTTTATGCCGCGATTTATCAGCCATTTTTTCGAAAATTTCGGTCGGAACGACTCCGGCGTATGTGTGAGGTATGCGGCATCTCCGAAAGCAGCAGGATCCTGGACGTCGGCGGTAGCTACTACACGTTTTGGGTGTACTCGCCGGTAAAACCCAGGGTGACCATCCTCAACCCAAAGTCTTCCTGGCTGCGATGCGATGAACCCGGCTTCACCACCATGCTGGGAGACGGACGTGCTCTCCCATTCGAAAACGAGAGCTTTGACATCGTGGTAAGTAATTCCGTGATTGAGCATTTAGGTGAATGGCAGCAGCAGCAGAAATTTGCAGAGGAAATCAGAAGAGTTGGGCGCAGTTATTGGGTGCAGACCCCCAGTCGCACGTTCTTCATGGAGCCCCATTTCCTCGCTCCGCTTATACATTTCTTGCCCAAAAAATACAGAAAACTCTTGGCTCGTCATTTCACCGTATGGGGCCTAACGGTCCGGCCAAGCCGTCGACAAGTTGACGAGATGGTCGAGGAAATAAGTCTGTTGAATAAGCCCGAAGTGCAGGAGCTATTTCCAGATGCCAAGATTATCCGCGAAAAATGGTGCGGAATGACCAAATCCATCATCGCCTGCAGACTCCAGTCGTAGGCGTGACAGTCACACAAGGAAAGCATAGAGCTATTGCGAATCGGATGAGGGCCCCTGAGCGCTGTTGCGCTGAAATCGGAACGCCAGTCTCGAAATCGCGAGCAGAAAGGTGCTCCGGGTCTAAAGCTGTGCAGAGAGCAAACAACCTTTACCTTATTTGCGTACTTTCGCAGCTTGGGCCTGAGCCGCTATTGAATGCGGCCGGCCTGAGATCATCCCTGCCTGCAGGTTCCAAGGTTTACGTACGCGCGCTCAACGAGCCGGGCGTTCACCCCGCCGGTGTAGTGCATTTAAGTGACGGGGAGCTCACGACGTCGCTGTTTGCCAAGGTTCAAAAGGCGGATTACGCGGGCGTTCAAAACCTCGAGAGGGAGTTGCACTTCCTGTCTAATGTGGCGCCGCTCATCACGGCTGAAAACCCAATGCTTCGTTCTCCGCTTCCGATTGCTTACTATCCGAAGAACCGTCTCCTCCTCATGGAATTTGTGCCCGGAAATTCGCTGAAACACCACTTGTTTGACGTGATTTTCCATCCCGCGCCCAGGCGCAATCTACCCGAACTGTTGCAGTGCGCCGGTCGATGGCTCGGAAGTCTGCACAGGCTGACGCGAAAGAACACAACCGGGAATCCGCTGCAATGGATACTGCAGGAGTTCGAAAACCAGCGAACGCTGGAGGCGTTTCGGCTCTTTTCACTGCAAGACAGCTACGCCGAACTCCATGTCATTTTAGAAAAATGTTTCAACGCAAATCCGACATTTAGACGGAATCTCTGCGACATACACGGTGAATTTACTCCCATTCATGTGATGGTCGCTGGGGATGCGATCTACATAGTCGATTTCGGAAATAGCAGAGAAGGGTATGTCTACGAAGACGTTGGTTTGTTTGAAAGCTTCTATGACTGCCTCTTGCCATGGCGGGCAGCCGCGGGCTCATATCGAATGAACCTGCAGACACAGAAAGAGCTGTTTTTGCATGGATACTTCGACGAATCGGCGACGACCTTTTGCCCCGCCGACAACGCAATTATGAGGTGGGTGCGGCTAATTTCGTTCGCGCGGATGCTGAACGGAGGCCAGCGGAGATACAGCGGATGGAGCAAGTGGGCTTATTCGCGGATAGCCTTGGGTTCGCTCCGCAATAGGTTCGCGCGCCTGTGTCGCACCGAGCTAACTGCTCTCAGGGAAATCCGCCCAGGTACCTTCGAGGAAGACGCATACTCCGAGCAGAATCCAATCATTCCATCTTTTGCGCATTCTGGAAATGTAGAAAGTTCAGCGAGTGCATAGACGCCGTCAAGCAGACATGCAATCCCGTTGTTGTCCGCCCAACCTCGTGCCATACAGCTCTTTTCCTCTGCCACACTCTTTCCAGAGCGTTGATCGCACTGTGTAAAGACGTATCTGTCGTGTTCACTTACCTAAGCGCAGGTGGAGCAAAAAATGACATCATACAGGCGTAAGTTTTTATTGAACGCTATGAAGGCATTCGATCTTTGTGTCGCAATAACGATGCTTCTTCTTGCGACATATCTGGCGCTGCCAAACAGATCGGCTCTGTCTCTCGCAGAATTCCTATCGATGCGGGTCAAGATCGGAAACCTGCTTTTATTCGCGGTCTTTCTATGCATGTGGCATATATCTTACGCGTCCTACGGACTATATAACTCGCGTCGAATGCTCGATTCCCTGGCCGACGTTCGTGATCTTCTTAAGGCCTGTGTTGCAGGGACCGCTCTGATCGGTCTTACGGGTCTGATCTTCCACGTTCGAATGTTTTCAGCGAAGTTTATCATCGTGTTTTGGCTGATAGCATGTGCTGTGTCAATTGCAAGCCGGCTGCTTATGCGCGTTGCTTTGCGGGCGGTTAGAAAGCAAGGCCGCAACCTGCGCAACGTATTGATCGTCGGAACCGGGCCCCGCGCTAGCCAATTTGCCGGCCTCATCGAGTCAAAGCCGGAACTGGGATATCGGATCTTAGGATTCGTGGATCAGCCGTGGGCTGGGATGCAGGATTTTGTAGACAGCGGCTACTCGATATGCGATTTCGATGGCTTGGAGCAGTTGCTCAGGTCCAACGTCGTTGACGAAGTCGTGATCGCATTGCCAATTCGTACTCTGCATGTGCAAGCAGCGCGTGTGGTTGCAATGTGTGAGTTGCAGGGAATTAAGATCCGTGTCTTCTCCGACCTCTTCGATCTGAGGCTTGCCAGTGCGCGGGCCGATGATGTTCTTGGCGGCTTGCTCATCAGTCACTATCGGGGCATGGAAGAGGGCTGGCGCGCCGACGCTAAGAGGATGTTCGACGTGGTGATGTCTTCGGTCTTGTTGATTCTGCTATTGCCGCTGCTTCTTATGATCGCAGTCATAATCAAGATGACTGACACAGGCCCGGTATTCTTCAAACAGAGCCGGGTTGGCTTGGGTAAGCGTCGGTTTCAGATGTATAAATTCCGAACCATGGTGGCCGACGCGGAGCAGCAGCTCAATAAGTTAGAGCATCTGAATGAAGCTTCCGGTCCTGTATTCAAACTGAAAAATGATCCCCGGATAACTCCCTTCGGGAGACTACTTCGGAAGACCAGCCTCGATGAGTTGCCGCAGTTGATCAACGTCTTGAGGGGAGAGATGAGCCTGGTCGGTCCCCGGCCGCTTCCGGTTCGCGATTACGAGGGCTTCAATGAAGATTGGCAGCGCCGCCGCTTCAGTGTGCGCCCCGGTTTGACCTGCCTTTGGCAGATTGCCGGACGCAGCTCGATTCCTTTCGAAAAGTGGATGCAACTTGACCTGCAGTACATCGACGGATGGTCCTTCTGGCTTGATTTGCAAATCCTGATGCGCACAATTCCCGCCGTGATAAGAGGCTTGGGCGCCTTTTAGCTGACTCGGAGCTTCCCACGCCGCTTTTCCAAAGCACAAGCTTGAGCTGCCTAACCCGCGATCAACCAAAAAATCATGAAACTAGGATTCGTAGGGGTGGAAAATCCACAGCGCGTCGGTTCATATTCCAGAACACCCTATTGCATGGCCGCCGCCTTGAAGCGGCAGGGCTGTGAAATCTCGTTCTTTCTCCAGTTGACCGAACAGAAGGCTACGCTTGTCGGCCTAAAGAATAAGATGACCCGCGCGATAACGGGCAAGCATATCGTCTGTGAACGCGATCCGAAGGTGGTTCGCCATTACCCGGATCAGATCAACGCCGCGGTCCGTCGGCATCAGGTCGACGCAGTACTTGGAGGGTCCTTATTTTATATGGGCACCAAGAACTGCCCTGTTCCTTCGATATTCTGGGGCGACACGACGGTCGCCGGCATGCTAAATCGCTATCCCTACTACAGGCACCTTCCCAAAGGGAGCATGAGCGACTGCCATCCCGTCGAGCAGCAGGCCCTTGACTCCTGTGCTTTGGCGGTCTTCCCTACTCAATGGGCCGCAGATGTTGCTTGTGGAAGCTACGATGTTGACCCGCGCAAGATCAGAGTAATCCCATATGGCGCGAATCTCTACACGAAACTGAACGCGGCTGACATCGCGACATGCCTGCGGCGCCGAGATGAAAGTGATTGGGAACTGCTCTTCGCAAGCGTAGATTGGGAACGGAAGGGGGCTCAGATTGCCGTCGACACCACCACCGCTCTGCGAGCACGGGGAATCAACGCCCGTCTTACATTGGTAGGCTGCCTCCCGCCCCGCAGTATTAGCCTCCCGGACTACGTCACGGTTATCGGAGGCATCGACAGATCTACGCGTAAAGGGCAGGCGCTGCTTTCGGCACTTTACATGCAGTCCCACCTGCTGATTCTGCCCAATCATGCGGAATGTGTCGCAGCATTTCTGGCAGAGGCCAGCGCTCACGGGGTGCCATCCCTCACTACCAACGGGGACGGAAACAGTACCCTTGTCAAGGATGGCGTCAATGGTTACCTGCTGCCACTCGAGGCGGGGCCAGCTGACTATGCGAATTATGCATTCCAGCTGCTGGCCGACCCGGCTAAATATGCGGCGCTGTGCTGGAGTTCGTTTCAGCGTTTCCAGACTGAACTAAATTGGGATGTCGCAGTATGCCGACTCATCGCGGAGATTGGCAGCGTCTTAAGTCCGACTGACAGACAATATGCGTGTTCTAGAGCTAGCTAAGAGCAAACTTTCTCAATTGCGACGAAGCGAGCTAGCGGAAAATACTGCCAAGCTCTGCATGGGTCAAGGGCTGCGCCTTGTAATCCAAGCCGCCTACTTCATCTTGATTGCGCGCAGTTTGGGGCCGAAGGAATACGGTACGTTCGTGGCAATGACGTCGCTGGTCGCAATTGCAGCGCCCTTTGCCGGATTTGGCAGTCCAACGGTACTGCTAAAGAATGTGTCGCGGCAGCGAGATTTACTTGCGACATACTGGGGCAATGGCCTGCTGACCATCGCAGTATCGGGATCTATCTTGAGCATGATAGTTCTTGCTCTGACGCCGTTCTTCCTGGGCCGCCAGTTTTTTCTGCTGACAATTCTCGTCTGCTTGTCGGACCTTTTCATGATTCGAGTCGCAGAGCTTGCCGCGTTCGCCTTTTCCGCCTTGGGCAGGATGGGCGAATCGGCCCGAGTCAACGTATATATAACGCTCACTAAGTTAATCGGGATAATCATTCTCTCTGCAAGGGTGCAGCATCCCACCGTGCGGGATTGGACCATCGCTTATGTGCTGGGCGCGGCCGCCTGCTTCCTGTATGCACTTGTGAGGACCACCCTCGTGGCTGGCGGAGTTGACGTCCGTCCAAGGCAAGCCTGGAACGATGTGCCGGAATCCGCTCTGTATGCGGTCAGTACATCGTCCACTACTATTTACAACGATCTGGACAAGACGATGGTGGGCAAGTTCTCCACCTTTACCGCGGCCGGAATTTATGCAGCGGCATATCGCATCATCGACGTCAGCCTGGTTCCCGTACGTGCGATGCTGTTCGCGGCATACCCTGAGTTCTTTCGCATCGGCGTAGATGGGCCGTCCGCCACCAAACGATACGCCTATCGACTTATAAAACGAGCTGTGCCGTTTGGCTTGGTGGTCACGGTCGGCTTGCTGTTGGGCGCACCACTGATTCCCCACATCCTCGGTAAAAACTATTCATCATCCATAGAGGCACTGCGCTGGCTCGCGATCATACCTCTGTTGCGATGTGTCCATATCTTCCTGGCTGACGGTCTAACAGGGGCTGGATACCAGGGAAGGCGCACAGTTGTGCAGGTGGGAGTAGGGGTGCTGAACGCGATGCTGAATGTATTCTTCATTCGCCACTGGTCATGGCGAGGCGCAGCGTGGAGCAGCATTATCTGTGATGCCTCTCTCGTCGTCGGCTTATGGCTGACGTTCGAGCATCTCACTTCGAGGAAAGTCGATGTAATCGCTGCGGAATCGTGCACATTGTAATCCTGCAACGTGCCTTTTAACGGGAAGTGTTAAACCCAAAAGCGGAGTTCAAGCGACCCAGGGCCACGCCCACTCGTACGTCTCGCCCAATTAGCGGAAAGCTATAGTTTAGTTCCCAGTCGAGGAGTAATAAGAAGTTGATGTAGATTGATGCCTACCAAATCATCGGCCCTCAGCGTGTAGAACGCTGTCGAATCCGGGCCGGCTGCCGTACTTGCGCGTGAAAGAGAAGCGGCCATGTGCCCGCTGGCCTGTGAGTCGCGATACTCCAGCGATCCAGCAGCTCGTAAGCGTAATGCTGGGGAGCGGCCGGGCTGTTCTTTAGAAGTGCAGGAATCCGTCGGCGCTTGCCAGAGACGAGAGACTGCAAGGTCACCTGTGCGAATAGCTGTATCATCGGCGGCGGCCCGTTTGTGCATCACGGCTGCTGCCTCTGCAAACATCAAACATCCAACTGAGCAACGCGCGCCGCGCAGGGACAGTAAGGGGGAGAACAGCAAGCCGATGGTAACTGCCGAACAGACAAGGGACAGCGCTTTGCACAGCGCAATCAAGTACCGCCCCGATATAGACGGGCTGCGTGCTGTTGCCGTTACATCTGTGGTTGCCTATCATTGCGGTCTAGGATGGTTCAGAGGAGGTTTCGTCGGAGTTGATATCTTTTTCGTCATCTCCGGATATCTGATCGGATCACTGGTCTACAAGGAGATTCGCGGGCGCAGCTTCAGGATAGCCAAGTTCTATGGACGCCGTGCCAAGCGCATTCTGCCTGCGCTATTCGGCGTGCTGATGTTCAGTTACATAGCGGCGATGTTCTTGCTTTCTCCATTGGAAATGAAGGACTTCGCAAGGGCTGCGCTCGCGACCATTGCGTCGAGTTCGAATATCCTCTACTGGCTCAAGTCTGGCTACTTCGCGGCTAACTCGGATCAGAACCCGTTGTTGATGACCTGGTCTTTGGGTGTAGAGGAACAGTTCTACGTTATCTTCCCGCTGCTCATGCTGCTTCTTCGCAGGCTGCCACAGCGTGTGCTCTACACGATAATTAGTGGCCTTGCATTGCTGTCCCTTGTGCTTTCTATATTGGGCACCCCGATCAAGCCCGATGCCACTTTTTACCTGTTGCCCACGCGGGCATGGGAACTGGCGGCCGGCATTCTGCTGGCTATGTGGGAAGCGAACCGCGCCCATACATCGAGTAGGCTGCCAGCCGTCGCCATGCACGGGGTCAGTCTTTTGGGTCTGGCTTTGATGGGCGTGGCAATCTTTACTTTTAATACCTCCACGCCATTTCCTGGCTACGCGGCGCTGCTCCCGGTTGTAGGCGCCGTACTGATCATTGCGGCACGGCAAGGAATCGTGAATCGCCTCCTTGCCTGGCAGCCCATCGTCTTTGTTGGACTCATATCTTACTCTTGGTACCTTTGGCATTGGCCCTTGCTGAGCTTCGCACGCATCTGTTCCGATTCGGGAATATCCACACGCGTGGCCATCATACTGGCGCTCGTTTCGTTCGCCTGCGCGATGCTTTCATGGAAATTCATCGAGCAGCCGTTTCGCAAATCGGCCACACCCACTCCGTTGCTGCTCAGGCGCTATGCTGCTGTGGCAGTGGCGATGATGATCCCTGCCGTCGTTTTCGGGATCACTCACGGGCTCCCGCAGCGAAACAGATCCGTCCAGCAGATGGAAATGGTGGGAGAACCTCTCCGCCACGACGTCTGTGTGGCGGCATACGGAGTCTCCCATCCGGTGCTTGTACCTCCATGCGTTGCTCCCGGTCAAGGACGTGCCGTCGCAATTATCGGCGACAGTCACGCAGCAGCTCTCGCCGAGGGGTTGCGCTCGATTACTGCCCAGCAGGGATACCAGCTCGTGGAGTTGACCAAAGCCTCCTGCCCTGCCCTACAGGGAGTGAGGGCATTTTCTATCCATCATCCAGGGCATGACCGTGAGTGCACCGAGTTCAACCGTGCAGTCATGGCCTACCTGCTACGCGAACCACGCATAGATGCAGTCGCTATTGCCGGGGTCTGGTCTGGATATCTTTATGATGGGAAGGAACGTTTTACGCTTTTGCCCGGGAATCAGGACGCTTCAGTGGCGCGGAGCGGTCCCCTGCTAGAGCAGGGTCTGAATGCAGAGATCGACCAACTTGAAAAAATGGGCAAGGTCGTTTATCTGTTTCAGGATAATAATTCCTTTAGCTTCGATCCGATGCGGCATATGCGTACGCGCCTGATTGCGCCACGCCGCTTCGTGGCTCGTTTGGTGGCAAACTCGACGTTGAGATGGCCGGATGGGATCGCCCCCCCGGCCGGCGATCCTGAAGATGCGGAGGGGCGTCGTTTGGTGGCGTTCGTGAGCCAAGCCCATCCTGAGGTTCATTTGATTGATCCGCAGGATATGCTGTGCTCCGCTGCCGGTTGCCGATTTGCCTTGGGTAACCAGAACCTCTTCGTGGATACGCATCACCTCTCTTCGCTCGGAGCACAGACGGCTCTTTCGGACTTGAGGCTTCCATAGGGTGCGTCTGTGAACGCCAGCCGAGTTCGAGCAACGCAGAGCTGCACCACCCGATCTCCTGCCTTGTTCAACGGACAGTTATAGTCGTGCCAGTCGAGGAGTACTGCCCCGACGCATTCTTGATGGTGAGGCCGACGAAATAATTCCCCGGCTTCGTGTACGTATGTGTAGTTGAGGTATCCCAGCTCAACCACGTGCCGTCGCCAAAGGTAATTGTTCTGCCGACGATTGCACTCCCACCTCCCTGGCTCTCGGATGAGCTTATCGAAACAGCCAATGGGTGAGTACCGTTCACTGTTGACACGCTCAGGATAGCCTTGGGTGCTTCACCTGCGGAGTCGCCCTTTACCGAAAGGGCAATCGTTGAGTATGCCGGAACATTGAGTTTGGCCGAGTAGCCGCTAGAGGTAGACGCGAGATGTACCGACTCACTTGAAATCTCACCATTCGATCTGTTTAAGAGATACTCAATAGCACTTGGCGAATTTAAGCCGGTATTCGTCAGGTTGACGGTCACGGAGCTATAAGACGTTGATGTAGGGTTGATGACTACTAGATCATCAGCCGTAGGAGTATAGAACGCTGTCGCATCCAGGCCCGATGTGGTGCTTGCGGGTGACACAGAGGCGGCCATGTGTCCGCCGGCCTGCAGGTCGAGATATTCTGACGATGCAAATAGCTTGTAAGCGTAATACTGAGGATAAGGATCGGTCGCGGACGTATCGCAGTTCATCGTCGCATTCCACTGGCCGAGAATGCAGAAGTAGCTGCCCGAGGAGTTAAAGTAGCTCAATTGACTTGGAACCGCGTTTGCTCCGCTGTAGACTACATTCAGAAAATCAGCGACAGCGACCGCATTCCATAGCGGGCCATACGTCGGATTATTGCGGCAACAGTCCACCGCGTAAGCCCAGTTGTCATTATATTCAGTGATATAGATTGGTGTTGATGCGGCCTGTGGCTGATGGCCACTCCGAACTAGTAATTCTAGCTTCTTGTAATATGCAGCCAACCCACCTGTTGGTGACTGGGTAATTGTGTACAGTTGAGACCAGGTCATCCCCGCGTCGATATTAGTCTGGCCAGTCAGATAAAGATGAAAGCTCACAAAGTCGACGTAAGGAGCGGCCGAGCTATTCTTTAACAATGCAGGAAACCAGGTTGGTGCTTGCGAGAGCTGAGAGATTACGGGGCCACCTGTGCGAATGGGTTCACCATCGGCGGTGGCCTGCTTGTGCATCGCCGCTGCTGCCTCGGCAAACATCGAAACGTAGGTACTAAGTCGGGTTGTAGCGTTGCTGATACAAAGTGACGTCGCGAGCTCCGGCTCGTTCCAGATCTCGTAGTCCTGCACCAATCCGGGAAATTTCTCGTCTAGATGGGCAACAACCGCTGCCGCTATTTGGCCCCACTCCCAGACATCCGACGGCGGGTCACACGGCTTTGAAGCAAGCCACGCGGGCGTGTCATAGATCACGGCTAGTGGATGAAGCCCCACTGTCCGCGCGGTTTCCAAAGTGCTGTCCAGGTAGTTGAAATTCGGTTTGGTTTTACTGGCGTAAATTTGTTGAAGAGGAACCCATAACCGCGCCCGGTTAAGGCCGGCTGTTGTCAATGTGCCTAGCGGACCGGGTTTAAGTGTGCCGGAACCACCCACCGAGAAGACTCCAGCAGGGATAGCTGGTGTCGAGCCACTGCGACCTCCAAAATTGGCCGTTACGGTTTGGGATTCAGTGAGGGAAGTGCAAAACAGAAGCCCAACTGCGACTGAGAGCCACGCGAAACGAACGCGCGGTGCCCTTAAAGACATTAAAGGCGCGAACATACGACAACCTCCGAAGTCGGCAAATAGCAGAGAGCAAAATGTAAGCGGTTCAATGCAGGTCACGACAGACGCGCCGTGCTATCAGGTCCGACCTGGGGCCGTGCGAATGTAGGTAGTTTCGTCAAATACTAACACTCGACAACGGAGAGTCAAGAAATTTCTGGCACGCTCGAATGGCCTTACCGAGCTGTGTAAAACCTGCGCTGTCCTAAGAAGATATTACGCAACGTAGATGCAAATAATCCGTCACGGCCGCCATCAGAGCTAGTGGACGATACGAAAGAGTATGAACGCCATTTCGCCTAATTTGGAGACAGTTACGCTATGAATAACCCGATGCGAATTGCGGTCGTGGGTTCAGGATACGTCGGCTTAGTTGCCGCCGCTTGCTTTGCAGAACTGGGCTATCAGGTCTCCTGCGCGGACAACGATCGCCGAAAGATCGCAGCTTTACAAGCTGGCGATTGCCCGATTCATGAAGAGCACTTGCCTGCGCTCGTGCATAAACACTTGGGTTCGAATCTTTATTTCACGCACGATTTGAGCAACGCCATACATGGCGCGGACGCGGTATTCATCGCCGTTGGCACGCCGTCATCCGAAACAGGCAAGGCCGATCTATCCTACGTCGAGGCCGTCGCAAACGAAATCGCACGATCAATTTCTCACTATACCGTCATTGTCGAAAAGAGCACAGTACCCGTCTACACCAGTGAATGGATCTGTCGCGTAATCCAGAGACACGGCGTGCCCCGTCACCTCTTCGATGTGGTGTCAAATCCGGAGTTCTTGAGGGAAGGAACTGCGGTCAGAGATTTCCTGCATCCGGATCGGATCGTGATAGGTGCCGACCACGCGCGACCTCTTGCAATTGTGAGCAAGATATACGAGCCCCTGACCAAGGGAACATACTATGTGACGCCGGACGCTGTCAGCGGAGTCCATAGCTCGCACCAACCTCCACCCTTAGTTGCTACGTCAACAAAGAGCGCCGAAATCATCAAGCATGCGTCTAATGCCTTTCTCGCTCTAAAGATTTCTTTTATCAATGCTGTCGGTAACTTATGCGAGGCAGCCAACGCAGATGTAAGCCAGGTCGCACTCGGTATGGGCCTGGATAGTAGGATCGGGCCGAGGTTTTTGTGCCCTGGAATCGGCTACGGCGGGTCATGTTTCCCAAAGGACGTCGCTGCTTTCCGTCACATTGCGGAGCAATTGGGGATCGATTTCTCTCTACTGACCGAAGTAGAGAGAATCAACACTGATCAGAAGCGTCGTTTCATCGGCAAACTGCGTTCCGTTCTCTGGACGCTCCGCGAGAAGAGGATCGGTGTCTTAGGCCTTGCATTCAAAGGGGGTACAGACGACATCCGCGAGTCGCCCGGCATTGACATTGTTCGACATTTGATCGCGGAGGGCTGTTCGGTGCAGGCTTTCGACCCGGCCGCTATGGCAAGAGCTGCTGAAGTGTTGCCGGAGACGTCCCGGCTTAAGTATGCAGCTGATGCATACGCGGCCGCTCAATATACAGACGCTGTTCTCATCCTGACTGATTGGAACGAGTTCCGCACCCTTGACTTGCAGCGGCTCAAGGCTAAGATGCGCTGCCCCATTATCGTTGACGGACGGAATCTGTACGATCCCGAAGTGATGCGTACGACCGGTATCACGTATGTCAGCATAGGCAGACCGCTAGTCGATTTCATCGAAGAACCGATGCCCCTTGCCCATCTTGCCTAACGAGGAATCAAGATTGTGGATTGCCGAGTTAGCAAGTCCCGGCATATGAGAGGTGTCACCGATCTCGTGCCGCTTTCCGGCGCACCGCCAAGCGCACGAATTTCAAATTCGCTCAGTGCCCTTCAACTAGCCCACGTTGGTGGCGCTATAGTGCCGCCCAGCTTTTCCGATGGCTCACTCCACGCGATCATATTGAGGCGCTCCGGGGCAACCACATAAGTGGACCATCAATACTTACCCCAAATTTTTCTCTGTTAACGAATCAGCCAGGGATGGGCTGAGGGTGCCAAAGGTGTATCTGTCTAGGCTACTCGTGGAATGGACGGTTGTTTGAAGTTGTGGGATCCGTCACAGGCGCACCCTACCGCCACCCTCCGCCTCCAGCCCGCTGAAACTTTGTAAATGTCTGATCGAATGGTCGGGACGGGCAGATTTGAACTGCCGACCCCTCGCACCCCAAGCGAGTGCTCTACCAGGCTGAGCCTAACCATATTTAGATTCAATTATTTACATGGTTGTGTTCCGAATTTTACCTCTCGCTTCGGAGACAACCACATGGGATTTTCTGACTTCATCCGCGAACGCCAATTCCTCTCAAATGTCTCGCCGTCAACGCTGGAATGGTACAAACACAGCTTCAAGTGGCTTGATACTGAATCGCCCACCCAAGATGAACTGAAAGCCGCCGTGCTCAAGATGCGCGCCAAAGGACTGCGGGCCACAGGATGCAATTCAGCCATCCGCGCTATCAACGCCTACGTGCATTGGGCGAGCGCCGGGCCGGACGTGAAATGTAGTCCGGCCTGCAAACACCCCAAAATTGCGGAGTTGAAGGAGCCGCAAAATCTGTTGCCCACTTTCACTGACAAGCAAATCCGCTCGTTGGTGGAGTGGAAGCCGAAAGACAGAATCGAGCGGCGGCTTCACTTGATTCTGTTGTTCTTGTTCGATACCGGGGCGCGCATTGGCGAAGTTCTCAAATTGCGTGTGTCTGACATCAACCTTGATGATTTGCTCGTCACGCTGGACGGCAAAGGCAGCAAGCAGCGTGTGGTTCCAATCAGTTTCGAGTTGCGAAAGGCCACCCACCGATACATCGCAGACTTCAATCGCAAGCCGGAATCGCTGCTGTTCGCAACATCGGCGGAGACGGCACTCCACCGCCGCAACGTGCTGCGCTATGTGAAGCGGCTCTGCCTTTCTTTGGGATTCAACCCGCCAGCGCGAACGATCCACGCGACCCGGCACACGTTCGCAACAGGCTATTTGCGTCGGGGTGGAAACGTCTTTTTGTTGCAAAAGGTCATGGGACATTCGGACCTTGACACCACAAAGAGATACGCTCACATGACCACAGCGGACCTCCAGGCCGTGCATGAGCGTTTGAGTCTTCTTTCCAGGTAACTGGCTGGCCCGGACATCGGCCTCCGGTGATGATCGATGACGAGAGGCCCTCAGATAGTGCGGCCATACGAGAAGTGGACGGTGCGCGGGAGCCAGCACTTACCCACGAATACTTCTTCGCCCCTCGAGGCCGCTACTCGACCTCTACATCCGCCAGCACGGCCTCGAAACCAACCTCTTTCTCGCCCCGGGTGAAGGCGACGTGGTGGAAGAGGCGAAGTAAGTTACATTAATTGAGTAAGGCGTTCCCCCAAGACGAGTCGGATCAAGTGAGCACCGACCTTTAGCTATACTTCCGTCGATCTCACTTTCTAGTTCTTCGAGACCATAATTACCTTTACGGGGCTAGCGGCTCTATCGTCCAAGTGCCCGCCCCCACCGGATTACCGTTGAAATACCAGCTTACTGTACCTGACGCTTTGTTGTCTTGAGATATAGTACCGAAATAAGTGGCTGTCACACCCGGATCAAACGTAATATCTACTCTGCTCATACTAACGGTGTTACCTTGACCTCGTTGCGCCGTGACCGTTGCAGTGAATGCGGTGCCTGGAATAATCTCGTCGTATTTCTCCCCATTCCATGTCAGAACGCCGCAGACTTTGATGGGGGGAACGGCCATCGTTTGCTCACATATCTTCAGCTTGTCGCCAATGTGGTGGCTATTAGAAGATGAGGTCGCCGACGTTGTCGCCCCATGCGGCTGAGCCGATCCGGTCGCAGCCTTCAATGGCGCATCGATACTGGCGACCAATTGTTCCATGGCGGCCTTGCGGCTGGAGAAGTCATAAATCTTGCCGCGTGTCATCGCAACTGAGTGGTTCCAGAAGATGTGAGAATCAAAGCTTTGCAGCTTAACTGAAACAATTACTTCACCGCTAACCTTGTCATCGGTCACTTCTCCAAAAATAACTCCGTTAGCCTTTGCTAGCCTCAAGTCGTCCTCGGCCTTGGGTTTTATCTCACCCACAGATGTGAGCGCTTCCTCATTGCCAGCTTCAGCAAGTATCTTTTCCACAGTTTGCCGATTGAGAATTTCATAAGCTCCTTTGCTGCCAAAGGTTTGCTCAAACGATTCTTCAAATTGATCTCTGAGAGAAGAAAGGACGTCCTTATCGATACCACTACGTGATGTGAATGGAGCTATGTACACATTGGTGGGCATTCCCGAGCCCTTCATTGGAGAAGTCTGACCTGAGACTAAAACCGCGAACAAGACGAATCCCAGGATAAACAGCAGACTATTTCTCATTCGGTTGTCCCTCGAAGAACGCATCGCACTCAAACACAACGCGAGTAACAGCGGGCACGACGAAATGTTTTGAGCATGTGCCGGCACCTAGTTGGTGGGAACCACTTTGCAGCCTTAACGTGGTCGAATTGTATGTACTTGAAACGATAAATGCTGCAGCTTGTTTGCCATCCACCATCAAAGCATCTTCTGGAAGGTGTCTTGAATGGAAGATGGTCACTGTATGCATCTCAGCGGGCGGAGTGAAAGCCGAAGGCCGAGTTACGGGAGTGGGCACTGACGAGCTTGACTTTTGCTTATTGATAGGCGCACCGGGCTCTGGCGGCGCAGCCAGAGCTTCATGCAGTGGAGACGCCGACACATTTGCCGGCGCTTTGGCGGGGACTGGACTTGACGGTGGCTTGCTGATGGTGGTGGCCTCCGTCTTGCTTGAGTCTGATTGGGAACGGGCGCGCGTGGCGGCCAGATAGTTCAGGGAAGCGGTGATAGAAGCCGCCATGACGGTTGCTGCAGCAGCAATAATGGCGATCCAAATTGTACGCTTACCATCATTCTCTGCGGGCATATGATCTTCCGGACAGAAGAATCCGGGATCCCCCCTGTAATCAAGACGGCCTGTCTCTTGCTTTTCACTTCAGCGGAAGATCTTACTCTCACGGCTCACACATCGCAAAGGACTTTGGAGCGGAGGGGTGGGGAAGTAAACCCGTCGACCCGCCCGACACCTCCAGCCTCGCACTTCGGAATAGTCCGAAGGGACGACACAACCCGTAGCCCGGCACGGAAGTGCCGGGACAAGGCTTTACCTACCGCAGAGAAGGGTGGGAAGCAATCCCCCAGATCCGCCCGACACCGCCAGCCCCGCATCGCGAGGCCTGTAGAAGTCCCGGAGACTAGAAGGACGGGTGACCCAAATTTGGTCTCCGAAAATCAGCTGTTCTGAAGTGCAGGCGGAAATCACTGGGGGGGCGGTCAAATCTTGGGGCTCAATCGTTCCTAGCCCTCCGCCGATCCCAAATTTACACAAACAATTATTTTTCTGATTTTGGAATTTTGGCGTGGACCTCCGGCCATGTGTCGCCACTGTCACCGTGTCGCCAAGGGTCCCTATGATGTAATCTCCATCATTACATTTATTATCATCAACATACATGCATGCTAATAAAGAAACGTATGGAAATAGGGACGGCTGGCGACATGGCGACACTGATTCTAGCTACTCTGCCCGGTAGTACACCCCGCTTTCCCGTTTCCCAATCGCACGGTCACGCACCAAGCCATCCAAGGCGCGATTCCACAACTCGGTCCCATCCCTGTGAGCGTGGGTATGACGTTGCATTTCCCGCTTGGACATTGGCCCTTTCATTTCCAGGACACGCAAAATCCGCGCTTGTACGCGAGCGTTGGCTGTATCGGCTGATTTGGTGCGGTAGTATTCATGCGACGCGATTTGGTACTGGCCCAAGCTGACGGCATCCTCTGCCGTCTTTGCGCTGATGGTATCTTCATGGCGGAGCCACGCAATCAGTAACGCGCTCCTCCATGCTTGGACGTTCATGCGCTCTGAGCCCTCCGGCAAGTTATCAGCCCACTCGCAGATGATCCGGTCAGCGGCTTCGGACGGCACCAGGCGCGCGTGTGCGTCCTCAAGCTGCAGGACGCGGGGCAGGAACGTCCCTTGCAGTTCCGTGAAGTCTGGCGGCTTCATCTTGCTAACGTTCTCAAAGCCGCCTTCGGTGCCGATGATGTTGAAGCGGGACATGAGACCGCTGCCAACGGCGTTACCACGGCTGAGCAAGTCAAACCAGTCCTGCTCGGTCACACCGCACAGCATGGAAAACATCATCTCGCCGTAGGCCGCTTCCCGCGTTCCGGTAGCGGTGCCGTGGAAGGTGACATCGTCCCAAAGCTGACAGACGACCCCCTCCATGCCGCTGCCCACTCCGCCCTCGATAAACAACGTGCTAAGAAAAGTCTTCATCTCTTCGTGGACGCTGATGATGCGCGGCAGTGTGTTGCCCCAGGTAAATTGAGGCTTGTTCTTGCTGGTTGATTCCAGTTCTTTACACAGCCGGGCCATGCCGGGCACGCTGGATGCGGCGGCCATCCATGCCCCGATGCCCTTGGGTTTCCACATGGAGTCGCGCTCGCCCGAAAGCAGACCGTGAGTGAAAGAAACGCGGACGCCCCTCCCATTGTTGTCACTGCTCCAGCCATCACAAGGCTGATTAAAAAAGCGAACGGCGCGGCGGATTGCAGTGCCTTTGCCCTTGCCCTTCGGAGCCACTATGACCGTGTACGTGCGCGGCACAGCGCCATCCACGCCAGGGCACGATAAACGGTCGCCCACTACCGCCCCGAGCACACAACGGAACGCCTCCGCATACATCTTGAGCGGGATGTTGTTGTCGGCTCCGCACAGCTTTGCAAATGCGCCCACGGCGGTCCCATCCCAAGCACTGATGGGATAAGCGGGACGTATCCGCTCGGGCAGGTTGGCAGGGTCCGGCTCCGCCTTTGGTCCGCCGATGACCGCAACGGGGGGCGGTGCCGGTACGTCATAGCGCGCGGCACTACGCGCAATGCGGTCCAGGTCCTCATCGCTTTTCGGGTCAGCGATGACGGAAGGGTCCGAGTTAAGTTCCTCAAGATGCGCCCGGATGACAGCTTCTGAAGCTCCAGCATGGCGCAGTTTGCCTGCCTGTTGAACAAGAAAATCGTCGCGCCCTTCGCCGTCCTGCACGGGCAGATTCCACTCCCGCTTTCCGCTCGGGTTAGCTTTGGAATGGATCTCCCGCAACTTCGCAAGCAAGCCCACCGGAAACGAAATGAGCGGAAGGTCTTGAATGATCGCATAGGTGCCGCCGGTGACAGGATGGACGGACCCTTCAGCAGTGACTTGCGTCCCGCTGCCCTTCACTTCAAACACGTGGCCGTCAACGTCCGGCTCCTTCCATTTCTTGTTGCCGAAGTTGAGCGCCTCTGGTGTCGCCAAAAAGTAAAAGTGCGCGCGGTCTGGCCGCCCACTACTGACAGCGAAGGTGTTGAACCATTCGGCCCAATGCCCCCCGCTCAGTTGCTTCAAGCGGCTCACACGGTCAGAATCCAGAATGATGACGTCAGAGCCGCCCGCAACTCCGCAGTTGTAGTCCGGGAATTTGACCGCCCATTCGCGGATGCGGGTCTCATTTGTTGTGGCGAGTTGAGGCCAATTCCTCAGAAACGCCTCTTTGCCACGGAGCGGGAGGACACGGAACCCACGGCTAGCATTGCGTAATGCAATCGAAACGAAATTAGCCACGGGACACCCCCACGGCATGCACCAGTGCGTCAAATGGCGTCTCCGACCGCAGAACGGCTGTTGATGCCTCAACGGCAAACCACACGTCACGCAACGGTGAGTGGGGATGATGTGCAAAGAGAATGGGCTTGCGCCATGCGTGCGCCGCACCAATTTCAAGGATTGTCCCGTGTGCCTCTGTGAGCGCTTCTTTACCAACACCTGCCCACACGAAAAGGAAGTCCGCACTGCGGAGCTGCTCAAGATTGCGGCGGAATACAGCCCTTTGAGGAAAGGGGCCGCCCGAACACTCTACGGTGCAATGCGTCCCCGCACCAACAGTATGGGCACACCCGTGGTCACAGCCGATTGTGAACGGCCCCGTGTAAACGGTGTCGTATACCGGCCCGGTAATAGGCCCAACACTCAGAAACTCTTCCCAGTTTAAGGGCTGCTGATTGCGAAAATACTCCTCCTGATAGGGCCACATACCGTGCCGCCACCAAGTCCCCGTGATTTTCCCAGCGGCGTAAAAACTCCGCAGATGCTCAAACACTTCAACGTTCCCGCTTTCGGTTACGCTTGCGCTTACCACGTCCATGTTGTCCTCGTTCTTGCTTGTGTTCTGGGCGTTCTCTTAACGCCGGTTGAGTAAGAATTTGAGGGACCACTCACAGGCGCGTTGCCCGCTGTCCCCAAACACGAGCATTTGATGCACTGTGATTTTGATAGTCATGTTCGGTGTGACAAAGCGTGACATGCTACGCTTTGATGTATGACACGTGACAGGCCGCGCACCGCAATGCCTATCCTTGTAAAAGTGGATCAAGACGACAAACTCAACGCTGACACGGACGATTGGCTCACGTTTTTCCCGGAGGAGTGGGATGGCAGCTTGTTTGTTCGCGTGGTGGGAGTGGAGCAGGTTAAGGAATGGCGCAAAACACTACGCGCCCGCGACCAGGACATGCTGCTTGGCGTGAATTATCTAAAGAATTGGCTGGACAGCGGGGGCCGGGATGAGTACGCCTTGGATCGCGCCTACTTCCGTTTGCGCCCTCACATACCAGATTTGGAGCCACCACCTGAGCGAATAATCCATACAAAAAACGCAACATTCATTTTCCCGGAGCAACAGGGACTCGCCGCCGTTCACAACTATTCCCGTATCCTCACCGAGTTAGTAAAACGTTCCCGCGTGGTCATGTGGTATTCCCGTGAGTTGTACCGACGGGCTATACCCGCCCTCTACTGCCCGGACAAGCGCACCGCCGTGTTTGCGTCCCGCCTGATTGGCCCCGTTCGCCTCTGTGCGTATGAAGGTTGTGGGGCCGCGTTTATCCCAGACGCCAAGAATAAAACCTGCTGCACTCCGGCTCACGCCGCGAATTACCGGCAAGCCAAATGCCGCGCCAAGTAAACAGCAATAGACGTGCTAACATTCATCCTTCTGAAATAACGTTTTGGAGACCATGCGCCTTTTGAGTTTGGCAACTTGGCTTGGCCCACTTCGGCGGTTTGTTCTGGCCCACCATGGGACGTTGATGGTTGAGAGGATGTTCCGTTCTGCTGGAGCGTAGCCCGGAGGGCGAAGCGGAAGTAGAACGGAGCGTGGCCTCCGGGATTACGGTTTTGGTTTCCTCCGCAGCGTTCTACGGAAGCGGTACGACTCTGAACCTGTTTCGATGATGTGAGCCTGATCGGTGAGCCGGTCGAGCACGGCCTTGCAAAGACGGGCGTTGGTGAAGACCTGCGGCCACTCTGAGAAGGGCAGGTTGGTGGTCACGATGATTGCGGCTTTTTCCGCCCGTTCGGCGATGACCTGGAAGAGCAGTTCCGCAGCGACCTCCGCCAGCGGCACGTAACCCAGCTCGTCGATGACGATCAACTCTACTCGCGACCAGCGGGCCAGCATTCGGCTCAGGCTCTGTTCGCGTTGTGCTTCGACGAGTTGATTGACCAGCGCCGCAGCAGTGGTGAAGCGCACGCGCCGCCGTTGACGGCAGGCGGCGATAGCCAGGCCGGTGGCAAGATGACTTTTCCCGGTGCCTGGTTCACCAACCAGCAGGACTGGTTCGGCGCGTTCGAGATAGCCGCCCTCGGCCAGAGCGCGGATGCGTGAGGCCGGGATATGCGGCGACTGCGCAAAGTCAAACTCCTCCAGGGTTTTCATTCGTGGCAAGTGCGCGTCCTTCATGCGCAGCTCGATCGCACGGCGTTCGCGGTCCTCTACCTCGGCATGGAGCAGAGCTTCGAGGTAATGCAGATGGGAGTGGTTCTGTTGACTGGCTTCCTCGGCCAGTGATGCGAACTGCGCACCGACGGCAGCCAGCCGCAGCGCCTTGCAGTGTTGGGCGATGCTCGCGGTTCCGAGGCTCATGCCTGCACCGCCGAAGTGGAGTTGGAGAACAGTTGGTCATACTCGATCATGGTTGGCAACGGTCGTTCGTACGCTGCCAGAGCGCCGATCTCGATCACCTCGGCAACTGGATGCTGCAGTTGATCGGTCATCAGCAGATGACGGATCGCGGCCACATCCATACATCCCAGTTCGAGTCCCCGTTCGACAGCTGCTTCCAGCTTCGCGTAGCTGAACTCGCGGCCCATACGGATGAGTGCGACCATGGCTCGGGTTCCACCCTGGCGTCCATGCCGCGCTGTCATTAACTCCCAGATCCGGTCATAACTCTGAGGCCATCGCCCCTGCACTCTCCACTGCGCCAGAGGCTTCGATCCGCGCATGGCTCCGGGCTTCCGCTCCAGAACTTCGAGATAGTGTTCGAGATCAAGGATCTGCTGCGAACGGTTATAACTGCGCTCGTGGCTGGCAACGCAAACACCTTCACTCCATACCTCGATGACGCTGGAGTAGACGCGTGCCTCGACGGTCGTGCCCGGCTTCAGCGGCGTCGAGTAGAAGTTGGTGCGCACCTTCGCGCATCCCGCCTGATCGACATGCGGGAAGCTGACTTCGGCCAGATCGAAGTCCTCCACGGGCAGCGGAAGCAGGTGCTCCTTCTCGGCCAGCAACGAGATGCCGATGTTCCCCGTGCGGCCCGATAACACGCGGCACTCATCCCGGCGGCAGTCTTCCAGAAGCTGGTTGTTCAACTCCGCAAGGTCGTTCGCAACCGGCACCGGCACCCAGTGGTTGCGGCGGAAGTATCCTACTTCGCCTTCCACGCCGCCCTTCTCATGGCCCTCTGCGGGCGTGCAGAACTCTGCCTGGTACTGCCAGTGCGAGCGGAACGCGATGAAGCGTGCCGTCAACTCCCGCTCCTGGCCACGAAGAATCTTCTTCACCGCGCTGGTCAGGTTATCGTAGCGGCAGCGACGAAAGACACCGCCGAAATAATGGAACGCCAACTGGTGCGCTTCCAGAAACGCCTGCTGCGTGGCTCTCAGATAGGCGCGATGAAACGCGGCGCCGCTGGCCATCGAGCGCATCGAGAACACCTGCAGCTTGACCCGCTCTCCGCCCAGATCGGCATAGGCTTCATACCAATCCGTCTGTGCTTCGACGCCCCAGGCGTAGCTCTGCGGCACGAAGGTCTCGTGATGGCTCAGTCCCAGCGCATGCTTGCGCTGCTCCACATACTGCCGCACTGTGCGTTCGGCTGCTGTACATCCTGGAATCTCACTGCGGATGCGATCGTAAATGCGCCGCGCTGTGTGGCGCTGCTTGCGCGGTGCCTTGCGGTCCGACTCCAGAATCGCTTCGATGAATGGCGCTGCCGCAGCCATCTTCAAATGAGGCCGCTCTGTCTTCTTCCGTCGTGCCGGGACCGCGCTCTGAATCGCCTCCCGCACCATGCGCCGATGCACGCCCAACTTCCGCGCTACCCCCTGGATCGTGCCCGCTCCGAACTCATACTCCCTGCGGATCTGCTCGTATAACTCCACCTTGGCTCTCCAGTCCAACTTCCCTCCGGACATCAGCTTCCGCTCATGTCCAGACTAGAAGTCCGCTCTGCCCAGGGTGGGCCAACTTAAACCGCCATAGTGGGCCAGTTCAGAATGCCAAAATCACCTTTATTCTGGCACAACAAAATCACTCATCGATGACTCGGCGTACAACCGAATTGCGACCAAACTCAAGGATGCGTTTTTCCAAGAGTTTCGATTCAATCCATCGGTGGCCGAAGTTAACTCTTGGAACAATTCTCTTCGTGCGCTCTCCCAGGTGTTTGAATTGGCAACGATGACCGACAACGGAGTGTTGCTAGAGCTTCAGCTCCCATTAACGTCAAAGCGGCTCGATTGTCTGGTGTCGGGATATGGCCTCCAGAAAAGAAAGAATGCCGTAATCATCGAACTGAAACAGTGGGAAGGATGCACTGGCATATCGGGCAAGAATGAAGTGTGCACTTTTCTTGCTGGAAAGCTGAGGGATGTATTACACCCAGCCGTCCAAGTTGGACAATACATGAGCTATTTAGCAGATTGCCATTCCGCCTTTCAGGGTGAGGGGGCAATCGATCTCAGCGCCTGCTCGTACCTCCATAACTACAGCACAACAATTGGTGATCCACTGTTTGCTCCACAATTCACCCACCAGATTACGCGCTGTCCAGTGTTCACCGCAGACGACGTGCGGCAACTCACCACGTTTTTGAGGCAGAATGTACCGCTCGGAGACGGGGGATCGCTGACGGCGGAGATAGAGAAGAGCAAGTATCAGGCAAGCAAGAAGCTGCTGGATCATGTCGCAAGCGTTGTAAAAGGCAAGCCAGAGTACATCCTGCTTGATGAACAATTAGTCGTTTTCGATCAAGTGTTGGAGGCTTCCAAAAACGCGCTGAGCGGGAGGAAAAAGACAGTCATTATCGTGCGCGGGGGGCCAGGAACTGGAAAATCAGTTGTTGCCATGAACCTGTTGGGTGAGCTTTCCTCAAAACATGTGAATGCTCACTACGTAACAGGGTCAAGAGCGTTCACTTCGACCCTCAGAGAGATTCTTGGGAATCGTGGTGCAGCACAGGTGCGTTATTTCAATGGGTATATGAACGCGGACCCTAATGTTATTGACGTCCTGATTGCCGACGAGGCACACAAAATCCGCGAGACGAGCAACAATCGTTTCACGCCGAAGACTAAACAGAGCAAACTGTCCCAGATTGAAGAGCTTGTTAAGGCGAGTAAAACCTCAGTTTTTTTCATTGACGACAACCAAGTTGTAAGACCCGGCGAGATTGGTTCGGTTGAATACATCAAAGAGTCTGCGCAAAAGATGCACTGCGAAGTGCGCGAGTTTGAACTTGATGCGCAATTCCGTTGCGGCGGATCGGATGCCTACGTGAAATGGGTCAACAACACTCTCGGAATCGAACGGACGCCAAATACAATTTGGGACGAGCGGGACGGATTTGATTTCAAAATCCTACCTACACCCCAGGCTCTCGAAGAAGCAATTCGCCAGAAGGCGGCAGAACACTTCACTGCACGAATGACGGCAGGTTTTTGCTGGCCGTGGTCAGACCCGAGACCGGACGGCACTTTGGTCGACGACGTAGTGATCGGAGATTATTCACGCCCTTGGAATGCAAAGTCAGATGGTGGACGGCTCGCACCAGGAATCCCAAAAGAAAGCCTATGGGCATTCGACTCGGACGGGTTGAATCAAATCGGCTGTGTTTATACTGCGCAGGGTTTTGAATTTGATTATGTCGGTGTAATCTTCGGCACTGATTTGGTCTACATACCCGAGACAGGCACGTGGACAGGAGACAGTACGAAGTCTTTTGATACTGTGGTGAAACGGTCTAAGGACCAGTTCAAGCGGATGGTTAAGAATACCTATCGCGTTCTTCTTACTCGGGGGATGAAGGGCTGCTACGTCACATTTCTTGACAAAAACTCTGAGCACTTCTTCCGTAGCCGAATGGAGACAATCACTGGTGATTGATTGCGTGCCGGACCGAGAAACACCATGAGCGTGATCGAGCATTTGAGGCCACGCAAAAGCCCTCGCGTGATGGACTTGGTTTCCGTTGCCGGTGTGGACGTAAGCAAGTGGGCTTGGTCCGACAAAGCCAACAGGCCAGTAAAGATTCCAGCCTCGAATCCAGCTTATTGCTATGAATGGTCGTTTATCGAACGCGGACGAGTGGTCGTGTTGAACGTATGGCACAGGGAGATTCAGGAAAGAAACGGAGATGTGTGGTGCAACCTCAATCTGCGTGCATGGGCAGAAAAGGGCAGAAACACAGAGGCATTGCGGCCAAGTGAAAAAAGTGCCCTTGCAAAGCGGTCCATTCGCATGGATGAGGCGATAGCTTATGCCTTCAACAATGCGCTTCTCGTTCGCTTGATTATCGGTGAGGGGTCGCTGCGGGACATTACCAATCCAAAGTCTAACGAAGCATCGCGAATGAGACTTCGTCTGCTTGATCCTGAGCCTTGGTCAGTACAGCGGTACGACCCAAAGACGGGGGAATGCCGACTCATCCGTGGAATGGCACCACGCTACGTTGACCAATACACCACCCCAAGGCCACGTCCACCCCAACGCCTCGAAGTCAAGGGGACAGTTTGGGGGCGTGACCGAAACGTGAGGGACGCAGCACTGCTTAGGGCACAAGGATACTGTGAATTATGTAACCAGCCGGGGTTTCGGACCGTGGACGACAGAATCTATCTAGAGACGCACCATGTTGTCCCGCTGTCCGAAAACGGAATTGACCACGAGAGCAATGTGGCGGCACTGTGTCCGAACGACCACCGGCAAGCGCATCACGGGCAGAGCAAGGACGCCATACGCGCCAAACTGCTTGCGATGCTGGCTGAAATTTATAGCGCTAGGGGCGGCTAAGAACGGCTGTGCAGGGGCTCAGAAGCGAGGGATGATTCACTGTTGGGAAAAATGGTGGAATAGCCCGAAAATCCTTGCGAAATTTTACCCCTCGCGCTACCATTCCCAGTAAGGAATACAATCTCGTAAGTCGTTGATTCTAATAATGGTCGGGACGGGCAGATTTGAACTGCCGACCCCTCGCACCCCAAGCGAGTGCTCTACCAGGCTGAGCCACGTCCCGACACGGCAGAAGTTACTGAATCAGTTTACAGGACAGCGCGTCTATCGGCACGCGTTACCCCGGGCAAAAGCCAAAAATTAGTGGCTGGGTGGAACATATTCCTTGGGCAATGTCGCGCCTTCGCCGAAGAAATATTGTGTCATCTGCTCTACAAGGAATTCTTGTGCCTGAGGCGTCCAGGGCTGGAGACGGTATTCATTGAGCAGCATCTTTTGGTGCTCGAGCCACTCGCCCCAGGCCTTCTTAGAAACGTTGTGATAGATCTTGTGACCGAAGTCGCTATCGAAGGGCGGCTCATCAAGGCCCTCCATCTCTTGTTTGTAGCGGGTGCAAAATACGGTATGCGCCATGAATCTCTCTGGCTCTATTGTAAGCAAGAATCGATTTTCACGCATAAGAGGGAGCGTTTAAGCATGCGGAGCGCTCGGCGCGGGAGGAAGATCAGGTCTCGCCTGTCGGGAAGCTTCAGCAGCGATGCTTTGAAACATGATCGGATCGCGGACCGGCGCGAGGTCTTTTGTCATCTGGTAGGTGTAGCGGATGCGGTGAATCACGGTGATCGTCGATAGCACCGCCAGCACCCATAGCACCGGCGCCATCACTCCCCACCGGTTGAACAGCGCCCCCAAAATGATCAGCACTATCCGCTCGGGCCGCTCCATAAAGCCCACTTTGCACTTGCCGATGAGGGCTTCTGCACGGGCCCTCGTATAACTGACCATGAGCGACGTGATCATAACGAAGGCGGCCAGGAAGACGTAGAAAAGTCGATTTCCTCGCGCATAAAACACCAGAAGCCCGAAGAACAGCACCACGTCCGAATAACGGTCGATAACAGAATCGAAGAAGGCTCCGAAGACCGTAACCTGATCGGTCTGGCGGGCCACGCGTCCATCAACCATATCGAAGATGCCCGCCCCGATGATCACAAGTCCGGCGTACAGAAACATCCGGACATAATTGTGCTCATTGGCGAAGCCGAAGAGCACCGCCGCGCCCGTATTGATAATCAGCCCGACGAAGGTGAGGACATTCGGTGAAATGCGGGTGAGCGCAAGACCGTTAACAATGCTCTGAAGGAGAACCCCGCAGGCACGACCGAAGGCGCTGGTCCACGATCTCGTCATGATACTGCTAGTCCGCCGCGTCGTGAATAGTGGTTAGCTTGAGCACTTCCAACTCGCGCTTTCCGTTGGGCGTGACGACCACCGCCATATCACCCACCTGCTTGCCGATCAACCCCCGGCCAATAGGTGATGTAGTTGAGATGAGGCCCAGATTCACGTCGGATTCCTCGCTGGTGACCAGCTTGTACTCGATCTGCTCGTCCTTGCTGGTGTCGTAAACGACCACCGTGGATCCAAACGCCACCCGGTCTTTGGGGATGTTGGAAAGATTCACAAGGGCCAGCTCCGCCATCCGCTTTTTCAACTGTCCAAGGCGCGCGTTGACGAACTCCTGGCGCTGCTTGGCCATATGATACTCGGCATTTTCGCTCAGATCGCCGAGGGAGGCAGCCTTTTTGATCTCGGCCGGTAATTCATGGGCGAGTTCATGTTCGAGCCGGCGAATCTCTTCCTGGAGCTTTTGTTTGATATGTTCGGGCATTCAATAGTCCGTGGCGGCTCATGGGCATGAGCCGTATCTGACAACGACTGAGCCGGGATAACCGCAAAACTTGATTATACCGGGAAGTGCTCTGATCAGCGAAAAAGCTGATTATCCCCGGCTTCTCCGGTTGTCGAGAAAACCCTGCAGAATCAGCACCGCGGCCACTTGGTCGACGACCGCACGATGCTCTGATCCGGCCACCCCCGCCGTGTATAGGTGGCGATGCGCTTCCGTCGTCGTCAGCCGCTCATCCCACAGGTGGACTGGCAGACCGGTTTGCTCGCGAAGCATCTGGGCAAAGCTCTGCGCCTTGGCCGCCTGCGGACTCTGGTCCCCCGACATATAGAGGGGGTTCCCTACGACCAGCTCCTGGCAGCCATATTTGCGAATCAGTCGCATAAGAGACTTGAGATCTTGCCTGCGGTTGGACCGGACCAGCGTAAGAACGGGCTGCGCGGTGAGACCCAGCGGGTCGGACACTGCTACCCCGATCCGGCGGTCTCCCACGTCCAGACCCATAAGCCGTGGCACCTCGCTCGGCGAAATTTCATCCATGGACATAGAAGAATGGTACAAGTGCCGCCCTTGGAGCTTCGGCCAACGTCAGCCGCCCGAAGGCGCAAAAAAGACAGCATCATAAAATGAAGAGAGTAATCCAAGGTTAAGGTTCGATTATTAGTGCGACGTCTTCTATTCCTCTTGGTTCTGGCTGCGGTCGCGTGGGGAGCTTATGCCATTTTGGCGCCCACTGGCCCGGCGAGCGAGACATTTGTCGAAATACTCCCTGGCACTCCTACTATGCAGATCGCTGCCCAACTCAAGCAGCGAGGGTTGATCCGCAGCAAATATGCCTTTGAGGCCGAGCGGCTGGCAAAGGGCGGAATCCTGAAGGCAGGCGAATATCGATTTGATCATCCTGCGAAGATGTCTGAGATCTACGAACGCCTGGAGCGCGGCGATGTGTATACGATCTCAGTCACCATTCCCGAGGGATCAAACCTCTTCGACATTGCTCAGCGGATCGAAAGCGCAAATCTGGGCACCAGAGAAGCCTTCTTGTCAGCAGCAAATGCCGACGTAGGCCTGATTGCCGATCTCGACCCGAGGGCCAGAAGTCTCGAGGGCTATCTTTTTCCAGATACCTATCGCTTCGAGCGTCGGGCGACTCCGCAGCAGATTCTGGCCGTCATGGTAAAGAGGTTTCGACAGGCCGCAGGAAGCCTCGGGCTTCAGGGCAATTACCATCATGTGGTAACGGTGGCATCCCTGGTCGAGCGGGAGACTCCCGTGGACGTCGAACGGCCCCTTGTCGCCAGCGTCTTCGAAAATAGATTGGCCAAGGATATGCCGCTCATGACCGATCCCTCCGTCATTTACGCCGCTCTGCTCGATGGCCGGTATCGCGGAACGATCTACGCTTCCGACCTGCAGGCTGACTCGCCCTACAATACTTATCGCTATCCCGGCCTCCCGCCAGGCCCGATCTGTAATCCCGGCATGGCCTCCCTTAAAGCTGCGATGAGCCCGGCGCAGACGGACTACCTGTACTTCGTCGCTGCCAGCGCCAATCCTTCCGGAAAATCAAGATTCTCGGCCACTCTCGAAGAGCATGCTCACGACGTGCAGCAGTACCGCAGGTCACTACGCGGAGCGGGGTCGCGTTGATGAAGACGTTATACTCGCAGTTTCGTACCTTGGTGCGGCGAATTAGTTGATGAAGAGGCGCGAGTACAAGACGGCCCTGCTATTGTTGTTGCCGACGCTGAGCGGTTGCTTCGTTCACACGCGCACCGTCAGGCAGGCCAAAATGCCCGATGTGATCAGGTCTGCGACTGCCGATCAGCTTGTAGAGTCGGTAAACGAGCAGTGCCAGGCAATCAAATCGCTCAGCGCGACAGTACAGTTCCAGGCGACCGAGGGTGGTCCCCGCAAGGGAAAAGAGAAAACCTATACGTCGTTCAGCGGATACATCCTGCTTCGCAAGCCCGAAGCAGTCAGGGTTATCGGTTTAGTCCCGGTCCTCCACACTCGCGCATTCGACATGGCGAGCGATGGGAACACGTTCAAATTATTGATCTATTATCCCCACGACCACGTTATCGAAGGCGCCAACACTGTCACCAAAGAATCGCCCAATCCGCTGGAGAATCTCCGGCCCAAGATATTCTTCGATTCACTTCTGATCAACTGCATCCAGCCTGACGACCTCGTAACGCTGACCACGGATACAGAAACCAAGATCGATCCGAAGTCGAAGCAGTTGATGCTTGATCCCCAGTACGATCTGACCGTGGTGCGCCGGAAGCCGGGGAGCCAGGAATTAATCCCGCAGCGCGTCATTCACTTCAGCCGCGTCGATTTGCACACTGTCCAGGAGGATATTTACGACGCCGAGGGCGCGATCCAGACGCAGGCGATCTATGGGCCCATGCAACAGTTTGGCCCTCAAAGGTTTCCGGGGACTATCACCATCAAGCGTCCGCTCGAGGAATACCAGATCGTCATCACCATTCAGAAAATCAACGTCAACCTGACCCTGAACGACGACCAGTTCGAAATAAAGATTCCTGAAGGCACGCCGGTCAGAAAGCTCGAATGAGAGCTTCTGACCGCGCATGAGGTTCAGCGGTAATTATTGGGTAAGAGCTTCGCTGTATTCGGGCACTGGTTTGCGTGCTGAAAGTTTCGCCAGATGCCGCGTAATCCGGATAGCTGTATACCTCGATCCGAAGGCGAATCGCATCACCGGCCCGAAGCTGAAGGCCGAGGCGACTCCGACGAAGTAGAGTCCCTTCACCGACGACTCGAAATTATTCGACAATATCGGCGCACTTTCGACTGTTTTAAGCTTGGTCAGCAGAGAGGAATCGAGGAAGCGCAGGCGGCGAACGTCGACCCTGTATCCGGTCGCCGTGATCACCTGGTCGAACTCGTGTTCGACGACCTTGCCATTCGCATCTGCGAATTTAATCTGAACCCGACCATCCCGGATCTGCGTGCTGCGAGGAGTCAGTCCGGTGTGCACTGGAACGCGCCCGACGATTCGCTCCTTTACGGTCCATCCGGCTGATGGGCCAAGATAGCGCTTCACGACGCGCAGGCGAAATTTTTCCGGCAGAAGATGGAACAGTCCCGGAAAATCGGTCACCAGCTTCGATTTCCAGCCTGGTCCAACCCCTGTGCGCGGCGAGCGAAGTCGCTTCCACAATGACGGCGGTTTCCGGCCCGGCGGATCATGGAACTTGACCGCTGAACGGCGCGCCATAACCGACACATTCGCCCCGCCATCCTTAAGCAGTCCCGCCAGATCGAGCGCCGAAGCACCGGCACCGATCACGCCGACAGTCCGGCCTCGCAGGAGTGTCGGATCTCTGTGTTCCGAGCTGTGAGTCACGAACTCCCGTCCCAAACCACGGAATAAATCAGGCGTGTAAGCAAAGTGGCTGATGCCCACCGCCAGCACTACGTGGCTCGCGTAAACCGTATCGCCGTCCTCAAGCTCTACTTTGAACCCGCAGTCGGCTTCTTCGATCTGGGTGACCAGCCGCGAATCGAGCTCCGGAACAAGCCGTTTCTGAAATGTCAGGCCGTACGAGATAAATGTGTCCAGCTTGACCGGAATCCTGGTGTGGTCGTAATCGATCCCTTCCTCCGAGCAATACCGCTGCAGAGTGAAGTCAGACTGCGGAGTCGAAATATCGGAGGCGAAGCCATCGGACTTGAGTAGCATGCCGTTCGGCATCTGCTCGCGCCAGGTGTACATCGGCTTGCCAAAGATCTGGAAGTTGACGCCGCACTCGCGCAGGTGCGCTGCGACCGATAAGCCATACGGACCGGCGCCGACGATGACTACTTTAGAGGGATAGGGCATATACGTTCTTTTCGATGAACGACTTAGATTGGGTTTCGGGAAGCGGCACGCTCACCCGTTCACTGATTTGCCCCTATAATAGGGACTACTTCCACAACTCACAATGCACCATTAGTGGGTTGTCGCATTGCCTATCTGTGTGCTGCTAAAAATCTAAGATGGATCGATGAGATTGCAGTACCCTCGCTGAAAAGTAATGACGCCGAACGTCCTGCTAGTCATGACCTGCTCTTGGGTCCCCCCGGCTCGCCTGGCCATGGCACTTAGCCATGCCGACTGTGCTGTGGACGCAGTGTGTCCCCGTGGCCACCCCATTACAACGACGAGGGCATTACGGCAGTGGTATCGCTACAACGGCTTTCTTGGTTCGATTCACTCCGCGATTCAAACCGCAAAGCCGGATTTCCTGATCCCTTGCGACGACTACGCTACACTCGGTCTGCATCGCCTCTACCAGGAGAACGGTTCAACTGACCCCACCCTGGCCCGGTTGATCGAGCGCTCGCTCGGCGCACCACAACACCACGCCACTGTAAGAACGAGGGCCAGCCTGCTTGCCGTCGCTAGAGATCTCGGCATCAGCGTGCCGGACACGGAAATCCTCACTGGCAAACTCGCACTGACCGCATGGCTCAGTACGAATCCTCTTCCCGCCTACATCAAAGCCGATGGCACGTCCGGAGGCGTGGGTGTCAGGCTGGTTGAATCTCCCGAGCAGGCGGAGCGCGCGTTCGAAGCGCTTTCTTCGCCACCCGGAATGCTACGCGCTCTCAAGCGTGCGCTCGTCGACAAAGACATGAGATTGCTGGTTCCATGCCTGCGCCGGTGGCGGCCGGTAGTCAGCATCCAGAAGGTCATTTCTGGATCGGAAGCTAATTGCGCTGTCTCCTGCTGGCGGGGGCGCCTGCTTGCATGCATCTCTGCCGAGGTCATGCAGCGCGATGATGACTACGGGCCAGCCACGGTAATCCGCATCATCGACAACCCGGAAATGCTGGCCGCCGCCAAAAAAATCGCTTCCAGCTTCCAGTTGTCCGGCCTTTTCGGCCTTGACTTTATGCTCGAATCCTCGACCGGCACTCCTTACCTGCTCGAGATGAACGCCCGCTCCACTCAAACCTGCCACCTCGATCTGGGACCGGGCATGAATCCGATACACGCCCTCGCGGCCGAGTTTTCTGGCACCCCGGAGAGTACCTCGCGTGCGAACCTCGCCAGCCGCAACACGATCGCCCTCTTTCCCGCAGAGTGGAAGCGCGATCCCCGCAGCCCCTATCTCGCCTCGGCGTATCACGACGTGCCCTGGGAAGAGCCTGAACTCGTTCGCTACTGCATCAAGCCGCGTTTGCAGGATCAAAGCTGGATGTCTTACAAGAAGTGGCGCGCGCGCAAGGCGACTGCCGAGACGCTTGCAGATCCGCGGTCAGCGAGCCCCGGCGTAATTAGACGGCAGAGATAGCAACTGACGCTCAGGACAATTCCAGCACCAGCGGAGTTGGTTCTCGCCTTTTCTTTCTTGCTGCCTGCAGGAACCGTCTTTCCACCGCATACCAGCTTATGACTGCCGCCAGCAGCGTGGGTGGAGTAGCCAAAACAAAAAGCAGCAGCGGGTGTATCGGATGGCCGATCGCCGACATGATAAGTTGCTGCAGCGGGAATGCATATAGATATGTGCCGTACGAAAAATCACCGAAGCGGTTGGTCTGGTGAAGCCGGATCGAGCGCGAGAAAGCGAAACACATGACCAGATACGTCCCGGCGATCGGAAACACTGCTGTGTATCCCAGGGGCAAAACACACGCGACCACCAGAGCCAGCACACAAGCCACAACAGCCGCGCGGGACACGGGTATTAGATTGCGGAAGCGGTAGAAGACCACACCCGCCAGATACATCGGGAGCAATCGCGCCCAGAACGGTGGGTATCCGAGGATCTCTCCGATAATGCCGCCCGAAAGATGAAACTTGAAATAGGCAAACAGCAGGCTTACCACCATCGAGGCGCTGAAGAGCACCGCAAGCACCTTTTTCGAGCGCAGCAGGCCGGTCAGTCCCAGCGCCAGAACCCCGATGTAACACCAGAACTCGTAGTAAATTGACCAGAGCGATCCGTTGATCACGCCCGGATTCGGATTTGAGGCGAAAGCCCCCGAATATTTCCACTCCGCAAGCCGCAGGGTGTTACCCACAACGTTCAGGATCTTGGAAACTAAAGAGGCTCCTTCGACGCGGGCGTGAGCAAGCGGGGCAAAGAGCACGAGCGTCACCAGCGACAGCAGAAGAACACCAGGGTAGATGCGCGCTATCCGCTTCCGCAGAAACGATACCGCCGAACTCGACCGCTCGTAACTGGCCGAGATCAGAAAGCCGCTGAGAATGAAGAAAAGATCTACAGCAATGTGCCCACCCGTGACCTGTCCCCGCGAGAGGAGCATAAAAGGCTCAGACCGCTCGTGACCCAGCGTCAGCGGATAGGAGTGCGACAGGATGACCAGCAGCGCGAGAACGACGCGAACGAAGTCAATATTGTTCTCTCGCTGATCGAAGATTGCCTTCATGTCCTGCCCCAGCCGCGGGCCTTTACGCGTAGTCCGCTGTGTCTCAAGTAATTCTCCATTCGCCTCAGTTTTAAATCCGCGGTGCTCAGGCAAATACCCGCCGAAACCTGAGCCGCGCGGGCGTTGCTTCGGGAACAGTGGCAGTTGCGGTCTGCGTCTGGCGCAGGGATTGGCTCCATCCCATCAGCAGGAAAAACAGTGGATAGCTCTGCGCCCCCATATACACCGTCGTCAAAGTCAACAGTAGCCCGAGCACGCAACCTAGCATGCACAGTGCAAAGTACACGTCCGTCCGTTGCGTAGCTCTGCGCGCCGCACGCAAACCCGCAATCACTGCTTCTGCCGCCAGCAGTATGTAGGTCCAGAATCCCAGCTTGCCCTGCGTAATCTCAAGGAAGAGAAACTCGTTATCGATGGAAGGCTGTCCCGGCACTCTTGGCCAGTCCACCACGCCATAACCGAAGAAGCCTCCTTTTTCCACGATCGGCTTGTAGTTATCCAGCAGTTCTCGCCTGTAAATCGCGTTTTCTTGCTCGATATCCTTCGCGTCCCAGATTGATCCGGCGGTGTATTGCTCGGCCTTGATATAACCGATCGTCCCGCCGATCGCGCAGAACAGCATCGTAATGATGGCGGCTCGTCGCATTTTTTTCGCGCGCCCGATCCGGCCGATCATGTAGGCGAGAATCGCTCCTACCCAGGGTCCTCGTGACTGTGTCATGAATAATCCGAGCACGATAGCCCCGAAAAAGAGCTGCGATTGCTTGATCCCGAAGTATCTCTTCTCCGTCCCCCGGCATTCCTCTTGGAATCCAAGCCATGAACTGAAAACCAATCCCACCAGAAAAACCATACCCGCCAGGATCGATCCGGCGAAGGGACCGGCAATGCGGACGAATCCGCCGCGAATCTGCATTAGCCACGGCCTCTGGCCCGGAATCAGCACGCCAAAGAACCTGGTGAACACATTTATTCCCAGTCTGAACTCGGGGATTGAGAGCACAGAAACGATCACGAGCAGAACGACGAAACGCCGAACGAACCGCTCACGCATTCCGTCCTGTTGTTCGAGTAAAAGCTTGCCAATCGCGTAAGGAAGAAAGGCATCGACGATTCCGCCGAATAGAACTAGGCCGGCATCCGCCGATCCGGTGTTCGCCAGCTCGGCATAGTACAAACCGCCAAGGAACAGCGCGAGCCATAGATCCGACCGGGTAAGCTTCCATTGCCTCCAATACCCTGCAATCGTCGCGATGCCAATTGGAATCATGGCTGCATCTGCGAAGCCAATGATCGGTAGATGGGGAATGTGCAGCGAATAAACGCCCGGAATAATCAGAAGCGTAGGCAGCAGAACATTAATCGTCGCATCGGCGACCGAATGCCTCTTGATCTCGATGATGGCGATTACGGTCGCGAGTAATACGATTATTTCCATTGCGGGTATCTACGACTCTCGCTACTCTTCGGCACGGTATGCAGCCTGGTCGACTATCGCCTCGGATGCCGCGCTGGCAAAGGCAAGTTCACTTCAATCTCACAGACACTGCTTGTGTCCTGAACGTCCCACGCAGAGGTGCCATTCCAGATTAACCACCTCGTCTACCTGTGGTTATCCCCCGATGGTGGCATCCGCTGCGATGACAGCTTGCTGCCGTTCGGGCCTCCGGACACTCATCCCGCCGATCACCAGCGCCAGAGGCAGAATCATGCCGCTGTTCAACAGGTTATCGATTGCCGCCATCAGCAGGACCGCCGCCAGTGCGACCCGCAAATCGGGGTCAGCTACGTCTGTGTTAACGGGCCAGAAATCGTCTCTGAGCTCCACCCGATCCCCCGGAAGCCAGGCAGCCCTGGCGACCGGAAGGAACTGGGCGCCTTCGAGCGCCAGCAGCCCAACGCTGCCGTACATGCCATAGGCGAGCAGCCATAGTCCCCAGGGACGGTTATCGCCGTTCCGCCACCAGTCCCACTGCCCGGAACCTAGAAGTGGTCGCTCCAGCGCTGTTCTTACGTGGCGTTCGTCCTGTTCAAGCCGCCAGCCGAACGATTGCCGCCCGATCCTCGCAAAAAATGTAGCCACTGCGCGCGCCGGCCTCTCGTTATCGACCATCCATCGCAATGAGACCACGTTGGTCAGGCGAAGACCCGCGAAGCAAAGGACAATAAGCGCGAGCGCGACCACAAATCCCCGCCGGAACGCCATGCGGCTGAGCAGAACAAACGGCAGCAGGCACAGTAGAAGTAAGACGCTGCCGCCTGATTGACAGAGGACGGTCACTACAAACAGCGTTACCGCCGCCCAGCCGATGGGGAGCCCCAGCACGCGCCTCACCTCGCTGTGCTTCCACAGCCCAACGGCTAGCAGCGTCGCCGCTGCCATCCAGATGCCCAGCTGGTTGCCATCCTCCAGAAAGCCGATCGGCCTGAAGCCTATATAACGCTCCGCTCCCGGCCATCTGTACGGCTGATAGCCGTACACATGCGCGTAAAGTTGCGGCCCCGCGATGATCTCCACCAGGCAGATCGGCACATAACAAAGGCCGGCAATTACCAGTCCCTTCGCTGCCAGCCTCAGCGACATATCATCCGCGAAATACAGACGGCCTAGAAGATAAGGCACGCCCCACGCCAGAGACTGATACAGCGCGCCCCGCAATCCATCCCGCAAAGCCCCGTCGTATACGCCATGATTCGCCAATCCTGAAAGCAGAGGCACGGCGCACCATAAAATCATCGGCAGATCCCACGCGCTGATCCGGAACCGCCGCAGACTGCGCGGGTCGAAGAGCAACACTCCGGCCAGCGCAGTCAACCCTGTAATCGTCGCTTTCGTTAGAAAGTAGCTGGCTGGCAGACTCGCACTCATGATCCAGTACGGAAACTCTGCATCGGTAGGCACAAAATTAGCCGTCGGCAGAACCGCCCAGCCCCCGATAAACGTAATTAATATCGCCACCCGCGCTGGATACCGGTAGAAGAAAAGCAGCCCGATCGGAATCCATGCGAACAAGGCCAACAGGGGAGCAATATGTGCAGCGGGCATGGAATCGTCCTCGCGCAGTGTTCAGAGCGCTGGCGCTGTCCTCACTCTAAGTTGCGGGGGACGTCCGTTTGAAGGCTCCCGGGTAAACCAGGTGCAATGCAGACAGCTCAAGATCTTGCTATGTTCGTTTCCCGTCAAGATTCGAGCCCTGTACGTCCATAGTAGATCAGTCCCGTTTGGGTTCATAAGAAAACTGCCTGCTTTAGAGCCGGTTCGGCTTCGCATCAATCTCGGTTCTTGCGAAACTCCTCCGTCCTCAATTCGTTTCACCAGGTCCCCTCATCGCCGCTTACCCGTTTACCATGAGGGGGATATTGCGGCCTCAATAAGGTTCGAGAGGTTTAAGTGGACGAGAGCGAAGCGAAGGCTGTGCCATCAGCCTTGAATAACCGATGCACCATTGTTGTGCCCTGCTACAACGAAGCCCGTCGACTGCGATCGGAGAAATTCGTTGAGTTCGTGCACGCCGCGCGCGACATCGATCTGCTCTTCGTTAACGACGGTAGCACCGACAACACACAGGAGGTCCTCGAAAGACTCCAGCGCGTCTGTGGTCCGTCAGTATCCGTGCTGCATAAACCCGTGAATGGAGGGAAGAGCGAAGCCGTACGCGACGGCATGCTGCGTGCCATCGAGACTGCGCGAAGCAGATTCGTAGGATTCTGGGATGCCGATCTGGCGACTCCACTCGAAGCCATCTCCGATCTGCGGCAGAAGCTCATCGAACAACCCCGGCTGGAAATGGTCTTCGGTTCCCGCGTCCGGCTCCTTGGCCGTCATGTACATCGCCGCGCAGTCCGTCACTACCTCGGCCGCGTTTTCGCCACCGTTGTTTCCCTCATGCTGCGTCTCCCCATCTACGACACGCAGTGCGGTGCAAAGATCTTTCGCGTCACCCCCGCCTTATCGCAGGTCCTTAGCCAGCCGTTCATCTCACGTTGGGTCTTCGACGTTGAGATCATCGCGCGATTCGTCGTTCTTAACCATCGCGATCCGCAGCCGCTGCACGACGCGGTATACGAGTTTCCTCTGGAAAAGTGGGAAGACGTTGCCGGATCGAAGGTGAGGCCCGGCGACTTTCTTCTCGCCTTCCTCGACACCTTCCGCATCCGGCAAAAATATCTTCGCTGAATTCGCCGATAGGCCTCCCCGCACAATATTGCGGGGCGCAGACGACCTCGCTCAGCTGACCATCTCCTCGCCAATCGTGTATCGTGAAACTTTGCGGCTTGCTCGAGTTCAGGGGCCGCCTGAATGCTCAACTCAGTGAGGTTTGGGATTCGCGTGAGATCTGCTGTCCGTCCTTTGCTTGTCGCGATTTTTGCCGCGCCGCTTTTTCTTTCTATGGTTCACGCACACGCCCAGGTAACGGCAACCGCCCCCGTGACCGAGCTGACCTCATACACCAACCGGTGGGATTTATACGGGGGTGTACAGTATTCGCACTTTAATCCCAGCGCTGCCAGAAGCTTCCCCGCGAACAACCTGTTTGGCTGGAATGGCACCGCAACCGTCAATTTCCGTCCCGTCTGGGGAATCGAAGGCAGCGTCCGCGGCCTCTACGGAACCATGGACGTGCCTGTGAATCAGTACGGCATTACCAGTCCAAGGATGTCCGAGTACTTGTGGTTGTTCGGGCCTACATTTCGCATCTATCGTCGAGAAAATTACGCGGCCGGATTCCACACCCTCATCGGCGCGGCCTACGGATCCTTCGACAAGGATTTCCCGCCGGGCGTTACCCCCAACCAGATCGGCGCGTACAACAATAAGCTCGCATTCGGCGCAGCAGTCGGTGCGTTCGGAGACTATAACTTGTCACCACGGCTTGCCGTGCGCCTGATTGCCGATTGGCAGCCGACCCACTACGGCTACACCTGGCAGAACGAGTTCGCCGGGTCGGTGGGCATCGTCTACAAGATAGGCGCCTTGCACAAGTAGCTTCTGCGCGTGGAAGCTGTTGTCTGGGCCTCATGCCATTGAGCCGCCGCCTCGGCGGAAAAGTGTAGGATCAACTTTTCCGCGTCATGCCAGACTCACTGCGAAGTACGGCTCGCTCAGGACCCGTGGCCACCGCCAAAAAGTGGATCCCTTCCGGTCGGATACCGCCGGTTACAGGTCACAAGTTCTTTCTTCTCTTTCTCTTCCTGCTGGGAGAACTTGTCTTTTACCCCTTCGTGGGTGAAACCGTCGGTTCGCGCTATTACCTGTATCGCTCGCTGGGCATAGCTGTCACTTTGGTGAGTGTTTATGCGGTTAGCTTTCGGAAAGGCCTGATCTTCATTGCGCTCCTGCTCGCTGTTCCCGCCATGGTGGAACACACCGTCTTCTTCCGCAGCGAAATCGGAGTCGTGTCGGTGCTCAGCATCGTGTTCAGCTTCATCTTCGACGTCTTTGTGATTGTTGTGATTTTTCGCCGTGTCTTCGCGAACGAAAAACCGACAGCCGAGACGATTTTTGGCGCCGTCTGCATTTACCTCATGGTGGGCTTCACCTTCGCCCGCCTCTACGCAATCATCGACGCCGTCCGTCCCCACGCCTTTTATCTCGATCCGGTGATCAATTCGCATTCTCTTCCGGTGGGCTTCGACTTCATTTTCTTCAGCTTCGGGACTATGACCTCGCTCGGCGCGGCCGGAATCGTGGCTGTATCGCCGCAGGTGCGCTCTGTGTCCGTGATGGAATCTATCCTCGGCGTGCTGTACCTTGCCGTAATGATCTCCCGACTGATGGGAGCATACCGGCCCAGCGATCCCGGCCCCAGCTATCCCGGCTCGGAAGACTCCTGACAGATCCGGCGCCACGCTCATTTCCCATGGCGCCAAATGACACGTGCAAGCTGGCAAAGCGGACCGCAAACTGTTGCTAGCTATTAGGAGACAGCTTCCTGTACTCTATATAAGCCCAGTTGGGTGAGTTTGGGGGTGTAGTAGATTGGCAGAGGTTCGCGTGCAGGAAGGCGAACCGCTTGAAAATGCGTTGCGCCGGTTTAAGCGTAAGGTTCAGCAGGAAGACATCATCAAGGAAGTGAAGCGTCATTCCTTCTACCTGAAGCCCGGTGAAAAGCGCCGCGTTAAGGAAGCGCTGGCGCGCAAGCGGAATCGTAAGAAGGCTCGTAAAGAGCAGGATTAACCAGTACCAGCAGTGGCAAGAGTACGATCATGAGGTCGCACCAGCTGACACGCCAGCCGTTCCGGGCAACCCACGCATCCGGCGCTGGCGTGCTTTGCGCTACGGGGGCGCGTTCGAACCCTCCCTTTCTCCCGCCAGCGCACTCTGAATAGCTTTGGCTTCGCAAGAAGCCGAAGGTTCGCCGCACTTCATTGCGGCCGGGGCCCTTTTCCAGAATTTCTAATGTAGCGGGTTTGACCAGGGCCGGCTTCTCACAGCCGGAGCCATACACCACACGTGTTGCGGTGGGGCAAGGACGCGGGATGGACTACGTTGACAGGACTTTAAAGTGCGTGGATTGCGGAAACGATTTTGTTTTCACTGCCGGGGAGCAGTTGTTCTTTCACGACAAGCAATTTAAGAACGACCCCAAGCGATGCAAGAACTGCAAGGCGAAGCGGGCCTCGGGTGGAGGTGGCTCACGACCGGAAACGCGAACCACCTGTTCGCAGTGCGGCGCCGAAACCACCGTACCTTTCAAGCCGACCCAGGGACGCCCCGTCTTGTGCCGGCAGTGTTTTCAGCAGAGAAGTGTTGTAGCTCCCCAGGTCAGCCGCGGGGCGTAACCGCAGCTTTTCGCTCTGGAGATAACCGGCTCATCCAGCGGGTGTTTAGTGTGCACCCGCGAGCTTTCCTCCAACGGGTGTCGGGTGCTTGCCCGTCTTGCTCGAAACCGCGCCCTTACTCCGCACGGCGCTTCCGGCAGGGATCGATTTCTTGGCGTTGATTGCCTTCGCGCCGCTCGTCCTCTTCGTGCTGGAGATCTTTGGCTCTCCGGTCACGGATTGCAGGCTGCTCTCCTCGCGCCGCTTCTTATCCTCGTGTGTTACCAGCAGAGCTTCGATCTGCAGAAGCAGATCGTTGGTGTTCATCGGTTTTACCAGCACTTCATCCGCATCATTTCCACCGTCATCGGAGTCTGCCAGGGGAAAGGCAGTGAGCAGAGCCACCGCGGGGCTATGCGGAGACTTCCTCGCCGCAAGCACGACCTCGTTTCCCGCGCTGTGACTCTCCATTCGCATATCGGTAATAACCATGTGGTACTGGTTGTTACGGATCTTCAGCTTGGCCTCCCGTGCCGAGGCGGCCGTTTCCACCTCAAAGCCGTTGATCTCAAGCACAGCCTGCAGGGTCAGCAGGATGGCTACTTCGTCATCGACCAACAATATGCGCCGTTTCATAAGCAATACCCAAACTTTCCGGAACGTTCTCTGGAGATGAAAATTGATTCTTGCAGAAGCCGAGTCATTCGGCAGCCGGGGCTGCTGAACAGATTTGCCCCTTGGCCCCGGCCGCTCTTGCTCAGGAGCAATCCCGGGCAACGAGGCAGAATACCATGTCGGGAATACACCTGCCGCAAAACCCGCTGTGCCCTCCCTTCGTGGGAATTGCATCAAAAAAGGGAACTGAGCACGATATACTGAGTAGCTACGTGGCAGTCCCACGTATTTTGGAGGAAACCCATCGATAAGCGTTCGGCCAAGCAGTTTATCCGCATCAACGAAAGAATCCGTGCACGCGAGGTTCGCGTCATTGACGAGAAGGGCGAGCAGCTCGGCATTCTTCCCCCCTTCGAAGCCCTGAAGATCGCCCGCGAGCGCGGCTTGGACCTGGTGGAAGTCTCACCCAATGCGGTCCCACCCGTTTGCCGCATTCAGGACTACGGCAAGTTCCTTTACGAAAAGGACAAGAGCGATCGCGCCGCCCGCAAGAAGCAGAAGGTCATCACCATCAAGGAAGTCAAGTTCTCCGTCACCGTCGACGAGCATGACTACCAGACCAAGAAGAACCAGGCCGTGCGCTTTCTCACCGAGGGCGATAAGGTCAAGGCCTCGCTCCGCTTCAAGGGCCGCCAGATGGCTCACCGTGAGCTCGGTTATGCCATCATCAATCGCCTGATTCAGGACATCGGCGACGCTGGTTCTGTCGAATTCATGCCCCGCATGGAAGGCACCACGCTTCACGCCATTCTTGCTCCCGGCAAGAAGGAGGCGCCGAAGAAGCCCGCCGCGCCCAAGATGCCCACGCCTGAGCCGGCCGCTCAGAGCGCGCAGTCCTGAATTCGCCATCACCTGGGCGGACTGATTCGATACAATCGAGCGTCAAAGCGGCGACTTCTCCTGCAACACGAGAGGCAATGGATTTCTCTGATAGCTCTGTGAAAGATGTCGATTCGGGGCTCAGCGAACGCGCCTTGGGCGTGCTTGTCGATGCATCTGCGGCGTTGCTCGCGTCCGCTGACGTCGACACCATGCTGGGGCGCGTCCTTGAATGCGCCCGGGAACTTATCGACGCCGACGCCTGTGGCGTATGGCGCAGCAATGACGGCGGCTACAACTGGCGCATGCTGGCCTCAGCCGGACTCATCGACCATTGCGGAGGGAGCGAGCTCTACGTCCCGGACCCGAACCTGATCCCCGCGGTCGCCCCGCTTGAGGACGTTCGATCCCTTGAGGTTCTTGCCCACCGAGTTCCGTGGTACGACTCCGAAGACATCCGCAGTCTGATCTGTATCACCATGCGAATCGGCGAGGTCCTCGCCGCCTCTGTCACCTTCTACTATCGCCGGTGCCACACTTTCACCGAAGGCGAGATTCAATTCGCCCGAGTGCTCGCCAATCTCAGTGCCTCTACTCTCTACATGACGGAACTGAAGGAGGCGCAGCAACGCGAGCGTACGCGTCTCAAGTTCCTCGCCGAGTCCAGCGCCATCCTCGCATCATCGCTCAATTACGAGCAGACGTTGAACACCGTCGCCCGGCTCGCCGTGCCGTTTCTTGCCGACTGGTGCACGGTAAGCATGTATGAGGACGGCAATTTGATTGCCATCGCTGCCGCCCATGTCGATCCGGATAAGGAACGCATGCTTGGTCAGGTTCCCGCCGAGTATAGCGAGCGCCTCCACGCAGCCGGAGGAACCGGGGCTGTGCTCTCAACTGGCAAGCCGATGCTCTACGAATCGCTTCCTGAAGAGGCCCTCGCCGGTGCCGCCAAAAATGAGGAGCATCTCGCCTGGATAAGAAGTCTCGCTATCGTCTCGGCGATCGTGGTTCCCCTCAAAAGCAGGGATCGCGTGATCGGCGTCATGCACTTCATCTCTGATAGCAGCATGCGCCACTTCAAGCAGGAAGATCTGCACCTCGCCGAAGACCTGGCCGCCCGGGCATCCACGGCCATCGAAAACGCCCAGCTTTTTCGCGAGCTTGGCCTGAGCGAATCGCGCTATCGCTCGCTCATCGAGGCGACCAGCTCACTTGCCTGGTCTTCCGATCCCACAGGAAAATTTGTTGAGCCGCAACCGGCATGGTCCGCGTATTCTGGCCAGACGTGGGAAGAATTGCGCGACTACGGATGGGCACAGGCCCTACACCCGGACGATCGCGAAAGATTGGTCAAAGAAATTCTCGGGGGTGCCGAAGAAATAGCTCCACACATATTCCGCGGGCGCATGTGGCATGCATCCTCGAAGACCTACCGCAATTGCATGGTGCGCACCGTGCCGATGAAGAACGATGCCGGCGTACTCCAGGAATGGGTGGGCGTGATCGTAGATGTTCACGATCAGCTGTTGGCCGAAGAAAAGCTCCGGCGCACTGAGCAGCTGGCGACAGCCGGACGCCTCGCCGCCACCGTCGCCCACGAGATCAACAATCCGCTCGAATCAGTCACCAACCTCGTCTATCTCGCCCAGCAATCCCAGGCACTGGATGCGACCACGCGAGACTACCTCAACACCGCCTCCGACGAGTTGCAGCGCGCAGCGCAGATTGTTCGCCAGACCCTGGGCTTCTATCGCGAGAACTCCGCCCCGAAAAACTCCGACATCGGGGAAATCGTCTCTGAGGTTCTAGTCCTCTATCGCCGCAACTTCATGGCCAAGGAGATTCGTGTCATTTCAGAGATCGAAACCGGGGCTGTCGCCTGCGTGGTGCCGGGCGAAATCCGCCAGGTAGTTGCCAACCTGATCACCAATGCCATCGACGCCAGCAACACCCACGGAGAAATTCGAGTTGAACTCAAGACGCGGGGCGACAATGTAAGCGTGCGCGTCTCCGACAAGGGAACAGGCATCACAGAGGAGAACCTGAGCCATCTCTTCGAAGCTTTTTTCACCACCAAGAAAGACCTCGGGACCGGTCTCGGACTCTGGGTCAGCCGCGGATTGATCGAAAATCACAACGGCACCCTTACTGTCGAAACCAGCACCGGCCAATCCGATCACGGAACCACCTTCACCATTCTTCTTCCAGCAAACTGCCGCGCTGATGTCCGCCCGGCGTCATCCATCTGACGCTTACCGCTCCGCCATCCCCCGCCACTTCGCCGCCAGCTCTTTATCTGCCAGAGCCTTCACGAATACCCCTCCCACCACACTGCGCGCCTGGAATCCCACCTGTTTCCCGGTCTTCGTGTCATACCAGTCTGCCAGCGGAACCCGCGTCGGTGTCTCATTCACCCACTTCACAATCGGGTCAAGCAGGGCGGCAAAATCAGACGGATTTTCTGTCATCGTGGCCGTCCATAGCTCCCAATCGAGCTTCGTGTAGTCCGCACGATTATCGAGCGGCAATCCGTAAAGATTCACATGCTTCAGATAAAACGCAATCTCCGTCTTCGCGACCTGCGGCCCAAAAAGGTCGAGCGACAGCAGCCTGTCCCATACCAGGTTGTACTTCTGGCTCCACGTGCCCGGACGGTCAAAGGCCAGCTTGTAGTGGTCCCCATCGCGGGCCAGCTCCTCCCACTGCGTTGCCATCTGCTTCGCCGCCGCCGCGTAGTCGTCGGCAACCGCATTCTCCCCGAGTCCCCGCGCCATCTGTGCATACGCGGCCAATCCCTCGATGGCCTTAATTGAAAGGTTGGCATTGTGCGCCAGGTGCCCCGCGAAATCATCGGTGCAAAGCTGGTTTTCCGGATCCAGTCCCTTTTCGCGGACATACTTCGCCCACTTCGTAAACTCCGGCCAATACTCCTTCGCGACATGCCAGTCACCCTGTGCCTGACCCAGCGCCGCGCCGAGAATCAGCATGTTGCCACTTTCTTCGATCGGCATCTGATCCTCTTCGGTCAGTTCGCCTCCGCCATACTCCTGCCCATCCGCCAGCGGATACCGCCCCAGATCATGTGGAGCGAAAGGGAACTTCCAGCGCAGCAGCCGCGCATACTCAAGCACCGGCCGCACCTGCGCCTCGAGCAGCGCAGGATTGAAAAACAGAAAGAACGGCGCCGAAGGATACAGCACGTCCACAGTGGCGATATCGCCGTTCGAAAAATTCTCCTTGGCAAACAACATCGGCTTGCCCTCGAGATCCGCCACCAGGCCATGAGCCGCGAGCGTCTGGCGATAGGCAAGCAACGCCAGCTGCCGATACCCGGGCCCGCCCACCCGGTCAAGATCGGCCGCCAACTCCCCATCGTATTTGCGGCCCCGAGCGTCGAGCGTCGAATACTCGGCTTCTGCCTGGGCGAGCATCGCCTGCGCTGTCTCGCCGTTGCGTTGCCAGAACGGCCGCAGCCTGCGCTGGAAATATTCGATCGCATATTCCTCCGTGTAGGAGAGCAGCACATGCCGGCTCACAGTCTGTCCCGACTGCACCTCAACGGGCAGCACAACGGCGAGCTGCGCGGCATGATCGCGCGGCGTCTGCGGCATGTCCACGTCATCGGACGCAGGCAACGCACCGTTCTTCAGAAAATCTCGAACCGCATGCGACGACGCAGCCACGCTGGCCTGTTCGTTTGCCGGCACGCCCAGATGGAAATAGCCCCAGTCGATGCGCAAATCATCGCCCGATCGATTGAGCACCCGCTGGTCCCGCGATCCGATATTCAGCAGCGTCAGCCCCGCGGCCTGTGAACGTCCCCACGTCACCGCCTCATTGTCGGTGTCCACCGCAATGCGCCCGTCAACATCCAGCAGCAGTTCCACCTTGTGATTCTTGGCGTCAGCACTGGCCACCTCCCACGTCAGATAGGTCACCGGACGCGACAGCAGATCGAGATCCTGAGGAAACGCCGGAGTAAAGAACGAGACCTCAAGCTTCACGCCCGCAGCCTCAAAAACATAATTCGTGTGCGTCGCCTCCACATCCACCGAATCCTGCTTCATCGCCGGCACCGCACGTGGATACGCGCCCATATACCGATAGTTGGCTCCATCGATCCGAACCAGGCCGATCAGCGGCTGCTCCGCACCCGTCCAATGCCGCGTCGGCTGATCCGTCAGGTGATCCGCCATCGACCACACACTGAAGTAGGGATTGTGCGCGATCAACGGAACGGCAGGAGGCCGCTGCTGCGCGCTCCCTTCAGCCGTTGCTCCTAACACAACGAATGCGGCAGTCAGGAGCGCAGAAAGTGGTGTAATCGGTTTCACCAAGCCTCACAAGTCACGAAAGTTTCAATCCAGCCTTTTTAGCAGAAGAGGGCTGTTACTTCACTGGTTCGATCCAACTAGCTTCGACCTGGCTCGTGTGGTTAACCGCCTAGCTTGTGTGGTCGAGCCCTAGCTTGTGTGGTCAAGAATGATCCGCCACCCGTCTGCTTCGCGCTCCCCTTTGCTTTCCCGCTCAAAGATCAGCGAAAAGATACCCCGCGCTTCGCCGCCGCCCTGTGCTGTCCTCGCCAGATGATATCTCCCCGTCACCACCGCATAATCATTTCCCAGCATTCGAACTGTGAGTTCCGAGAAGTCCAGGGTGCCCATACCCTCCCGCGTGGCATAGGCGGTCTTGTAGCGCTCCAGTATCGGCCGATACCCCTGACTGATGGTCTTTCCGATGAACGTCGTATCCGGCGAGTCCTTGTACCCCCGCATGAAGGACTCGATATCCCCGCGATTCCACGCCGCCTCCTGGTCGTGCAGCACCTGTTCGATCGCGGCAGTATCTTTCGTGTCCTTTTCTGGAGCGCTTTGGCCCGCGGCAGCCAGGCAGATCACCATCGCACAACCAAGCGCACTGAGTTTGTGGAATCGCATCATCCCTCCCGGACCGAAGTATTTCACAGCGCCCCCATGTCCTCAGTTCGCTTTCACCGGACCCGCGCGGGACATACAATCGAACCATGGCCACCCGCACCGTTCACACCGTCTGCTCACACGATTGTCCAGACTCCTGCGGAGTACTGGTCACCATCGACGACGCAGGACGGGCTACCCGAATCCAGGGTGACCCCAATCACCCCGTCACCCGCGGATTTCTGTGCGGCAAAGTCGCCAAATATCTCGACCGCGTCTACTCGCCTGATCGCCTCCTCTATCCAATGCGCCGCCGCGCCGGGGTTGCCAAGCGCTCACTCCCGCAGGGCCGTGAGCAGGAGGCCTTCGAACGAATCAGTTGGGATGAGGCCCTCGACACCATAGCATCGCGCCTTCAGGACATCAGCAACCAGCGCGGACCGGAAGCAATCTTGCCCTACTCCTACGCCGGCACCATCGGCGTCCTCGGATACGGTTCGATGGATCGCCGCTTCTTCCATCGCCTCGGAGCCTCGCAGCTCAATCGCACCATCTGCTCCACCGCCGGAGGCGACGCGCTCCTGTCCGTATACGGCCGCAAGCTCGGCACCGACACCGAAGCCTTCCGCGACTCCCGCTTCATCATCGCCTGGGGAGCCAACGTCCACGGCAACAACATCCATCTCTGGCCCATGATCGAAGAGGCCCGGCGCAAGGGCGCCAGGCTCGTCGTCATCGATCCCTATGCGACCCGGACCGCGCGTCTCGCTGACTGGCACATCCCCATCCGGCCCGGAACCGATGCCGCCCTCGCCCTGGGCCTGATGCACATCATCATGCGCGACTCGCGTTACGACCGCGATTATGTCGCCGCTCACACGCACGGCTTCGACCAGCTCAGAGACCGCGCCGCGGAATACACTCCCGAGTGCGTCTCACGCTACACAGGCGTAGCGCCGCAAGACATCGAGCAGCTGGCCCGCGAATACGCCACCATCGCTCCTGCGGTCATTCGCATGAACTACGGCATCCAGCGCTCCGAGAATGGTGGCACCGCCGCCCGCGCCGTGGCCATGCTGCCCGCGCTCATCGGTGCCTGGAAACATCCCGGCGGGGGCCTGCAGCTATCCACCAGCGGAGCATTTTCCTGGGACAAACATGCGCTGGAACGCCCCGACCTCATGCTCGCCAGCCCGCTCAATCGCCCGGCGCGAGTGGTCAACATGGTCCAGCTCGGTCACGCTCTTACCGAACTCGATGATCCTCGCGTGCATGCCCTGTTCGTTTACAACTCGAATCCTGCCGCCGTCGCGCCTGACCAGTCCCAGGTCGTGCGCGGCATGGCGCGCCCCGATCTGTTCACGGTGGTCCACGAACAATTCTTCACCGACACCGCCGACTACGCTGACATCCTCCTGCCGGCGACGACATTCCTTGAGCACAAGGATGTCCAGGGCGCTTACGGGCATTACTATGTCCAGCTATCCAATCAGGCCATCGAACCTGTCGGCGAAGCCCGCTCGAACGTGCATCTCTTCTCCGAACTCGCCCAACGCATGGGCTTTACTGAAGACTGCTTCCGCGACACGCCCGACGATCTGATCGCACAGGCTCTTCGCGTTGGTAAAGAGCAGCCCACATGGCAGGAGGCAATGACTGCCCAGACCCTCCACGACGCCGGTGGCCACATCCGTCTCAAGTTCGAATCCGAATCTCGAGGCGAGAGCTTTCTTCCATTCGCCGACGGCGGATTCGCCACCCCGACCGGCAAGATCGAGTTCTACTCCGATGCCCTCGCTGCTCAGGGCCTCGATCCCCTGCCGGGTTTCGTGCCGCCAGTCGAATCGCGCCACGAAACCCCCGACAACCGCGACATGCGTCAAGCCTACCCGCTTGAATTTCTCCCGCGCAAAGCCGACAACTATATGAATTCCACCTTCGCCAATCTGCCCGTGCACCAGAAGATGGAAAACGGGCACCACGCCATCCTCGAGATGCACAAAAACGACGCCGCGCCGCGCGGCATCCTCGACGGCGACATCGTTGAGGTCTTCAACGCACGCGGCAGCATTCGTTTGACCGCACGCGTGTCAGCCAACGGAAACGCCAGTGTTCCGGCGGGCGTTGTCGCCTCGCGCCTTTCCTGGAACAAGCTCTCGCCCGGCGGTCACAACGTGAATCTGCTCACCTCGCAGCGCCTCACCGACATCGGCGGCGGTGCGACTTTTTATTCCACCCTCGTCCAGGTTCAGAAGGCGGTGCAGAAGGCCGTTGCCCCCGGCAGTCCTCAACACGCTCCTTAACGCGCTCCCAATAGACTCCCTGAATCGTCTATCCAGTGGCCGCTGAACACGTTCGAAGACGCCAACGCGGCGCTCCTTCCGTTAGACTAAGAGCGGATTTGTCGTCGAACCGAAACGCGCGCGTTTTGCAGTTGCGCCCCATCGGGTTATAGGAATTCTGACTGAACATGCCTTTACCGGCTGCCTTCCAATGCGCTGGTTGTGGAGAGTGGAATGAAACGGTGGTGGATGAATCCGGTGGCGCCCGGCAATGCTATGTGGAAGATTGCCAGGTCTGCTGTAAGCCAAACATCCTCGACATTCGGTGGGACGGCGAGGGATATCTCATCCACGCGGAGCTGGAAAGTTGATCATGGCTTAACGCGCCTTACCGCTCTCGGATGAGGAACCGCGCGCGCAATCGAATTGCGGAGTTGGGGTATGCGGCTCCGCTCCCATATAATCGCCTTTTACTTACGCTGGGCCTGATTTTTTGCAGTGAGGGTGTGCATATTTTTCCCGTCGAACGCGGGGGCGCAAGCTCCCCAATCCAACTGAGCCAGAGTTTGCGCCGTTCAATTCGCCGCACACTGCAGTGTTTATCCTTCTTCTGCTGCCTCCTCACGGTCTCTGCGTGGGCGCAGCAGCAGATCGTCACCCAGATCCGCGTCATCGGCAACCGGCAGATCCCCAAGGAAACCATCCTTGCGCGCATGTTCAGCCGTATCAATGACACCTACGATCCGCTCACCGTGGAGCGCGACTTCAATTCGCTCTGGAACACCGGCTACTTCGAAAACCTCCGCATCGAGAAGGAAGATTCTCCCAAGGGCGTCATCCTGGACGTTTACGTCACAGAAAAGCCCACCATTCGTGAGATCAATTACAAGGGCCTGAATTCCGTCACCCAATCCGATGTGCTCGATCGCTTCAAAAAAGAGAAAGTCGGCATCTCGGTTGAGAGCAAATACGACCCCACTCGCATCGCCCATGCCATCGCCGTCCTCAAGGAGCTGCTCGGCGAGCACGGCCACCAGTTCGCCGTCATCAAGGCCGACATCAAGAAGATTCCCCCCGCCTCCGTGCAGGTGAACTTCATCATCAAGGAAGGCCCCAAGGTCAAGGTCGGCAAAATCGAGTTCACCGGCAACGAGCACGTCAGCTCACGCGTACTGCGCGAGTCGATGAAGAACCTGCGCCCCATCGGCATTCCGAAATCCATCTTCCTCGAGAACCTTTTTGCCCGCACCTATGACGCCAGCAAGCTTGAGGAAGATTCCGAGCGTGTCCGTCAGGCCTATCGCGATCGCGGATACTTCCGCGCCAGCGTCGCCGATCCCCAGACCCACCTGCGCAATGAAAGCGGCCTTTCCTTCTTGACCTTCCGCCCCAGGAAGGGCAAGCGCATCGACATCATGATGCCGATCGATGAAGGCGCCCGCTATCGCTTGGGTGCAATCACTTTCAGCGGCAATAAGGCGGTCACCAACGTTAAGGCGCTGCGCGGCCAGTTCGCCATCAAGGACGGCGACTGGTTCAACGCCACCGTCTTCGGCAAGGGCCTGCAGAACCTGCAAAAAGCCTACGGTCAGCTCGGCTACATCAACTTCGTCGGCATCCCCACTCCCAGCATCGACGAAGCAAAAAAGACCGTCTCCTTCAACATCGATATCGATGAGGGTAAGCCCTTTTATGTCTCGCGCATCGAGTTTCAGGGCAATACCGTCACGCGCGATTTCGTCATTCGGCGCGAGTTGCTGCTCGAAGAGGGCGCGGTCTACAACAGCCACCTCTGGGAGTTGAGTCTTCTCCGTCTGAACCAGCTCGACTATTTCGATCCGCTGAAGGTCGACCAGGACTCCGAAACTCACCAGAACGCCGAAAATGGCACCGTCGACCTTCTCCTGAAGGTCAAGGAGAAGGGCAAGAATTCCATCGGCCTCAATGGCGGCGTCAGCGGCCTCGGTGGGTCCTTCATCGGCCTTAACTACCAGACCAACAACTTCCTCGGACTTGGCGAAACGCTAAGCGTGCAGGCTAACGCGGGCGACATTTCGCGCACCCTCCTTTTCGGCTTCAACGAGCCATATTTCCGCAACCGTCCTCTCAACTTCGGATTTCAGGTCTTCGACAACAAGTACGACTACAACGCCTCGAAGAACTACAAGCTTGCCGGCGGCAATCCCGAGAATCTGAGCAATGCCCAGCAGTCCCTGCTGCAGAAGTACAATCAGTCCTCGACCGGCTTCAGCGTCTCTGCCCGATATCCCATCCATCGCAGCTTCAAGAGCGTTGGTTTCACCTACAGCTTCAATCGCCAGTCCGTTACTACTTACAGCGCCGCGTCTGCCAACTTCTTCCAGACGCTCGCATTCCGCAGCGGCATTCAGGGCCAGAACGCGCTCAGTGGCATCGTGAACAGCCAGGCCTCATTCAGCTTTACGATGAATAAACTGGATGCCGCCTACCAGCCCCATCACGGATCGGAATTGTCCGCCATCCTGCAGCTCGCCGGCATCTGGGGCAACGTACGCTACGTCAGTCCGGTCATTGAATACCGCAGCTTCCATCCCATCAAGGGCCTCAAGTTCAACCCCGAGGGACGCAACGTATTCGGCTACCGCCTTCAGGCCGCATACATTCGCGGCATCGCCGGCGATGTCGCGCCGCCATTCAATCGCTTCTACGCCGGGGGTGAGGCGGATCTGCGCGGTTTCGATGTCCGCTCAGTCACTCCTTACGGCTTCGTGCCCACCCGTGTGCTCTTTAACCTCACCAATCCCGATGGCAGCACCGTTCCCCGCGATCCCACCAATCCGACGCTCGGGCCTATTCAGATACCTCTTCCCGTCTACGGCATTGCATCGATCGGCGGAGACACCAACTTCACGGGAAACGTGGAATACCGTATTCCTATCTACGCTCGCACGGTCAGCTTCGCCCTTTTCAACGACTTCGGCATGGACATGGTGCTCGACGGCAGTCAGTTGCGGCAGAGCCCGGAAGGCGCAGCCCTGCTCAACGCGCCCCTCTACGGTTGCCCCAACTACGTCAATGGCTCCTGCCAGGGCGGTCAGCAGATTAACTTCGGCAACCTCATCCACACCATTTCCGGCACCAACTATGTCCCGCGCGATTCCACCGGTGCCGAAATTGACGTCATGATGCCGATCATCAACGCGCCTTTCCGCCTCTTCTACGCCTTCAACCCACTGCGTCTTCAGAAGAACTTCTATACCCAGGACCTGATCACGCGCAGCATGTTCCCCGCCGGTGGCGCCGGCGATTACAGCTACGCGCAGGCGCAGCAGGCATACGGATCGCAGCTTCAGCTTCGCGAGCCGCGCAAGACTTTCCGGCTCACCGTCAGCACTACCTTCTGACGGCGGCCTGCGTCTAACCAGCCAGCGGCGGGAAGCCGGCCAGTTCCCGCCCGCCTGCTGATTCGTGCGGCGTATTTTGATGTAGTTGTTTGACGGTCCGGGGCTTCGAACCTATATAATCTGGGTCAGTTCCTGAATATGTCTTCTGATCGTGTCTCGTCTTTGCATTCCACGCCGCTCCGGCCTGGAATCTGCCTCAACGAACAGCGCAGCAGGTAGATCAGGAAGCGAAGGTTCGCTTCCGCAAGTGCGGGCGATCTCACTCAAACCGGAGGAATGTTGATTTCCATGAAGCGTCTCAAGTTAGGTTCGTTGCCACTCGTTTGCCTGCTCGCGTCCGGGCTGGGCGCGAGTGCCGTTGCCCAGAGTGCCGCCGCCGGCGCATCCGGCGCGGCCTCCGCGGGTGTCACCAAGATTGCCGTCATCAATTTCCAGGGCGCAGTCGCCCAGACCAACGAAGGACAGCGCAATTTCAGCGAACTGCAGAAGAAGTTCGACCCCAAGCGCACCCAGCTCAAGTCCCTGCAGGACAAGATCGACAGTGACAAAAAGCAGCTCCAGGCTTCCGGAGACAAGCTGAGCGATGCCGAGCGCCAGGCCCGCCTTAAGTCCATCGACGACGAGGAAAAGGAATACCAGCGCACCGGCGAAGACGCCTCCAACGACTTCCAGCAGGAAATGCAGCAGACCTACGCGCAGCTTGCCGAGAAGGTTTACGGCACCCTCCAGTCCTACGCCGAGCAGAACGGCTACACCGTGGTGCTCGATGCCGCAGCCAGCCAGCAGCAGGCCCCCATCGTCCTCTGGGCAAACAAGAGCACCGATATCACCGCTGCCGTGATTCAGGCCTACAATGCGAAGTCCGGAATCCCTGCTCCAACCTCCGTTCCGTCAGCGCCCACTCCGGCTCCGACGCACTCCAGCGCGCCCCATCCGCCTGCCTCCTCCTCCCCCCATCAGTAGCGTCCTCGCGACGTAATAGGAACTTTACCGAAAGGGCTCCGAGCCTCGGAGCCCTCGTATTTTGCCCCCCATGCCGGGCCGTATCTCAGGCAAGAACCCTGCCCCGAGCTGTGGAAAAAAATGTGGAATACTGGCAGCCCGCCGCCGGAATTCCAATGCGCAGATACAGCATTGAGTCATGCTAACCAATGGCATCTCTCTATCGTCTTGATTTACAAAGACTAATCCTCCACCCCGCTTCAAGCCCACGGCATCCCACCGCCGTAACTTTGCAAAATCGAAAAAAAGTGCTTTCCACAAAAAACGTTACAACCTGATGACGGTCTGTTGCGTCGTCACTCATGGGGGTCCCGCCACTCGCCTATCGTTGTACCCGTTGCAGCACCACCTTGGTACCCCCTCGCCGCCGAAACCGCTCAGGATTGATCGAGGGATCCGATCCATCCGGTGGCGGCCCAACCGCCGGACTGCCCGGGCTCTCAGAAGGTTCAAGTGGCATTCTGAACGGAATAGGAATTGTCCGCTCGAGCTCGATCTGGTCGCCCTTCACCAATCCCGAAAACGTATTGTTTCCCGCCTTGAACGACACGCTCGTGCCGTCGATCTTGCCCTCCCTTATCGGAATCGGCGCATCGGTTCCCCCAAAGAACCCGCCGCCGGTGCCCTCGACAGTGCCGGTGAGGTTACTTCCATCCTGCCGCAGGGTGAAAACCATCGTGCTGCCACCTGTCACGAATACGGGCAGATCCGAGCCCTGGCCGACTGCAGGTACTGGTCTCCATAGCCCGGTGATCCCTGCGCCCTTCGGAACCTCGCGCTCCCACACTGCCACCTGCGGCCTAAGTTCCGCAGGTTTCGCGGAAATAGTAGCAGTGGCAGTTACAAGTCCAGGAGAAGTTACCTCAACTGTAACTGTTCCTGAACTTTTCGTTGCCTGCACAACGCCCATGCAGTAGCCCGAGAACGCCCTCCTCGTCGTCCCTTTATCCGATTGCTGGTCGGTAGGATCGCCATTGCCCACTCCGATCAGTTTCCCCGCGCCCGTCACCTTGAACGTCACCTCGTTGTCGGTGATCGGCACTACGCGCCCCTGCGCATCCCGAACCTCTACGGCAAACATCGCCACATCTTCCCCATCGGCGGAAACCTCGCTGCGATCCGCCGTCAATACCAGCTTCGCCGCAGCTCCGGTGGTCTCGCGCTTCGTCGCCATCACCTGCTTGCCATCCTTGAATCCCCGCGCCTCGATCGACCCCGGAGCATACTTCACCACCCACGCCACGTGAGAATCCTTCTTAACGTCCTTCGCGCCCAGGCTCTGCCCGTTCAGAAACAGCTCCACCTTATCAAGGTTCGAATAGACCCAGACCGCGATCTCTTTGCCCTCCAGGCCTGGCCAGTTCCAATGCGGGAAGAGGTGCAGAACTGGTTTTGAGGTCCACCACGATTGGTAATAAAAGAACGAGTCCTTCGGAAAGCCGCAGGTATCGATAATCCCGTACTGCGAGCTGATATTCGGCCACCCATTCGGCGACGGCTCACCGCGATAGTCGAAGCCCGTCCACACAAACCCGCCGGACATCCACGGCCGCGAATTGCAGAAGCTCCACCAGCCTTCCGCCGAAGCCCGCCCCGTTGTCGTGTAAGGGTCGTACGAGCCCACATGGCCTTTCTTCGCATCGGTGACATAGATCCCGCGCGTTCCCACCGCGCTCACGGTTTCCGTACCCATCATTGGCTTGTCGGGATGCGCCTTGTGATAGGCCTCCGCCTGCGGATCCATATAGTTGTAGCCCATTACGTCGCACAGCGCGAGGCCGCCCGTCCCAATCGCACCCGTGGGAGCAATCGACACCGGCCGCGAGCCATCCTGCTCCGTCGCCAGCGACTTCATCGCACCCAGGATCAGCACTCCGCGCTCTGAATTTGCCTGCCCCTCTTCATTCCCCATCGACCACATGAAGACACTCGGCCGGTTGCGGTCCCGCCGCACCAGGTCCGCAAACTGGCTCAGGCCCTCGGGATTCGACGACATCATGCGTGTCTCATCAAAGACCAGCATCCCCAGATCATCGCACGCGTCGAGCAGCTCTGGAGTCGGCGGGTTATGCGATGTGCGGATCGAATTGCAGCCCATCTCCTGCAGCTTGCCGATGCGGTAATACTGCACCGCGTCCGGCAGAGCCGCGCCGATCCCTGCATGGTCCTGGTGATTGCAAGTCCCTTTCAGCTTCACCGACTTGCCATTGAGGAAGAACCCTTCGGCCGCGTCGAACTTGATCGTGCGAATGCCGAATCGCGTCTCGTAGCGATCCACCACCGCACCGCCCACCTCAATCTCCGTTACCAGCTTGTACAGATTCCTCTCTTCGAGCGACCACAGAAGCGGCTGTGTGACCGCAAGCGTCTGTTCATACGTCTGCTCGCCTTCACTCGGAACCGAAGCCGCCGTCGTCGCCGCCTTCCCAACTGCCTTGCCCGAAGGATCGAGCACCGTCGAGACAACTCGGGCATTCTCCGCACTCTTGCCGTCATTACTCACTTCCGTCCGGATAGAAAGCTTCGCCGTGTCGGCCGCTACCTCGGAGCGCACAAAGGTGCCCCATTTCTTCACGTGCACCGGATGCGTCGTCACCAGCCACACGTGCCGATAAATCCCCGCCCCCTCATAAAACCAGCCATCGCTCGACGTGGCGTCCACGCGCACCAGCAGCACATTCCTCCCGCCGGGATTCGCAAAGTCCGTCACGTCGAAACTGAATGGATCGTACCCGCCGCTGTGCCGGCCGATGTAGAAGTTGTTCAGGACAACCATCGTTTCCCGGTACGCGCCATCGAACTCAATCGTGATGCGCTTGCCCACGCTTGTAGCGGGAAGATCGAAGACCCGCCTGTACCAGCCGATGCTCGTCGCCGGGTACGTCCGCCCCAGCGGGTAGAATCCCTTGCTCTGCAGCGCCGGGTCATTCTGGAAAGGCAGCTCGATGGCCCAATCATGCGGCAGATCCAGGCTGCGCCAGTCGCCGTCGTCGAAGGGGAAGCTGCCGGCAGGCATGAAATTTCCCGTCTTCTGAAAGTTTCCCGCCCTCCCGCTCCCGAATCCAAAATCTTTCGCCGGATCATCAGCGTTTCCAAAATGAAAACGCCAGCCGAAATCAAGCAGCAGCCGTTCCCGTCCCACAGCATCGACAGCCGATCCTGAAGACTGGCTCGCGATGCTCTCGGGGAGCGCCGCGGGATTCTCCCCGGACGCGTTGAGGGCAACCCCGAACGGCCCCATCCCATTGGCCGCCGCTACTGCAACCGGCGCCAGCAAGCCGGTCTTCAACACATCACGGCGTGAAAGCGGTTTCATTTAGCCTCCTGTAACCAGCCGGAAAATATCGCGCCAGTGAGTATACCCCAGCACTTTCGCTTGTCAGGCCCGTGAGCTGGCACATTCAAAGCTACGCCCTCTACAATTCGCGGTTGCAATGACTGGCACAGCCCGATACAAATATCCCGCGAAGAGATTCACATGCAGAAATGGACGAAGTTGTCCCTCCCACTTCTCTTGGTACTTGCCTTTTGCGCGTCGTCTCCAGCGCAGCAGAGCGCGCAGTCACCAGGCACGGGAACACAAGCAGCGCCATCTGTACCGACAGATACGCAGCGGAGAAATGTTCAGGAGTACATCGAGCTCCTGCGCAGTGATGTTCGCCATCAGAAGGATGAGGTCATGGGTGCGGTAATGCAGCTGGATGCGGATCAGGCTGCGAAATTCTGGCCCATCTACAGCGAGTACGATGCCGAACTGACCAAACTGAACGACCAGAGAGTCGCCAACATTCAGGACTACGCCAGCAACTACGACCAGATGACAGACGCCAAAGCCGACGAGCTGGTTCAGAAGGCATTCGACTACCGCAAGCAGCGTGCCGAGCTCGTAGCGAAATACTACGGCCGCATCAAGACCGCCCTCGGATCGATAGAAGCTGCTCGGTTCCTTCAGATCGAAGAACAGCTGCTGATGATCATCGATCTTCAGATCGCGTCGTCCCTGCCAATTGTCGGACAGGGTTCGTAAAAGACTTCAGGAAAGCGAGAAGAGACAACATGCGGAACATGATCCTTCGGGCAACGGTCTTATTGGTCTCGCTGGCTTCAGCGGCAACTCTGGCATCCACACATACGGCGGCAGCGCAGTCCGGAAAGCGTGTATACATTCCTGCCGGCACGCGAATTCTGGTCCGCATGGTCGATTCGATCGACTCGAGCAAGCAGAAAGCCGGATTTCGCTTTACCGCCACGCTGGAAACCAACCTGCAAATGGACAACTGGGTGGTTGCGCCTCGAGGCACTGTCGTCTACGGCCAGCTTGTAACCGCTCAATCGGCGGGCAGGATGTCAGGCGGTGCGGACCTTACCCTGGAACTGACTGACATCGTCATCAACGGCACGGCCTACCCCCTCTTGACCACTGACTACACAGTGCAGTCGCAGGGCAAGGGAAAGAAAACCGCGGGAAAGATCCTTGGTGGCGCCGGACTGGGGGCGCTCATCGGTGGATTAGCAGGAGGTGGCACAGGAGCCGCGATTGGTGTTGCTGCAGGAGCCGCAGGAGGAACCGCCCTCTCGGCTGCTGGAAAAGGACAGCAGGTGTCCATTCCCAGCGAATCGTTGCTCGAATTCCGATTGCAGCAGCCAGCCAGCCTCCCGGTGGCGCGCTAACCTTCAGCGATGACTGCAGCGTGAGAGCGGTCATCATACTCCCTGATTTGAAGCACCGACGCTCATCGACTAGGTATCGTCGTAGTCCTCGGTCAGCGACTGCAGAAACGCCACCAGCGCTGCTATATCGTCCTGGCTCAGTGACATATTCGCAAACTCCGGTGGAGCATTCCGCATCGCACTGATCGTGCCAGTTGCGACATCGCGATGTAGTGATTCACCACGTCATTGAACTTCGGCGCACTGCCGTTGTGGAAGTACGGTGCCGAATCTTCGAGATCCCTCAACACCGGCGTCTTGAACTGCGCAATCGTCGACGCGAGCCCCTGATCTACCGAACAGTCCTTGCCCGAACCGCACACAAAGCTCTTCAGGTTCGCCTGCGGATTCGGTATGTCCGGGTTGAGATACACATTCCACAGCCCAAGGTCCGCATACTGCAGGCTCCCGGCTACCGCCGCATGGCGCAAGGCCTCGCTGGCATTGGGATGATTCGCCGACGCCGGCATATACGTGTCGAAGCTCGCCACGCGCGTTGCATTGTCGGGAACGAAGAGATTCATGAACGCTCCGCTCCCGCCGCGGTCACGTTCTGGTTTTCAATCTCGAGATTGCCCGGCTCCTCCATGACCGACGAATAGGTCACGAAATAAGGAGGTTCTTGTTGAGCTTCGGCGCGCGCGGCAGCCATCCCACACAGGATCAGCAGCACGCCAGCCCGGACAGACGGATGCCCGCCTAGCCTTTTCCATTTCGCGTACAAAACTTGCGCCTCCGGGGAACAGAAGCCCCAAGAAATCGAACAAGTTCCTCCCAGTGCCGCAAGGGCTGGACAAAACTACGACCGAAACCGTCCAATATAAAGGGAGACTAAATCAGTCTTATATTGGGGTCAAGCAGTACGTTATGAATTTTCTGGTCTGCCGGTGTACGCTCTTTGAGCCAATCGTTGGGTGTTGTCGATTTTTCACCACCGGCATGGCGGCGCACCCTAACTCGTTCCAAACCGGTATGCCAAAGACTTGGCCGATGATTTCTCCCCACTCGGTAAAATGGAAATAGAGACCAAAGCCCCTCTCCGGCGGCCTTTTCCATTGCCCCATTACCCCGCATACAATCGACCCGAAATGGCGTAGGGCTGTGTCTGCACCGAAATTCTTCCGACGAGAGGTTGCAGGCATTAACTCTAATCACAACAAACGGTTACAGCTTTCCCCAATGGAATGAAACGGTTACAGGCAGACGCCCATTTTGCTCCGGTAACTCATGCCGAAACAATCGGTTACGGCCAGTTCCCATGGAATCAAACGGTTACAGACGCTGAACCGCAAGTCTATTCTTATGAAACGGTTACAGAAACCCCCGAAAGAAGGGGGGAGGGGGTGGGGGCCCCGGGCATTCCCAAAACGGGAAATCGCCTAGCGCGAACTGTCCTCACCGATCTTGAGCACCGCCAGAAACGCCTCTTGGGGAATATCCACCTTGCCGATGCGCTTCATCCGCTTCTTGCCCTCTTTCTGCTTCTCGAGCAACTTGCGTTTACGTGAAATATCGCCGCCGTAGCACTTGGCGATGACGTTCTTGCGGATCGCGGTGACGGTTTCGCGGGCCACGATCTTCGACCCGATCGCCGCCTGGATCGCCACCTCGAACATCTGCCGGGGAATCAGCTCCCGCATCTTCGAGACCAGCGCTCGTCCGCGCTCGTAGGCGAAGTCGCGGTGCACGATGATCGAGAGTGCGTCGACCGGCTCGCCCGAGACCAGGATGTCCAGCTTCACCATCGGGGACGCCCAGGTCCCCGAGAGGTGATAGTCGAGCGAGGCGTAACCCCGCGAGACCGACTTGAGCCGGTCGTAGAAGTCCAGCACGATCTCGTTGAGCGGAAGCTCATAGGTGATCATTACCCGGGTGGGAGTGACATACTCGAAGTTCTTCTGCCGCCCCCGCTTCTCCTCGACCAGCTTGAGGATGCCGCCGACATACTCCTCGTTAGTCAGGATCGTCGCCGTGATGATCGGCTCCTCTACCTTCTCAATCAGGGTAGGGTCGGGCCAGCGCGAGGGATTATCCACCTCGATCATGCTGCCGTCGCTGAGGGTGATCTTGTACCGTACCCCCGGGGCGGTAGTGATCAGGTCCAGCTCATACTCCCGCTCCAGCCGCTCCTGGATGATCTCCATGTGCAGCAGGCCAAGGAAACCGCACCGGAAGCCGAATCCAAGCGCCACCGAACTCTCCGGTTCGAAGAAGAAGGAGGAATCGTTCAGCCGCAGCTTTTCAAGCGCATCCCGAAGCAACGTGTGCTCGTGTGAGTCGACGGTGTATAGCCCGGCGAAGACCATCGACTTGATGTCCTGGAAACCAGGCAGCGCCGCAGCCGCAGGCCTCTCGTCATCCGTCACCGTATCGCCGATCTTGGTGTCCGCTACATTCTTGATGTTCGCCACAAAGAAGCCGACTTCACCAGCCGTCAGCTCCTCGATCTCCACTGGTTTCGGTGTGAGTACGCCCATGGACTCGACATCGAAGGTCTTCCCGTTCGCCATCAGGCGGATCTTCATGCCCTTACGCATCCGCCCATGGATGATGCGGGCCAGCACGATCACACCCCGGTAAGAGTCGAACCACGAGTCGAAGATGAGAGCTTGCAGCGGGTCGTCCGGGTGCCCCGCGGGCGGAGGCAGCCGGTTGACGATGGCCTCGAGAATATCCGGCACACCCTGGCCGGTCTTAGCGCTCACCGGAATGGCATCCGTAGCGTCGATACCCACCGCCTGCTCGATCATCTCCTGCGTCCGAGGAATGTCGGCGCTGGGCAGGTCGATCTTGTTGATGACCGGTATGACCTCGAGCCCATTGTTGATGGCCAGATAAGCATTCGCCAGCGTCTGCGCCTCTACGCCCTGCGAGGCATCGACTACCAGTAACGCACCCTCGCACGACGCCAGCGAGCGTGACACCTCATACGAGAAGTCGACATGACCGGGGGTGTCGATCAGATTCAACTGGTAGGTCTCCCCGTCGTGTGCCGGGTACACCATACGGACCGAGTGAGCCTTGATCGTAATGCCGCGTTCGCGTTCGAGGTCCATCGCGTCGAGGACCTGTGCCTGCATCTCCCGGGCGCTGAGGGAGCCCGTTAGCTCGAGCAGTCGGTCGGAGAGCGTGGATTTGCCGTGATCAATGTGCGCGATGATCGCGAAATTGCGGATGTGCTTGATGTCCATGAAGAGAAAGAGGTGGGGGTTACTTACGATGCTACGCGTGGAAGAAACTTCCCAACATCTGAGTTTAACATCGGAAACCCGGTAACCCGGGACCATACAATAGGGCTGTACGAGGCTGCTCGAGATGCGTTCGGGTGAGCCGCTGAATTTCGATCCCAAGGCGGAGCGCCGGGGTGAATGTGCGGTTATCCAGCTTCTCCGTTCTTCCTCAGACGTCTGTTACCGATGGCCGTTCAACGATTTCTTGCCGCGTACGCCTCCGCTCTGCTGATCGTAGTGAGCTCTCTCGAACCAGCGTTCTCAACCCGTGCAATGGCGCAGAATCAGTCGCAGTCGACACCGCATCAGCGCGATCAGCAACTGATCCAGAATGTCGAAAACGCGTATCAGAATGGCTTGGCAAACTATCGAGATGGCCATCTGGCCGCCGCCAAGTCAAACTTTGACTACGCTGTCGATCTCATGTTGTTGAGCGGCGTGGACCTGAACAACGATGCGGAACTGAAAGACGAATTCGACCGCGTAGTAGATGCAGTCAATACGTTGGAATTGGATGCCCTGAAGCAAGGCACCGGGCTGGCTGCTCCTGCCGAGCCAACCCCGGTCGATGTGGCGAACAGCGCGACCTTTACCGTCGATCCGACGATCCGCGCCGAGGCGGAAGCGTCGCTGAAAACCACCCAGTCTGACCTTCCATTGGTGATGAATGACTACGTCGCAAGTTTTATCAACTTTTTCCTGACGAGCCGCACTGGGAGGGCGACCATTGTCGCATCGCTGAACCGTGCCGGCCGATACAAGGACATGATCGAGCGGGTGCTAAAGGAAGAAGGGGTACCTCAAGATCTGATCTATCAGGCGGTCGCCGAGTCCGGATTTCGCCCCCAGGCGATCAATCCCAAATCGGGTGCGGGGGGGATGTGGCAGTTTATGCCGTATGGTGTCTATGGGCTGGAACGCAACGGCTGGTACGACGAGCGTCTTGACCCGGAGAAGGCAACACACGCCTATGCGCGCGAAATGAAGAAGGCCTACGACCAGCTTGGGGACTGGTATCTGGCGATGGCAGCATACGATTGGGGAGCCGGCAATGTGCAACGCGCCGTTCAGCGGACCGGCTATGCCGATTTTTGGGAACTTTATCGACGGAACAACCTGCCCACTGAGACGAAGAATTATGTGCCGATCATTCTCGCGGTAACCATTTTGGCTAAGAATCCCAAGCAATACGGTCTCGACGACCTCACTCCCGATCCTCCGCTCGTGACGGACACTGTCCGGACCAACTACTCCGTCGACCTGCATCTGGTGGCCGACGTCACCGGCGCTCCTGTCCAGGAGATCGTCGCCCTCAACCCGAGTCTGTTGCGTGGCGTAACTCCCCCTGATGAGGCCTTCGATCTGCACTTGCCCGTCGGTACCCGGGATCTGTTTGAAAAGCGCATTGCCGAGATTCCCGAAGACAAACGACGCTACTGGCGATTTCATACCTTAACCGCAGGGGAGACAATGGATGACGTCGCCCACGCGTACCATGTCCCGGCTTCTGAAATCGCGTTTGTAAACCAGTTGAGCTCTTCCACCGACCTAAGCGGCGTAGACGCGTTGGTAATCCCTGTGGCGCCCGCGTCGACCCCATCGCTCGCACGCACAGCAATGTATCGATCGCGGAAGGGCGATACCCTGGTAACGGTGGCCGACAGGTTTGGTGTAACGGTCGACCAGCTAAAGCGGTGGAATCACCTGACCGGTACAGCGATTCCTAAGGGTCGTGCCTTATACGTTACCGAGCCGGCGCGAATCCCAACTGGATCGCGAAAGGCCCGAGGGAAGGGTGCACAAGCAACGCGAAGTTCCTCCCAGCGTCAATCTTCAAAGAAATCCTCGACTCAGGTGTCAAGAAGCCAAGGCGGCGGGGAGGCTGGGAAGCGGACGGTGGCTGAATCGAGATCCCATAGGTAGATTGAAGACTTCTTTCGGTGGATGGGCTTTTCAGATTCGGCGCCTCGGTAAGCATACGGAGTCGAGTTCTTGAACCGAGAAGCATGGCTACGTTCGTGTGGCCATTTCGCACTCAGGGTGCTAAAAGTGACAGAAATCTGAGACTGCGGCAAGAAGCGCTTGCGTTCCTTCGCAAGCCGTTGCATGCTGTTGCTATAATTCGCGGCGTGGGCCACGCGAATCGAGTTTCGCACGTGGCAAATAGACTGGACCCCAGCCCGGAGGCAAACATCGATGCAGGAAGATCGCAAACTCTACGCGCACGCCGATGGTGATTTCGATCCCGAAACGGACGAGTACCCCGAAGAGGTGGAAGACGGTTTCGGAGAAGAAGAGGAAGAGGTTTCGATCTCCCTCTCCTCCGACGACGACGACATCGAAGACGATGAAGACGAACTTAAACCGGAGGAACCGGAGGCGACGGTTTCGGGAGAACTCACCTCGCCGGCGCCCACAAAGAAGGTCGCGAAAAAAAAGGCACCTGTGAAGAAAACGGCTGTCAAGAAAGCAGCTGCCAAAAAGGCGGTTGCAAAGAAGGGTCCAGCGAAAAAGGCTGCCGCGAAGAAGGCAGCCAAGAAGCCAGCAGCGAAAAAGGTGCCTGCTAAAAAAGGTGCGAAGAAGACCGCGACGAAAAAGGGTCCGGCCAAGAAGGTGGCCACAAAGACGCTAAAAAAGGCGTTGGCAAAGAAGGCTCCAGCGAAGAAAGTCGTCGCAAAGAAAGCAACCGCAAAGGCGTCCGCCAAGACTGCCAAAAAGACAAAGAAGTCCGGCAAAAAGAAGTAACCGAGGTTCAGTTGAAAAGCGAAACAGCCCGGTCTGACCGGGCTTTTCTGTGCATAACAAGAAGTCGAAGTGTGGCGGCAAGTAAACTGCCGCCGCGAAGCTTAATCGACCTCTTTCGGGTTTATTGCTTTTCGAGGCTGCCAAGAGCCGTAAGGACTTCGTCGCTCGCGTGTGCTGGATCGACACCAGTCCACACCTTCGCGATTTTGCCGGTTGGGTCGATCAGGAAGGTATTGCGTTTGGCAATTTTGATTCCCATATAATCACCTAAAGATCCGTAATCGATTACAACCTTTTTGTCGGCATCGCTAAGCAACGTAAATGTGAGACTGTCCTTTGTGCAGAACTGCTTGTGGCTGTCCACAGAGTCAACGCTAACCCCGAGGATCACCGCATTGGCCGCTTTATATTTCTCCAGGTCATTCTGGAACTCGTGGGCCTCACGAGTGCATCCGCTTGTCATGTCCTTGGGATAGAAATAGAGCACGACCCACTTACCCTTATAGCTATCCAGGCTGATGGGCGCGCCTTCTTGCGACGGTAGCGTAAAGGAGGGGGCCATCTGACCGGCCTGTGGGACGACGTCAGACGCAGCGAAGCTTCGAACTGCAAGAACTCCTGCGACCAGGAGTACAAGGGCGGCAGAGGTGAGCAGGATTTTCGACATTGTGATCTCCAGACGTGAATTCCACACTCATTATTAATTTTCAAGCGCAACTATCGCAATTCCCGCCTCGTTCGCCTGGGTAAGAACTTTGTCGAGATCAAAAATGAGAGTTTTTTGAGCTTCCACCGCCAGGCAAGTGGCGTGCGCTTCGTGCATCACCCTAATGGTTTGGACCCCAATCACAGGGACGTCAAAACGCATGTCCTGTTTAGGCTTGGCGAGTTTGACGACAGTCAGGCTGCGGTCGAGGGTGGAGACTTCATCTCCGAGAGTCCTCATAAGGGCACCAGCACGCTGGATTGCCGCATCCGTTCCCTCCATCGCTTCGATAGCCACGCAGGCTTGGCTCGCGACGATCACGGTCTGGCCAATGTCGTGGCCGGCGACAGCTCGCCCTAAGTCGCGTCCGTAAAAGATATCCAACTGCTCCTGCTGATTGGGGGATCGGTTGGTAAGAACGCCCGCGGGTGCGAGCAGCGGTTCGAGGTAGGTCGTTGAAGAGATGAGCTCGATGCCTTCATCGGCAAGAACTTTGGCAACGGCTCCTAACAACATGTCCGTATTGCGGCTCCGCAGTGACAAGAGGAGTTTCGCCAACCGCCAATCGGGGCGGATGCTAGCGAAGATCTGCTTGTGCTTCACCTGGCCTGCCATTACGGCTCGCGTGACGCCTTCCTCCCGGAATGTTTCGATTAAGCGCGAGAGTTCTCCCAGAGATAGCCAGTGGACGCGAACGCCAGGGTCAGCCGCGGCGCGTCGAACGATCTCCGGATCGGTCTCTTCCTTGATTGCCGCGACAACAACGTCGGTGCCGTGAGCGCGTGCGGCATCGAGGAGAAGGAAAGGAAAACGGCCGTTACCGGCGATCAGGCCGAGCTTATTTGTACCGAGGGTCATTGTTTTCCGGTTACTTCAGAATTCCGCGCTCGGAGGTCTTGATAAAATCAACCAGATAAGCGACATCGGGTGTATCGAGGCCCTCTTGTTTGATCTTTTCAAGGGCCTGAGAGGTATTCATTTTAGAGGTGAGCAGAATGCGATAAGCCCGGTGGATTGCTCGCAGCCGATCACTATCGAATCCGCGACGTTCGAGCCCCACCTTATTCAGCCCGTATGCATGCGTTTCGCGCTGGGCGGACGTAAGTGAGAAAGGCATGACATCCTGGGTTACCGTCGTTCCTCCACCAGTGTAGGCGTATCTGCCAATTCGGCAAAACTGATGTACCTGATTCAGAGCGCCGACGGTGGCGAAGTCCTCGACGACCACGTGGCCCGCTAGAGTGGCGGCGTTGGCGAGGATGCAGGAGTCGCCGATAATACTGTCGTGTCCGATGTGGGCGTATGCCATGATGAGGCAGTTGCTGCCGACCCGGGTTGTGCCTCCGCCGCCAGTGGTTCCGCGTGAGATTGTCACGCACTCGCGAACGGTGTTGTCGTCACCTAGCGTTGCGCCAGTTGGTTCGCCTTTGTACTTGAGGTCCTGAGGGGCTACGCCGACGCAAGCGAATGAGAAGAAGCGATTACGGGAACCAGTAGTTAGGCGGCCATCAAGTACAACATGCGAGACGAGCTCGCAATCCTCTCCCAAGACAACGTTCGGGCCGATAGTGGAATAAGGGCCGATAATGCAGGATTCTGGGATAACGGCTGTCGACGCGACAATCGCTGTCGGATGTATCCTCACTCGTGACTCACCGCTTCCAGCATCCGCTCTTCTGCGGCGGGGGTCGGTTCTGCCGCGACGTCCTTCTGGCGAGGAACGAGTTGACACATTACGATGGCCTCGCAAGCAAGCTTGCCATCAACCGTGCATCGGCCCTGCATCCGGACGGCGCGGGGCTTCCAGTTGAGGACCTCGATCTCGATGCGGAGTTGGTCTCCCGGAACAACAGGACGGCGGAATTTCGCCCGCTCGATGCCAGTGAAGACCATCAGTTTACTGTCGCGGTCCGGGATTTCAGTAAGCAACAGTGCGCCGCCCGCCTGAGCAATCGACTCGACGATGAGCACGCCCGGCATGATAGGGAAATCAGGGAAGTGACCTGCGAAGAAGGGTTCATTGATGGTGACGTTCTTAATAGCAACAATGCGCTTCTTGCGCTCGAATTCCATCAGGCGATCGATTAGCAAAAACGGGTAGCGATGCGGCAGGATGGACATAATGTCCTGAATCTCCAGCACCGTACGTCCATCCAGGATTGGATTGGGGTTCTCCATGGCTGCATCAGGATTATAGCGGTTTAGTCGGTTGCTCGCTGCCCTTTCCCAATAACAGCGATGGGTCGGCGCTGAGCGTTGGCTGAGCGAAGTGGTCGGCGAGAAATCTGGGCCATGCCGCAGCAGCGATCATGGCAGCGTTGTCTGTGGCGAGAGCTGGCCGGGGAAACGCAATGGGCAATCCGCAGCCAGCGGCTTCTGCTGTAAAGCGAACACGCAATTCGCGATTGGCTGCAACTCCCCCCGAAATAAGCAGACTGGCCGCTCCGAGTGCTTCCGCGGCACGGAAGGTCTTGCGTCGAAGGTCGTCAACCACAGAGCGCTGGAAGGAGGCAATAAGGTTTAGAGTCTGTTGATCGCACAAGGCGAGAGCGCCGTCGATAGTGAGATTGGTGGCCAATGCTGTCCGCCGAGCATCGATACCTGAGGCCATCTCGTGAATCTGGGTATAACGAAGGACTGCAGTCTTGATCCCACTAAAGGAGAAGAGAGCGGCGGTTGGACTGGTGGCTCCGCTATGTCCCCCGCGGTGAGCCTTGGCCTTGACCTGCGAGAAGGAGAAGGGAACGGCCGATGGGTCGCCGTGGGGGGCGAGGGCGTCGATCCAGGGGCCCCCCGGGTAACCCAATCCGAGAAGCTTGGCTACCTTGTCGAAGGCTTCGCCGGCGGCGTCATCGACAGTGTGTCCCACGTTGCGATAGGTCCAGGTGTCAGCCTGACGATGGACGAGGAAAAGGTGGGTGTGTCCGCCAGAGACGACGAGAGCGAGAGCGGGCAAGGGCAACGGGTCGACCTCCGACTCGGCTGCGCGTTGGGCGTGCTCGAGGAGGACGGCGTGGATATGTCCCTCGAGGTGGTTGACCGCGATCAGGGGTTTGCCGAGCGCATAGGCGAGAGTCTTGGCATAACTGATGCCCACGAGGAGTGCTCCTGCGAGTCCCGGGCCGTTGGTAACGGCTATCGCGTCCAGGTCGGCAAAGGCGACGTTTGCCTCGCTCAGCGCGGCACGGATGACAGGCACGATGTTGCGCAGGTGCTCGCGGGAGGCAAGCTCCGGCACAACTCCACCGTAGGGCGAATGGATGGCAATCTGCGAGGCAACCACGTTGGAGAGGGTCTCAGTGCCACGACGCACGACGGCCGCGGCGGTCTCGTCGCAGGAGCTTTCGATGCCTAGAATCAGGCCGGTTGAGGGAGTGCTCACACTTCTATAGTAGTGAAGAGGATGGTGTTGATGGCTGAACCAGCGGCACAGATCGTGGCGGAGAGCATCGTCGACAGGTTGCGCGCCGCTGGTTACGAGGCATACTTCGCAGGCGGATGCGTGCGTGACCTGCTGCTGGGCCATAAGCCGGCGGACTTCGATGTAGCGACGGATGCGCGTCCCAATACAGTTCTGGCGATGTTCCCGCGGACGTTCGCCGTGGGGGCGCATTTCGGGGTGGTCCTGGTTGCCGATTCGATCGATGGACGAGAGATCGTAACCGAGGTTGCTACCTATCGCAGTGACGAGTCATATGCAGATGGGCGAAGGCCGGAATCGGTGCGGTTCTCCGAAAGCGCAGAAGAGGACGTCGAGCGACGTGACTTCACGATCAATGGCATGCTGCTGGATTCGCAGATCTGGCGAGAGAAAGGCGATGTCGGCGCGGCAGTTCTCGACTACGTCGGTGGTCGTGCTGACCTCCAAGCGCGGCTGGTAAGGGCGATCGGCGATCCAGAGAAGCGATTTGAGGAAGATAAGCTGCGCATGCTGCGGGCGGTACGGTTTGCAGCACGTTTCGATTTCGAGATCGAAGCGGGAACTGAGGCAGCGATCCGGAGGGCGGCCCCCGGGATCGGGGTGGTCAGCCGGGAGCGAATCCGGGATGAGGTGACGCGGATGCTCACCGAAGGGAGGGCCCGCCGGGCATTCGAGCTGCTGGACCGGACGGGACTCCTCCGTGAGGTGCTGCCAGAGATTGACCGCCTTCATGGGGTGGAGCAGCCTCCGGAGTTCCATCCTGAGGGCGACGTGTGGGTGCACACGATGATGGTGATCGAGCAGCTGCCCGCCGGGGTGTCGTCGACGCTGGCGTGGGGGGCATTGCTGCACGATGTGGGCAAGCCCGCTACCTTCACGCCCGGGCCGGGGCGGATACGGTTCAACGGGCACGTGGAGGTTGGTGTCCGGATCGCCGAGGACATCTTACGCAGGCTGCGGTTCTCGAACGATCAAGCTGCGCAGATCGTCTCGCTGGTCGAGAATCACATGCGTTTCGGCGACGTTGCGAAGATGAAGGACTCGACTCTGAAGCGGTTCTTCCGGCTTCCGGCGTTTCCTGAACATCTGGCGCTGCACCGAATGGACTCGACTGCCAGCCATGGCGATCTTTCTCTTTATGACTTCGCCAGGCAGAGGTACGAGGCAGTGCCCGAGGCCGAGGTCCGCCCGGTGCTGCTGGTGACGGGGCGCGATCTGATCGAGGCTGGCTACAAGCCGGGCCCGCAGTTCAAGGAGCTTCTTGCCCTGGCTGAGGACGCCCAGCTTGAGGGGCGGATTAGGACCAAGGAGGAGGGTCTGGAGCTGGTGAAGGCAGGAGTCAGGGAGCAGGGATCCAGGGGGCCAGAGATCAGGGCACAGGGATCAGGGCACAGGGATTAGCGACTAGGTGGCCCGTACCTCCCCCTCCCCCTATCTTCTTGTACTTCATTGATTCCTTTGAACTTCTACGGACAATTATCCTGTTGACACAGAACAGTATTTCGCGCATACTGTCTTTAGTGAGGGCAAGTTGATGAACCTTCTGGACATAAGCCGCGATTTCACCACCGACGAACAATGCTTGGCTTTCCTCGAAAAACAGAAGTGGCCGGATGGCGTCGTTCGTTGCCCTACTTGCGGTAATGACAAGATCAGTCGCATCACCCGCAAGACTCCCTCCAAGAACAAGCGCGCCCAACTCTACCAATGCTTAGAGAAGACCTGTAAGCAGCAATTCTCGGCCACCAGTGGCACCATCTTCCATGACTCTCATCTGCCGATACTCAAATGGTTCATGGCCGTTGGTCTCGTCATGGACGCTAAGAAGGGCATGAGCGCAAAACAGATTCAACAGCACCTCGGGATCGGTTCCTATCAGACCGCGTGGCACATGGTTCACCGTATCCGCGAAGCTATGGAAGACCACAATCCTAAGCCGATGTCGGGCGTCGTGGAGATGGATGAGACCTACATCGGCGGAAAAGCAAAACGTCGCCACGGTCGTGCTCGCAACCAGAAACCCCGCTCTGAAAAATTCGAGATGGTTGTCGCCATGCGCGAACGTTCCAAGAAGGGCAAAGCCGATGGACGTGTTCGCTACTTCCACGTTCCCAACACCAAGAAGGCCACCATCGGTGATTTGGTTGCGAAAAACATTGATCCTTGGGTTGATCGCGTTTATACCGATCAATCCGTTGTCTATGACTTCGCCCTGAATGAGACTCTGAGCAAGAAGCACCGCGCCGTCAATCACTCTATCCAGTGGATCATCCCCGGCTCTAGGATTCACACCAACACCGTAGAGTCTTCGTTCTCGCTCTTGAAGCGCGGTCTGATTGGCAGCTTTCACCGTGTGTCTACCAAGCACCTGCAACGCTACTTGAACGAGTTTGAGTACAGTGACCTGCCCCCGAAAAACTCAACCAGGGAAAGCTGGAGTTCTCTCGTAATTGACCCGCCCCGAAAAACTGAGCCGCAGGAGGTTGGAAGTTTCGGCCTGCGTGGTTCGGTTGGCGCCGGAATTACCGGCAAGTTTCGAGCTAATGTAACTCAAGTGACGGTCTCCAGCAACAGGCCTGAGTAAGTCCGCCTCCGGAGCATAGATTCAGCCGTGTTCGTAGCAAATGAAAATGTCCGGTTTTGTTAGCAGGTGAAATGTCCGGTTTATATTTCATCCAGCCGCCGCCGTCGTAGCTGTTGGAAAGTGGGAATCCCGCGCCGTTTGCGGGATTTCCAAGCGAGGTGGAAAAGTCGGCTTTTGGACTTTCCCACGGAGCGGCTTTTCAACAGCTTGCTTAATTGCCGTCTGCGTGATCGGTGTGCCCTGGCTGGAGTAGCGTCCGAGGCGGCGTGGCCCGTGGGTCATGCTGAGAGTGCCGTCCAGATGCTGGTGCACGATGACGTTGCAGTCGGCGAGGGTGCCGCGCCAGCTTACCTTGTCGATCTGCAAGGCCAGGTTCTGGAAGCTGACGGTGTTGTCGCGACTGACCGTACGCTCGAACTGGAGCGAGAAGATCAAGTCGAGGTCGCGGCGCGGGCAGGCGGTGAAGGCGGTGCCGCGCTGCGCCGCAGGCACCTGGAAGCGGCGGTTGAACTCGTCCACGTAGTGCTCGCGCAGAAAGCGGTTGGCTTCCGCAAGGGTGCTGATCCCGTGCAACCGGAGCTCCTGCGGCAGCCGTCCCTGCCAGGTCCCGAAGTTGCGTTCCGAGCGGCCCCGCGCCTGAGGCGAGTAAGCCGGAATCATCTGCACGCCCAGATCGCGCAGCGCACGGCCCACCTGGGTCAAACGATGCGGGTCCACCTTGCCGCCAGCCTTCGGTGTCAGCCAGAAATGACTGCCTCGATCCGAGTACAAGGCGCAGAACAGCCCCTTGCGCTCGATGACTTCTCGCAGCGCGGCCATCACCGTAATCGTCGATTCTTCTTCCACCAACTGGGCGTAATAGATTTCACTGGTAGCGTCGTCCAGAATCACGATCAGGTCATACCAGCGCTCATCCTGAAACCACTGGTGGCGGCTGCCGTCGATGTGCAGCAACATGCCCGGCAGCGGGCGCCGTTCGCGCCGCTTGCGGTGTATGCCGCGCTTGCGGGCCTTGGCCACCAATCCCGCTCCCTGCAAGGCCAACTTTACCCAGGTATAGCTCAGATGGATCCCGTGCTCGGCGCCGAGCTTCTCGTGAAAATGGCGCACGTTCAGGTCAAAGTACTTCTCCCGGTAAAGCCCCAGCACCTGCTCGGCCTGCGCCAGTGGCACACGCTTTTGGCTTGGCCGGCCGCGCCGCCGGTCGATCAGTCCGTCGTAGCCGTGTTCTTCATAGCGCTCTCGCCAACGCCGCATCTGTCGCTCGCTGATGCCGATGATCTCCGCCGCCTGCCACCAGTTGATCTTCTTCCCCATCGCTCGCAAGATTACTTCCTGCACCTTCATCGCCCGCTCCACTGCGGCCCTCGGATACGTACCCACGCTCTCTCGCATGGACATATCCTCGCCGCCCGCTAAGCGGACATTTCACCTGCTAACTTCACTGGACATATCATGTGCTAACGACAAGCATAGATTCAGCCGTAGTCGTAACGGTGGAAATGTGGTAAACGCGAAGCGTTTTCCAAGGCGGTTTCATCGCCGTCATTGTGTGCCGTGCATGTTCGACAGTTTGAGGGTGCAAGTCCCTTATCCAACCTGATGGAGGTGAAGGATTAGTGAAGCGCAAGGGCGTCGCCGCGAGGCGGGGTCTGAAGGAAGCGTGGAGCAAAGGCGTGTGCCGATGGACAAGAATCGGATACGAGGCCTGCACTCGCGGGCGAGTTGGCAATGAGCAGCGAAGCCCATATCCATCAAGGCGAGTGTTGGTAAATCCGGCGGTGGTGCGCTGAAGACGGTCGAACTTACCACGGGAGGTCTGTTGCATGTCGTGGAAACACGACTGGAGAAGAAGCGATTCTTCTTGAACGTGCAGCAGAAGTCAGCAGAAGGCATATTAGTCCAGTAGACCGGACGAAGGCCTGAACGATAGGAGAGGCAAGTACGTGGCACGACTCAACGGTGCAAAGCGGCAGAATAACCAGCTAAAGCTGGCCTTCGGGGAAGGGACGACGAGTGAAGCTCGAAGTCAGTCCTCTGAAGGGACCGAAGCATCGGTGGCGGAGTGCAGTGCAGAAAGCCTGGCTCCGGATGAGCAGTGGATGGAGCGAATCTGCCAGCGAGAAAACCTCTGGCAGGCGCTCAAGCGTGTGAAGGGAAACGGAGGCAGTCCGGGCATCGATGGAATGACGGTTGATGACCTGCCGGGCTACCTGAAGCAGCACTGGTTAGAAATCCGGGAACAACTGTTGAGTGGGACCTATCAACCGCAACCGGTACGGCGGGTGGAAATCCCGAAGCCGGACGGAGGCGTGCGAAAACTTGGCGTTCCTACGGTGCTGGATCGAATGATCCAGCAGGCAGTGATGCAGGTTCTGCAATGCAGTTGGGATAATACCTTTTCTGAATCGAGCTATGGGTTTCGTCCCGGACGCTCGGCGCATCAAGCGGTGGCGCGTGCCCAGCAACATATTGCCGCGGGGCACCGCTGGGTGGTCGACCTCGATCTGGAAAAGTTCTTTGACCGAGTTAACCACGACCGACTGATGGGTCAGATCGCAAGGCGAGTGTACGATAAGCGTCTCTTGCGACTGATTCGGAGCTGGCTCAAGGCGGGTGTGTTGGAGAACGGACTCGTAGGACCGACGGATGAAGGGACGCCACAAGGTGGTCCTCTTTCGCCTTTACTATCGAATCTTGTTCTCGATCAACTTGACCGTGAGTTGGCGCGAAGAGGCCATCGGTTCGCTCGGTATGCGGACGATTGCAACATCTATGTCCGCAGCCGTCGAGCAGGCGAACGCCTGATGGGAGGGCTCACAAGACTCCTTGAAGGTAAGCTCAAGCTGAAGGTAAACCGGGAGAAAAGTGCTGTGGCACGACCGTGGGAGCGGAAGTTCCTCGGGTTCAGCTTTACGAACGGAACAAAGCCAAAGCGCCGAATCGCGCCCAAAGCAGTGCTCCGGTTCCAGTCAAGAATCCGAGCCCTCACTCGTCGAACCCGAGGCATCAGTCTCGAGAAAATGGTTCGCGACGTGAGCCGCTACCTTCAGGGATGGCAGAGCTATTTTGGGTTCTGCCAAACTCCAACCGTGCTGGACCGTTTCAATAAGTGGATCAGGCGTCGTATACGCTCTGCCGCCTGCAAGCAATGGCGGACAGGGAAGACGCGATATGCCCGATTGCGAAAGTTAGATCTCAGTCATGATCTGGCCGCTCGCACGGCAGGACATCAGTGGGGACCGTGGCGGCTTAGCCGAACACAGGCTCTCTCCTATGCCATGCCAGCCGCTTACTTCGATCGCTTGGGGCTTCCTTCCTTGCGCTGCACACCCGGCGCTTAATCCTACCGAACCGCCGTGTACGGACCCGTACGCACGGTGGTGTGACAGGGAAAGCGAGTGATCGCCTACCTATGTCAATGTGTGCCGTGCATGTTCGACAGTTTGAGGGTGCAAGTCCCTTATCCAACCTGATGGAGGTGAAGGATTAGCGAAGCGCAAGGGCGTCGTCGCGAGGCGGGGTCTGAAGGAAGCGTGGAGCAAAGGCGTGTGCCGATGGACAAGAATCGGATAGGAGGCCTGCACTCGCGGGCGAGTTGGCAATGAGCAGCAAAGCCCATATCCATCAAGGCGAGTGTCGGTAAATCCGGCGGTGGTGCGCTGAAGGCGGTCGAACTTACCACGGGAGGTCTGCTGCATGTCGTGGGAACACGACTGGAGAAGAAGCGATTCTTCTTGAACGTGCAGCAGAAGTCAGCATAGGGCATAGTAGTCCGGTACATCGGACGAAGGCCTGAACGATAGGAGAGGCAAGTACGTGGCACGACTCAAAGGTGCAAAGCGGCAGAATAACCAGCTACAGCTGGCCTTCGAGGGAGCGACGACGAGTGAAGCTCGAAGTCAGTCCTCTGAAGGGACCGAAGCATCGGTGACGGAGTGCAGTGCAGAAAGCCTGGCATCAGATGAGCAGTGGATGGAGAGAATCTGCCAGCGGGAAAACCTCTGGCAGGCACTCAAGCGTGTGAAGAGAAACGGAGGCAGCCCGGGCAGCGATGGAATGACGGTCGATGACCTTACGGGCTACCTGAAGCAGCACTGGTTAGAAATCCGGGAACAACTGTTGAGTGGGACCTATCAACCGCAACCGGTACGTCGGGTGGAAATCCCGAAGCCGGACGGAGGGGTGCGAAAACTTGGCGTTCCTACGGTGTTGGATCGAATGATCCAGCAGGCAGTGATGCAGGTTCTGCAAAACAGTTGGGATAACACCTTCTCTGAATCGAGCTATGGGTTCCGTCCCGGACGCTCGGCACATCAAGCAGTGGCGCGTGCCCAGCAACATATGGCTGCGGGGTTCCGCTGGGTGGTCGACCTCGATCTGGAAAAGTTCTTCGACCGAGTTAACCACGACCGACTGATGGGGCAGATCGCAAAACGCGTGCACGATAAGCGCCTCCTGCGACTGATTCGGAGCTGGCTCAAGGCGGGTGTGTTGGAGAACGGACTCGTAGGACCGACGGATGAAGGGACGCCGCAAGGTGGTCCTCTTTCGCCGCTACTATCGAATCTTGTTCTCGATCAACTCGACCGTGAGTTGGAGCGAAGAGGGCATCGGTTCGCTCGGTATGCGGACGATTGCAACATCTATGTCCGCAGCCGTCGAGCAGGCCAACGCCTGATGGGAGGGCTCAGAAGACTCCTTGAAGGTAAGCTCAAGCTGAAGGTGAACCGGGAGAAAAGTGCTGTGGCACGACCGTGGGAGCGGAAGTTCCTCGGGTTCAGCTTTACAAACGGGAGGCAGCCGAAGCGCAGAATCGCGCCCAAAGCAAAGTCCCGGTTCGAGGCTCGAGTCCGAATCCTTACTCGTCGAACTCGTGGTATCAGCATCGAGACCATGGTTCGCGAGCTAGGCCGCTACCTTCAGGGTTGGCAAGGCTACTTCGGCTTCTGCCAAACCCCGACCGTGCTGGACCGTTTCAATAAGTGGATCCGGCGTCGTATACGCTCTGCGGCCTGTAAACAATGGCGGACAGGGAAGACGCGATACGCTCGATTGCGGCAGCTCGGTCTAAGTCATGATCTTGCGGCCCGTACGGCAGGGCATCAATGGGGCCCCTGGCGGCTTAGCCGCACAGAAGCTCTCTCGTATGCCATGCCCGCCGCTTACTTCGATCGCTTGGGACTTCCTTACTTACGCTGCACACCCGGCGCTTAATCCTACCGAACCGCCGTGTACGGACCCGTACGCACGGTGGTGTGACAGGGAACGCGAGTGATCGCCTACCTATGTCGATTCCACGGCTGCGTAGCGCTGCGAATTCCGCCGGGGTGCGATCATCGAGCGCCGAGTGCGGACGGTGGTGATTGTAATCGTGGTGCCACAAGGCCAGCTTGCGGCGAGCATCGGCCAGCGTGAAGAAGACCTCCACGTTCAGGCACTCGTCGCGCAGTCGTCCGTTGAAGCTCTCGATGTAGCCGTTTTCGACCGGGCGTCCTGGCCGGATGAAATCCAGGTGCACTCCGCTCTGGTAAGCCCAGAGATCCATCGCCCTGCTGGCGAACTCCGTTCCGTTATCGACGGTGATCGACTGCGGCGCTCCGCGGCCGGCCACCACCACATCGAGCGCCAGCGCCACCTTCTCTCCGCTCAGCGCAGTGTCGGCATGGAGCACCAGGCACTCGCGGGTGAACTGATCGACGACGGTCAGGACACGAATCCACCGCCCGTCGGCCAGCCGCTGAGCGACGAAATCCATGCTCCACTTCTGGTTCGGACGTATCGCCTGTCCGGATGGAATCCGTTGTCGCTGGGCCCGCTCGCGGCGCTTCTGTGTGCGCACAATCAGACCTTCTTCGGTGTAGAGCCGGTAGATCCGCTTCGCGTTCACTTCCCACCCCTCGCGCTTCAGCATCACCGTCAGCCTCCGGTAGCCGTAGCGAACCCGACTGCCCGCGAGTTCGCGCAATCGTACCCGCAAACCTTCCTGCGGATCGCGGTGGTGCCGATAACGCAGAGTCGCCCGTTGTACTGGAATCAGCCCCGCAGCACGCCGCTGGCTCAGCTGGTGGACCTGCTGGGCCCACTCCGCCAGCTCGCGCCGCGCCCGAGGCCTCAGAGCTTTTTTGCGACGATCTCCTGCAGGATATGCCGATCGAGGCTCAGGTCGGCCACCAGCCGCTTCAGCTTCCCGTTCTCCTCCCGCAACTGACGAAGCTCGCGCAACTCGCTCAAGCCCAGCCCGGCATACTTCTTCTTCCATAGGTAAAATGTCTGCTGGCTGATGCCATGCTTCCGGCAAACCTCAACCACCGTTTCGCCTGACTCTGATTCCCGCAGCACCCGCAGAATGATCTTGCCCCCGCGAAACGTATCCCTTAGCTGACAATCAGCGAAGGGGAAAATGATGATGAAGGCGACGCGTGCGCGTTACACGCTCGAGTTCAAACAGGAGGCGGTTCGGCTGGTTGAGTCGGGCCAGAGCATAGCGGCGGCATCGCGAACGTTGGGCCTTGTCGAGCAGACGTTGTTCAACTGGGTCAAGGCGCATCGAGAAGGCAGGCTGCAGGGTGCCGACAGCCGGTCGAAGGTGACCGCCGAGCAGATGGAGATCAGCCGATTGCGGGCCGAGTTGGCGCGGGTGACGATGGAGCGCGACATCCTGGGAAAAGCTATGGCGTACTTTGCCAAGGGGCAGAAGTGAAGTACGCCATGATTCGACGCCACCGGCGGGTGTGGCCGATCCGCGTGCAGTGCCGGATGCTTGGGGTAAGTATGGCTGGCTACCACGAGCACTTTGTTCGTCGCCTGCAAATGGCCGGGCGCCGTCACCTGAGCGCGGAAGCGCTGGTGGTGCATATTCGCGCTGTGTATGTGGCCCATCGCGGAGCTTATGGTTGGCCGCGCATATGGCGCGCACTGCGTGCCCAGGGTATTCGCGTGGGCAAACAGCGGGTGCAGCAGCTGATGCAGCAGCATGGGATTCGCGCTCGCGGCAGGCGGCGTTTCCGCGTCACCACCGATAGCCGACATGCTCTGCCGATCGCGCCCAACCGGCTGCATCGCAACTTCACGGTGGCGGCGCCTAACCAGGCATGGGCTGGCGACATTACCTATATTCCCACCCATCAGGGCTGGCTGTTTCTGGCTGTAGTGATGGACTTGTTCAGCCGTCGGGTCGTGGGCTGGTCGATGCAACCGGAAATGCACAGCCGTCTGGTCATCGATGCGCTGGAGATGGCCTGGCTGCACCGCAGCCCAGGTCGAAATGCCAGACAGATCTTCCATAGCGACCGAGGCAGCCAGTATGCCAGTTACGAGTTTCAGCAGTTACTCAACGGGCGTGACATCAAGCCTTCGATGAGCCGCAAAGGTAATTGCTGGGACAACGCGTGCGTCGAGACGCTGTTCGCATCGCTGAAGGTAGAACGGCTGCATGGCCGGCACTTTCAAACGATTCGTCACGCCAAAGATGAGGTCCTCGATTGGCTGCTCTGGTATAACCAAACACGCATGCACTCCACACTTGGCTATCTCAGCCCGGTCGAGTATGAAACACAATGGTCACAGCAGAGGGCAGCCACGGCAAGTTGACAGCCGCAGCGCACAAAACAGGCTATGGAAAAGCTGGAAATCGATAAAACCGATTTCCACTTTGTCCACAGCCACGACGACTACGAACTACAACCAGTTATGGGATACGGATTCTGAGGGCAAGGTCAGAATTGCCTCTTCGCTGTGTCCCCGCTTCGCCATCCGTGGCTTCCTCTCTCGCTTCAGGGAACCACGACAGGTTGCGATCCCTCAACTTCCCGACGGTCTAGTTTTTGGGTTTTGGATCAAATGTGAAGGAGAGGACTGGGGATGAAGAAGAGCCGATACACGGAAGAGCAGATCATCGGAATTCTGAAGCAGCACGAGGCCGGTGTGAAGACGGCGGATCTGTGCCGGGAGCACGGGATCAGCGACGCGACGTTTTACAACTGGAAGTCGAAGTATGGCGGGCTGGATGTGAGCGAGGCGCAGCGTTTACGGCAGATGGAAGGTGAGAATCGCCGGCTGAAGCAGTTGGTCGCCGACCTGAGTCTTGATCGTGAAGCGTTGAAGGCAGTCATTCGAAAAAACGGCTGGAGCTTGCCGGTCTGAGAGAGGACATAGCGTTCGTCTCGGCCGGTTTTCATCTGAGCGAACGCAGGGCCTGCAAGCTGCTGGGTGTGGATCGAGCCAGCTATCGTTACGCGCCAAGACCGGATCGGAACGCGGAGCTGCGCGAAGAGCTGGTGAAACTGGCCAGGCAGAAGCCGCGCTACGACTACCGGAGATTACACGCAGTGCTGGAGCGTCGCGGACATGCGGTAAACGTGAAGCGAGTCTACCGGCTGTATGCCGAGCAAGGGTTGGCGGTGCGACGGCGAGGGGGTAAACGGCTGGTGCGGGAACAGCTGATGGAGGCGCGGTTGATACGTGCAAACCAGGAGTGGGCGATGGACTTCATC
>CAVRNK010000004.1:0-107029 GCA_963721995.1 uncultured Acidobacteriaceae bacterium | reverse complement strand
CTCCCCGCTCGAAAACCGTAGCTGTGATCGGAAAACCCCGAGTCCCACCGCTGTTGCAGAACCTGCATGACCGCTTGCTGGATGAATCGATCCAGCACCGTCGGAATACCCAGCTTGCGCACCCCACCGTCCGGCTTCAGTATCTCTACCCGCTTCACCGGCTCTGGTCTGTATGTTCCGTTTAGCAGTTGTTCCCGAAAAGCTGGCCAGTGCTGTTTCAGGTGGTCACCGAGTTGGTCGACCGTCATTCCGTCAACACCCGGAGCACCTTTATTCGCCTTGACCCGTCGTAATGCTTCCTTCAGATTCTCTCGTTCAACGATCTCCTCCATGGTTCGATAGGTTCCAGCTGGGCTTTCGGGCACACTCGTCGTCCTCAACGATTCGGACCCTTCCCTTCCCGCCCTCCGGGCTTCACCCATTGGCGAGGAAGAGAAGTCCAGATTGCTCTGGATGTTCTGCCGCATGTCGTTGTTGAGACTCATGTCCTACTTGCCTCTCCTCTCGTTCGGGCCTTCAACCACCGTTCCCGGCTCAGCCTATCTGTTGACTCCGCCTTTCGGCTTTGGAGTGCCTCATTAGCCTTGCCGACTTCATGGCCTAATATGCCCTCTGCTGACCTCTGCTCCGCGATCAGGATGCCTCGCGGCAGCCTCAGTCGCCGAAGCGACACGGAGCAGATCTCCCGGGGTAAGTTCAATCGCCTTCTGCGCACAGTCGCCGGATCTACGCTCCGCGTACTTGATGGATATGGGCTTCGCGGTAAGTTGCCCGCTCGCCCTACGCTCACGCCTTGTATCCGGTTCTTGTCCATCGACTCGCGCATTTGCTCCACGCTTCCTTCAGACCCCGCCTCGCGGTGGTAGCCCTTGCGTCATTGCTAACCCTTACCTCCATCAGGTTGGGTGGAGGACTTGCACCTCCAAGCGGTTGAACATGTCCGGCGCACAACTAAGCCGCTGGCGCGGCGGATGTTGCGAGGGTCAATCGATGGAGTGTGGCAAACAGCCCTTGTCTTACACCGACATCATTTCCTATCATGGGCAGGTGTTAACGGTCCCGCGCATTTTCCTACGATCGATAAACTTGAGTGGCTCGTTGTCAAGAAAACGACTATTGAAAACCCAATAAGCACGCAACGTTCCACACCCGCCGCAAACGCCAACGCCTTCCTTTAAACCGCTCTATCCGACCTGCCCCGCTCTATCTCTATCTACTGCGCAACCGCTCTTACCGCGGAGCAGCTCCGATAGAGTACTCACGTTTTTCGGCCAGTTGCCGAAGTGATAAATCGATCGGAATAGCTCTATGTAGGCTTTGTCCTGTTCTCATCAATTGAGAATCTGTGTTGCCGGCGTGACACCCCGGCGCAAATGTTCTCAAACTCTTCCTGGTCCACAGTCGTGCCCAGGGTGTCTGCGTGCACCGTAAACGAGACATTCCTTCGCTATCCTAAACTCACGCCGCATTCGTAATCACTTCGTCTAAGAGAGCTCAGGATGAATACGGAAATCGCTGCTTCTGTCGAACGCGGCAAGAGTAACCAGTCCAATCTCTATTACCGGCCTGAACTCGATATCCTCCGCTTTGTCGCCGCCGCTCTGGTCATTCAGTTTCACCTGGTGCCCTCCGGCCAAAGCATGTCCCTTGTCGAAAGATGCATGCGCGCGTTTCACAGAAGCGGAGCATGCGGCGTTTGTCTCTTTTTCCTGCTCAGTGCATTTCTCATCACCGAACTCTTCCTGAGAGAAATGCAGGCGACATCCACGGTCCACGTCCCGTCTTTTTATGTGCGGCGCATCCTGCGCATCTGGCCATTGTTCTTTTTCGTACTGCTGCTCGCCTTCATCATTGGGGCAATCCTGCCGAAAGCGGCTGTCCCTCACTCGACTCTGATCGCTTTTATATGTCTCGTCGGAAATTGGCACATAATATTTCACGGTTGGCCATCCGGCTTCGTCTCGCCCCTGTGGAGCATCTCTGTCGAGGAGCAGTTTTACACTGTGTGGCCGGCTATTGTGAAAAGCGGCGGGCGAAAGGCCATCGCAGCATGCAGCGTTTTTTTCTGGTGCCTCGCCTACATCACGCTGCTTATTCTAGGGGCGCGCAGCTCGACGTTTGATCCCGGAGCCTGGCTGAACAGTTTTGTCCAGTTCCAGTTCTTTGCCATCGGAGCCGCGCTCGCCCTGTTGCTGCATCAGCGCCCGATCCGACTGAAGAGTTACGTCCGGCTGATTTTGTTCGCTGCCGGACTCGTCGCCATTACTCTGGCCAATCCCGTATCCCACCTGATCGATACCGGCAACATGACCCACATCTATGCGGCCGTGCCTGGATATCTGTGGGCCGACCTGGGTTGCGTGCTTCTTTTCCTTTCCCTGCTCGGAACCGCCCCGCCCGCGTGGTGCAAGCCCTTCATCTACCTCGGAAAAATCTCCTATGGCCTATATGTATTCCATGTCTTTGCCTGGTATCTCGTCGCCGAATGGATCACCGGTCATCTGCGCATCGCCCCTCCCGCCATGGTGGCCGCGCTGCTCTCTTTTCCTCTCACGATTGGCCTTGCCGTGCTTTCTTACCATCTTCTTGAGTCGCCCTTTCTGCGGCTCAAGAAGAGGTTCACCTTCGTTCCATCGCGCGAGGTCTGACGCTTATCCGCCCCGACCGTGCTGTTCACATCTCCAAAGAGTATTCGTCACTTTCATTGCGGGCTGGAGGCCATAGCCGCAAAATAAATTAGCTCAGACAAATGCAATCACTACCTGACCGATTGCCCGCCGCCCCAAAGCCTCCCGCGACACCTTTGCACTTCCTTCGATACGTCCGCATCGCAAGCGACAACGTCGTCGCCGCCTTCCACGCCGACGTCTACCAGCAATGGATCGTCGAAACAAAACTCTGGAAGCTGCACACCTTCATCGTCAACGATCCTGCCGGCATTCGGCGCATTCTCGTCGACAACGCAGACAACTATATCAAGGGCAATATCGAGCAACGCATCGCCGCTGCCTCGTCCGGCGAAGTCTTCTCCGCCGGAGAAGAATGGCGCGACCGGCGCCGGACCATGTCCTCCATCCTCGATTACCGCTCGTTGCCGGACAACTCCTCGGTCATTCTCGAAGCCACCCAACCCCTGCTCGACCGATGGAGCCGCTTGCGACCGAAAACCGTCATCGAGGTCTCCGCCGAGATGTCAAACCTGACCCTCGAAATCATCTCGCGTCTCATCTTTTCCTCCGATAGCGCCGACATGGCCAGAGCCATGGAGCGCACTCTTGAGGGCACCCAGTCAGATCCGCTTTTCGACCTGCTCGACTTTGCCCCGCTCCTCGACCGGCCTTGGGCCGCATACAAGCGTTACCGGATGCGCCGAAGATTCCGCGATCTGACCACATCCATCGACCGACTTATAACAAAGCGGGCCCATGAAAAAACGACGGAAAGAGGTGACCTCCTCGGCCGCCTGATGCGTGAACGAGACCCGGCATTTCGCCGTCCCCTCAGTGCGGACGCAATTCACACCCAGATCATCACCGTCATCGGGGCCGGACACCAGAGCGTAGCTGTCGCGCTCACTTGGATCTGGTATCTACTATCGCTGCATCCTGCCGTAGAGGCCCACCTCCAGGCCGAGTTGGGCGCAGTGCTTGCCGGTCGGCCACCCTCCGTCGAAGACATCCCTCGCCTCCCCTACACGCGCACGATCATCGAGGAGTCCCTCCGCCTGTATCCACCGTTCCCCATCATGGCGTGGCGGGGAGCCCTCGCCGATGACGAAGTCTGCGGCGTCAAAATTCCACGCGGCGAGACCGTCACTATCGTTCCCTGGGTGGTCCATCGGCACGCGAAGCTTTGGGATCATCCTGACCGCTTCGATCCCGAACGATTCTCCCCCCAACGCAGAGCCGACCAATCGCGCTATGCGTACTTGCCTTTCGGGACCGGACCGCGCGTGTGCATCGGCGCCTCTTTCGCCATGATGGAAATAACTCTGATCCTCGTAAGTCTGGCGCAGCGCTGTCGCCTGCGCATTCTGCCGAACCACCCCGTCGAACCCCAGGGTCTCGTCACACTCAGGCCGCGTTACGGATTGAAAGCCACCCTCGAGAATCGCGTCTGAAATCCCAAATTCACGAGCTCTCCGTAGCATCGAAGGAGACGCTGGCGTCACCCTGACTTGATTGCCACCATCCCGCCTCCGCCACCTTCGCTCGGCCGAGCAATTTATCGACGGCCTGCGGAAAGGTAGGGCTGGAGATTCCCAGGGATGAATAGCCTGCCGGGGCCAATCCTGCGACTCAATCCGCGCAAACCTTCTTTCGACAACCTGACCGGGGAAAAGGACCAGAAGTACTTCTCCGACCTTCTGACTGAGGAGATCATCAACCTGCTGGCAAATGTTTTCGGACTGCGTGGTCACGCGAGGGGAATCCGATTAAGTTGGAGCGACTGAAACGCACAAGTACGTCATTGGTTGTGTCCTGCATACGGGTTCCGGATCTATGGAGCTTGCGGGCTGCCTTGGAGGCAAGTTAGGACAGGAACTAGCGGTTGGGAACATTTGTCATCGCGCCAAAAACCTGATCAGATCGCATAGGAACCTCCGGATAAACTAGTCGCAATTTCCCGATTACGGAAATTCCAGGAGCCATCTGTTTGACTCCATTTACTGGCCCCACCCGCTTGTGCTTGTTATCAATCTGCAGAAATTTCCGTGCCAGGCAGATCGCCGGGCGTGTGAACATTACGCACTACGCTTCCTGACATCCCCGTGGGTGAATTGGACCTGGAGGCAGGTGCGGGATTGCTCCTCGGGGGAATGGCAAAGGGAATCGTGATCCTGAATAAAGTCCCGGCCTCACTTCTCCCATCAAGGTAGATTCCCCCACCATGATCCTCGACAATCTTCTTCGCTATCGCCAGGCCCAGTCCGCTGCCTCCGGCCTTTCCGTAGCTCACAAATGGTTGAAAAATGGAATCCTGAATCGTTGGGGGATGCTGAGGCCGTTATCCCAGACGCCGATTTGCAGGCAGGATCGATTTCCGGTCGTGGTGATCACGACCCTCCCCGAGTCGGGAGAAACCGCTTCGCAAGCATTCAACAGGAGGTTGGCGATCACTCGTCCGAGGCTGTTGGAATCGAACCAGCCCACGGCCAGACCCTGATGATGATGCTTGATGGTAATTCGTCGGAACTCCCGTCTCACTCTAGTCATCCGGATTGCACGCTCAACTGTGTCAACGATGTTTCGGACGGCGGGCCGAAAAGTGTCACAATCCCTGGAGTAGTCAAACAACGAAGTGACGAGTTCATTCATCCGCTCGACGGACCAACGGACTTCCTGGTAAAACTCGTTCCTTTCTGTCTCGCTGATATCTGACTGGGTGAGAAATTCTGCATTGGCCAGGATGGCGGCCAGAGGAAGGCGAAGATCGTGGCAAATGAGGGTGACCATCCTGCTTACCTCGGATTGCGGCTCCGGAATTGGAATATTTCTTTCAACGCGCGGCAAAGACGCAGCCGTCAATAACCGCTCCCTACACACAGCTTGCTTAAGCATTGAAAACTCCCTACCGTCTGGAGTGCCCGGCAAATTTTGTGCCAGTTGAGAACATAAGAAACTGGCATGAGAGGAGCTGGCGATGGCACGAGGCAAGAGGTATCAACCGGAGCAAGTAGTGAACCTGCTGCGACAGATCGAAGTGGCGGTGGCGAACGGCAAAACGACAACGCAGGCGTGCAAGGAAGCGGAGATCGTGGAGCAGACATACTTCCGCTGGCGCAAGGAGTATGGCGGTCTGCAGGTAGACCAAGCGAAGCGCCTGAAAGAGCTCGAGCAGGAGAACGCGAAGCTGAAGCGTCTGGTGGCTGAGCTGAGTCTGGACAAGCTGGTGTTGAAGGACATCGCCTCGGGAAATTTCTAAGCCCGGAACGACGACGCAGTGCGGTCAGCCATGCCTGCGAGCGTGGGTTGAGTGAGCGGCGTGCGTGCCGATTGGTGAATCAACCGCGCGGCACGCAACGCTACCGGCCGACACAGCGTGAAGACGAGGATGCACTCACCCAGGCCATCATCCAGCTAGCTAGGCAGTATGGCCGGTATGGCTACCGCCGGATTACGGCGCTGTTGCAGTGTGCGGGCTGGCAGGTGGGCAAGGATCGAGTGGAACGCATCTGGCGTCGCGAAGGGCTGAAAGTACCGAAAAGGCAGAAGCCAAGAGGTCGGTTGTGGCTCAACGATGGCTCGTGCGTGCGGCTTAGACCCACGCATAGGAGCCATGTGTGGAGCTACGACTTCATGAGCGCACGGACGCATGACGGCAGAAGTGCGCGCATCCTGAACCTGATCGACGAGTACACACGCGAGTGCCTGCTGATCCGTGCCGAACGGCGCTGGAGTTCGGCGAAGGTGATCGGTGCTCTGGCCGACGTGATGGTGATGCGAGGAATACCGGAACACCTTCGTTCGGACAATGGGCCTGAGTTCGTCGCCAAAGACCTGCGCCAATGGCTGGCCAACACTGGGGCAAAGACACTGTACATCGAACCCGGCTCTCCCTGGGAGAACGGATACTGCGAGAGCTTCAACTCGAAGCTGCGGGATGAGTTGCTCAACGGAGAAATCTTCTACTCGATCAAGGAACTGCGTGTGCTGGCCGAGCGCTGGCGCGTTCACTACAACACCGTCAGACCGCACTCTTCGCTGGGGTACAGACCTCCAGCTCCAGAAGCACGGCTGACCTTAACCAACAAGGGGCGTGGAGAAATGGAAACCGCTCCGCGCTTCCCACTTCCCCACACCCCCGACGACGGCTATCAAGCAACATCGATAACTGCGCTACACTAACTTCTCACTGGCACAAAACATCGGGCAATGCACTCCCGTTGGGACTCATACGCGGTTGGAGACAATGGCGGCAAACGAAATATCCTACGCGCTGCGCGCCCGTCCCGCAATGGACGCGATGGTGAGTCTCATTTACCATCAGCCCAAAGGCAGCCGCTGGGGGTCCGCTCCTCGAGCGATCAACTTTTCATAACTTTATGATCGAGATTTTACAGAAAATGGTAGAACCGCAGCGCGATGCCAACTTTCAAAGACTTCCAGAATAAGATTTTGGCCGCCGGACCTCTCTAAGTCTCTCGGATGATCCCTCAAAGCAAACCGTCGATATATCGCTAATCTCCTGAATCTCCTGGTCTTCCACTCCCCGCCATGCGTCGGTTTTGATGCGGGCCAAAATCCTAGATCCCTTTCGTCCCTGATTTATGCCATTGGTCGCAGGATTGCAGCCGTTCATCCCGAATATTTGTTTTTGGCCCTGGAAGATTTCGCGGCTCTCCTCCTGAGAATCGCCCCAAGGTGCAGTCATTTGGCAGGTTGTGTTTCTCAAGCACGTTCCTGGACCGAATTTGGCTGTTGCTTTCGCTTCAGGAAGCTTCGTTCGCTCGCGCCCCGCTGGTTGAGCGCTGTCCTACACCCTGAGGAGGGATCTATGAAGCCATTCAGGACCATGTTTTCCATGCAGCGCCCCCTTGTCTGCCCGATCTCTAAAAAGCGGTTTAACTCCTTTCTCAAAGTTTCCGTTTCGGGAGGATCCGTGCGGTTGGCCAAGGTTTTTCTGGTAGTTTTGTCATTTCTCTCCATCGCCTTCGCTCCACCGAAGGTCAACGCTGCTGACGTCAACGCTCGTGTTAAGGGAGTGGTGACCGATCCAGGAGGCGCCGTCGTTTCCGGGGCTCAAATCTCAGCCACAAACGTTGCCACCGCCGTCAAGTTCACCACCACTTCCGACAAAGACGGGGTCTATCTCTTCGCGGAGCTGCCAGTCGGAAAATACACCATCACAGCCATCGCGCAAGGTTTCAAAACTTTCACAGCAACCGGCATCGTGCTTACGATCGACCAGGATTACGTACAGCCGATCCAGTTGAGCATTGGTTCCACGACCGAGGTAGTGCAGGTTTCTGCTTCGGCTGTCCAGGTGAACACGACGGACAGTCAGCTTGCCAACGTCATTGACGGTCATCAGATCGTGGAGCTGCCGCTGATCGGCCGCAACTTTACACAACTGGAGCTGACCCTGCCTGGCGTGCAGGCTTCGAGCGACCGGTTCGGCGCCTTCTCGGTCTCGGGCGCCCAGACGCAACAATCAAGCTTCCTGATCAATGGTGCGGATTCCAATGACATCGCGCTGAATACGATCGTGCTCCAGCCCAACATAGATGCCTTAGACCAGTTCGATTTGATCACCGGCCCGCTGAATGCGGAATATGACCGCAACTCCGGCGGCATCGTAAGCGCGACGGTCAAGGAGGGCACAAACCATTTTCACGGGGACGCCTTCGAGTTTTATCGCGACACATTTTTAAACACAGCCAATTTCTTCCAGCACACGGTGGCGACGGCGACGTCTCCGAGCCGGGCCATCGTGAGCACGTTTCACCAGAACATCTTCGGGGGCACCATTGGAGGCCCGATCCTGAAAGGCAAGCTATTCTTTTTTGGCGCCTACCAGGGTACCCGGCAGGTCGTTCCGCAGGCCAGCACCGGTAATGGTTTTTCTCCCGGATCGTCCTCCGTATACTCGGCGGCCAATCTTTCCGGCAACTTCTCTGAAGACCTGACTGGGGCCAAGCAGGGTCTCACGTTCAGCTCGAACCCGATCCCAGGCACGATCAGCATTCCGGGATGCTCCACGGGCCAGACCTGGACTTCGTGCCTCACTCCCAAGGGCGGCGTGATCCCCGTCAGCGCGTTTAACTCGATCGCCTTGAATCTGGCAACCAAATACATTCCCCCGCCGAATAGCGGCACCTACGGCTACACGTTCAGCCCAGTCACGACAACTACGGCGGACCAGGCCATCTGGCGGGTTGACTTTGCGCCGAATCCTGCCAACCAACTCTACTTCGTGGGCGTTTATCAGAAGACGACAACGTCCGATACGCTTCCGTTTACCGGTGCTTCGCTTCCGGGCTTCGGTGATGAGAGTCTTCCGAAGGTCTATCAGTACACCTTCGACTACGTGCACCAATTCTCCCCGACGGTGGTGAACGACTTCGCGGTGCACTATACGCGCTTCAATTTTCCGACGGTGATCCCGCAGAATATCGTGGATCCGTCCAGCCTGGGCTTTAGCATCACCCCACAGAACACCGCCGCGGCCAGCGTCCCAACGATCACGGTGGCTGGCTTCTTCGAGTTGGGCTTCAGCACCAATGGCCCGCAGCCGCGCATTGATCAGGTCTATCAGATCGACGACAATTTCTCCAAGGTGGTCGGCACCCACGCGCTGAAGTTCGGTTACGACGGCCGCCGGTTCAATGTCTCCAATCCGTTCTCCGCCAACAACAGCGGATCTTATAGCGTCAACAGCTCAAGCAGTCCCTTTTCGACGGGTGATGCGTCGCTCGACTTCCTGCTGGGTATTCCAGGCGCCTATGCCCAGGGATCAGGCGCCACAATCCAGGCGGATGCTTTCCTGAACTACATGTATGGGGAGGATAGCTGGAAGGTGTCGAGTTCGCTGACCCTCAACTATGGACTCTCGTACTCCATCGACACGCCGCTGCGTAACCATCAATACAATGGCTTGGGCATTGCCTGCCTTATCCCCGGCCAGACATCCACCATCTTCCGAAATGCGCCGTTGGGCGTGGTGTACCCGGGCGATCGTGGATGCACCAACTCCGCCCAGGCGTATACTCGCTACACCGAGTTGGGACCGCGCATAGGCTTCGCCTGGGCCCCGGATCTTGGCCGGTTTTCCGACGGCAGCTCAGGGAAGTTTGCTGTCACTGGCGGCTTCGGCATTTACTACAACCGCACCGAGGAAGAAAGCGCGCTGCAAACGCTGGAGACGCCTCCTTTTGGCCTGAGTTCCGCCGGCGCGAGTGACTTCGGCGCTTTAGCCCCTGGCTTCGCCAATCCCTACCAGGACCTGAACACAGGCACGGCGAATCCGAACCGATTCCCCTACGTCTTCCCGACCGCAGGTCAGACGGTCAGCTACGCGGCCACGGAGCCGCTGGGTATCAGCACTTATGGCCCCAGCTTCCGCGCGCCGCTTTCCTACAACATCCAGCTCTCTCTCGAGCGTGAGTTTGCCTCGCGCATCGTTGCCCAGGTCAGCTACGTGGGTGCGTTGGCGCGGCGCAACCAGGTCACCTACGAGGGCAACTTTGAGACGGCGGCAGGTCACGCGGCTTGCCTGGCCAACCCGGACTGCGTGACGGGCCGCAACTCCCAGAGCAACTTGTTCCCTCAAAACACGATCGCCGGCTCGATTGATCCAAACACGGGCCTTACCGGCTTAACGAGCGCGGGCACGGTCGGCTCGCTGGCCTCTTCCAGCTATCACTCATTGCAGGTCAACGTGAAGAAGGGCCTGACGCACGGCCTCCTTTTCCAGCTAAGCTACACTTACTCGCACGCCTTGGATAACGGCTCCAGTTTCGAGAACTCCGGCTTCGGCCAGAACGGGTCTCGCGGCTATAACCAATACGTCCCGTCGCTTAACTACGGCAGCTCGGCGTTTGACGCGCGTCAACGCTTCGTCTTCTCTCCGGTCTACATTGTTCCCTACAAGTCCAGCGACGGCCCGTTCTCAGTGAGAAACCTGGCGCTCTCAGGCTGGGAGATCTCGGGCATCTTGTCGCTGGCGACCGGTTTCCCGTACGACATCTCTTATGCAGGCGGGACATCGCGTTCCCTGTACTGCTCTGCGAACTTCAGCTTTTATGCCTGCCCGGACGTGCCGCTGCAGACGGCCCCGCTGGTGCGCTTTAACCCGCGCACGCGCAGTCCCTCGACTGGCTACAGCACGTGGTTCGGTCAGAACAGCTTTGCGGCCGAGCCGATAGGCAGCTTCGGAAATATTTCTCGTAACCCGTATCACGGTCCCGGGATCAACAACACCAATGTAGTCGTGGCGAAGAACTTCAATGTGTCGCCCGAACGCGGCATTATCGTCCAGCTCCGTCTGGAGAGCGACAACGTCTTTAACCACACGCAATTCAACAACCCGGCCAGCACCTTTGGTAGCAGCACCTTTGGATTTATCACGGGCGCAGTCGCAGGACGCCAGACTCAGCTTGCGGCGAAGGTAAACTTCTAACCACAGCTGCAATCCAACCATCAGGGGAGGCGGCGCCACCCGGATTGTTCCTCCGGGTGGCTCTGCTTTTACGCTATTATTGTCCAACCCCCGCGAAAGTAAAATCGGCCCAGGCTCGTGTTCAGAAACGATCTCTTGTTGAGTTGTCGCTAGTCAGGCGACAGGCTTGAGGATAGTTCGGTAGAGGGGGACACCTCACGAAAAATACGAGTCGTTCCACTACCTTGCTCCGCCAAAACCGCAGGATCTTTCGTGCACCGTTATCAAGTCTTTCGGCAACAAGTTCGATTTTCTTACCTACTACTCCGATTTCCGTATTGATAATCAGGGGGCAAGTACTCCGATTGATGGACCGATAGGCGGCGACGTAACAGGAATTGGGAACACAGGCACGAGCAGACACATCAGGTCTTGGACAGCCGCTGGACGCAAGGCAGATTCCAATTAGGATTCGCGCAGCCAGTATGGGTAGGTTCGAACGAAGCGCAAGAATGGCCTCCAGGAGGAGCGCCTGTCGGCAACAGCCACGACGTAACTTTCTACTTGCAGCAACTCACGGAGGGCTCACCTGACGGGAAACCGTTGCCCTACAATTACGCGATTGGACACCTTGGCCATGAAGTGGGCCACCGCTGGTCCGCCTATGCCGCTGCGAAAGTCAACGGTGAAACAATTTCCCTTGGCGCGTGGCCTCACTGGGCGCCAGGATTGCAGGCCAGCGTCGCATTCCCCTATTCGCTGCCCATAGAGGCCTCAACTCTGGGAGGGGGCGTCTGGCAGAACAACTTCGATGGAACGTTCACACAGCTTCGTGACGGCTACTTTGTGCCCGCGACAGGTTATTCCTATCTCGACCTGTACTTGATGGGATTGATCTCTGCTCCAGAGGTGCCGGACTTTTTTATCCTGAACAATGTCGTGCGAGCCAGTAAGGACAGAAATGGGCACCCGGTATTCAGGGCCGAACAAACAAAAGTGACGATCCAAGACGTGATTGCCGCGGAAGGGCCGCGTTTGCCCGATGTTGATCACTCCCAAAGAAACTTCAACACCGGGGTTGTCGTTGTAGTCACTCACGGGCAAGACCCGAGCCGCGAAGTTATCGAACGAGTCAACGGCATTCGGCAGCAGTGGATTGAGTACTGGGAGACGACAACGGGCCGTCGCGCGTCCATGACCGCAAATTCACGCTGAGCACCTGGCACTCGGAGCCGGTTGTAAGCAATTCGCTTGTGGATCGTCCTTCAGTTCGCGAGTGGTCCGCTAAGCGGAAGTGATATGTAGTGACCGGTCAAGATGCGCTGGTCGTTTTTTTCGAACGAGGACAGGGTAGGCCGCAGCCGAGGTAATGGCGACGATTGATCAAGCTGATATTCGCGGGTCGAAACCGCATAATCATGATCCGTCGGGAGCTGCCTCTGACTAACCACGCGAGTCCGGCATAGCCTGTCGCATACTTCCGCCGAGGATTCTCCTTCGTGCTTACCCCGGCTGCGGCTGACTCTGTCCTCGAATTGAATTGCCTGGTTCAACGTTTTTTCTTTTTCCCTATTTGGAAGGTTTTTGGTTTTGTCTTTTCATGCAGCAATGGGTTGTCGACAACTTGCTTCAGCCTTGATCGCGATGGCCCAGATAAAGCCCAGCAACTCTCGTGCGACTGCAGTCATGATCTTCCTCTGATCCTTGCCTGCCATGCTCAGCTTCATGTAGCGCTTATGCAGGCGATTCTGCGCCTTCCATGCGATCTCGATGATTGCTGGCGGAACACCTTCGTGTCGCTTGCGCAGCTTTTCCCCGACGCGAGGCAGGTGTCGATAGCACCAGGCCGATTCCACCACGATGCGTCTGAGGTGCGCATTACCGGCCTTGGTGATGCCGCCTCTTCGAACGCGGTTGCCGCTGGAATCTTCGCTGGGAAATACGCCGCAATAACCCATCAGCTTCCGTGCGCTCTGGAAGCGGGAGCAGATGTTGCCCAACTCCGATGCGATCGTGACTGCCGAGATATGCGCTACACCGCGCAAAGCCTGCAGACCCCGAATTACGTCCTGCATGGGTTGCGGTGCCAGCTTTACCACTTCGAGAATGGCTTCCTCCAACCGCTTCACCCGTGCGCTCATGTGCTCGACTTCGTTCATACAATCCAGACGCGTGACTTCCTGCGCCGGATGCGTATAGCCGACCTGCGCCAGCCACCTCATGTAACGCTCTGTCCACGCCTTCAGTCCCAGAGGTGGACGTTGACCCGTGCGCAGCAGAAACTTGGTTAAGCGATGCCGCGCACGCAACTGATCCTGCTTGGCTGCCTCCCGTTGCCGGACAAGGTCGCGCAACGCCTCTGAATCTTCATCGGGAACCCACACGGCCGTCAGATCTCCGGAGCGGTGACTGCGCGCCAGCTTCAACGCGTCCCGCCGGTCCGTCTTCACCCGATCTCCCGGCTTCTTCGGTACCAGCGTCGGTGCTATCACCGCGCAATCGACACCCAACTGGGTCAGCTGCCAGTACAGTACGAATCCTGTTGGCCCCGCTTCGTAGCAGGCGCGCACCTGCTCAGGCGTACCAAGCTTCCTGATGAACTTGCGGATCGAATCTTCGCGGTTGGCAATTGTCCCTAGGCTGCGTACCTCGCCATCCGGTTCCGCTATGGCAACTGCGATCGTCTCAGCATGGACATCCATGCCCAAAAATCGTAGCTTCTCTCTCATGACCGGCTCCTCCGCTTGTGGCTCTGGACTAGAGTTCGTCAAACAAACTCAGCCTAACCCACGACTAGCGCAGCGAGCCGGTCACTACATAATGACTAATCCCGTTCATTGAAAAACGGGCACCTGATCAATTGCCTAAGAAAACGGGATTTCAGGTAAGTTCGTTTCTGACGCGGCGAACTTACTCAAAAGCCGACTTTTCAGGCACGTCATGAAAAGACGGCCTTTCAGCGGTAAGCGTAAGCTACACATATCGGAAAACCTAGCAATTCTTGCAGTTCAGGGGTGAGCTCCGGGGTGCGGGCCAGAGTACGATCCACCATTACGGCGGTGATTTTTGTTTCCGCTCACCGTATTTAGAAGGTGCAGTTTGGCCGATAAAGTGGGTGCCTGCATGTCGTCCCTTCGAGTCCTCGTGGTCGATGATTACGAACCGTTACGGCGATTCAGCTGTTCGATGCTGGAGACAAGACCGGATTTGCAGGTCGTTGGCGAGGCTTCAGACGGATTAGAAGCGGTGCAGAAAACCGAAGAACTGCAACCAGACTTGATTGTGCTCGACATCGGACTTCCCACACTTAATGGGATCGAAGTGGCTCGACGAATCCGCAAACTCTGCCCTGAATGGAAAATACTTTTCATGAGTCAAGAATCTTCTGTCGATGTGGCGCAAGCAGCATTCACCTTGGGAGCAATGGGCTACGTCGTTAAAGCACATGCCGGAAGCGAACTATTTGCCGCTGTAGAATCAGTTTGCCAGGGTAGGAAGTTTGTCAGTAAGGGAATATCAGGTCTCGATCGGACTGGCGCTACTGATCCACAAGCACCCCGCCACTTCTTCCAACAAGAAGTTCCCCCACTGCCCGTACAGGATCAGGCGAAGGTCAAACACAGCCATGAGGTTTATTTCTATTCCGATGATGCAGCTTTCTATTTGGCTTTGCTGGTTTCGTCGAAACTGCGCTAGACGCAGGCAATCCGGTGATCGTAGTCGCGACCGAGTCTCACCGAAGGGGGCTTCTTGAGACATTGATGGCACGCGGCACCGATGGTGCTGCGGCCATGGAACAAGGGCTCTATCTCTCTTTGGATGTTTACGAGGCGCTCTCAACGTTCATGGTCGATGATCTGGCTGACTCGACTCGATTCCTGAGGATCTTTGGTGATCTCCTGTCTTCGAGCACTAGGGCTGCGAAAGGGACGCATGCCCGAGTTGCAGCTTGTGGTGAATTTGCACCCACGTTATGGGCGCAAGGTAAGGTGGACGCGGCGATTCAAGTCGAACACCTCACGGACGAAGTAGCCAAGTCGGGCAACGTGGATATTCTGTGCGGGTATGTGTTGAACAGCTTGCAGCGCGACCAAGAGAGCCACATCTACGAGAGAATCTGTGCCGAACACTCAGCCGTTTTTCCCTAGTGAACGGGCTATCAGTGGACACATCCTCCACGCGGTTCCGCCTGGTCGAATATTCGTGCCCGATGCTGCCCCTGATGATCTGCGCTCGGGATCGTTGTGCCCGTGAAACGGCGTTATTGGGTAACTTCACCTGTTGACCAGGCAGTCATCGGTCAAGTTACCGAAAAGCTGACTTTTAAGGCACTTTGGGATTGTTTCCGGCTGGCCCGTAAACTGGGAACTGCCATGGATGTCCGTCTGAGGGCCTACGAAGCGCGAGACTTCGATTTCGCCCGCCGATTGTACTTTGAAACCATGCGGTGGGCTATCGAGCGCGTGTTTGGATGGGATGAAGCTCGGCAACACGTGAGCTTCGCTGAGTGGTTCAAGCCCGAGGAGGTTAGCGTGATTACTGCCGACGGTCTCGATGTGGGTTGGATCCAACAGCGCCTTGATGACAATGGCATTCTTCTGGGATCAATCTACGTCGCACCAGCGATGCAGCGAAAGGGTATAGGTAGCGGCCTTATCCAGGCTCTTCTCCAGTTAGGCAGACAGAAATCGAAACCCGTAACTCTGGCAGTCATGAAAATCAATCCGGCAGTCGCACTATATGAACGTCTCGGATTCCGAATCACGCATGAGGACGAGTACAAAGTTTACATGCGGGCAGACCCAGTCGGAGACTGAGATATCTTCTTTGCTCCCGAAAACTCGGTTGCGAAGACTGTTTCGACTCATTCATGCGTCGTCGGCCATCCGGACATTACCCGCAGCAGCAATCTCAACTTCGGGGCCGTCGTGCTTGAAAAACGGGGTTACTGAGATGGTCCGCCGCTTGAACTTCACCGTAGTGTGGAGGATCTTGTGGGCAGGTTCAAGGAGGATCATCGATATGCAGATTCGTTCGGTAGGGATTGACCTTGGCAAGACGACCTTTCACCTGGTGGCGCTCGGCGATAAGGGCAAGGTGCTGCTGAGGAAGAAGTTCACCCAGAGGCAGCTGATTACTTTCACAGCGAACTTGCAGACCACGCTGATCGGCTTGGAGGCATGTGCCGGCGCGCACTTTCTTGGTCGTGCTCTGCGTGAACAGGGCCATGACGTGAAGCTCATTCCGGCTCAGTTCGTGAGGCCATTTGTGAAGTCCAACAAGAACGACTTCCTTGATGCAGAAGCGATCGCGGAGGCCGTCGATCGACAGAACATGCGTTTCGTGCCGATCAAGACAGATGACCAGCTCGATCTGCAGGCGCTGCATCGTGTGCGCGACCGCTTGATCACACGACGAACGTCCGTGATCAACCAGTTGCGTGCCTTCCTGCTTGAGCGCGGCCTGGTGTTCGCGAAGAGCCCGGCCAAGCTGCGCGAGCGTATGCCTGAGATTCTTGAGAACGCGGAGGAGGGTCTCACTCCGCGTGTGCGGAACCTGCTCGCTCTGCTCTGGAACGAGTGGAAGGATCTTGAGCAGCAGGTGGTCGATCTGAACCATGAAGTAGAGTTGATCGCCTCGAGTGATGCGGCATGCCTGCGGCTCAGGCAGATCCCTGGCATCGGCCCTTTGGTCGCAACAGCGATCGTGGCTTCGATCGGCAACGGCGCTGCGTTCCACAAGGGGCGAGAGTTCGCCGCGTGGATGGGTCTAGTGCCGAAGCAGTACTCGACCGGCGGCAAGGCAAAACTGTCCGGCATCAGTAAGCGAGGCAACCGCTACCTGCGCAAGATCCTCATCCATGGAGCACGCGCCATGGTCTTGCGCTGTAAGCGAGAGCGGATTCCCATGGGCGCGTGGATGACGGCTCTTGAAACGAGAGCCGCACGCAACGTGCTCATCGTCGCGGCAGCCAACAAGCTGGCGCGGATCGCATGGGCGGTGCTATCGAGTGGCCAGGCCTATCGGGCAGTTCAAGAGCCAGTCGCTGCGTAGGCAAGCGTAACCATCAAGATCAAGTTCTCCCATCGAGGTCTGCGCCGGACAAGTAAGGATGAAAGAACAGTCAAAACGGCGCACCTGAAGCCTGTTTGCTCAAATGGCCCTTACACGGCCGAGGGGTTTCGAAGGACAGGTACGCGGCGTATCTCATCATGGCCAGGAGAGACATCTCCACAAACAGGCCGGATACATTGACGCAGACTTTCTTCATCCCACCAACTTTTCCCTTGCAGTCAGACGGTGGACCATACATTTGAGCAACTTCAATTCTCTGGGCACCGCAACACGAGCAAGTTACCTAAAAGCCGACTTTCCAGGCATTATCCGGAGGCCGGTTCTTCGGCCACATGGGTCCGGTCGAAGCAGACACTTTTGCTGCAACCCTCTCAAACGCCGCGCCGGTAAACAACAAGCTGACTTTCAAGAATCGATTTATTGATTGAAGGCTGCTGGTGCGCAAAGCAACCGACCCCGTGTGACCGCCACCAGAACAACCGCAACGAGCAGGAAAGAAAGCGCGATAAGCAGACCTTCGGATGGGTATTGGCGGGTTGAGACGTTGCCGAGAAAAGCCGGAATGAAACGATTAGCAGCGTTGAACGCGGAATGCATCAAGATGGCGACAATCACCGACTCTCCCGAAGCGTTGAAGGCGAATGCCATGATGACCGAAACGCCAACCAAGGTCATCAGGAAGAGTGGAAACGTGACGCCACCCCATCCCAGGATGAACAGGGGCAAGTGCCAAACGGCCCACATTAGGCCCACCAAAACAGCCGATATCCACGGCGATAATGAGCATTGAAGGCGAGATTGAAGGTATCCTCTCCAGCCAAACTCCTCAAAAAGAGGCCCTCCAAGAAGGTTGTAGTTAAACATCGGAATCCAGATTCCGCTGAGAGCGCCGATGTGCCATTTCCATGCGGCAGGTCCCCCGTGAGTTGACTGTGCAGAAAAGACAAACACTCTGGAAAAAAGAACGAGCAGAGGACCGAGCGCGAGCCAAGTCCACGGGAGACGTCCGCGAGGAAGCACGCGGACAGCGCGCCAATTACCAGTGTCCCATCGATGAGCGACGAAAGAACCCAGCAACGGGCCCAGCGTACCGATGCAGACGAAGACCGGAAAGGAAAATGACGTTGTCAGCACCTTCAGTCCGTCAGGACCCAGAATGAGTGGGAGCCAGACCAGCCAGGAAAAACCGCACGCGATCAGGTAAAAGGCCGCAACTGTTTCCCAGGTTGGAACGGCTGAGTCCGACCTGCCAGTGCGCTTCGCAGCACGCAAATCCATGTCGAGAGTTTATCCAACAGAGCTGGGCCGTCACCGAGGTACGATCCGGTGACGAAGAGCGCGTTTCTCTGCTGCAATCGAGTCGTTCCCTAAAAAACGGGTTGCGGTAACTTGCCGGGGCCGTGGCCCTCTGGGCGAGGGAACTTACCGGTTCTGGATATTGACGGCCGGCGGCCGGCGCCGCTGACACTCGAGCGGCTCCCAATAGTGCGCCTTCCATCCAGAAGCCAAAACTGCCGCCTCTCCCTGAGGAAACCCCGTATGGTCAAATATGATCTTGGTTCCGGAGTCCTGCTCCACGAGCTCGAACTTGGCAATCGAATAGATGCCCGGATCCCAGCCACCCGTTCGCCAAGCCTGTACGATTCGTTCGTTCGGCACAAGTTCCACTTGTCGTCCCGTTATGTACCCGCCGAACAACTTGAACGCGCTTCCCTCTTCACGGCTGATCTCCGCAGGCATGACAGGCAGGTGCATGGTCTGCATGACGCCACTCAGTTGTATGACTTTGTCGAACTGTTTGGCGTCGGTAAGCGCATCGTAGACGCGCTTGCAGCTTGCTGTGAAAACACGCTCCTGGTGAATGGCGTCGGATGTATGAGAAATCCCGTCCTCTGTTCCCGCCCAAGCCTTGGTCGAATGCAGGGCTAGACCACTTAATGCAATCGCAACACCGGCGATCGCTTGCCGCCGCGTGGGCTCATCGGCCAGCGGTTCCATAATCCTTCTATCGTTCATTGTCTGCCCCTCGTTTCTCTTGACTGTCTCGACAAAAGCATGAGAAGTTCTCCTCGTTTATTTCTTCTGTAATATAGAACAAATAGGACGAGCGGTCAACGCCCTAGGCAGGACAAGACTTGGGAGGGCCCAGGGCACATAAGGACAGTTAGACTCAAATGATTCAAATGAGGAGGCTAGGCCATGAAGCTATCAGTGTTCTGCGGGGTGAGTGTCGATGGCTTTCTTGCTCGGACAAACCACGCGCTCGATTTCTTGGATAGTGGCGAGCAGGAACCGCACGGCTTCGAAGAATTCTATGGAAGCGTCGATGTCGTTGTTATTGGGCGCAGAACCTTCGAAGTCGTGCTGACATTCGGCAAATGGTTTTACGGCGAGAAGCCGGTTGTAGTGCTTAGCAGCCATGCGCTCGATCTCTCATCCGTCAAAGGCGGGGTCGTCGAGCAGATGTCGGGCGAACCGGCCGAAATCGTTGCGCAGCTCAAGGTACGCAACTTCAAACATGCTTATATAGACGGAGGCATCACCATTCAGCGATTCCTGGCGGCCGGACTCATCGACCGATTGGTGATCACACGCGTGCCAATACTGATCGGAGAAGGTATCCCCCTGTTTGGCCCGCTACTACGCGACATCAGTCTGCGTCACGTTGCGACACGCTGCTATAGCGGCGGCCTGGTGCAGAGTGAATATGAAGTGGGCGCCGCGCACTCGGAGGCCCGACCTTCAGGCGCAATTTGATAGTTTCGTTGAGATGGCTTTTAGGTGATCTGGTGAGATTCGCAAGTCGTAGTGCCCGCAAAACGCCTGCCGGCTCAGACGGTCGACGCAACACTTGCTTGGAGTGTAGCTGCAGGAGTTTGGAAACCCAAGGTCTTTCTGGGACGTTGATTCAAGCGCAGCGCGACCTGGTCGAGCTGCGCTTGCGAGATAGGGCCAAGGTCGGTTCCTCGGGGAAGTATTGTCGCAACAGGAGATTGGTATTTTCATTGGTGCCGCGCTGCCAGGGACTCTGCGGATCGCAGAAGTACACTTTCACCTTGGTGGCCACTGTAAACTCCTTGTGCCTGGCCATCTCTAACCCGCGATCCCACGTCAGCGAACGCCGCAGGGTCGCCGGGAGTTTACGAACATGCCGGCTCAAGGCTTGAACGACCGCTTCGGTGTCTTTGCCCGGCACCTTGACCAGCATGGCAAAGCGTGAGTGACGCTCCACTAAAGTCGCGATGTAACTGTTCTTTGCGCCGCTCAGCTGATCACCTTCCCAATGCCCAGGAACCGCTCGGTCTTCCACTTCCGCGGGCCTTTCACGGATCGAGACGGCATCGACGATCTGGCCGCGGGACTGTCCGCTGACCGTTGCATGGAGCGAGCGGCGCATGCGCCGCTTGCTCCGCAGGTGCTCCATCAGCTCTTGTTTCAGAACGCCCCGCGCCTGGATGAACAGGCTTCGGTAAATGGTCTCGTGGGACACGCGCATGCTCTCGTCATCGGGATACTGCGTCTTGAGCCATCCGGAAATCTGCTCCGGCGACCAGTCCATCACCAGTTTACTCGCGACCATGTTCCGCAACTTGCGGTTCCCGACAAGAAGACACCTCTTCGGTCGCAAAGCGGATTTCCAGGCTTGCCTATCCGCATCGTGGGCACGATAGGCCGCACGCCCGCCATGGCGCGTGACCTCCCGGCTCACTGTCGACGCCGCCCGACCGAGGCCGCTGGCTATCGTGCGGATCGATGAGCCGGAAGCGATCCCTCGCGAAATGTCCTCTCGCTCAGCCAAGGTGAGCGCTATGCCAGAGCGCTGGCGAGCGGCTGGAGCAATCCCTCCGCGCGACAACAACACACAGCGAATGCAGTTATGCGGCTTGCCGTAGGCACGCCCAATCTCATGCAACGACTCCCCCGCCTTCCATCGCCTCCACACCTCAGCCTTCTGCGCGGGAGATAGTCTCGACTGCTTTACTTCACTCATAAACACCATCCCTCAATAGAAGAACTTCTACTAGATGGTGTTGCAGCGACCTATCGAATCCACCCCGTTGTCCGGGAACTATGGGAACCGGTTGTCCGAGAAGACGACTTTTGTCCGTGTGCCAACTTCTTGTTTGCCGACGACTCGGAAATCACCCTGAGACAATAGGAGGCGGAAGACCCAAGAATATAATGCCGTCCGTCGGGACTTGCAGTGAGGAGCGGACGACTATGGTATCTGTCTTTATCGGCACCAGCCTGGATGGCTTTATTGCGCGACCAAACGGCGATCTCGACTTCCTGCCGCCGGGCGGTGGTGAACCCCACGGCTACGAAGAGTTTTTGGCGAGCGTCGATGCGCTTGTCATAGGCCGCAAGACATTTGAGACTGGTTTAACTTTTGCGGACTGGCCATACGGTCACAAACGCGTTGTGGTCCTGAGGAGCCGCCCCGTTGACCTGTCTGTGGTGCGCGGGGGCATCGTGGAGCAGATGTCCGGACCTCCCGCTGAGATTGTTTCAAATCTTGCTGCCAGAGGTGCTCACCACCTTTATGTCGACGGTGGGATCACGATCCAACAGTTCCTGCGAGCAGGCCTCATTCAACGCCTCATTATCACTCGTGTGCCTGTGCTCATTGGAGACGGAATTCCTCTCTTCGGCAAACTGCCCCATGACATTCGGCTTCGTCACGTAGCGACCCAGCATTACGCAAGCGGCTTGGTTAAGACCGAATACCATTTGGCCGTCTAACACACCAGGCATAGGCCACATCATTATCGGCACTCACGATGTTGTTCCCTAGCGACGGACAATTCGGGAACAATGCCAACTTCCTGTTAGCCGACTATCGGAAGTGAATGACGAGATGAGCGCTTATCCGTCTCAAGGCGAAGATATTCAGCGAAGTGCCGAACGAATCAACAACACACCTAGTGACAGAACTGACGAGCCAAGCGTGGCTATGCCGAGCCATATCGCTGAGAGCCAGCCGTTTGGCGCTGTGGCCTGCGGTGAGGCCACGCTGAGGAAAAATCCCATTGGAATGAGGACCGTAGCTATGGGCGTCCCGAGGCGAGCGGTCCAGAGAGCCCAACCGGGTGCGGGGGATGCCGCATCAGCAAGCAACTGGCAGACGAGCGAAAGAATGACCAGCACGCCTGCATGCGCGTGACCGGCCCGAAACATACCTTGCCGTAGTGAATTGTCAACGTAAGTGCGATCCCGTGTCGTCAACAGTTGGAGAAGATATGTGCCTCCATACTGGGTCGTGGGAACCGTGAGGAGCAGAATTCCACACAGCATTCTTGACTGTCGTGAGATATCCATCGGTCAACTCCCTTCAGATGAATGCAAATAAATATAATGTAAACATCATTCACACTATGCTCGGTAGACGCTTGAACCGGGCCAAGGGATTCCGAATATTTGAGGACTGCATGGCAACAAGAACGGTAGGCAGGAAGCCCCGTGGCACATACCATCATGGAGATCTTAAAGAGGCTCTCAAAGCCGCGGCTCTTCGCCTCGTAAAAGAAAAAGGAGCACGCGGTTTTTCGCTCAATGAAGCATCCCGTCTTGCCGGAGTTTCGGTGGGAGCACCTTACCGCCATTTCATCGATAAGGACGCTCTGCTCGCCGAGGTCGCGCGGGATGGTAACGAGGTGATGAGCGCAGAGATCAAGAAAGCGGTCGCAAAGGTCGAAGGACCGAAGGAGAAGATGATTGAGGCGGGAATGGCCTACCTTCGGTTTGCTGTTCGGCATCCCGACTATTTTGCCGTCATCTTCCAGGCGGGTTTGGATAAAACAAAATACCCGGAACTGGAGCGCTCCGCCCGCGAAGCCTTCGCCACCATCCTCGATCTGTCCATGCGATATGAGAACACGCCGGAGCTTGGTCTCGAACGCGCCGTTGGGGCCTGGGCGCTGGTTCATGGGCTGGCCACGTTGGAACTGGAAGGCGGCATTGCAATAGCAGTGAAACGGCAGCATGGTCTAGAGCATATGCGACCCTTGCTGGAACGGTTTCTTGGCATCCGATTCTAACGATCTTCGAAGAGGCAGAAAAATCTGCAACTTTTTCTGCCTCGCACCATCTACAACAAATGTAAGTGATGTTTACATTCCCGGTTGATATCCCCACGCAGACTGAAGGAGAGAAACCATGTACCACGCGATCGTCAAACGAATTGCCAGGAAGAACTTTGAGCGGGTTAACCAGCGGGATTTCAACTCTCTTCTGAAAGACTGCGTACCCAATGTCTACCACCGTTTCAGTGGCCGACATGCCCTTGGGGGCGAGCGCCACGACCACGCCGCGCTCGGGCGTTGGCTGGCTCGCCTGGAAAGGCTCGGCCCGGATATGAAGCTGACGGTACACGATGTGTGGGTGAAGGGCCTACCGCACGATACGACCGTCATCGTTCGCTGGACGAATACCGATACGCTTCCCCACGGATCGCACTATGAGAACCACGGCGTGCATATTGTGAAGATGCGGTGGGGGAAAATCGTTGAGATCGGCGCAAATGAGGACTCACAGGCCGTTGCCGAAGCCCTTCAGATGCGGGCGTCTTATGGGCAGGAAGAAGCAAGCGCCCCACCGATCATCAGTTAAGTTCGCCCACTTTCGAAAACTATCGCGTCAAGTTCATTGGTCTGCGGCGAAACCAGAGAAAATGATCCGCTGTTCGAGCCTTCAACTGTGCCGTTCCACCCTGTATCACCGGCAATACAGAAGCAATCCTGAAATGCCTGAAAAGTCAGGTGGACTCAATGGGACGACGCAACACTCAGCTCAGACCCACATTCAATGAAAACAAAAGCTAAAAGCGCTGGCTAGGGTTAGATCAGCCGGAACCTTACCTGGCTAGGTTTTGGCCACATCAGCCAAACAGATCGATTCTTCAGGGTAAGCATTTGTGGATCAGCTGATTAGATAGGTTGCATCGACCGGTTGAGCTGGCAGGTGTTTCAGGTAAGTTCATCAAGCGAGTCAGTTGGCGCTAAAAACGAGTCCCTCATCGAACACCCCAGGACGATCAAATTTCTAATTCTCCGGAATCGAGGAGGACTATGGACAATACGGAAATTGAGCGGGCTATAGCTTTACTTCCTGCTCGCCGACAACCCGCGAGTTTCGTGACGAAAACGTATTTCTCGTTACCGAAGCCGCCATGCGGCGCAATCTCGTCGACGAATCGTCAGGCGCACGGAGTGCCAGTCCGTTGCCCTTTGCATTGGGTCAATGTTTCGCTTGGCCCGTGTGCTAATTCTGATCTTGAGGCGGCCCAGATGTTGGCGAAGGTATCGATGATGGATCAGGCTTTGGCGCTGGGGCAGTCTCAGCGGGTGCCGTTGTTGTGTCTTGGACTGCGGGTGCTGCCACAGATGCTGGTGTGGCAGTCGGAGAAGTCGATGCGGCAGACGATGTCGGTTTTTGCACGGGAACGGGCAGCGTTACAGCAGCGACCGCGCTCGGATCATCGCGCAACTTGAGGTACAGCGTTGCTCCATCGGCCGGCGTCGGCACGGTGAAATTATTTTCGTCGAAGCCAGTAGGTACGTCGGTTGGCTTGTCAAAATCTTTTCTTGCGCTGAAGGACTGCACGAGGAAGAAGTTACTACCTTCGACAGTACAGTTAGGAGCGTCTGGCGTGGTGCAGTGGATCGCCGTGATCTGCGGCGCGCGAACGAGAATGCCAAGTGGCGTCCAGTTCCCCGACGTGCCGTCTGCCGCGACCGGACGCATCTGCAATTGGCCAAATGCCGATGGACCGAACACTTTCAAGGGATCCAGAGTGGCAACGGCCGTATGGTCGTCCTGGAGCACGAGGTCATTCGTTGCAAGTGAAAGCGTGGTGTGGACTGAGCCATCGACGGTAGCGATTTCGATCGTCTGTGTGCGGGGAAAGGCGTCCTTCGTCTGCACCACGAAGGTGAGCTTACCCTCGAGCAGGATGTCGTCCTTCGCGACAAAGCTGACGGGCAACGTGCCATCCTTCTGAGCCGATGTGGCCTTGAATGAAAGTAACTTCAGTCCCGGGCGCGCTGCTTTGGCGGAGATCTTAACGGGCATCGTGCGGCCGTCCTTGAGCTTGGCCGTCGCGTTGGAGCCGTCGTCGGGCGACACTCCAGTGTCGGCCTGAAGGTGCATCGTCTTGTCGTCGTTGCCTTCGCCGCTGGGAGTGAAGGTCTGTTTATCGATCTCGACAGAGACGACATTCTTGAGGCCCTCGCCAGTGAGCACGGCTACCTTGTCGCCGCCGTGGATCGTGATGGCATCGAGGTGAATGCCGGCGGTGTACGCCTTGAGCGGGACCCGGTCTCTATCCGAGTCCCCATACTGCTGGATAGCAAGCCAATAACCGCCGGGTTGAACGGTTTTGAGTGAAACGTCCAAAGCCAGTGTGTCTTTCCCATCCTTGCCCGGGGCAGGCTTGAAGGAGACGTCTACATCTTTCGCGTTGTCGCTTGCCAGGGAAATGTGCTCGACGCACGCGCTGCCATCACCTTTGAGCGTGAGGTGATTATCCTGCCCCACGAGCAGCTGGGCGCTGTCCACGATCTTCCAATCCTTGCCTTTGACCTGCTGGAGCGCGATGGTCGGGCCTTCGAAGGAATCGAAGCCCCAATAGCCGCGAACGATCCCCGTAATGGTCAAATCGGTCGTCGCGCCGATCTTAACGTCAGGGTTCGCGGGTAGCGTGCTATCGCCTTGAGGCTTCGGATCGTGCAGCGGATCACTCTTCTCTTCCCCTGCCACGACGAGTCCGCCTTCGAACGCGTCAGGCGCCAGCGGTATATCCGTAGGCGTACCGGTTCGGTTGAGGTGCAAAACCAGACCGTGCGCGAAGCTGCTCGAAAAAACAAGCGGCGCGCCTTCTAGAGGAATAGTCATCTTCGGTTGCAAGAAACACGCGACCTGGTTGGGATCGTGTGGATGAAGCGGCGGCAGCTTGGCCTTCTGAATGGCCGGCAGACCGATGACAATGACCGATTCGGGTTTGTGGAAGGAGGGCGGCGCGTTGAGCCTCAGACTGAGCGAAGAACCCTGCGGGAAGCTGAGCCCGGGAATGTACTGGTACTGCGCTGTGCGCAGCATGCCGACGAGGTGAACGAGATCAACAACTGCGCCGACATACGCCGAGTAAAGGCCCCCCCCGACAGGCTGTGTGTAGGAAGCAGCATTGATAAAGTCAGAGGATGGACCGGTAGATATCGCTTCGGCAATGCTTTGTCCGTGTCCGTCATCAAGGAGAACGGGGGCGCTGGACTGGGTCAGGCAGATAACCTGTTGATCGACGGGCTGCTTGAAGCAGTCGGCATTCGGCTTGAGAGCGAGCGTGGCAGCCAGCTTCGCCGAGTGTTCCTGAATGGCTTTCGGGTCGTCTTGCGGAACCGTTTTCATAGCTGCGAGATAGCGCTCGATGCGCTGCTGCTCGAAGGATGCTTCATTAAGATCGGTATCGGCGCGAATGAACAGGCCGGGCTTACCCTTGACGGCGGAGCGAAGCGTCTTGAAATCGCCGCCGGTTTCAGGCGCTACAAAAAGCAGGGCCTCCTCAGCTTCGTTCGGAACGGTGACGGTTGTGCCCTCAGCAGTTTTCTTGTTCCATGTATCGATCTCGGTGAACCAATTGTCGGGAGGCTCATTCGTCGTGCCGCGAAGAAAGGCAACGATCAGTATCAGATGATTCGACTGGCTCGACGGAAGGTCAGCCTTGATCCATATCTTGTCGCCGGGCTGAAGGTTGGGGACCTGGGCGATGGGGAGCGTCGAAAGTCCTCGCGTCACACGGATATCGATCGTAGGCCCCGCCAGATCGAAGCGTGCTTTGTCATCAGCCCGAAGAGCTGACGGCAAAGAAATGGCGAGAAGGCATACTGCAAATTTCAGGACTTTCATCTGTAGATTTTTGGATGCGAAAGTGGCAAGCGCGGGTTGCGGAGGCCATGGCCCGAAAACGAATCCAAGCCGTCGCTAACCGCCTTCAAGAAGTTAGCATTTTGGCTGCCATGTCCTTTAGGCGCACGATTACAGCAACATCTCAGTTTGTCCGCTCTGGAGTGTTCCGGGCTTTTGTAGCAAATTACTAACCGATAAGTCCGTATCGCGGCCGTAATTCGAATAGCTGTCGCGATATGTGTCTTTAGGTACCAATCTAGGTATGAGCGACGCGGGCTATAAACGCGCCCATGCACTACGCGATGTATGCGCATCTTGCGCCGGGTAGCATTCAACCGCACGTCGGCGACTGCGTGTGGCAGGGCAGAAGCTTGGCCTGCTAGGGAACACGGCCAACTCCAGCGCCCCGCATCGTCATTTCCAAGTGATGGACCGGCTATCGAGCCTGGACGATACGTCACTTCCGTTGGTATTCGACCACATGAATCTTGAGGGCGTGTGCCGCTGACCTGGCGGCTCTGGACGAAAACACGGACAAGAAAATCGCGATACCCATGGACAAGAACGAGGCAAAGTCGCTCACGCGCGCGCGATGCCGCTCGCGCGCGACGTTGTGGGGTTTCAGTGAGGTGGGTCCCTGTGCTTTCTTGGGTGGCAATAACGAACTTCGACGTTCTTCTGCAAGTACGCAGCAAAGGTGAAGTTTTAAATCGGGGACCGCTCGGTGAGCGTGTGGAATGAGGTGCCCATCGCTTGCGAACGATGGGCACCCCGATCAGGCTTGCGGTTTTCGATTACGCCGATTTTCTGGCGGCAGCGCCGGCCCCCACGACTTCGCCGTGGGCAATCTGCTTCACCGGGTCCGCAATGAAGGTGAAATCCGGCTCCTGATTCCAGGGGCCGCGTTGTGGCGATCCATTGGACGACATGTGATAGTAGATATTGACAGTTTCGTCTGGTTTCACGCTGCCGAAAGCCGGGTCTGTGAGTTTGCCGAGGGAGTCGAGCGCCTTCATGAACATCTTTGTGTGAGAGATTTCACGGGTTAGCAGGTGGTGAAGCGCCTTCTTTGTCCCCTCATCTTTCGCACGCTTCAGCAGCGCTTCATAGGTCTCTCTGGCGCCGCCTTCAGCCGCAATATCTGCGCGAAGGTCGCGGACGACGTCGCCACCTTCGTTGATGTACGAGGCGGTCCAACTTATACCAGAGTCGTCGACGAAGTGGGGCCCCCTGCCGCGCAGGGCAAAGAGCGGACTGCGATGCGCATCGGCTTCAAGTTTGTCGATGCCTTTGGTGTGTTGCTCGATGAGTTTGCCGACCACTTCCAGGTGGCTGAACTCCTCGAGGGCGATGTCCTGCAACATGTCGCGGATGGGGGCGTTGTCGCAGTGGAAGGACTGCACCCAGTACTGCAGAGCAGCGGTGAGTTCACCGGTTGCGCCGCCGAACTGCTGTAACAGGAACTGGGCGTAAGCGGGATCCGGGTTCTTCACCTCAACCGGAACGATGAGTTCTTTGCGATGGAAAAACATCTCATGTCTCCTTGGTAGGTCCCGGGCCGGCCGGAGCATGACGTCGAAACGCCGCAGTCCGACGGGTCGAAGACCCGATCTGATCGTGCGTTGCGGTTGAACGTGCTTTAACCTGCGTCCTGGCGCAAAGATTCCTGCAGATGATTGTTGGCGGATGATTGTCAGCGCGACGTGCACGCCATTTCAGGCACGCAGGCTTGCTGTGCCCAATTCACTTGAGGTCTGTTGACCACAAGGGCTGAACGGAAACCATCCCACTGCCGGTGCCGGCCGGCGCACGTTCGGTAACCGCCCGAGTTGTCGCTATCGTGAAGAACTACGGCCGGATGGGATCAACTATCTTCGTTCGACCTAATCTAGTCTCCATAGTAAAGACGTACAGGAGAGAAGGGCGCTCGAAGGAAGCATTCCTTGTTTCCGGACGCTGTTCTGTCGCCCATTGCCCCAACCATTGCCGATTACCGCGTTTCCCCGCCCGCGGCAGAGACGCCAACTACCATCTGCGTGCCGCTGTCCAATTGGATATCTTGCTTCGCGCCGAGCAGAATGCTGGAAGCGCGGGCCATCCTGGGATCTTGTTGCCCCGGCGCATTGTTCGCCAGCAGCACGCCGGGGATCGACGTTGTGCTGATGGCTATCTGGCCGGTTTTTGCTACGACGGTTCCTGCCGCAGGGCCACCATTTGCACCAGCTGCTGCCCTAGCGTCGCCGCCTGTGCCTTGCGGTGCGCCACTCGCCTCGCTACCGCTACGAGTCCCACCCGCACTCGGGTTAGAGGAACTGTCCGCCGGTGGCCCGCTCATCGCGGCAGACCCGCTGGCCGATGCCGCACCTCCCGCCGGAGCGATCGACTGAATCTGCGAATGGACCGGCACGCTCTTCCCACCCTTCAGCTCGACGTGGTCAAATAGGAGCGCCACTTGAGAATTCTCGCCCGCCCCACTCGGTTGCGCAACGATCACATGGCCTACCAGCTTCGATCCCTTGGGAATCTCGGTTCCGTCGGCGGTCTTTGCTGACGACTTGGTCTGGACCACCACGCTGTCGCCGGTCTTGGCGGTCTTTGAGTCGAGCTTGGTCACAAGTTCGCCGTTGATTGGGCTCATCTCTTCGGCAGATGCTGCCGGGTTCGCGGCCGGACTACGCGGTGTCGCCGCTTCCGTGCCTGAAGGGTTCTGCTGATTGGCGGGGCTGTTCGGTTGGTTGGTTGCGGGTGGCTTCTGCGCCATCAGCGGGAAGCTCGCTATAGCGAATAGGGTAGTCGCGAGCGCTGCACTTATTTTCATGAAAAATCCTCCGTCGGTTGGTAGCTCGCAAGCGTAGGGCCAAACAAGGAGTTCTGCGTAGATTGCTCAAGAGGTTGGAGTTGGAATCAACCGGCATCCAGCAGCGTACACGGGCGTAGTTAGGAATCGGTCCTGGTCCGAATTCTCACTACGAATTTTCCATGGATCGAGTAATTCTTCCCGGGTCGAAAATCCCTATCAATGGATCTTATGCCCGTTCTGAACTTAAGGACCGCCCGTTTCATCCCGAACGGACTATTGGCGTTCTTTATTCTGGATTCGGAACTGAGTCCCCGTTGGCGAGAACGGGCCCGAGTCACGCATTATGAGAGGGCGCCCTGCTTAGAAGGAAGTTCTGAGGCTGACGCAGGGTGCAGGGGCTTTGCCCCCGCACCCCCAGGATTTATTGCTTGGTGCCTCTCCCGATGCTGGAGTTCTGTGCAGGAAGACGGATTGAAAAGAGGATGCCGAAGCATCCCCTCTAGCGATCGGTCGAGGCCACTGAGTCGGCGCTCGGGTTGCTTCCCAGCATTGCCCTATCCTCCGCTCAGTCCGCACTCATTCTACTGCGGCGGGACAAGAGACGCGGATTCTCTGCGGGCGGTCTGAAGGCCTGACACTTGACCTTGGGGGAAGTGGTCCAGTGAAGAATCACCTTCCCCCCAAGGAGGTACTCAGCATGCTGAGTAGCAATGTGAAGTATATCGGCTTGGATGTTCACAAGGAAGCGATCGCGATTGCGGTTCTGAATGGCGCCGGCAAATTGGTGATGGAATCGATCGTCGAAACCAAAGCCAGCACTCTGCTCGATTTCCTGCATGGGCTGAGTGGAGAGTTGCATGCGACCTTGGAAGAAGGAACCTGGGCGGCTTGGCTCTACGACGTGCTCAAGCCTCATGTCGCGGAAATCGTGGTCTGCAATCCACGTCGCAACGCCTTATTGAAAGAGGGCAGCAAGAGCGACAAGATCGATGCACGAAAGCTGGCCGAGCTGCTGCGCAGTGGAATGCTGCGCGCGGTCTACCACGGAGAGAACGGACTAGGGACGTTGCGGGAGTTGGCGCGTAGCTATCTGACTATCAGCAAAGACATGAGGCGGGTGATGAGTCGGCTCAAGGCGCTGTATCGAAGCTGGGGCATTCCCTGCTCGGGTAAGCAGGTCTATACATCACGCCATCGCGAGCAGTGGCTGAACAAGATTACGCAACCCGGTGTGCGCCGCCGGGCAGAGATGTTGTATCAACAGATGGATGGCCTGTCGGTTGTGCGGCACACAGTGCGAGGAGAACTTCTAGCCGAGAGCCGGAAACATCAGGCTGTGAAGATATTGCGCCGGATTCCGTTGATTGGTCCGTTGCGAGCCACACTGTTGCTGGCCCTGATGCAAACGCCCCACCGGTTCCGCAGCCAACGGCAGTTGTGGACCTACAGTGGCCTGGCGGTGGAGACGCACGACAGCGCGCATTGACCTTGCCCTCAGAATCCGTATCCCATAAGTAGTTATAGTTCGTAGTCGTCGTGGCTGTGGGAAAGTTGGAAAGCGTCGTTTGCTTTCCTGCTTTTCCATAGCCTGCTTTCATTGGCTTGGCCTCGTCAGTTTGCAGCGGCTGCGGTGCTGCGATACCAGTCTTGTTCGAACTGCATCGGGCTGACGTAGCCCAGGGTTGAGTGCATGCGCGTTTGGTTATACCAGAGCAGCCAATTGAGGACTTCGTCCTTGGCCTGACGAATGGTTTCAAAGCACGCGCCGTGCAGCCGTTCTACTTTCAGAGAAGCAAACAGTGCCTCGCTGGGCGCGTTATCCCAGCAGTTGCCCTGGCGGCTCATCGAAGCGGTGATGCCGCGCTGCTGAAGCAACTGGCTAAACTCCTGGCTGGCGTACTGGCAGCCGCGATCGCTATGGAAGATCGGCCTGGCACTTCGCTCGGGACTGCGGTGCAGCCAGGCCATCTCCAGCGCATCGATGACCAGATGGCTGCGCATCTCCGGTTGCATCGACCAGCCCACCACGCGGCGGCTGAACAGGTCGATGACCACGGCCAGGAAAAGCCAGCCCTGGTGGGTGGGGATATAGGTGATGTCGCCGGTCCACGCTTGGTTGGGCGCGGCCACGGTGAAGTTGCGGTTCAGCAGGTTGGGCGCGATCGGCAGACCATGCCGGCTATCGGTGGGGATGCGGAAACGCCGCTTGCCGCGAGCGCGAATACCGTGCTGCCGCATCAGCTTCTGCACCCGCTGCTTGCCCACGCGGATACCTTGAGCACGCAGTTGGCGCCAGATGCGTGGCCAGCCGTAAGCTCCACGATTGGCCACATACACGGCGCGAATCTGCACCACCAGTGCTTCCGCGCTCAGGTGCCGACGCCGCGCGCTTTGCAGGCGACGAACAAAGTGCTCATGATAGCCAGCCACGCTTACCCCGAGCATCCGGCACTGCACCCGGATCGGCCACACACGCCGATGGCGTCGAATCAAGGCGTACTTCACTTCTGCCCCTTGGCAAAGTACGCCATAGCTTTTCCCAGGATGTCGCGCTCCATGGTCACCAGCGCCAGTTCGGCTCGCAGGCGGCTGATCTCCATCTGCTCGGCGGTCACCTTCGACCGGCTGTCGGCACCCTTCAGCGTACCTTCCCGATGTGCCTTGACCCAGTTGAACAACGTCTGCTCTACCAGACCCAACGTGCGCGATGCCGCCGCTATACTCTGGCCCGACTCCACAAGCCGAACCGCCTCCTGCTTGAACTCGAGCGTGTACCGCGCCCGCGTCGCCTTCATCATCATTTTCCCCTTCGCTGATTCTCAGCTAAGGGATACGTTTCGCGCGGGCAAGATCACAGCATCGTTATGTGGATGGCCAACTGCAACGTTCCAAAAAGCCACAACAGGTCCGCGGTCTGAACCAGAATCACAACCACGAGATGAAGGAGATCTTCAAGAGTACGGCCTTGAGCGCCAGCCGTTGCGCCGGTCCATTGCAGAACTTTTACGAAGGCTTGCTGGCCAAGGGAATGAAGCCGGATATGGCACGGCTGACGCTTGCACGGAAGATCGCGGCCATCACGTTGACACTCTGGAAGAAAGGAGAACGTTTCGACGCTGAACATCTGAAATCGCAAGCAGCTTGAGCGTCTACCGGAATCAGGCAGGCCGGCTTTACTTCCGATGGCTAGGCAATCGGTTCCTGCGACGCTCCAGGTCGAGGGAGAGTATCAATCAATGAGTTAGGCCCTGTGTGCTGTTGTCCAGCACCGAGCCTCCAAAGTCACCCTATGCCCCCCTCGCATAACCAAATAAAGCTGTAGGCCTTGAGTCTCAGATAGGACCATGGTTGGCCCGCTAAAGCCAACGTCTCTGCTTGCGCAGCTTCCGGAACCGAAGGCGTCCAAACCACCCTCGAGTCATGAAACCGTCGAGAGAAACTATCGACGGGCTACGGTCTGTCTGGAGTACACGCGGCCAAGGACTTCTCCAACTGGAGATCGGGCTGGATGCAAGCACAACATCGGCCTCTCCTGCGGAGAGGAGGGAGGAGTTTTTTTCTTGACATCCCCTCTTATAGGACATCCCCTCTTATAGGACTCATTGGCAGGTTCCGGGGTGTGTTGTCGCCAACCCGGAAGTCCAGCTTTCCCACGGCGGCCTCTCCGACGAAGTGCTGGAAAAACAGGGGTTTTGAGCAAGTTCTTCCCGAACTTATCGAGATGCTGACTTTTCGGGCACCTCGATGGCTTCCGGTTTTACCCCTAGTTGAGGACCTTAAAGTTGTGATGTTCTATGGATGTTTGTGTAGGTCACTGTCGCAAGGGACAGTATTCAACGCTCCCTTCAATAGAACAATCGCACTTTGAGCGTTGATTGAAATGTTCGATGAGTAAGGTGAGACGAGGTCCGCCTCACCTCACCTATTTTGCTGAGCTGGCTTTCTTTGCCGCGGCCCATCGCGCCTTTACAGCCTCAGAGATTTTCTTCTTGGCGGCGGCGGACATTACTCTCTTCTTGGCAGGAACGGACTTTTCAGCTGCCACCTTCTTGAGAGCGGATTTCTTCTTTGGGCCGGCCTTCGTTGCTGGAGCAGCCGCAGTGCTCGCTGCACCTGGGGCTGATATGCCCTGCAAAAGCGAGTCCCGGATCTTTGTTAGACGTTCAATTTCCTCGTTCAGTTCAGCTACCGCTCCGGTTATGTGGAGTGCCCGGCAAATTTTGTGCCAGTTGAGAACATAAGAAACTGGCATGAGAGGAGCTGGCGATGGCACGAGGCAAGAGGTATCAACCGGAGCAAGTAGTGAACCTGCTGCGACAGATCGAAGTGGCGGTGGCGAACGGCAAAACGACAACGCAGGCGTGCAAGGAAGCGGAGATCGTGGAGCAGACATACTTCCGCTGGCGCAAGGAGTATGGCGGTCTGCAGGTAGACCAAGCGAAGCGCCTGAAAGAGCTCGAGCAGGAGAACGCGAAGCTGAAGCGTCTGGTGGCTGAGCTGAGTCTGGACAAGCTGGTGTTGAAGGACATCGCCTCGGGAAATTTCTAAGCCCGGAACGACGACGCAGTGCGGTCAGCCATGCCTGCGAGCGTGGGTTGAGTGAGCGGCGTGCGTGCCGATTGGTGAATCAACCGCGCGGCACGCAACGCTACCGGCCGACACAGCGTGAAGACGAGGATGCACTCACCCAGGCCATCATCCAGCTAGCTAGGCAGTATGGCCGGTATGGCTACCGCCGGATTACGGCGCTGTTGCAGTGTGCGGGCTGGCAGGTGGGCAAGGATCGAGTGGAACGCATCTGGCGTCGCGAAGGGCTGAAAGTACCGAAAAGGCAGAAGCCAAGAGGTCGGTTGTGGCTCAACGATGGCTCGTGCGTGCGGCTTAGACCCACGCATAGGAGCCATGTGTGGAGCTACGACTTCAGTGCGCCATGATGGCGAGGAGGATGAGATGAGTTAGTGATCGAGTCTTCTCGCCTGCTGGCTCTTGACCGGTCGCTGTAATGCGGCCCGACTCAGGAAGGAGCCTGAGTTGAAGGGGTCTGTCCAAGCGTATCGTGTTCCGACGATGCGTGGGAAAGCTGACAGACTGAACTGTACCGGGCACCGCCATTATCGGTGTGCCGGGCTACCACACATCTTATGGTGAGACAACGAAGCATACGCTGGAAGCCTCTGTCTTGAATTGCTCAATGCTCCGGTAGTAGGTCAGATGGGACCGGGAGTCATGCGATCTGAGTTGGTGCGGCTTGAAGTTCTTCACTGACGGGTCTGAATAACGGACTCAGCGATGATGATCTCCCCACAGATTATCGCTCCGAATCGCCAGGGGTAAAGTATGCCACCTACGAGATGAAGGTTGAGAACTGGAACATGGGAACCCTGATTGACCGCCCGGCAACGGAGCCGGGCTAGCCACGGAGACAGGAGATGGTGAATCGAGGGGGCGGAGCCTGCGTAGTAGTCCGGACACGGGAAAGCCGTGTACATGGCGAAGGCAGGCAAGGAACCGACAGAGTTGCGAAGACGGAGGAATCATCCATGGACTTGGGTGATCAGGCTGATGAAGTCTGGCTCCTCAGCGTGCAACGTAAGCTCTATCAATGGAGCAGGACACATCCTGAAGACAGCTACCGCGACTTGTGGAACTGGACTACAGATATCCGCAACTTGCGGTGCGCCTGGCGGAAAATCGCTCTGAACAAAGGGCGTCGTACTGCCGGGGTCGACGGGATGACAGTAGCGGGAATCAAAGTGGCGATGGGCATGGAGTTGTTCCTTGAACAACTCCACGGTGACCTGAAGAGTGGCCGGTACAAGCCGAGCCCCTCACGACGGAAGCTGATCCCCAAGCCGCGTCAGCCGGGGAAGTTCCGACCCCTCGGTATCCCGACCGTGCGTGACCGCGTGGTTCAGTGTGCGGTCAAGAATATCCTGGAGCCGATCTTCGAGGCTGGCTTCTGGCATGTGTCGTACGGGTTTCGACCCGGACGAGGCTGCCACGGCGCCTTGGAGCATATCCGCATGAGCATGCGTCCGCGAGCGAAGGCAGAAGATGGCCGACGTCAGCGGACACCCTACCAATGGGTCATCGAGGGGGATATCAAGGGCTGTTTCGATAACATCGATCACCACCAACTGATGGAGCGGGTTCGCGCCCGTGTCGCAGATGGCAAGGTGACGAGGTTGATCGCGCAGTTCCTGAAAGCCGGCGTCTTGTCAGATGGCTTCCTGCTACCGACAGACAAAGGCACTCCTCAAGGTGGCGTGATCTCTCCGCTGCTCGCTAACATCGCCCTCGGCATCATCGAGGAACGATATGAGCGGTGGACACACCATCGTCGCAAGATCCAGGCTCGCCGCAAAAGTGATGCTACGACGGCGGCGTTGTGGGCGCGCATGACTGACCGTAAAGCTGGGCGATCAGTGTTCTTCCCGATTCGCTATGCAGATGACTTCGTGGTTCTCGTATCCGGTACTCGCGAGCAAGCCGAACAGGAAAAGGTGGAGCTTGCGAGCTACCTGCGGGAGTCGATGAAGTTGGAGCTATCAATCGAGAAGACACGAGTCTCCGATCTGAATGAGGGCTTCCAGTTCCTCAGCCAACGGGTGCGCTATAAGTGGCATCCGTGCTTCGGCTATATGCCGAGGATCGAGATACCAACTAGCAAACGGGCGGATCTTCGGCACACGGTGAAGCAGATGACCAAGGGCGCCAACACGCTCTGGTCTCTGTCGGAGCTTCTCCAGAAACTCAATCCTGTTCTGCGGGGATGGGGAAACTACTATCGCTTCTGCACCGGCGCAAGCCGTCAGTTCGCTGCACTCGACTTCTATGTCGGGGACTGCATCTGGCGTTGGCTGATGAAGAAGCATAAGAAACTCCATCGCAAGCGGACACGGCTAGTGCGACTGCCGAGTCTTCTTCGTCCTACTCGCAAGCTATGGCGTGAAGGCAATGTCGAGCAGTTCCTTCTCTCTATGCTGCGCGTTGAACGCTTCCGCAGAGGCTGGATGCGCACTCCTGCATACATCAGTGTTCCCGGAGAGCCGGATGCATAACGAAAGGTGCACGTCCGGTTCGGAGGGCGGGCATCAGAACCCGACGGCAGCAATGCCGCACGGCGCTGATGCTCGACCCTACTGAGCGCACGGACGCATGACGGCAGAAGTGCGCGCATCCTGAACCTGATCGACGAGTACACACGCGAGTGCCTGCTGATCCGTGCCGAACGGGCGCTGGAGTTCGGCGAAGGTGATCGGTGCTCTGGCCGACGTGATGGTGATGCGAGGAATACCGGAACACCTTCGTTCGGACAATGGGCCTGAGTTCGTCGCCAAAGACCTGCGCCAATGGCTGGCCAACACTGGGGCAAAGACACTGTACATCGAACCCGGCTCTCCCTGGGAGAACGGATACTGCGAGAGCTTCAACTCGAAGCTGCGGGATGAGTTGCTCAACGGAGAAATCTTCTACTCGATCAAGGAACTGCGTGTGCTGGCCGAGCGCTGGCGCGTTCACTACAACACCGTCAGACCGCACTCTTCGCTGGGGTACAGACCTCCAGCTCCAGAAGCACGGCTGACCTTAACCAACAAGGGGCGTGGAGAAATGGAAACCGCTCCGCGCTTCCCACTTCCCCACACCCCCGACGACGGCTATCAAGCAACATCGATAACTGCGCTACACTAACTTCTCACTGGCACAAAACATCGGGCAATGCACAGGGAACCAAGGCCCCTTCGTCAAGAATCGTGTACAGGGCATGCAATCCGAGCCGTTCCGTTGGAAAAGGGCAATTTGCTGTGTAAGTAAACTGGATCAGTTGGCCATCTGCAGCCAGCGCCTTCATCAGGAGCAACGAAACTGATCACATGATGTGACGGGAAAGCTATGCGGAAGGCCACCGCTTAGGATTAACTGCTCCGCGAATGCTCCGCGGCAAATGCGCTGTTCTTAGCTAACTCTTTTCGTTTGTTGGCGTCCCCGACGGGATTTGAACCCGTGTTTACGCCGTGAAAGAATCCGTTCAACTCGCAACAATAACGCATTGCTGAGAATCAGAATGCATCGGAACGAATCCCAGCAACAGGAACGAACAGCCTAAGTGCTCCCCAGATGTCCGCGGGCGCGTACAGATATTGATGCTCAGTCTCCGGATAGCCGGTTATACACTCAAGTGGTTTCTGCCAAGAAGGGGTGACAACCTGGGCAGCTCAATGAGCGCTTGGCCTACAGGCGAACATTGCTCTCATACGAACTTTCCCTTCTAGATCATTTCTAAGACAAGAAGATTCCAGTCTATGAATCCCTTGTGACTCAGTGCTGCCCCGGTATCGGGATGGTAGTACTCATTCAGTGAGCCGTTTGCCACAAGATCCCTCGACAGGAGAAGGAGAGTCTTGTCGGCCAGCGTGTCTGCTTCTTTCTTGTATCCATATCGCTGCAAAGCTTTCCATACGAAGTAGTTCACGATGATCCAGACTGGCCCTAGCCAGTTGCTTGGGTTGGAGCTAAATTCCAGAGAGTACATGGTTTCGTGTGACGACAACGACCTCGCACCCCATCGCGCGCACAGGCGGTCGTCTGCGAGATAGTTTGCGCTAACCAATTCCTGCGCGTTTTGTTGAGGCGCAATGCCGCACCAGAGAGGGAGAAAGCCGGTAAACATCTGGATCCTCATCGGGAGGCATCTCCACGACATGTCCATTCCGCGCGGCACGTTTGGAATGAGCTCAGCCCGCCGATCGACACATTGAACATCGACGGTGTAGTAGTAACTATCTCTGGGATCCCAGCAGTACGTTTGGATCCGTTGCGCCAACTCTTCCGCCTGGCTTGAAAGCCGCTCATGGTCCGCCGAGCGTCCGAGCCGTCGTGCAAGTTCTGCTGACGCTAAGAGATCCTGATATAACAGGCAATTTAGAAGCAGGTTTGCCGAGGAAAAGAAAGGCCGGCCGAATGCCGTTGGGTCATTGTCATCACCGATCGCGACGTCATCGCCCCATACCAGCAGACCAATCGAGGAGGAGTTGTGCGCGATCCAGGAATCGTAGAAACGCAGAATCGAATCGAAATACGGCTCCAACCAATTGGCATCTCCGCGCTGGTCGCAGGCGAGCAGCCCAAGCTGGCCGAAAACAGGCTTGGCCTGGTTTCTCGACGTCGAGTTCTCGCCCGTGATTCGGAACGAGTCCGAGTCGTCTGCGGTCATCATGATTGGAATTTGTCCACCCGGTGAAGCGTGCTCGAGAAAGTTCAAGAGGCTTCCGGAGACGTGTTCGCATAGCTTCTGTTTAAGTTGATCATCATGAAGCAATGCCGCGAGCTTAAAAAGTCCTTGGCTGGTCCAAAGCGTGTCCCAATCCCAAAGGTTCGTCGAATATGTTTTGCCCGGCAGACTGGGCGCAATGCTGGGATGCTTCAGGATGCCCGCCGGATCTCGAAGGAGTTTTGGCGCACTCTCCGCAAAATAGTTCAGCAATGCATTCGCGGATCGCCTCCGCTCTTCTTGCGAAAGAATCGGTGAGCCTGATTCGGCTTGCGAATCACCTGCCAAGGCATTCGATGGCGAAGCTAAAAGTGCTCCCGAGGCCGCTAGTCCAGCCAAAACGCTGCGTCTTGAGATGTGGTTTAGATCTCTCATTCTGCTCCCGCTGCTCCTTATGCCCGGCGTTTACCGTCTGTTGCCCAATTGGGACAACCCAAACAGATTGCGTTTGTGAAACCGCAGCATTGCTGACTAACGTTTGTCGAATCCCTTCAACTCGACTGATCGCTCTTGGCATCCTGCGCGACCTGAGTGGGAGACGTTGCTGCGGAGGAGGTCGGACTCGATTCCGTTTCGGCAGCGAAAAGGAGAAGCGAACTTGCCAGGTGACGTGCGTGCCTCGCTGAGAGAGTGCTGAGCGCGCCGCACTTCTCTGCAGACGCGAAGGCTGGTGTTTCAATGACGATTTCATTTGTGATTTGATCTCTTCAAACCCTCAGTCCGCCTCCGACAGTTTCAATCGGCGGCTCTTTGTCGCGACGTCTACGGCCCCCTCGGCGGTTTACATCTGTCGAACTGCCATCCGGCATATTCAGTCCCCCGATCTGCCTGTTACCCGGCGATTCACTATCGTCAACAGTCCGAAGCAACTCCGCATCCTGATCCGAAAGGCATGGCAACTTAATACTCACCATCGATTCCGAAGAGATGGATCTCCGCCCGGGATGCCGCACGAAGCTCGATCTCTTTGACCGCAGCCGTTGAATGGTGCATCTATGCTGGTTGACTCTTGAACCATTTCGCCTCGGCCGAGGCCTTCTGCATGTCCCCGCTAAGACGGTAGAGATGAAGGAGCCGCCAATGAACTGCTTTACTCGACGGGTGACTCACTAAAGCGGTGGCGAGAACATGTATTGCCTCACTGTTCTGCCCGAGTTGCTCAAGCGCATTGGCGAAGTCCAGACAGGCCCAGAGCGGAGGAGACTTTTGTTGCATCCGCGGTGCAAGGAAATCGCGTAATTCCTGCCACCTTGTCATCTGACCGAGAGCTTCGCTGACCCTTGCGGCGGCGCGCTCATCCTGCGGGTTGGCGTCTAACTCTTGACGGAAGACGGCAAGCGCTTTGTCCCAGTCGCGCTGTTTTCGATACAGCATTCCCAGGTCGTACCGAAGGTCCGGTAACTCCGGATGTGAGTGGAGAAGCTCTTCGAAGCCCGCTGCTGCGGCACCCTCTTTGCCTTGGTTAGAGAGCATCTCGAACTCCAGCTGGGCAAGATACGGAGAATCGGGATATCTCTGCCGGCATACTTCGACTTGTTTCATACTCGATTCGCCGCTGATAACCGCGAGCTGATAGAGCAGCGCGATGTCGTCCTGATGTTGATTCCAAATGGCAAGAGCCTCCTCGAAGGAACGATCGGGACGAAAGTTGGGAGACTCTCGTTGTGCTCTCGGAAAGGCCGATCGGGGGTCACCGGAGGCGGTTGCATCGCTAAGAGCTTGCACATACTCACCACTTCCCGGTTTTGCCATCAGCCTGGATGCGAACAACTGCGCAGCGGCGAGATACGACTTCGCCAGCCTGATAAGCGCCAAGTCCTGAGGATAGGAATCATCTCGCAAAAGCGCCGTGTAAACCTGAACGGATTCAACAGGCTCGTCGGCATCGAGAAAACATGGTGCAACGACAGCGAGGATCTCCGTCTCTTCGGCATCTTCCTTCACGATTTTCCGCAGCATAGGCTTGGCTTCGTCCAAATCGCGCGAGACGCAATGCTCTTCGGCCAGCAGTGCGTAGGTCTGGGGAAGGTATTTCCTTTTGAGCGACTGTTCGAAGGCTTTGATTGCTTCTGTCGAGCGCCCCTGCATCTGGAGGGAGACCCCGAGATCGGTCAGCAGCTCTGCCGATGCGGGATTCCGTTCGAGAGCGTTTCTATAAAGCGATTCTGCGGTTATATAGTCGCGCCGCAGCATAGCGGCTCGTGCCTCATCTCGATCGGGGAACGAGCCGGAAATGTCCTGGGATCGGCATTCGTTCACGCCGATCGCCACCAGTGGAAAGGCAAGCACCAATTGAACTAACCGGGAAGAGATACGCGGCATGATGGAGTCCCGTCGTAAATTCAAAACGCCGAATGCGCCGCTACTGGTAGCCTGGACGCGTTTGAGGAATGTACGTGCGAGGTTGCTCGGTCCAAGGCTCCCGCGCCGAAGGTTCGGGCGGCTGGGAATCTGAATGACCCTCAGCCACCGAACCTTAAAAGAGTATTTTCAAAGCAAATTGGTTTTCTCTTCCCGCATTTGCTTGGGAGGAGATCACGCCAAAATGGTTAAGGGTAGGGTCAGCGTTATAGTCGTCTACGCTTGCATCGGGTTGCGCGAACTGCGGGTGATTCAGGAAATTGAAAGATTCGTAGCGGAACTGAATATCGAAGTGTTCTCCGGCTTTGAAATTCTTGAAAAGTGAGAAGTCGATGTTTGCTATTCCCGGCGCGCGGATGACATTACGCGGACTATTTCCGAACGCGCCTTCCTCGGGCTGTGCAAACGCGGTCGGATTGAACCACTCGGAAATGCCCTTGTGAAAACCGCTTGGATACGGTTTCCCAACCTGGTTCGCGCGCTCCGAGTAACACTGGTTGACAAAATTGATATCGTTAGCGGAGATGGGGAATGGGAACCCGCCTTGCGCGATGCCAATGCCATTCACCTGCCAGCCCCCGATCAAGGCGTTCTCAAAATGGTTGGCGGTTCCTGCGACCGCCTTGCCGGTCCCGATCGGAAGCTTGTAAATCACGCTCACAGCAATCCGCTGCCCCACGTCGTAGTCGGAACGGGCGTAATCTGCGGCTATGTCGTGGCTGTCTTGCGGCCCCGACCACCCCGCGACGTCCCCGCCGACGGCCGCGGCCGCCGACTTCGGATCCATCGACTTGGACCATGTGTAAGCGGCCAGGACAGAAAGTTCTGTTCCGCGATGCTCCAGCTTCACATCCATCGCGTTGTAGTTCGAGTAGCCGTTCCAGCCCTCGTAAACGAGAAACCCGAGATTCTGGTACGCCATGCGTTGCATGACCGTTGCTTGGCAGCCGTTGCCCGGGGGTTGAACCAGAACGCACTCGATCGGCTGATTGGGATTGGTTCGGATATTAAGATGAGTCCCTTTATTGCCTGTGTAGTCGACGTCGAGGATCGTATTTTTCAGGACCTCCCGCTGAACTCCGAAAGACCAGTCGCCAATGTAGGGGTCGAGTTTCTTCGTCGCGGCGATTTGCAGAAAGCTCAGGGCCGCAGGCGTCACCGGTCCCAGGGTGGACAACGAGGGGAACAGATTGTTCGACGTGTAAACGGGTCCCGTTGTTTTGTACGATGTATAGAGTTGGGTCGGGGCCAGCGGATAAATCGCCGTTGAGGCTTCATATTCATTCGATTCCGATGTGTCGTAAAACAATCCGTATCCGCCGCGCACTACGGTCTTATCGTCGCCAAAAAGACGGTAAGCAAAACCAAACCGGGGCGCAAAGACATTCTTTGGAGCCGGTCCGTTGCTTCTGCTACCGTTGTAGACGTAGTACCCGTTCCCGTACTTCTGGACGATCGCCTGGTTCGCCATGTAAAGGCCACCTCCGGGCAGCGAAGTATTGAGCCACGCGAGGTAATTTTGTTCTTCCGTGGCCACGCCGGAGAAGTCGTAGCGAAGCCCAAGGTTCAGCGTCAACCTGTTAGACACCTTGATGTCGTCCTCAAAATACGGCGCCCAGGCAACGAAGTGCAGATGAGGCGCATTGCCAAGCGAGGGATTCGCCAGCGGTCCGGGCTGGTCTAAGCTGACCTGACCGACGTATCCAAGAAGCATGTCCGCAAGGTTGCTGTTCGTGAAGGTTCCGGAAAACGTGAAGTCCCCATATGGAACGGACGTGTTCAGCAAAGCAAGGATCCAATGGCGGAACTCGAACCCAGCCGCGATCGTTTGTTTACCGTGATTCCAGGACAGGGACTCTCCCAGATCCCAGGTCGGCTGTGTCTGGTTGTTCGGCAGGTTCGCTCCGGCTCCCCCACCCGAAACATTCACGTAGTTGGGTCCCGTCGAACCGAGATTTATTTCCGGATAACCCGACTCCTTTATGTTGAAAGTTCCTGTAAAGCCAAGCGCGCTAACGGCAGTTGGAGGGATTAGGAAAGGGGACCGGTTACCCTGCGATTCTATGAAAGCGATCCGCGCCTGATTGAGCACATTCGGCGTAAAGGCGTGCGTTTCGGTAACTTGATAGAACCGCACCGTCTCCAGAAGGATCTGATCCCCGATTGGGGTCAGATTTGTCGGGGCCGTATTTGTCAAGTCAAACTTGGTTGCGCGCACGAACATTGAATCCGAAGGCCCAAAAGTGTGATCGATTCGATACGTTTGCTGATCGGAGTCGGTCGTCTGCGGCAAATTAGCCACATAGTTGTAGGGGCTGTTGGCTGTCGGCGTGGCATTTGGGGCGGGCCAGTAGAGGCCGGGAGTAGCGGCCAAGACGGCGAGTCTCGAAAAGCGGCTCGTCGGGATGATGTAGTTTCCGCTCGAATCCTGCGGAAACGGAAGCCCCGTGGTAGGATCGATGACCGGCGCGTTGGGCCCAGGAATAGTTCCCCCGAGCTCGGCTGGGGTTGGAACGTTTCCTTGCGCCACCCCTGCCGTGGAGACTCTCAACCCTTCGTAGTTGGCGAAGAAGAAGGTCTTGTTCCTCCCGTTGTAAACGTGCGGGATGAGAATGGGGCCGCCGAGTGAATATCCAAATTGATTCTGTTTGAAAGGCGCAACTGGCTGAGGCGCGCGGTTAAAGTACGAGCGAGCATCGAGGGCATCATTACGCAGGAACTCGAACACCGAGCCATGAAACTGGTTCGTACCGGACTTGGTGCTGAGATTCACCTGGTTTGCGCTGTATCCGTACTCCGCGGAATAGGTCTTGGTCTGCACCTTGAATTCCTGAAGCGAGTCAAGCGAAGGTTCGTACATCGGCGTGTCGTAGGAGGTATCCAAAATCGTGGTGCCATCGACGGTATAGCCGTTCGAGTCGCTGTTCCCGCCGCCTATGCTGTAGGCGTTGCCTTCGTTGACTCGGTATTGCCCCTGCTCGCCACTCTGTTCCACCGCGCCTGGTGTAAGAACGAGCAGATCGGTGAACTGGCGGCCGTTAAGAGGCATATCCGTGATCTGGTCGCCGGAAATTACCTGGCCCACCGTAGCCGAATCCGTGTCTAGAGCAATTTGTTGCCCGTTCACGGTAATGGTCTCTGCCACGGTGCCGGGCGACAAAGTGACGTTGACCCTCAGGACCTGATCCACATCCAGAACAAGTCCTTGCGATGTGCTGCTCTTGAATCCCGCCTTGTTCACCGTGACCGAGTAGTGCCCCGGGGGCAGAAGTGTCGCCGTGTAATTGCCGCTTGCATCGGTGACCGCCGATCTTGAAACGTGCGTGTCGGTGTTCTCAATCAGGATCGACGCTCCAGGGACAACAGATCCTGTCGAATCGGCGACCCTTCCGGTGATTGTGCCGGTCGTGTTTTGTGCTCGCAGCAGACTTGCGCCGAACAAGCCGACCATCAGGACCAATATGTACTGCCTTATGCGTCTCCCTGACATTTTCCCCTCCGAACCGTGGCTTGCGGAAGTATTGAATTGCCTGCCGTTGCCTGTGAACTAGTGGTGCTGGCGATTTGCGGATGCCTTCCCTGACATGGGACAAAAGCTAAGAAACTGCAGCCCTTCCTCACCCGAGATTTCTCATATGAAACTATTTCCGCTTCAAGATCGACTTCATAGTGTTGGCTGGAGTGACTCGTCAAGGTTGCTACGGTAGCGCCAACGTCCAGGACCGGTGGACGGATTGTTACGGTCGCAAATCATTGCTAGAATGGCCCTTCCCTGAACCAGTAGCGAGCCGTATCAAGGTGGTGTTACGTTTAGTTCGCGCGAATTTCGGGCCGCGGAATGAAACCATGTCGTCCACCGGGACAGTGACAGGTGCCTGGCACCCCAAAACAGAGAGCGAAAAAGAGCTTGTGCGCTGGCAACTCGAAAAGATTGTGAGCGACGGTAGATTCGCTGCCAGTAAACGCTATCCGTGCCTGCTTCGGTACATCGTGGAACAGACTCTTGCGGAGAACGAAGACGACTTGAAAGAGCGCACCCTCGGGGTCGAGGTATTTCATCGGGCGCCGGACTACGATACCAATCTCGATCCTGTCGTGCGTCTCTGTGCCGGTGAGGTGAGGAAGCGACTCGCCCAGTATTACCAATCACCGGCGCACGAGGGTGAGTTAAGAATTGAATTGAATCCGGGATCCTATGTTCCCGTCTTCTCTCAGCCCGCAACGGATGCGCCTGCCCTGGAGGTGGTTCCGGCGCAGGTTCCCTCACGAGCGGCGCAGGTCAGCCAGCCCAGGAGGACGAGAAAAACCTATTGGCCGGCGGGTTTTGCAGCTTCAGGCGTGATTATCGTCGTGATATTGGTCTTGGGCACCCGATATTGGAGGCACTTCGAGAAACAAAAGTCCGCCCTCGAAGTAGTCTGGTCTCCGTTGCTCACCAGCAGCAAGCCTATCTTGTTCTGTGTGGGCGGAACTGAGATGTTAATTTCCCCTCATGATCCCTCCCTGACTGGGCTCCAGAGCGTCGCCGATGACGACTCGTTTCTCCAGGAGTTGGCGGACAAGAACGACTTTCTTCCCTTTTCCGACGTGCAGACTCTCAGCAGGTTCGTGTCTCTGGCCGGAGCTCGCGGACACGCTTTCAGGATTCAGAATTTTCGGACGACCGTTGCCTCTCAACTTCGGGAAGGGCCGGTGGTTCTGATTGGAGCCCTGAACAATGACTGGACGATGAACAGAACGTCCTTACTCAGGTTTCATCTGGAAGGGCCGGAGGGCCCAGATCAGGTTTACTGGATCGCGGACACACAGCACCCCGCGTCACGCGCGTGGCAAGTCAGTGCAAAGGCTCCGATGAGTCAAGTTGTCAAGGATTATGCAGTAGCCGCCCGCTTCACTGACGAGAGCACCGGCGAGGTAGTGCTGGTCGCGGCAGGAATTACGGGCAGCGGGACCAGAGCTGCCGGTGAATTTCTCACCGATGAAGCAAGCCTGAAACAGTTGGCAGATAGCGCTGGCGTGGACTGGAGTAAAGCGAATTTCGAAGTGGTCCTCAGCTCGCAAGTAGTCAACGGCATGCAAGGGAAACCCAGGGTGGAAGCTAAAGCATTCTGGTAGTCATTCATCGCGCGGCGGACAATGAAGTCGAGCTGAACATTCCCACCCCGCACTGCTCGACTCGCAAACTCGCTGCTACGTGGCAATCCCGTTTTCATGACGTCGAGCCGCCAGCATAGTTCGGCGGCTTCTGATCCCTGAATGAGCCTCATCTGTCTAGCGCATGACGAAGCCGCCGTCGACCGAGATCGACTGGCCGGTAGCGTAGCTTGAGGCAGAGCTGCAGAGCCACAGGACGGCATCGGCAATCTCCTCCGGGCCGCCCCACCATAGCGTAATCCGAGTTCCTCCGGATGAGTCCTCATAAAAGCGCATTTTTGTTAACTGATCCGGCGGGCGGCCCGCCACTGAATCTTCAAGTTGCCCTATACGTGCGCATTGTAGGCGACACCGAGTTGATTTGGAACCGTCAGCAGTAGAGTATCGGCCTCGGTGATCGCCTCGTCTTTCCTAAGCTCCGCAATGAGAGCATCCGGTTCTGCAGCGTAGCCACGACCGAAGACGGCCTGTCTGTTTCCGTCAATGAATCCGATCTTGTCCTGTTCCTGACCTCCTCGTCCGAAATAGGCGCGATCACGGTCGTCGATCAACGCGAAGATACTGCGGCTGACGGAAACGCGCGGAGTGCGAGAGTGGCCAGCCTCTTTCCAGGCGGCGCGAAAGGCACGAATCTGGGCGGCTTGTTGGATATGGAATGGCTCACCGGTCTCATCGAATTTGAGGGTCGAAGATTGCAGGTTCATTCCAAGCCTGGCTGCCCAGGCAGCGGTCGCATTGGAACCCGCACCCCACCAGATCCGATCACGCAGTCCTTCGGAGTAGGGCTCGAGACGCAACAGCCCCGGTAGATTGGGAAACATCGGACGTGGGTTCGGTTGAGCGAATCCCCTGCCGTGTAGCAGTTCGAAAAACTCTTTGGCGTGGCGTCGGCCCATGTCTGCACCGCTCTCGCCTTCACGCGGGGTATAGCCAAAATAGCGCCACCCATCGATCACTTGCTCGGGCGAACCGCGGCTGATTCCCAACTGCAGGCGGCCGCCAGCGATGAGGTCCGCAGCGCCGGCATCCTCCGCCATGTAATGCGGATTCTCATACCGCATGTCGATCACTGCCGTGCCAATTTCAATCTTTCGCGTTCTAGCACCGACTGCCGCGAGAAGCGGGAATGGTGATGCCAGTTGTCGAGCGAAGTGATGAACACGGAAGTAGGCTCCGTCCATCCCCAGGCGCTCGGCCTCCGCCGCGAGGTCGATGGATTGCAGGAGCGTATCAGCTGCCGACTGCGTTTGTGACTGCGGCGAAGCCGTCCAATGGCCGAACGAGAGAAAGGCAATTTTCTTCATGTAGATAAGTCCAGTGTTCCGGTTCGGTTGTTCTTTCAGGAGAGTTCGGCACGACGGCTTCTGATTTGTGCCAGCACGTCGACCAGCATTTTGAGATCGCTGGACTTTACACCGTCAAACAGTCGATGAGTCTGTTCGTGAACTGGACCCTCGATGCTCATGAGCAGTTTCTTGCCTGAATCGGTGATGAAGGTCGACACCTGCCTCCGATCATCCTCTGCCCTCATTCGAGTGATCCAACCGGACTTCTCCATGCGGTCCAACAGGCGAGACATATCAGGCGCCGCCGCTACCATGCGTGCAGATATCTCGTTCCTGCAAAGACCCTCCGTCCCAGCTCCCCGCAGAATGCGAAGAACGTTGTACTGCTGCTGGGTGATGTCGAATTGGCGCAGCAATTTGTCGGCAGTGTTCGACAGCTCCGAGGCTGTGCGTAGGATGCTCAGGAATGCTTCCTGCTGCAAAGAGACAAAAGGCCGGTTCTGCTTCAGCGTTACGGCCAAAGGAGATTTGCTGGTAGTCGCCATAAGTGATTCTTTCAGAGCTACACCCAAAGTTGACGATCCCGCTCACAGGCGAGTGAGGCTGCCGACGGGTTGCGACACCGAACCGAAGTCAAAGCAGTCTCACTCGAATCGAGCACAAGCAGAGGTGTGTCCTTAGTAGCCGATGGACAACTGGCCACGCTCTTGAGCCGGTGTCTCGATCTCATCTACCAAGGCGACGGCGTAGTCCTCAAAGGAAATGCGGCTGTCGCCCTTCTCGTTGGCGATCAGGTTGGTAGTGCCCAGCCGGAACTTGCCCGTTCGCTCGCCCGCCTCGAAGTAACCGGCAGGGCTGAAGTAGGTCCAGTTGATGTCAGACGCTTTGAGGATGCCGAGAGCCTTTTCGTGCGACTTAGCTATGGGGAGGTACGCTTCGGGTAAATAACCCGAGGCAATAAGTGTGACGCCGGGCGCAACCTCAAGCAGTCCGGCACCTCCGACGACGATCAAGCGCGCCGTGCCGGCTTTCTTCACTGCGGCGATCTGCCGCTCGGTGACGCCGAGCAGTGCGTCGGTAATGTCTTGAGGGGGAGCGTAGGCGCTGACCACAACATCCGCACCGGCGATGATGGAGGCGATCGCCCCTACGCTGCTTAAGTCGTCCTTGACGGCTTTTACGGTCGAGGGGATCTTCGAGGTATCGCGGGCGACCGCCGTAACATGATGCCCGCGATTGGTGAGTTCCTTCAAAATACGTTGGCCTGAGTTCCCAGTGGCTCCATAGAGTACGACGTTCATTTTGATTCTCCTTTGCGCTCCCGGGTTTCCGGCAAGCATTGAGTGTTACAACACGTATATGAGCGTTGCAACACGTATCGCGATTCAAAAAAAGTAATTCTGGGATTCTGTTTCGACAAACGCTCTTTCCCTTGGCTATAGAGCCGAGAGCCGGTTCGGTTCGCCCATCAAGTGGCGATGAACTGTTCCGCGCACGTGCCACAAGAACCACGCTCCTCGTTAGTCCTCATAAACGTTAGGTCTCTATCGGGTACATGCTGGCACGTCGCAGAAGGCTACTCTCGCCCGCTTCCCACAGCTTGGACGACGGTTGAGTTCCTAGCATCGCCCGTGCGCAATGAGAGCAGGTCAGTTCCCTACTGGAATTTGTCAACAAGGCCTTTGGAAGACGCTTACGCTGCAGCAGGCGCAACTGATTGAATTCGGCGGAGCAACGAAACTGATTACATGATGTGACGGGAAAGCTATGCGGAAGGCCACCGCTTAGGATTAACTGCTCCGCGAATGCTCCGCGGCAAATGCGCTGTTCTTAGCTAACTCTTTTCGTTTGTTGGCGTCCCCGACGGGATTTGAACCCGTGTTTACGCCGTGAAAGAATCCGTTCAACTCGCAACAATAACGCATTGCTGAGAATCAGAATGCATCGGAACGAATCCCAGCAACAGGAACGAACACGTTAAGTGCTCCGCAACTGCCCGCGGCAACCGAGATTCATAGTGAAAATCGAGATCCTCGAGACGTGGTTCTGCACCGAGAACTCGTTTGGCCCATCGTGAGGAGAATGTCTGACCTTCATTCACACTCGAGCGGGGAACTCGGTAGGTCAGGATTTGCTATCAGCCGGACGCGGGCGATTTTGCGAACATTTGCCACCTTTGGAGAAGTGATCCAAGGAGAATTTGTGGACGAGCGCGTGGGGTAAAATGCACAAGTGGTCACTGACGGCGGGCGGTGATCCAGGCTCAATCACTGCTCCACACGATTCTCAAAATTGGAGAGGTTCTCCGCTCCATATTCCAGCGAACCCCAGGATTTCCCTTAAAGCATCGAGGCCGAAGGCCTTGACACCAAAGGCTGGCGCCTTATACATATTTTGGCACCCCAGGAAACAAAAAGGAGAAGAGAAGTATGCGAATGTTGCTTAGAGTCTCTATCCCCGTGGAAACCGGCAATGCCGCCGCCAAAGACGGAACCCTGGGTTCCACGATCGAGGGCATACTGGCAGATCTCAAACCGGAAGCGGCCTATTTCCTTGCAGACGACAACGGCAATCGGTCGGGCTCCATCGTTTTCGACATGAAGGACGCATCACAGATTCCGGCGATCGCTGAACCTTGGTTTATCGCCTTCAACGCAAAGGTTTCATTAAGGCCGGTCATGACCCCCCAGGATCTTGCCAAGGCCGGGCCATCGATTAACAAGGCTGCAAAGAGATACGGGAAGTAGACACTCTCCGGATCTTCGAGATCACAAGTAGACCTCCCGCACAACCCGGGAAGTACCCCCGCGGCAAGGAGCTCTCCCTGTGCCCGGGAATCGGGTAGGTCCTGGATGGTGGCCTACTCTTCCCTAATCGGATTAGGTCCGAGTCCCCGTTTTTAGGATGTGGTCTCGGCGCGGGGAAAAGGAGGAGCTAACGAGTCCCGGAAATGGCGGCACTCCCCCACAATGACCAGCTCACGAGAGTAACAAGCCACGCACCGTCGCGCTTCTGTAGTATCCACAGGTGACTTCCGAGGGCTTGCCTGGGGGTGGAGTCTTCCGCCGAGGAAAACGTAGTTCTATAGCTTGCGGTTAAGTAAGCAATCTCGTTTGAACCTCGAATCCGACGATCGGAAATCTCAACGCCGTGAATTCTCGTAATCCCGTGCGCCAACTGCGCCGAAACCGCCACGCGTCCGAGCACAGGCTGCGCGTCAGGCGGCCACAACTCGATGTCATCAGCGCACAACGCCAGCAAGCTTTGATCTTCTCCAGCGACTTCGAACTCGATCCAACTTGAATGGATCTGTTCGATCTCTTGGACGGCATCTTCCGTGAGGTTGTCCATACACCGCACATGGATAGCAAATGCGCACACCGCACCGCAAGCCCACACTCACGACTGACGGCCGCGCGGAGCCTGAGTCAGCCTTGAATTCAACACGTGCAGAGACTAGATTCTGGGCGAGTCATGACCGATCCGGACATGACCCCGATTCTGAGTTTCGGTCGCGGTAGGGACGATCATTGCTGAAGGCCACTGTGCAACGCTCCTGATGACGGTGAACCAGCTGACCCATCGTTTATCTTGGCTTAGACAGGGATTCACCATGATTGGAGCGCGTCGCACCTGGCCGGTGTGGGCGATATGTGCTTGAAAGTGGTTCTTGATCCCATTACCGGGACAGAGGTATGCATCCGAATCAATCGAAGCTCGAAAGCCGGGTTCATCGCGCTGCGGAAGCGGCTTTGTCTCGTCGACAGTACGTCAGCGCAGTCGACGTGCTCTGTGGAATGGGCCTATTGGCGTCTGCGCAGGTAGACTCCTGGCGGAAAGGGCGAGTCGATTTCCTGGAACGGGTGATTCAAGGGAATCTCAAGAAGATTTCCTCGTCCATGGGGATATTTCGCCGTTGGGCAAGGGAGAAGGGACTCAAACCCAGCGAGACCCAATACATGCGCCATTCTCGGACCGGGCCCGTGGTCTTGCAATTTTCCAAGAGCGGAGACCCGGGGATTGAGAAGAGCTACCGCACGCATTTTGTATCGCCGGAGCTCTCCGAAAAGAAAGAGCAGCGCCTTCAAGAGAAGCTCAACCAGTCTCCGAAGCCCGTTGTATTCCAGAACCTGCGCGAGGCCCATTGTTCGGAATGCGGCGCGGAGATTGAGCAGGGTTCTTTTCTTTCTATGGAACTGGAGCAGCCACTCTGCCTGCAGTGTGCGCGTCTCGACGATCTCGAGTTTCTTCCATCGGGCGACGCTGCATTGACGCGGCGCGCTTCTAAGTACAGTGGAAGAGTTGCCGTAGTCGTTCGCTTCAGCCGGTCACGGGGGCGTTACGAGAGGAAGGGCATCCTCGTCGAAACGTCCGGCCTCGAGAAGGCTGAGCGAGAATGCCTGGAGGACGCCGACGAACGCGCCGTGGCGCGGGCACGTGAGCCGAGCGGCGACAAAAGCAGGATGTCGAATTGGCCGCTCAAATGATCAAGCAGATTGCGATATTGTTTCCCGGATGTCCGGCAAGCGAGGTTGCGGACATCGCCGAGCACACCGCCCGAAGGGGAAGCGGTCGGGTGGGTCGCACAGGAGCTGGCAGGAATCTCGAGGAAAGTGCCCTGACTTTAGCGGTTGTTGCTGCAATTCGCCACAAACACACCCGGTATGACGAGTTATTGGCTAGTGGAGTGGATCGTGTTACCGCCCGCCAACGGATTGCAGTCATGGTCGAAGAGATTCTGGCGGGGTGGCGAATACGGGATTGCGGTAAAAACACCCATTGAAGGGCCGGTCCAGGCGAATTTACCGAAAGCTGACTTTGGAGGCACATCGAAGACTACTTTCGTCAGACTGGTGGTCATTCTGTGGCCTGTTTAGCAGCCACAAACCCAATCCCTCCTCTCGGGATCCTAGGACGATTGGCCGTAACGCCTGCTTCATCTCCGTCTTCTGGCTCCGAATCGGAATCGCTTGCAATGGTGGCTTCCCTCTCTCCCACCTTGAATCGAGCGAACCGCCGAACACGAATCTCCTCCCCAAGTTCGACAACTCGGGACGCAATCAAATGTGCGATCGACATGGAACGGTCTTTGATGAAAGGCTGCTCATAGAGGCAGACCTCTTCGTAGTACTTGCCGATTTTGCCTTCGACAATTTTCGCGACTACTTGTCCCGGCTTGCCAATGGTGGACGCTTCCAAGCGAACTCTTTGCCTCTCCCGTTCCACGACTTCTGGAGAGACATGTTCTTTGCGGATGAACTTCGGGCCACTCGCTGCGATTTGCATCGCAATGTCGCGGATTAGCTCTTGGAATCTATCAGACTTCATGACAAATTCGCTCTTGTAGCTCACCTCGACAAGGACACCAATCTCGCCCCGGTGAACATAGCCGGTGACAGTGCTTTGTGGCATGCTGTCTCCTCTCGAGAGGGAAAAGCACAATTGCCCAAAGCATAGCGCACCTCCCGCGCACGAGGAACGACCTTGACCTGCCTGCGGGCATGCTAAGGACCAAGATCGATCCCGTCTATCCAGCCGAGGCGATCGAGAATCATGTCTCCGGCACGGTCGTTCTTCATGCCACTATTAGTCCCGAGGGTAGTGTGGAAGCACTCCGCGTTATCAGCGGACCCGCCTCGCTGCAGCAAGCCGCGCTGGACGCCGTCCGGCGATGGACCCACCGGCCGTACTTGCTGAACAACATCCCGGTTGAAGTCGAGACCACCATCAACGTTGTCTTCGCGCCGAGTCGTTAGCCGTGGGCCTTGTCCGCGAGTTGAAATCCTGAAGCTTGTGCAGACGCCCTTGCTGAAATCACGGAGGGATTCCGAGTGGTCGCTAGCCGGACATTACCCGCAGGCGGCAATCTCAACTTCGGGACCGTCGTGCTTGACAACGGGGTGGATTCGATAGGTCGCTGCAACACCATCTAGTAGAAGTTCTTCTATTGAGGGATGGTGTTTATGAGTGAAGTAAAGCAGTCGAGACTATCTCCCGCGCAGAAGGCTGAGGTGTGGAGGCGATGGAAGGCGGGGGAGTCGTTGCATGAGATTGGGCGTGCCTACGGCAAGCCGCATAACTGCATTCGCTGTGTGTTGTTGTCGCGCGGAGGGATTGCTCCAGCCGCTCGCCAGCGCTCTGGCATAGCGCTCACCTTGGCTGAGCGAGAGGACATTTCGCGAGGGATCGCTTCCGGCTCATCGATCCGCACGATAGCCAGCGGCCTCGGTCGGGCGGCGTCGACAGTGAGCCGGGAGGTCACGCGCCATGGCGGGCGTGCGGCCTATCGTGCCCACGATGCGGATAGGCAAGCCTGGAAATCCGCTTTGCGACCGAAGAGGTGTCTTCTTGTCGGGAACCGCAAGTTGCGGAACATGGTCGCGAGTAAACTGGTGATGGACTGGTCGCCGGAGCAGATTTCCGGATGGCTCAAGACGCAGTATCCCGATGACGAGAGCATGCGCGTGTCCCACGAGACCATTTACCGAAGCCTGTTCATCCAGGCGCGGGGCGTTCTGAAACAAGAGCTGATGGAGCACCTGCGGAGCAAGCGGCGCATGCGCCGCTCGCTCCATGCAACGGTCAGCGGACAGTCCCGCGGCCAGATCGTCGATGCCGTCTCGATCCGTGAAAGGCCCGCGGAAGTGGAAGACCGAGCGGTTCCTGGGCATTGGGAAGGTGATCAGCTGAGCGGCGCAAAGAACAGTTACATCGCGACTTTAGTGGAGCGTCACTCACGCTTTGCCATGCTGGTCAAGGTGCCGGGCAAAGACACCGAAGCGGTCGTTCAAGCCTTGAGCCGGCATGTTCGTAAACTCCCGGCGACCCTGCGGCGTTCGCTGACGTGGGATCGCGGGTTAGAGATGGCCAGGCACAAGGAGTTTACAGTGGCCACCAAGGTGAAAGTGTACTTCTGCGATCCGCAGAGTCCCTGGCAGCGCGGCACCAATGAAAATACCAATCTCCTGTTGCGACAATACTTCCCCGAGGAACCGACCTTGGCCCTATCTCGCAAGCGCAGCTCGACCAGGTCGCGCTGCGCTTGAATCAACGTCCCAGAAAGACCTTGGGTTTCCAAACTCCTGCAGCTACACTCCAAGCAAGTGTTGCGTCGACCGTCTGAGCCGGCAGGCGTTTCCGGTAAGTTCATTCCTGAGGCGGCGAACTTACTCAAAACGACTTTTCGGGAAGTACACAATCGTAGTTCGTGGAGGCTCATAAACCCAAGGCCTTCACTTGCTCCTCGGTTTCGTAGCCAAGCCAGTGTGCAACCTCATGCCACACCACCCGTTTCACTTCGGCCCGCAAATCTCCTTTTGAACACCGCAGAGGCGGCATGCTGGGCGCATGCCCGCAGAAAGTTTCACGACATCCACGCTGCGCATCCTTCGCCGACGACAACCGGCGCACTGGAGCGCATCGGCCGTCTTTACCGCATCGAAGATGAAGTTCGAGGCAAGCCTGCCGATGAGCGAAGGGCGATCCGACAGGCTCGCGCCGCACCGCTGCTCGAAGAACTCCGGGCGTGGATGGAGAAGATGTTGCGATCCTTCTCTCCGAAGTCGGAGACCGCGGAGGCCATTCGTTATGCGCTCTCCCGCTGGCGTGCCCTCACGCGCTACGTCGATGATGGCCGCATCGAGATCGACAACTCGGCAGCCGAGCGGGCGCTCCGCGCCGTCGCTCTCGGTCGAAAGAACTATCTTTTCTGTGGGTCCGATGGAGGCGGCGAGAACGCTGCCACCATCTATTCACTGCTCGGGACGGCGAAGCTCAACGGAGTTGATCCCGAACTGTGGCTGCGGGAAGTGTTGACGCGCATCGCTGAACATCCCCTCAGCCGCATCGAGGACCTGCTGCCCTGGAATCTCGCCGCCCATATCCAGCCCCACACTTCTTAGCTCTCTTCAAGTCCATCCTCCAAGTGTGCACCTAAAAAACAAGTGGACACTTCTGCATCCCATCCCACCTGGTCAGGCCGGACGCTTACTTATTAACCCAGGTCAGGAGATGCGGAAAGTGCAAGTTTCTGCCCCCAAAGAGACTACCGAAGTGAACTTCAAGTTGGGAGACAAAGCGGCGCGTCTCGAATTAGAGATTGTCGATGACCTTGGTGCGCCTATTACCAAAACCGCCCAGCTTGTATTTACGAGGCCTGATGTTCCCGGAAGCTACAGGATGGGTGCAGGAAATAAAGAATCGTTACTCGTTCCTCCAGTTAAATTTCATTTAGCCGTCGATGTGCCGGGTTTCAAACAATGGAATTACGAAAACAAAGAAACTGGCGGGATGCTTAAGCCCAAACCCGAAGAAACTATAAAATTGACAGTCCATTTAGTACGAGATCCCTTGTAAAAAGCCGGTGGCCACCCGAGTGGCCCGGTTTTGCTTCCTCGCACTCTTGCTCGCTGCCCGAGTCGGTGGTCTGCGGTTTCTCGGCCCGCCTATCCTACATGCATCCTACTGGAAGTGTTGTGGGCAACCCGGAAGTCACATCGGTTGGAAGCCGATGTGATAATGACGTGCCTGAAAAACGGGATTTTGAGAAACTTCAACTCTCCGGGCGCGGCGACACGGGCAAGTTACCGAAATGCTGACTTCGCAGGCAGTTCGCGAGATCACCTCCGGATTGGTGGTGATCCGGGAGCAATGCGGCAACACCAGGTACAAGGGTGACGCCTTGGACGACTCAACGGGCACGGTGCCTAGCTGGGTCATGGTGTATGCGCACGGCTTCCCGGCAGCGATTCGGACGCTGTTACGGTGATTGATCCGGACCGCCCAGTGGAGGGCCGTCGGTGAGGATGCGGAGTCCTCACCGACGGCCCGGGATCCAGAACATTGACAGGAGGGTACTCATCCGCACCATGCCAGTAACGATGGCGGGCAACAAAACGGCTCATAACGCAGATGTAGCATGAGCCACATCATAGTAATTCCAATCCTGTTCTGGAGGCGCTTGTCGGTGTGGTGATGCCAAAAAAAGAACGGAGCGAATGTCCTTGACTTTCCTTTAGGAACTTGTTGAAAAAGGGTTAGACGGCCCTAAATTGTAGTGGAAGTCGAAATCTACTTCGCACTGAAATGGGCCTACAAGGCGTCGATCGAGTGTTGGCATACATTTCCTATCACTCATTCGCACCTTGAAATAGCCTCCGAAAATCGTTTTTCAACAAGTTCTTAGATGGCCGCGCAACATCGAACCATGCCCAACCCACGGCCGCCTCAAACGGGCGCGAGCAGAGCACGCTGAAAAGATAAAATGTGTGCACGTCACCTTGTACCGGATGTTGAGCTCCGCGAGCTATTTCGAGGCACAGGTTGGGCCCCTTCAGTATGGCCTAGTGTCCTTTGAAGGCGACGACCCTCACGGGTATAACAAGCAGCTTCCAGCCCGAGCAAATGCTGACTCCGAGTTGAGAGAGATGCGCCACTCGAGGGCTGAAGGCAGAACTCCGCGCGAATAGGAGTCTCAAAATGAGCGATGCTACGGCTATACATGCACTAGAAGAACGGCTTGCCCGCGACAGACAAAAGCTGGAAGAACTGCAAGCCCGCAAAAAGACCCTGCTGGCAGACATCCCTCACGAAGGATTCCAGGCGGCGACGACAGGAGCTAATTTGCGCAGCGAAATAGAGAGGCTTTCTGACTCAATTCGCCATCGCGAGCAATTGCTCGTGACGGCAAAAAAGTAGAGCTCTCGAAGAACTCATTCCAGAGGTTTGCAAAGCTCCGCAAGCTCGCATTGGAATCGGATCACGTTTCGGCCCGCAATGGGGCCCGAGGATGAGTCCTTGGAGCTCTACACCACGCGCAGATCGCTCCTCTATTTCCTGGCAGGTGCAGTTTATTCGTCACAAAGATGGTGCGCAGGGCCCCGCTCGCCTGGCAGGTACTTCTCCAGGACAATGCAGCATAGCTGCACACAGGAGGCTCGGATGACGCAAGGAAATGGGAATCAGCCAACAGAGATCCTTCTAAATCTCGACGCAATTCTGCCGGAACTGGAAACCATCTACAAAGACGTTCACGCTCATCCCGAGTTGTCGATGCAGGAGATGCGAACTGCGGGGATTGCGGCGAATCATCTCAAGGCCAGCGGCTTTGAGGTGACCACAAGAGTCGGCAAGACGGGAGTTGTCGGTATATTGCGCAATGGAGACGGCCCAACCGTAATGCTGCGCGCTGACATGGATGCGTTGCCGATCAAAGAAGCCACTGGCCTCCCCTATGCCAGTGCTGTTACAGCAACGGCTCCTGACGGCAAGACTGTGCCGGTGGCGCACTCCTGCGGACACGACATGCACGTGGCCTGTTTGATTGGAGCTACCTCACTGTTTGCCAAGAGCCGCGATAGCTGGCGGGGAACACTGATGCCAGTGTTTCAACCCGGGGAGGAGACGGCGCAGGGCGCTCAAGCCATGATTGACGACGGACTCTTCACTCGGTTCCCCAAGCCCAACGTTGTGCTCGGACAACACGTCATGAGCTTGCCATCCGGGCACCTCGATTGGCGTACAGGAGTTGTGACCTCCGCTGCTGACAGCCTGCAAATTCGTTTATTTGGGCGTGGTGCGCATGGCTCGATGCCAGAGGCCAGCATTGATCCCGTTGTCATGGCCGCCTCGACCGTCATGAGGCTGCAAACCATCGTCTCGCGAGAAGTCGCTCCGACAGATTCCGCCGTGGTGACGATTGGGGTGCTGCACGCGGGCACGAAAGAGAACGTCATTCCTGACGAAGCGATCATTAAGTTAAATGTGCGGACCTTCGATGAGGACGTCCGCAAACATGTGCTCGCAGCGATTGAACGGATTGTCAATGCGGAGGCAGCAGCCGCAGGCGCGCCGAAGCCACCGGAGATTACAGCCCTCGATCGATATTCACTGGTGACGAACGATGCTGATGCGACAGAGAGGGTTGTTCACGCATTTCGCCGGAACTTTCCCGACGGCTCCGTAGAGCAGACGAAGCCGACTATGGCGAGCGAGGACTTCGGATGCTTTGGAGCAGAGTGGGACGCTCCAGCGGTGTACTGGTTCTTTGGCGGTGACGATCCTGAGGTCTTCGACAAGGCAAAGAAGGACGGCACACTCAGCGCTCTGCCAACCAACCATAATCCGCACTTTGCCCCGGTCATTCATCCGACTCTGGAAACAGGCGTGAAGGCTCTAGTTGTCGCGGCGCATGCGTGGCTGGCGACGTGAACGAGATTCTGATTCACGGAGGACACCTGGCGGGCCCCTTTCTGATCGCGCTCGATCTGCTCGGCACCTTCGTATTCGCGCTTAGCGGTGCCGCAGCCGGCGTCAAGAGCAAATTCGATCTGTTCGGTTTAATGGTGCTCGCCTTTGCGGCGGGGAATGCAGGCGGGATTACACGCGACCTACTGATCGGCGCCGTTCCGCCTGCAGCTATCAGCGACTGGCGTTATTTGGGAATCTCTCTTCTGGCTGGTGTGGCGATATTCTTCTGGTATCCCGATATCAACGTGCGGCGCCGACCTGTCTTGTTGTTCGATGGCGCGGGCCTGGCTCTTTTCGCCGTCACCGGCACGCAAAAAGCGCTGGCCGCAGGACTCAATCCGGTAATGGCTGCGCTCATGGGAATGTTGACAGGCATCGGCGGCGGAATACTACGGGATGTGCTTGTCAACCAGACGCCCACGGTCCTTCAATCCGATCTGTATGCTGTCGCCGCACTTGCTGCTGGTGTCGTGGTGGTGGCGGGGCACATGCTGCACTACCCGTCTTTTGTCGTCATGATCGTGGGTGCCATTCTTTGCCTCTGGCTTCGAGTCATGGCCATATTCCGTGGCTGGCATCTGCCGCTCGCAGGGGTACGACCTCAACTGGACTGAGAAAACCGGAGTTCGGGCGGCTATTAGAAGTTAGTGCTCGTTGAGGGCATCATGAATCAGAAGGTTCTCATTACTGCGGCAGCATCTGGTATCGGGCTCGAAATTGCTTCGTGCATTTTCGTCAGCCGGTGCCACTGTGTTTATTACCGATATCAACACGAAGGCCATCGACGCCGCGAAGCAAGCGATTCCTGGGTTGCTCGCAATGCTGTGTGACAACTCCAAGCGCTCTGACATCGAAAAAGATGGTCCCCGCGGCCGTGGCTCCTTGTTTCCGGAAACGATCCATCCGTTGATAATCCGACCGCGATGTCGCATTGCATGAAAAACGAGGTTTCAGGTAAGTTCGTTTCTGACGCGGCGAACTTACTCAAAACGGGACTCCTCAGGCATTTCCGGATCACTTCCGTCTGGCCGGTGACAAAATCTCTATAATTCCGCATCATTGCAGGGTTTGAGTGGAAGTCACCGTACCTCAGAATCCAGCGGACTGTAAACACAAAGAATCCAGCGGACTGTAAACACAAAAGCCAGAACAGCAAAAACCAGACCCGTAGCAGGAGCGAGGATGAACGCCCATTCCCCCATTTCTCCCGTTAGCAGTTTTGCACCGACAATCATTCCGGTGATGCTTCCGACCACACCAGCGAAAACAGCCGCTACCAGCCCGGCAATGAGCGCCACCGCTGCTTCGTCCAGCGTAGGCTTCATCGCCCGTGAACGAAACAGCTGAATGACGCAGACCACACTAAATATCAGCAATGCGATGGCAGGTAACGAAAGGAATATGGGTATTGTCACACCGCTATTCTGGTCCGTTCTTATCATCATGTCTAGAATGACCGTCGAAGTCGGACATTCATTGTTATGACCCGTTGGCCGGTGACACGCTCTGTTTGCTGATTCAGGAAGCAGAAGGCTCTAAGAACTTGTTGAAAAACGATTTTCGGAGGCTATTTCAAGGTGCGAATGAGTGATAGGAAATGTATGCCAACACTCGATCGACGCCTTGTAGGCCCATTTCAGTGCGAAGTAGATTTCGACTTCCACTACAATTTAGGGCCGTCTAACCCTTTTTCAACAAGTTCCTAAATGATGCTCCTCCGGTTTGCCCGTAACTCGGAAGCTTGGATCCTTTCGGGCAAGCTGATCGGTGGCAGGACGTATATTTAAAAAGAACCAACTAGTTTGCCGGAGGAAGTTTGCTCCACTGGCTGCTCTATCAGAAACTGTTCCCCTATTTCAGACCCTTCCGTGTCTTTCACTATCTTACGGTCCGCACGGCGTTCGCCAGCCTGAGCCGGAAGCGATTCCTCGCGAAATGTCCTCTCGCTCTGCTAAGGTGAGGGCTCGGCCAGAGCCCCGGCGAGCGGCTGGAGCCATCCCTCCGCTAGGCAACAACACACAGCGAATGCAGTTATGGGGCTTGCCACAGGCACGCCCAATCTCATGCAACGACTCCCCCGCCTTCCATCGCCTCCAGACATCAGCTCTCTGCCCAGCAGATAGTCTCGACTGCTTCCCTTCGCTCATAAACACCATCCTTCAATAGAAGGTTCTACTAGATGGTGTTGCAGCGACCGGTTGAATGCACCTGACATTTCAGGCGGTACAGAGTTAACTTCACGTTCCAACTTAACCCATTAGGGAATTGCAGATTACCTTTTACATGTCAAGAAGAGCCGGAAGTCGCAGCTCTTTCTCGATCGACAGATCACCTTCCGGCGAGACGGATATTCGTTTCGTGGGAGTCGATCACCAAGAGGTAGAAGCAAATCAACTCGGGGCTGCATTGCTCATGCCTAGCTACGACTCCCGTTCAATAAGACGTCAAAAAGAACGACCTCAATTTAGATGATGAAGAAGCGATTGGCTTGCTGGCCAAACACCTTCATGTGAGCTCTGCAGCGATGACTAATAGCTTGATGAACTTTCGCATGCAGCGTTGACCTCCACTGGCGTCGAATTTTCTCGAGTTCAGCGTTCAGGACTAACGCAGAGCAGGAGAGACGCCTCGATCTGATGCCGGCCTATCATCACCATCTTCTGTCAGCCTGGTTAAGACATTATTTTCGCTTCCAACTTACGCTCGAAGATGTGCTGGGCGTACGGAGGGTAGCGCACGGCGGGGTCGATACTGGTGCCGTGGTACATGACCCCGCGGGCGTTGGTGAACGCCTCGAAGCCCCACCTGCCGTGGTACTTGCCCATCCCCGAGTTGCCGACACCTCCAAACGGGAGTTCCGGGATCAATGGGTGGATGGCACAATCATTGACGATCGCGTCACCCGATTCTGTCGCATCGAGGATGCGTTCGGCCAGATCGAGGTCCTCGGCAAAAACGTAGAGGCCGAGCGGGCTAGGCCGGCTATTAACCCATTCGATCACGGCCTCGACTGAATCTATCTCCAACACCGGAAGGATCGGACCAAAGACTTCCTCCTGCATGATCGGAGAGTCGGGCAACACATCTACGAGCACCGTTGGCGCGATGTACAGTTCATCGGCATCGATCTCTCCACCGACTGCGACCTTGCCGCTGCCGAGTAGCCCAACGAGACGATCGAAGTTCCTGCGGTTGATCACTCGTCCGTAGTCTGGACTGAATTTCGGATCCTCGCCGTAGAAGTTGCGGATCGCGTCTCTCAAGTTGTCGATTAGAGCATCCTTGACCTCGGGCCACACGAGAACGTGGTCGGGTGCAGTGCAGATCTGACCTGAGTTGAGGTAACGCCCGTAGGCAATCCGGCGCGCCGCCACCTTGAGGTTGGCGGTCGAGTGAACAATGGTGGGGTTCTTGCCGCCTAACTCGAGCACGCACGGCGTCAGGTTCTTGGCGGCTGCCTGGTGAATGATCTTGCCGATCGTGGGGCTGCCGGTAAAGAAAATGAAATCCCAATTTTGGGCCAGTAGAGCGGCAGTTTCGGGCACAGCGCCTTCTACCACAGCCACGGCTCTGGGGTCGAAATACTTCGCGACCAGTTTAGCCGGGACTGCCGAGCATGCCACTGCCAGTTCCGACGGCTTCAGCACCGCGGTATTCCCGCCCGCGAGCGCCGCCGCCAGCGGTCCGAACAAGAGCATAAACGGCTCGTTCCATGCGCCGATGATCAGCGTTACACCTAGCGGATCGCGGCGAACGAGAACATGTCCTGGTTCGAAAACCAGGGGCATGTGCACATGCTCGACCGCCATCCACTGATCGAGGTGCTCAAACGCGTAGTCAGCTTCATTGATGTTGTACGCGACGTCCATCAAGTCGGCATCAACGATATTGCGGCGCAGATCCTTCCAAAGCGCATCGCAAAGCTCATTGCGGTTCTCCCTGAACATCGCCTTGAGCGATTCAAGCTGCGCCTTACGCCATGGCGACGAGCGAGTGCATCCGGACAAGAAGTATTCACGTTGTGAGTTGACAAGGGAGGAGTAATCCAGGCTGGGCATTGTCATTGTCCTTTCGCGCATTTGTGCACGTGAAGATTCCCCTGTGGTTCATTTAGCGAAGTCGATGTACGTTCAAAACTCTCGCTTTTGTACCCCCACTCGACTTGTCCAGATTCAAACGGAGACTCATCGACACTAGTCCATCAGGGTTGCGGCAGTTAGGAAACTGTGGCAAGTGACAGTTGTTACTTTCAGGCCCACACCCCAGGTTCTTGGTTGTTAGGGCCGGAAACCAGATGCAAGCCTCGCATTTGGTACTTAAAGCACCAGCGGCGATCGCGGGCTACATTGGATCCGCCCTCGACAGCAATCCCAAGTTTGATCCCATCCACAGAAGGTCTCGCCAGCCTTGGGAACTGAGCAGAGCTGTGCTTGAATTCAAGCTGTTCGGATTCACCTCGTTGAGCGAGGTTCAGCAACTCCTGGCTTGTCACTGGCAGAAATTCTGCTAGCCGGGGACAGAGTGCCGACTTTGGCGGCACATCCGTTTTGGTTGGTACTGGCCCTTGTTCGCAGCCCTGACCAGGAGCACCGGCAAATTCCTTCGAACTCGCGCGTTAGAATGACTCCAGTGCCGCGTGCCCTCCGAGGTAATCAGTGAATGATCGTTGCCGAACACGGCATGATGGGGAACCAACGGGTGCTGCACCGGGGGGGCACTGGCAATCAATGGGGCAGTCGGCTCGTTTGGACTATGCCTAAACTATGCCCAAACAATCCACAAAGACCCTCATGGAACCGCGCAGAACCGAGCCCTCGAGCTACATTGGCGTAGAATCAAGATTCAAGTAACTACTTGAAAAGGAGGGAATTAAGAGGAAAGGAGCTACAGGGCCGGGATGGCGGAACTGGCAGACGCAGCGGACTCAAAATCCGTCGAAGGCAACTTCGTGGGGGTTCAACTCCCCCTCCCGGCACCATCTATCCTGTTTATTTTCAGTGGTTTTGCTAGGACCTGCCCTCAGTGTCTCGGCCATCTCGGGTACAGATTTAGGTACAGTGCACATCCTGTTTACTTTCAATAGGTTGAAGATTTCTGACGCTTACTCTTCCCAGTAACCTTATATATATAGTTAGCGTCATTTACGCTCGATTACGGAGTGCGCAGCGGATAATCGGTGCGCCGCGATCGAGACGTGCTCTCGCGGTGTCCTGCTCCGTCGCTTGTCAGAGGAAGGCGGTTCGCGAGGGCGCGCCAGCGCGAGAGCGCAGAATGGCCTCCGCCGTCTCTGACTTCGGAGACAGCGATCGCGGTTTCTTCTCCATCCATGATGCTGGAAGTAAGTTCCAGCTTTCCTAGTCCCAGCGTCACCTGAACCTCAGAACGGGCGATCAGCCAACGCGGCCTGCCGCAAGCGATACGCTGCGAGAACGGCCCAGAGATAAGCTCCCGTCATTTCCTGGCTGTCCGCCTTCCGTATCCACGGCGATAGCGTGAACGTAAACGTGGCGGGTCGCCTGAATTCAACCGCGCCGCCGCCGGCATAGGTTCCATCGTAAGCGACCGCCAGGTTGCGATCGTTTGCCCCATTTAAGAACTCCGTTCGCTCGTCGTTGTTGAACATGCTGAGAGTGGCAAACTCCCTGGCTATCGCGTTGCCGCTCCTGTGCTCGAGAGCTGTTCCTGCATGCCAGCAAGAAGCCGTTGGATGCTCCCCTGAACGGCAGTGTTCATTTCGCTGACGACGGAGTTTACGTTTCGCGTATCGACAGTCGACGTCTGGTTTGCGGACCCGGTCCAGACAACGGCTCCCGTTCGCATGTTCGTTAGTTCAGCCGACAACCTTGCTTCCACCTGAACTCGACCGCCGTAATCGATTTCGTCGAGTCGCTCTACGCGTCCAGTCAAAAGGTAATCCGGCCGCTGATCCGAATCGTATGGTCCTACGAGCGAGAACCAATGGTTGGCGCGAAGCGAATCGAGCACAGCCGTGGAAATCGCTGCGCCGGGATCGGTTGCCCATCGGTGATATTCATAAAATCCGATCTGATCTGGCGTTTCACGATACACAATCCGACCTTGCCGCAGATAAGGAGGCGTCTCAAATCGGCGGACTGCGAGTGTGCCAGTTTGCCACGCAGCCGCCGTCTCCAAAGGCGGGGCTGGTGGAATCGACAGTGAGTAATAATTCGGATATCGCACTTTGCCAGTACATCCGCAGATCGGTAGTGCAAGTATGCAGACGGTGGCTATTGCAAGAGCGTTGAATCGCATAGGTGTCGCCTCATTTGGGAACTTCCCGGTCTTTCGGTTGCTTGATACGCACGAGACTCCATGGACGCTCTTTTACCGATTCCGTGAGGTCGTTCAGATTGTCGGTGATCATCCGTAGGTTCTCGACGGTGTAGGTCGTGTTTTGAGCATTCGCCCGTACCACAACCTGCAGATCGCGAATCAGCCCGCGTGTCTCCACAAGCGTTTTCTGAAGCTCAGCCAGATCGGCCTGTCCGGGCTCGCGAAATGCCGTGATCGTCTGGTTCGCGTTTGAAATAGTGGCATTCGTGTTGTCGATTGTGGGTCCCATCTTTGCCACGAGATCGTCGGCATCTTTAGTCAGCTTCAGCGCCTGTCCGCTGATCTGCTTCAGTTGTGGCGAGAGATCGGCAATCATCGTGTCCGTATTGGAAATCACATTCGCTATATGTTTACGGTTGGTAGTGCCGGTAATGTCGTTGAGGTTCGCCAGCAAATGTCGGCCGTCTCCTGTGAGATTGTTGATGTCTGTTCCGGCCGTTGTGAGAGTGCTTTGTGCGGAGTCGGCCAGAAGGCCAAGCTTGCGCTGCAATTCGTCGAGGCTCATGGTCTCCTGGGAAGGCACAACGGCTCCGGCGGCAAGTCTCGGCGCATCGTTCGACCCTGTGCTGATGGCAAGTGCGGGACTGCTCATGAGGCTAACGTTTCCGATTTCGGCGATGCACTTTGCGTTGAGTGGAGTGCCCTGCTTTACATCGAACGCAATCTCAATCCTGGTAGGATCGGCCTGGTCGGGTCGCACGGAGCTGACCTCGCCTGCCGTGATTCCCCCAAACAGAACAGGCGTGCCAGACTCTATTCCCGATGCGTTCCGCAGGTAAGTTCTGAAGGAAACATGCGCTCCATTGAATTTGGCGTTGCTCACGTAGTAGATGGTCCCGCACAAAACCGCAGCGCAGAGCAGGACGAATGCGCCGACTTTGACTTCGATGTCCTTCATTGTTGTTGATCCTCGATTCCCGCAAGTTCGCGCAAGCGGCGTTGCACCGATACGTTCTCGGCGATATGGTCGGGGACACGGTCCAGAAACTGCCGGATCCTCGGGTCGGTGCTGGCCACGAATGACTCCTTGCTCTCGACCGCGATCAGGGAGCCCTTATAAAGCATGGCCAGCCGATCGGCAATCCGGAGCGCGCTCGCCATCTCGTGCGTCACGATCAGAACTGTCATGTGGAATGCCCGTTTGAGGAAAAGGATCAGTTCGTCCAGTTCCGCTGCGACGATCGGATCGAGCCCGGCCGAGGGCTCGTCAAAAACGAGGATCTCCGGATCGAGCGCCGTCGCGCGCGCCACTGCCGCCCGCTTCTTCATCCCGCCCGACAATTCCTGTGGAAACAGTTTGCCCGCCTCGCCCAGTCCTACAGAGGCGAGCTTGATGTAGGTCATGATCTCGATCACTGGATCAGCCAGCGTGGTCAGCTCACGTAGCGGCAGTTCCACGTTTTCCTCGACCGACATGGAGCTGAACAACGCCGACTCCTGAAAGGCCACGCCCATCCCCCGCCGGATGGCTTTCAACTCCGCGGCAGAACAGCGGTTGATATCTGTACCTCGAACGAGGATCGTGCCCGACTGCGGACGCTCAAGCCCGATGATGTGCCGGAGCATTGTGCTTTTCCCGGAGCCGCTGCCTCCGAGCAACGCCAGAACCTCGCCACGCTGAATGTCGAGGTCGACTCCGTTCAGCACGCGATGATCTCCATAGGAGACGGTCAGGCCGCGGACGGAAATAATCGGAGTGGCCATGTTCTAGCTCCGATCCAGCAGGCAGAACATCGTCGTGATGAACAGGTCGGCGAAGATCACCAGAAAGGTAGAACGAACCACGGCCGACGTCGCCGACCTGCCGACGGCTTCCGGTCCACCCTTCACGCGGAAACCCTCCAGGCATCCGACATGCACGATGATGGTGGCGAAGACCAGGCTCTTGATCATCCCCATGAAGACGTCGCGAAGCAGAATCGCATCCGCCGCATATTTCAGGAAGATGGGGAGCGTCATGTTCTGGCTGAGGAACATGAAACCGGCTCCAGCCAGAGTGGCAAAGGCGCTGCTCATGACTGTCAGGCACGGTACCGCGACCATCGCGCCGAGATACTTCGGAGCTAGCACCAATTCCACTGGATCGATGGCCATTGTGCGCAGCGCGTCGATCTCCTCAGTTACCACCATCGTGCCGATTTCGGCTGAGAAAGCAGATCCCGAGCGGCCGCTGACTACAATTGCCGTGAGTAGAGGGCCAAGTTCGCGTGTGAACGAGATCACCACGATATCGATGACCAGTTGTATCGCTCCGTAACGCTTCAGCTCGGAGGCGCTCTGAATTGCCAGGATGAATCCTCCGCAGGCTGAGACGATTGCCACCATTGGCAGGGCTTCCACGCCGATCGCGTACATCTGCCGGATTGCCGCGCGCCAGCGTCCCCGTTTCCCGAATATCGGCAGTATGCGCGGCAACGCGCCGATACCCGACCAGAACTGGGCCGTCAATCCGCCGATATAAGCCAACTGCTGGATCGTTCCTGCGCCGATAGCCTTGAGCGGCTTCATGGCTTCGGATCCTCCTCAATCGGGAACACGCGATCGAGATCACTGACCTTGAACAGATATCGTGGCTGCTCCTGAACGCCTCGCAGGAGCAGTTGAGTATTCTGCTGGCGAGCGAGCCTCATCACTTCTATGAGGGTCGCAAGCCCGGAAGTGTCCATGTAGTCGACCTGAGAGAGATCAATGGTGATGGCGTCCGGTTTTGAGCGCAGCGCGTCGGCGAGTCTGTCCCGTATTCGGTTGGACGTGTCGATTGCAACTCGTCCTGATATGGAAACGATCTCACCCACGTCCCTGTCTCCTGTCCGGTCTCATTTCGTAATGACAAACGAATTAGAAGCCTGCGTTTTGCATGGAATCGTGCAAGCCAGTGGCCAATGCCGTTGTGGGAGCAAGCTCAACGAGATCGGTACAGTAAATCGAAAGTACTCGTCGCCCGAGTGTGCGCGATATCGGCCGCCGATGCTAGCCGGCTGACAACTACTAACAATTTGACATTTGGCCCCGGACAATCCCCGCCAGCTGACTTATGGAAAGTCAAGGACCTGCCCAAAAACCACAGACAAAACATTCAGGCCGGGCGCGCATGCTGGGTTGAGCGTCGCTTTCCGGCCTGGACTGAAGGCCTTCTGTGTTTCTCTTTCGTTGTGGAGAACACAAACGAAGTCCGAGTTGCGTTGAAGGCATCCTATTTGGGCGTCTCGGTGCTCTTGCTTTCGTCTCCCTTCAACTCGTGGGCAGTGCCTTTCACGCCCTTTTTGATGCCGTGCCCGGTCTTCTTGACAGCGTGCCCAGTAGAACTTGATGTTTTTTCGACTGCTTTTTCAGTGCCGTGTCCGGTGGCCTGCGCCGCTTTTGCGGTCGCATGGCCTGTTTCCTTTGCTGCCTTGCTGGTATCCGACGCAACATCCTGCGCGTTGGCTCCAATAGCTGCCGCGAGAATAACGGCAAGTGTGAAACGCGAATAAAACCTCATCAATCCTCTCCTCATATATCTGTCCTCGCGACGGTGCGTGCTGGCCCTTTGTCCAGTTCACCGTCCTCGATCCTTGTTGCGCCTACCCCATCGGGTGCGCCTTCTTGTCCTTGGATCCTTGCATGTGAAATGCCATCCCGGAGTCGATTTATGTCCCGACAATCGCTTGAATACTCAACCGCGCAACTGCCGCGCGCTTCATAAGCAATTAGCTCAGGTGCCAACTGGTTAACATCTGCCGCGATTCTCGGACTAGTGCTCTTGCCTTCGTTGTCGCATGTTGGACAATCAACGCCGATCAGCAAGCAACATCTCGCTCAGTCGTCAGGCGAAGAAACACTGGCGCCACAATCCTGCCATTCGTGGGATGTTGCAAGATTCGCTCCGTCCATGCCTATCACAACAGCACAACGTTGATCCCGGGATATCGACGCATCCTCCTGGGTATCTCTCACCTCACGCAGCTCAACACATCGTAAGGCGCTGATTCGTTATCGCTGCTACCGGCGCGGACACCGATTCTCCACGACAACAACGTGCGAGGATCACAACTTCGATCCCGGAAAACCTCAGTCTGAAGTGTGATCCCGCGGAACCAACGGAGGTGTCCATGAGCACGCAACGGTGTCTCAGCGGCTGCTTGCCTGGCTGTTTCCCATCCAGAAGTTACGGAATGCGCAGCGGATAATCGATCCGCTTCCGCGACGGCGAAATGGGGCATAAAGCTCTCGCTTTGAGCCTCTGTACGGGAAAAGAGCGAACGCGATCGCCGAGCAGAGAGTCCACCACACTCAGCAATCGTTTATGTAGTAGAGAACTCTACGAATTACTAGTGGACACTCCGCTCGTTCACTTCCTCAAAAAGCTTGTGATTGTCGCGATAGTCGACGTGAACTCCAATGAGCACAGGGCCCGGTGTGTCGAACGCCTTCTGCAGTACAGAGCTGATCTGGTCCGGAGACTGAATCATGAATCCGCGTGCTCCGAAGGCATCCGCATACTTCACTGGATCGACAGGGCCAAACTCTGTGCCGGAGGGTCGACCATACTTCTGCCTTTCCTGAGTGGCGACCATGTCATATGTCCCATCAATCCAGATCATATGTACGAGATTCGATTGGAGTCGCACCGCTGTTTCAAGCTCCATTGCGGAAAAGAGGAAACCTCCATCGCCTGAGATCGACAAGACCTTTTCTGCAGGACGAACGAGTGTCGCAGCGATGGCCCAGGGAAGGGCTACACCCAATGTCTGTTGGCCGTTGCTGATGAGAATCTGTCTCGCTCGGAAGCTATAGAGATGTCGTGCCATCCAGAGATGGAAGGAGCCCATGTCTAAGCAAAGGGTCTTGTCTGGTGTCAAAATCTTCTGCAACTCCGAAACAAGCCGTAGCGGATGGATCGGAGTGCCATTCAGTGTGGCAGATGAGCGTGCCAGTTCCTCGCGGTCCGCAGAGATCTTTTCAAGTAACCGCAGAATCGATGGCTCAGGAGTGAAGTGCGAAACCTGAGGTGTCAGAAGCTGAAGCGTCGCGGCAATATCTCCGATCAGCTCCACGGCCGGACTATAAGAATTGTCGATATCTGCAGGAAGAGCATCCACATGCACAATTGGCCGCTTATTGCCCTTATTCCAAATGGAGGGCCAGTATTCCACGGGATCGTACCCGATTGTGATCACCAAGTCGCCTGCGGCAAGTATTGCGTCGGCGGGCTGGTTGTTAATTTGTCCGACTCTGCCACCAAAGCTACTGAAGAGATTCGCAGAGACAGCTCCGGCAGCCTGAAATGTTCCAACCACTGGTAGCTTTCCGCTCTCGATCAGTTCATGAACCGCAGCTGCATTTTGCGGTTTACTTGCCAGCAAGCCGAGCAGGACTACAGGCCTCTTCGCCAGATTGATAAGTCGCGCGGCCTCCTTGATAGCAGCGGTGTCTGCAGGACCTGCGCCAGAGTAGGCCGGAGGTGTGAGAACCTCGCACCTGGCAGGTGCCACCATGATGTCCATTGGGAGGCTCACAAAGGCTGCTCCTGGACGGTCGGACTCGGCGCTGCGAAACGCGTTCGTCATTACCTCGGAGACGGACTCTGATGAGTCCACCTCGGCGCTGTACTTGGTGACAGGCTTGCAGAGACTCACGGAGTCCATCGTCTGATGAATCTTCTTCAATCTGTCGGAGAGCGCTACCGCGCCGCCCAAAGCGATTACTGGGTCACCCTCGGTATTAGCGGTTGCAAGGCCCGTGACAAGGTTGGAGACGCCGGGGCCAGAAGTAGCGATCGCTACTCCGGCTTTGCCGGTCATCCGTCCAATGCCTCCAGCAATAAAGGCTGCATTCTGCTCATGCCGGCAGACGACGGTCTGGATTGAGGAGTCGACAAGCGTGTTGAAGACCTTGTCGATCTTCGCTCCCGGGACTCCGAATACCCACTTCACATCATGCTGTTCGAGCGTTTTGACGACGATATCTGCACCCGTCTCCTGCTCACTCTGTTTCTTCTCCGTAGACATTAGGCGTTTTCCTTCTTGTGAATTTGTTCGGCATAAGCGAGGTCTTTCGACGCGTCTTTGGTGAGATCCGCTCGCAGGAACTCTTCCGATTCCGGAAGAGACAGATGGAAGTCATTCAGTCTGTCCACGCGAACTCGGAGGTTTTTGCCACTGCAGTCAAGGAGATGGCCTCCCTTCGTGCGGTCTTCGGAAAGGAAGTGGAAGTGGTACCCCGCGATGTTGAGGGCACTCGAAAACTGCGGAGCCCAAATGCCTACAAGAGTTCCTTCGACATCCGCAAATTCAAACTCCGGTTGGATAGCCGCCGCTTTGGCTAATGGAAGTCCATCGAGTGTGGCTTTCATGGCGCGAGTGTGGATATGCGCGAAGTGGCCGTCGATGCGAAAGGCGTAAAAGAGATTGTCCGAATCACGATACTGGTCGCAGATTTTGGCGATCTCCTCGAAGCTCGATGCACTCTCAATGGTCTGATCCTGGTCCGCGGTAAACTGCGTCACTACCGCGAAAGGAGTTCCCACATCATCGGTGATGTTCAAGACTTCGCCATCACTGCGTACCTGATAGATTGTTCCGTCAAGCACAACCATCTCGCCGTCGAGGTTCTCGAAGGTTCCAAGCCCGAAGTCGCCGTAGTTGAGTAAGAATCTGCTCGACACAACCCGCTGGTAAATCCCATGGACAAGAGCACCCGATGTTGAGACCTGGAAGAGCGTGTGTTGCGGTACACCAAGGCAACGGGAGAGTGCGCTCGAAACGAGCTGAGAAACGGGCTCTCCTGTCTCTCTGGATAATTTTTCAAGTGCGTCTTGCAATGACTTCGAAATTGGAACAAGTAAAGGCATAGGATTCTCCATCGGGCTAGCTAGGTGTCGCATCGGCGTCAACCGATATTGATTCGCGATGCGTTTTGAAGACGAGCATCAGCAGGATGAGCGAAGGGATGAGAACCAGGGCGCCCATTGCGACAGCGATCACCAGGTCCGACACGATGTTTGAGGGGGCTGCGCTGTTAGCAATCGTGAGTCCCGGACGGACGAGATAGGGATACTGTGCAATACCCCAGCCAAATACGATGAGAGCTACCTGCGCTGCGGCCGCTATCCTGGCGCGCTGATAATGCCTTGTCCAGAGAGCTTGGAACGCGACGAGCGCCGCGACACCGCCACCCACCTCAATCAGCCAAACATAGGGTGCGCGGGAAAGGCCATCGCGGATTCCATGCGCGGCATTCCCTGCGACGACATAGGTTGCAAAGGCAGCCATCAAAGAAACAAAACCTGAGAATAGAGCACGGTTCCTGAAATCATTCTGGAGAGCTGGATCGTCTGTCTCGATCGTGAGATAGCAGGCCGATAGATAAGCGAAGAGCGAGAGTGAAAGCACGCCGACGATCAGGGGAAACGGATGGAACCATGTTCTAAGGAAGCCGTTTTCACTGATGCCGCCCTTCACCAGCACAGTATCGCTTGAAATCGCTCCGATGACGATGCCAAGAAATAGCGGAGTAATGCTGCTCGATATGGAGAAGATGTTACCCCAGTAGAGCTGTGTTCGAACGCTTCCCGTGAAGTAGGCGCGGAAGACATAGGAGGAACCTCGCAAGATGATGCCAAGCAGAATCAGAAAGATTGGTACGCCAAGGCCTAAGCTGATCTCGCCGAATGCGGCCGGAAACCCGGAGAACATCAGGACGACGAGGAGTATGAGCCAGATATGATTTGCTTCCCAAACTGGCTGGATCGCCCTCGAGATCAAGTCGCGCTGGCCCTGTTGGCGCGGTCCGGAGCACATAAGATCCCAGAATCCAGCGCCGTAGTCAGCGCCGCCAAGCAGCGAATAGATTACGAGCGCGGCGAGTATGACACCTGCAAGAACGACATCTGCGCTCATACCAGAACCCCCGGGCGCTCAAGTTCTTTTGCTTTCGGCGTTGCGATCACGTGCCTGCTCAGTAACCAAACAACGATGATTCCGAGAATCACGTATAGCGCCGTCATCGCGAAGAACGTGATCGTGACGTTCGGCATGGAAGTCACCGCATCTTTGGTACGCATGAGGTGATAAATGATCCAGGGCTGACGGCCCAACTCTGTGACCATCCATCCCGCCTCCAGAGCCACGAAGCCAAGGGGGCTGACTAGAACCAGCGCTTTGAGAAAAGATTTGTGGTTGATAAGTGGAGGTTTCTTCCAGGTTAGCCAGCCCGTTACAAGAGCGAAGAGAGACAACAGACTGGCACAGCCAACCATGATCTGGAAACAGATGTGGACCACTCTTACGTTCGGCCAGTCGGATTCCGGTTCCTGATCGAGTCCTTTGATCAGCGCGTTGGGAGTATGGAATGCGAGAAGACTCAGACCATGCGGTATTTCGATCGAGTATTTCGTTTCGCGTTTGTCTGGAAAGGGAATCCCACCGATGCGAAGCGGGGCGCCGCTTTCGGTCTGGAACTGGCCCTCAAGACTAGCCAGCTTCATCGGTTGCTTCGCCGCTACCATGCGAGCGAGAGCGTCGCCACTCACGCTCTGAAGAAGAACAGCTGTACCACCGATGAGTAACGCGATTCCGAGCCCAACCTCATTGAATCGATTTCTCCCGCCGCGAAGGAGAAGCCATCCATGAATACCGGCGGTTGCAAAGCCAGCTGCCGTATACGCTGCCAGGATCATGTGTATGGCTTCCGGAATTCCGGCTGGATTGAGCATCGCAACGAACGGATGAATGTTCTCGAACTTACCGGCCACGATATCGAAGCCTGTCGGCGTATTCATCCAGCCGTTTACAAGCGTGACAAACACAGCGGAGAGAACGCCGCTGATCGTGACGATGATGCCCGAAAAAAGATGAAACCATCCCGGCACCCGGTCCCAACCATACAGGTAGATGCCAAGAAAGATTGCCTCAGTAAAGAAGGCGAAACCTTCCAACGAAAACGGCATTCCGATGACGGCGCCTGCATACTGCATGAACCGCGGCCACAGCAGACCGAGTTCAAAGGACAGGGCGGTGCCGGAGATAGCGCCGACGGCGAAGAGGATGGTTGTCCCCTTCGCCCAGCGCTTTGCCAGTAAGAGGTACGCCGGATCGCCGGTCGACCTCCACCGCCATTCGGAGATTGTCATCATCAAGGGCAACGAAACACCAATCGTCGCGAAGATGATGTGGAATGCTAAAGACATCCCCATCTGGGATCGGGCTGCCAGGAAATTGTCCATTTGCTACTCTCCTGTTGAGGCCGGGGCAACTGGTGTTTGTGCAGGCGGCAGGAAGAATAGGTTCAAGGAGCGAGCGCCTTGGGCGCCATGCACCAGGGTTGCTTCCACATCCGCAGTCGCCGATGGCCCCATCATGAAGCACCCGAAGGCTGTCTCATCGAGGCGCACGCGACGATAAGCTTCATGCATATCCGACACGATCTGCTTCGGGTCCAGAAGAACAATGAGATGTTGCGAAAGAAAAGCGAGGGCATCCACAACAAGGTCCTCCTGCGTCAGCCAGATGGCCCCACTTTCCGCAACGCCGAACTGAGCGCGGACAACGCCCACATCCACGTCTGCGAGGTCGTGTGGATCGCTGACCTTCTCCACGCGGCGCGTACCGGCGATTTCGGGCACAGCCGAGCAAACTACCTTTGCTCCGGGATGAAGCGCCATCAGCTTGGCCTCAGCCTCCGCCACGGTGCCGACATCATGAGCGGTTCCTCCGGCCTCTTGGAGACGCAGTTCAAACTCAGATTTAAGAGGGATTTCCGATCGTTGGAAGACCGGGATCCGAGGATGTTCCACCTCATTCTTTGGAAGGTTGACACGGATTGCTTCCAGAATTGTTTCGCGGCTAGTTTTCGACGTCTGCATCTTCACTCCGATTTGCGAGATACCACTCGCGGAAGGTTTGCTTCGCGACTTGCGGGAGCTCCCGGCTACGCCCCCACGGATTCAAGGAACGGTTGTACAAGAGGAAGTTCGGCGCGTAGTCCATCGCCGGCTTAGCAACTTTCTCCATAGCGTGATATTCCTCGGGGTGACCGAGGACGTGTCCAGCAACCGCAAACGACAACCGTTTTGTCAATGGCAAGTATCCTTTTTTCGCCATCACCCTGCGCCACTTGAGAATCTGATCGCTGATATCGATTTTCACTGGGCAGACGTCCGAGCACGACCCGCACAAGGTCGAGTGAAACGGTAGTTCGCTGTACTTGAATTCATCGAACGTCGGGTCGAGGATGACGCCGATAGGACCCGAATAGGTTGCGCCGTAAGCCAAGCCGCCGCTCCGGCGATAGACGGGGCAGGTGTTCATGCACGCACCACAGCGGATGCACTTCAACGAGTGCCAGAAGTCGGGCATGCCAAGCCGGCGGCTTCGCCCGTTGTCAACCAGCACAATGTGTAGCTCTCCACCTTTTCTAGGTCCGGTGAAATGAGACGAATATTGGGTGAGAGGAGATCCTTCCGCACTCCGGGCCAGCAGCCGCAGAAAGACGCCCATGTCTTCCACTCGCGGGATCAACTTCTCGATGCCGATGCTTGCAACATGAAGCGGCGGCACAGAGGCTCCGATGTCCGCATTGCCTTCATTGGTGCAGACCATGAAGGTCCCGGTTTCGGCAATCGCAAAATTGCCGCCCGTCATGCCTGCTCCCGCTGCCAGAAATCTCGGACGAGCGTTGTTTCGAATGACCTCAGTTAGAAAGTGAGGATCATCGTTGTTCGGATCGGTACCAACGGTGCGCGCGAACAGTTGTGCCACGTCCTTGCGCGTTTTGTGGATGGCTGGGAACACAATGTGACTGGGCGGTTGACCATCGAGTTGCTGGATTCGTTCACCCAGATCCGATTCGATGACCTTGATTCCACGGTTCTCCAGGAAGGGCGTCATATGACACTCTTCCTGGAGCATGGACTTGCTCTTGATCATCTCCTTAACGCCGTGATCTTTGAGGATGGAATGCACAATCTCATTGTGTTCAGCAGCATCTAACGCCCAGTGGACATGCGCGCCGCGTTTTGTGGCATTTGCCTCGAACTCTTCCAAGTAACGATCAAGATGAGTGAGCGTATGCTCTTTGATCTTCGAGGCGATCTCGCGCAGCTCCTCCCATTCGGGGATGGCCGCCGCCTCCGCATCGCGCCGCTGCATCGTTGCCCACAAGAAGCGGTCGTGCATCGGTTCGTGGATTTGATCGTGAATGATGAATAGTTCGGCTGCCTTCGCCGGATCAACCTGCTTCGTATTGCTCATATCCAAACTCCTCTCAGAATGGGCCACCGTTTAATACCTGCGCGACATGGACATATTTCAGATCCAGCCCGGCGCGTCGCGCGATTCCTCCTTGGTGCATCAAACACGACATGTCGGGCGAGACCACGTATTCGGCGCCGTGGCGAAGTTGATCGTGAGCCTTCTCGAGTCCCATCCGGGCGGAGACGGCTTCGTCCGTAACGCAGAAGGTGCCCCCGAAACCACAGCAGTCGTCCGGCCGATCTACTGGTGCAAGCACTAAGCCCTTCACCTTCGAAAGCAAATTTGCTGTCTTGTCGAAGGGAACACCCATGATCTCGGATGGCTTGGCAATGCCGAGCCCGCGGATGGAGCTGCAGCTATTGTGAATCGCTACCGAGTGATGAAATTCCGCCCAGGGGAAGGAGTCGACCTTCAAAATGTCGTGAAGAAATTCGACTAACTCATAGGTGTGTTGGCGAACATGTTTAACATCGTCGGTTTGGTCGATAACGTCAAAATGACAGCGAACCTGTTTGACGCAGCTTCCTGCCGGCCCGATGATGCAATCGTATCCCTTGAAGTTCTCCACGAAGAGCTGCTCGGCGGGAGCAGCATTGACTTCGTCTCCGCTGTTGGACATGGGTTGGCCGCAGCAGGTCTGATCGAGAGGGTAACTTACATCGAACCCGAATCGCTCCAAGAGCTGTAGAGTTGCTATCCCAACCTCTGGAAACATCATGTCGATGTAGCAGGGTATGAAGAGACCAATTCTCGTGTCCTTCGAAATCGTCTTCTGATTTGTTGCTTCGGTCTGTATCGTCACTTCAATTTCTCCTTTCGGTTGCGGTATGGCTTAGGCGCCACTGTGTTGTGGATTAGGTCTCGATCCCACGCTCAGGCTTATCCACGCCGCCGCAATGCCAACTCCGATTCCAACAATGGTGTCGACTAAGCGCAGGATCGGCTGTATCCACGCGTGCTGTGGGCTGATGCCCGCCACGACCATAACGACCGCGGTTGTGATTCCTGTCGTGATGAAGTCTTCCGATCTGCCGAGCAGGGTCAGAATGATCGCACCGATCCCGATCACCGTGGCCATGCCCCAGGGCGAAAACGGGAGAATTAACAGGTACGCCAAACAAAGCACAAAGCTCAACAGCGTTGCTGCCATCCGTGACAGAGCGGCGCGCACGCTTTGTCGGTAACTTTCGCGATAGACAAATATCGTCGCGGCCACGGCCCACATTCCTCCGAGGAGCTCGTCGTCCCGAGACACGAAGTATGCTCGGGTAAGGATATGAGTGATCACCGCATAGCTAATGACACAGGAGATCGCCAGCGGGACTCCTGTGCCGACTGCCTGACTCATCCCTATTGCTTTGCCGTCTTGTTTTAATGTCGGCGCCATAACTCCATCCAACCTCATCTGGTTCAGAGCACTGCTCATGGTCTACGAGTCACTTACAGTCAGTTAATGCAACTTTGTGTAGGGTGAGGACTTCGCGACCCCCTAGGAGCCGCGAGATTTCCGTCCTGCAGCGGAGCGACGTGCCTATTGCAATTAGGCCAACGCCAATGCTGGAGTTACTTCCGCCTGGTATTCCGGCTTGTAGACATGTTTGCGGATAAACTCCACCATGTCCGCCGGACGACCCACGCGTGCCAGGCCCGCATCGAAGACCAGTGTGGCTACCCGAGCGGCGGTCTGAATCTCGACCTCCAGAATGTTCGACTGCGGTGGGAACAGCATCCCCAGCTTCAACTGCTCGGGAGTTACCTGATCGGCGACGGCATGCGCGGCCTCGATAAACATTTCATCCGTCACTCGATTCGCGTTGGTGGCGTAAATGGCCATGCCGACGGCGGGGAAAATATACAGGTTGTTGGCCTGAGATGGCAGGTACGTCTGCCCGGCTAACTGCACCGGCGGGAATTGCACTCCGCCAGCGTAGACCGTCTTGCCCTTCGACCAGGCATAGGCATCTTGGGGTAGGCATTCGTGTTTCTGAGTCGGATTGGAAAGGGCAAAGATGATGGGCCGCTCATTGTGGCGTGACATAGCCTCGACGACTTCCTGGGAGAATAGTTTGCCTACAGTACTGACACCGATGAGGATTGTCGGTTTGAAGTCTTCGATGGCTGCGACGATCTGTGGCTGTTCGGTCGCCAGGTCGAGATGATTAAACGGTTTGCTAGGAGGCAGTTTGTGCGCATAGGGGAGCTTGGCTGCCGAAAGTCCGGGACGCCCAGCAACGACCAATCCTTGGGTGTCGAACAGCCTGATCTGCTGTCGGGCTTTTTCAGACGCGATGCCTTCTTGGCCCAGCGCGGAAACAATCAAATCGGCGAGGCCGATGGCGGCGGAGCCTGCGCCTAGAAAGAGGATGCGCTGGTCTTTGAGTTTGCCGCCGCTAATCTTGAGCGCATTAATCAGTCCGGCGAGCGTAACGCCAGCCGTGCCCTGGATGTCGTCGTTATAGCAAGAGACCTTGTCGCGGTAACGGGCAAGCAAGGCAATCGCATCGGCTCCGGTCCAGTCTTCGAAATGGATGCAGCAGTTTGGGAAGACCTCCTGAACCGCCTCTACGAACTCGTCGACAAAGGCGTACAGCTCATCGCTCGAGGGGCGATGCTGTCGCAGACCGACGTAGAGCGGATCGTGGAGATAGGTTTCGTTGTTTGTACCGGCATCGAGGTACATCGGCAGCAGGCCTTGCGGCGGCACGCCTGCCGCAGCCGTGTAGAGTTGCAGCTTCCCGATCGGAATGCCCATACCGTTGGCTCCGAGATCGCCGAGGCCCAGGATGCGGCCGGCGTTGGTCACACAGATGAAGCGCACATCTTTGACTGGCCAGTTCCGCAGCACTTCTTTTACGTGCCCTTTCCGCTTGATCGATAGATACATTCCGTGTGGGCGGCGCATAATGTGGTCGAACTTCAGGCAGGCTTCGCCGATCGTAGGGTCATACACGATCTCGAGGAAGCGAGCTGGGTCCGACATGAGGGTGCGATAGAAAAGCGTCTCGTTCGTGTCGAGCAGATTCATCAGGTAGATGAACCGGTCGAGATCGCTTGCCTTTTCCTTCAGCTGCAGCAAAACACGGCTCAACTGAGTCTCAATCGACTCCGTTGTGTCAGGTACGAGTCCAAGAATGCCGAGCGATCGTTTTTCGGCCTCGGTGAAGCCGGTCGTCTTGTTGAGCGATGGATCCTGAAGCACTTCGATTCCGTGCTTATTCGTGGTCATATTGTCTCCTTCATCTGCATAGGTTCTCGATCGTTGTGGTTGCTTCGAGTCAGAAGCTGGCGAATTTCGTCAGTTGGCTTTCGCAACGTATGCGTGGACCATCCTCGCCGGATCGACGACCCGGTCGAACTCTTCCTCCGTTACAAATCCCAGCTTGAGTGCGGCTTGCTTGAGCGAGAGGTCGTTGTCCAGCGCGTAGTGCGCAATTCTCGACGCTTTGTCATAGCCAATGACAGGCGAGAGTGCGGTCACCAGCATCAGCGAGCGGTCCACGTATTCCTTGATCTTCTTCAAATTGGGTTTTGTTCCCTCGACCAGAAACGTGCGGAAGTTGGTGCACCCGTCAGTCAGGATCGTGACGGAGTGAGTAATGTTGAAAATGATCAGGGGCTTGTAGACGTTCATTTCCAGGTAACCGCCGGCCCCGCCGAAGCCCACCGCAACGTCATTGGCCATTACCTGCACGGCTATCATTGTTAGCGCCTCAGCCTGAGTCGGATTCACTTTGCCAGGCATAATCGAAGAGCCGGGCTCGTTTTCGGGAATCAACAATTCAGCAAAGCCCGCGCGCGGTCCGCACGACATCAGGCGAATGTCGTTGGCAATTTTGTAGAGCGAGACCGCTAGAGTGCGCATTGTGCCGGAGAGCTGAACGAGAGCATCATGAGCACCCTGCACAGTGAATTTGTTCGGCGCGCTAACGAAAGGAAGACTCGTAAGTTTGGCGATTTCCTCGGCAGCGGCATCGCCGAATTCAGGAGAAGCATTGATGCCCGTTCCAACGGCCGTGCCGCCGAGTGCAAGGCTGTACACACCGTTCAACGCATCCTCGATGCGCTCTAGATTGTCACTAAGCATGCCAACATAGCCCGACCATTCTTGCCCAAGTGTGAGGGGGGTGGCGTCCTGCATATGCGTGCGTCCGATCTTAACGATGTCTTTCCACTCGTCGGCCTTAGCCGCGATCGCGTCGCACAACGCCTTGACCGCAGGTATCAGTCTCTCCTTCACATTCACGGCCGCCGCTATATTCATCGCAGTAGGAAAAGAATCGTTCGACGACTGAGACATATTGACGTGATCGTTGGGATGAACTGGCATCTTACTCCCGAGCTGTGTGCCCGCAAGTTGGCAGCATCGGTTGGAAATCACCTCATTTACGTTCATGTTGAATTGCGTGCCGCTTCCAGTCATCCAGACGTGTAGGGGGAACATGTCCTGATGTTTGCCGGCGAGGATTTCATCGCAGGTCTGAACGATTAAATTGTGGTGCTTGTCGTCAAGACGTTTGCCCGCATAATTGGCATTGGCGGCGGCTTTCTTCAAGGTGGCGTAGGCCGCAATCATCTCGCGCGGGATCAGATCTTGTCCGATGCTGAAGTGCTCAAGCGAGCGCTGCGTCTGCGCGCCCCACAGCTTGTCCCCAGGAACTTCGACTACGCCGAGGCTGTCAGTTTCCTTGCGAAGGTATTGCTCATTCAACGTACTGACCGCATCCATCGTTTCGCGAATGTCTTTCTCCTTCAACGTACTGATTGCATTCATCGTTTCTCCTCTTTTTCTGCCCTCGAGAGACAGCGGGTTCGCCGGGGAGTCTAATTTTTCCCGAACACCCGATCCTAGGCAGCCATGCGCGACTCTTAAGCCGACGTCATCGCTACTTTGTAAAGATGTTGTGCTCTTCGTCGTGATGCTGTTCCCTCTTTCCAGCTCGCTCTGCAGCTTCGTCGGCTATGCGAGTTAACTTCTTCTCCTCGGCAGTTCTGGAGTTGTGAGAACCATCCTGTTGTTTCGATACATTCGGGTTATTGGTTTGACTAGCCATCGTTTTCCTCCTCAACTACCAATCACTAGGCAATTCGCTTGCCACGATCTCGCAGAACCGGACAACGATCCGCTGTTGATGGATTCAAAGGAATTGCAGGAATCGGGCAAGCTCCCAACTACGTGATGAAGCTTGAAATCTAACGTCGAGGCGAAATGTCGAGGCGAAATACCGCGTCTGCTAACGTGAACTACGCGGTATGTGCACCATCTACGCGGATCAGGTCAATGCAGACCTGCTCGCGTTCCTGAAGTCCTAAGGCTGAGACTGGCGTGCTGATTAGTAGGTGCGCGCGGACAGATTCATCGCGGCTGTCTTAGACTTGTTTAGTCTTAATGCCAAGCTTCTTCATGCGGCTTCGAAGAGTTGATGCTGGCAAGCCTAAAACCTCTGCGGCGCCACCCTTGCCTGCGATCAGACCGTCAGTCATCTGCAAAACTTCCGAAATGTGCTCTCTTTCGGCTTCTGCCAGTGTGGGTATGCCCAGGCGAGCCGTCGCGTCATTCGGCCTATCGATCGTACCTGGCGTTTGTCGGAAGGTGGCCTGTTCCGAAGTGTCAGGCGTGGATACCTTCGACCACTTCGAACCTTCCTGTGTTATACGGGTGGTGGCTTCGGGCAACGAACCACTCAGCACAGCTCCAGTTGAGAGAATTACCGAGCGTTCAATACAGTTTTGCAGTTCCCGGATGTTGCCAGGCCATGAATGCCGTGCAAGGGCCTCCATGAACTCTTCTGAAATGGCGGTGACTCGTTTTCGCATGCGCGCAGCGCAATCCATTGCGAAATGGTGGACCAGCAAAGGAATGTCTTCGCGGCGATCGCGTAGCGGCGGGAGTTCAATCGGGAACACGCTGAGTCGATAGAAAAGGTCGGCGCGGAATCGATGTTCGTTAACCATCTCCACAAGATTCCGATGTGTGGCGCAGATCACACGCACATCGGTAAGAAGCGTTGTAGCGCCGCCCAGACGCTCGAACTGTTTTTCCTGGATGACACGGAGAAGCTTTGGCTGCAACTCAAGTGGAAGATCCCCGATCTCGTCCAAGAACAGGGTACCCCCACTAGCCCGTTCAAACCGTCCAATGTTGCGCGCAACCGCGCCAGTATAGGCGCCCCGCTCGTGACCGAAGAGCTCGCTTTCAAGCAAGCCTGCGGGAATTGCAGCGCAATTCACTTTCACAAATGGACCCTTCGATCGGTCGCTGCACTTGTGAATAGCTTCTGCGATGATTTCCTTGCCAGTTCCTGTTTCGCCATTGATCAACACCGTGGCGTCGGTGGGAGCCACAACTTCCACCATGTCGAGTACGTTCCGTAAACCAGAGCTATTACCGACGATGCGGGGCAATCTTCTGCCGCGGAGTTCGTTGCGGTCACACGCTACAATCGCCAGCGTCACGTCGTCGGTCTCGAAGGATGCGGGATGGTTGATTGTGGGCACTTCACTTGCCCAGCTTGTTGGTGCCGACATCTGTTACCTCATTTTGTTCGTCGATATCCTTTCGACGCGCCCCCACCCAGGCTCGCCTCAAGAGCTAACGTCCGCGTCGTTGTCTTGTGATCCATTCGCGAACATATATTGCGCAATTCATCAGAGCGATGCCATCTGCCTCGCAGCGCTCGAGAAAGCTGATGGCATCCTGACCGGCCAGAGTTAGATCCTTTAGGTCCAGGACAATGCGGCGTCCGTTGGCTTCCGACCTAATGAGTGTTTCCAACTCGGCTATATGTTCTTCATCTATTCTGCCGCTCAGAGCAAAGACGACTTGCCCATTCGATAACCTCTGAATCCTCAGCATCAGTGCCTTTTCTTGGAACAAGAATCTAGACTCCGAGTTCAGGCAACCTGGCTCGGTATCACTTCAAACTCTTGCGTGAGATCACAGGCGGTGACCGCATACAGTGCGCCCAACGCATTGCTGATGATTCGCCGCAGTGTTCGTTTAAACCTGACTAAGAGAAGGGGATTTCGCCATACGATTGGCAGCGTCACAACCCAACTCCTTGTCACCGTCCCTCTCAAACTTCTTGTCTCTGCTGTTAGCCTGAGGGGCTGTCCACTCTCTTAGTGGCAATTGCGGTGCCATCCGTAAGCTCATGAAAACAAGACGACTGATCAACCGGAGCGCTTGGCGACATTTCGCCAATTGGCGAAATTCTGTGCAAAACTGCCGTCAATGGAACGGTTTTCTGATGGGCTCTTACTGTTCGTCAACATTTTTTCTCAATGAGGATCAGAGGAGCTGTACTTGCTCAACAATGTTTCGGTAAGTCTCATACGATGACCTTCTTCTGGCTGTGGATTGTCCGGACATCTGCGGTGATCAAAACGCCAAGGAGGAGGAGCGGAAATCTCTTACATGGCCCGCAGCTTTAGGTTGGCTCCAAAAGTGCAACCAAGCAACGGCAGAACCGATAACGATCGGACGGCAGGTGCTGATGAAACACACGAGAGACGTGCAAGAGGCGAGCGAGTCCTCTCGTCCGATTTATCAACCAATGCTGCAGGAGTTACGAATGCCCACAGAAAACCAGCTTCCGTTAAGCCACAGCAACCAATACAGCGCAGATTCAGCCTGTGGGCACTGTGATGGAGTCCTTCGTCACGAACCCTGGTGTGTCACTCAGAACGCTAGCGTTCAGTACGCATACCAGGTCATCTCGGACCCCTCTCACTTGAGCACTGGAGATCACCTCACCTTGCACGCTTTGGGTGCCGCATGGACCACATAGTGAATCCTGGCCAAGCAGCGGTAGTATCGAGACCGCCAGGCAATACCAGGGTCAGTAACACGACCCGGTATTGTCGCGTCACGCTTCTTGCGGCGTTGCGGGTGTGCCTTTATCTACTAATGATCTTGATAGCTTAAGTAGGCCGCGGTAACTCAGGAGGATGCGATGCGTTTCGAACCAGCCCTTGGCGCAATGACATACGTCTCAAACCGCTTCCTTCCTGCCTACGAGGCTTGCCTCAATGGCAACCCGTAAATTCCACAGGCCAAATACTCGCATAGAGGACACGACGAATGATGTATTCGAACGCTTCACTCGCCGCCAAACCGGTAGCACGCGTATGGTATGTGCTGTTCCTCCAGCATCAGTCAAGCACTGATGCTCAGTCCGAGGCGATGCTGCAGTGCTGACCAACAATTGTGACTGTAGAACCAGGATTGTGACTTGTATACGCTGCAGGGCATTAATTTCCAGGCTGCTTCGTTCGAGGTGTCGCCGTCGAAGCAAAAGCAGCCTAATGATGCAGAAACAAATCGAAGACAGCGAAGAAGATTGAGCTACAACACGACGCCGTCGAAGTTCGTATGCGGCGCCAATGCAATTGTTGTTACGGAAAGCGTGAAATACGCATGTCGGCAACTGTTCCGCGGCTCTTAGCCAGCGAAAGGAGCAAATGGAGGAGTGATGGGAGCAGTCAAGAAGTTTAGTACGCATGCTACTGAAGAGTTTCACGACAACGAATTGCGCCCGATTACTTCGGCCAGGCTGTTCTCGTGCCATTCCGAAACGATCGCATACTCTGGACGGGACCAGGCCGAGCGCGCATTTGAGGAGATTATCGGAAATAGCCCTGCGCTTGAATCCGTCCTGGAACAAGTGGAACGTGTTGCCTCCACTGATTCCACCGTTCTTATCCAGGGCGAAACCGGTACCGGTAAGGAGCTGATCGCACGCGCGATTCATAACATCAGCCCGCGATGCGGACGTGCGCTGATCAAACTGAATTGCGCGGCTATTCCCCTGGATCTGCTGGAAAGCGAGTTGTTCGGGCATGAAAAGGGGGCCTTCACAGGAGCTATCGCGCAAAAGATCGGACGCTTCGAAATGGCCGATAAGGGCACGTTATTCCTGGACGAGGTGGGTGACATCCCACCTGCGCTGCAACCAAAATTGCTGCGTGTCTTGCAAGAACAGCAGTTCGAACGTCTGGGGAGCGGTCGGACTCATCAGGTAGACGTCCGTCTGATCGCGGCGACAAACCGGGATCTGGAGGGAATGGTTACGCAGAAAGAATTCCGCAGTGACCTCTATTACCGGCTCAACGTTTTTCCGGTCTCGTTGCCGCCCCTCCGCGAACGCCGGAAAGATATTCCAGCTCTGGTGGAGCACTTCGTCGAGATTGTCAGCCACCGCACGAGAAGAGACATTCGGCATATTCCTCCGGAAACCATGGTGGCTTTCTCGTCGTACCATTGGCCTGGCAACATTCGTGAACTGCAGAACCTCGTCGAGCGTGCGGTCATTCTGGCACAAGATGGCGTGCTTCCAAACCCACTACCCACGTCCGTGGTGTCCATGGCTCGCTTGCCTTTGCCAGGGAGGACATTCGAAAACTCAGAGCCTCCTGAGCCAATGAACCTCCGCGACTCCGAACGTGCGCTTATACTCCGTGCGCTGCAAACGAGCGGGTGGAGAATCGCCGGAAAAAAGGGGGCCGCCGCAAAACTGGGCTTGAACCGGTCAACGTTGCAGTTCCGAATGAAGAAGCTTGGGATCGAACGGAGAATTTCAGGAGGCTTGAGCGACCTGAGTCACCAGCAGGACTGCGAATCTATTTCGCAGGCGAGTCTCATACCTTTTTCCTGATCCAAGAGTAACCCAAATCTTAGAATTGAGAGCTGTGACACTATCATGCCGCGCTAGATACGGTTCATGAGACGTGGGCGTTCTGTACTTCGTGCGTTTTAGATTCGTGTGGTGATAGCTATCGTGAGCGTTACGTGAACCACTCATCCTGCCGTTGATTGGCTCAAGAACGCATCGCAAATCAAGATCAGGCCTGTGCCGACACAACGCCAATCTAAGGTTTAGAAACCTTTGGGGAACTCTTATGCCCTTACTTGTTCCAATTTCGAAGTCATTGCAAAACGAAGTTCTGACGCTCCATCAAGGTCAAGCTGACGAGAATTAGTTCCGAAAGCGAGCTAACTGTCGTTCGCGGGATCTCTAGTTTTGAAGCGATTCTTGTTGATCTTCAGCGATCTGATCTTCGATTCCAGCGTGGATCGTGGCATGCCGAGTTTGGCTGCCGCACCGGAAGGTCCGTACACTCGCCCTTCGCATTCGCTCAACGCCGCTTCGATGATTGCTTTCTCCCGAGAGGAAAGCTCCTTGGAGATGTCGATTCTGCTATCAACCTCAGCTGTTGGAGGTTGTCGGGATATCCAGCTCTCGTCGACCAAAAAAGTTTCCGTTTCACATACAATGACAGACCGCTCGATCACATTCTGCAATTCGCGAATATTACCTGGCCACGCGTACGATTGAAGCAGATCGAGGCTCCTTTTGCTCACCGACTGAAAGTTCTTTCCTGCTTTCCTTGAGTAACGATCAATGAAGTATTCGACCAGCAGGGGGATGTCACCTCTTCGTTGCCGCAGAGGAGGCATCTCAATCGGAAAAACGTTGAGCCGATAAAACAGATCGCTCCTGAACATGCCCGCGGCAATGGCAGCCTCCAAGTCGCGGTTGGTAGCGGCAATCACCCGAACATCGGTTCGGATGGATCCGGTTCCGCCGACACGCTCAAACTCGTGTTCCTGCAGAACACGCAACAGAGCGATCTGGGTCTCTGCAGGAAGCTCTCCAATTTCATCGAGAAAGATCGTGCCTCCTTCGGCCAGCTCAAAGCGGCCCAGACGCCGCTGGGTTGCCCCCGTAAAAGCGCCTTTCTCGTGACCGAACAGTTCTGATGCGATCAAATCACGTGGGATTGCTGCACAGTTCACACTCACAAATGCGCGCGAGGAGCGATGGGAACGCCTGTGTATGGCGCGGGCAATCAGTTCCTTGCCCGTGCCGGTCTCGCCGGTGATCAGAACGCTGGAGTCGGTCGGAGCGACCTTGGATATACGGGAAAGCACGGTTTGAAGGGGTGGGGAGGTCCCCACGATCTCCTCGAACATCGATGCCTTATCAATTTCCTCGCGTAACGCGACGTTCTCGTTCTGGAGTTGATCTTTCAGGTGCTTAATTTCTTCGAAGGCTTTCTCTAACTTGGCTCTCGCCTCCCGCTGTTCGGTAACGTCAATCCCAGCCCCTACAAACTCGCGATTGCCAGCTGCATCTTGTAATGCGTGAGCTATGGCGTGGACATACTTTACTCTGCCTTCTGGCAGGAGCAGGCGATAGGCATGATCGAAATCGGTCGCTCCCGCACAGGCTCGATCGATGACCTTCTGGAAGTCGGCCCGGTCTTCAGGATGGACGCGCTGCGACAATAGATCTTCTATTGTTGGCTTCCCCGCGTGGTCGTACTCGAAGATCCGATGAGTTTCGTCTGACCAGACGATCTCGCCGCTATCAGGCTTCCACGCGAAGCTGCCTGTGTGACTGAGCCGTTGAGCTTCCGTCAGGTATGCTTCCCGGCGTCGGAGTTCCTGAGTCAGGAGTTCGTGCTCCGTAACGTCGATGGCAGTACCCACAATTTTCTTCAGCGTCCCGTTCTCGACGACAGGAGCACCGACGCAGCGGACGTACCGAACTTCACCGTTTGGTCGGATGATGCGCTTGGTGACATCAAATCCCGAAGCTTCCTCGACGACGCGCTTGACTAGCGATGCCATGAAGTCGCGATCTTCTGGATGGACGAGCGCCAGGTATTCTTCAAGGCTTGGCGCTTCTTGGGCTGGATTGAGACCGTGGATCTGAAAAAGCTCGCGCGACCAGTATTCGAATCCAGCCGGATGGAACGCCCAGCTACCCGTGTGCGCAAACCGCTGCCCCTCTTCAAGGTAGAACTCTGCTTGCTTGCGTTCTTCAATGTCGATACTCGAGCCGTACCACTTGATAATGTTTCCATCGCTATCGAACATCGGGGCTTTTTGGTGCAGCATCCACCGATAGACTCCATCGGCTCTTCGCACTCGTGAAGTTTCCTGAAAGGGCTTGCCCCTGGCAAAGGACTCGCGCATCTTCTGCACGAGGGATTCGACATCTTCGGGATGAATACAGGAAGTCCACCCCCATCCCAACAATTTCTCCAGTGGCTCACCGGCGAAATTGAGCCAAGTCTGATTAAAGAAATCGAGGTAGCCGTCCGGCCGTGCTGTATGGAGCAGCGCAGGTGACGAGTCGATAATCTGGCGAAAAAGTAGGCTCTGATCGTCAACCGGGATTGGTTCGTTATTCGCGATGGCGGACATGGTAAACCGTCCGGGGGGCCGGGCGAGCCCAGTTCCTATTATGCTCCAGCCCCGAAAATATCAATGGCAGAAAGGCCAAGGCGACCTCGAGAATATCGACGCGTAGCGAATGATCTTTCGCAAGCCTGATCGGGCTAGCTGTTCCTCACATTCCTCAGTTTAGAGCCACGTGCGAATGTATGAATGACGGTTCAGGAGGCACTCGTGAATGCAGCGGGATCTGTCGGTGATCCGGGCGCCATATGCGTTGGTGCGCGCAAGGGTGAAGGCTGGTCGGTGCGGCACGACTCGCCGAGACGAGCTATCCGGACGTGGCGCTACTCAAGCAGGTCAAGGGTGTAGGCGCGTTGATCGCGCGTTGACATGCATCCTGACGCGGGGAGACCCGAGGCCTTCCGAAAGAGTCGAGACGCCAGGCTGCTATGTGGGATTGCAACCGGGCAGCCGGAAGTCCGCGGAAAGCGACGTCAACTGCATTTCACCAGGAGGGGAGGACCCTACCGAGCAACAGTCCAAAAGCGGAAATCCGATGTCCGGTGACTCGTTCACGAATTAAACAAGAGCAGAACACCCAACGATTTCGGGTACAGGTTCGGGTACAGACGTCAGTTCGCTCTAATTGCGGTAAATTACGCTAAATTACAGGTGGGAATGGGTTTAGTTGGTTTGCTAATTACGCTCGATTACGCTTATTTATCCTAGACATACGGTATTCTCGGGAAACTCAAAATCCGCCGACCCTTGCGGTCATGGGGGTTCGCCCCCCCTCCCGGCACCAACCTGATATCACGATTCAAGCAGAACGAAATCGCAAAGGAAGTACTTGCTCACACGGTCAAGTTTGAGGATATGAAATCAGAGGGGTCGACACAGTGTTCTTCGTTGGAGGACACAGTCCAATGTGCAACCTGGCAGAGAGCCCCACTCGATCGGCTTGTTGGAGTCCCTCTGCAACTCCAGGAAAGCCGATCGCCTTGGTATGACACTCCCTACGGTGGACGGCCGTCTCAACACAGGCCAGAATCCCGCATCTTCAACCGCCGCAGAACCTCATCAACCTGCTCGCGTACAAAACGGCTTAGCCGTTTGCAGCCTGTCGATCGGCGAATCGGCTCGTCGTCATTCACTACTCGCCGAAGACCGACGTTTACCGACGGAGGTCTCGACATTCGGCCCGGTTAGAGACTTACGAAGGCTCGGACGAGAACAACGGGATTAGCCCTTCCACTAGAGTGGGGTGGGCCCAAATGGCGTCGCGGAGGGCGGTGTAAGGCGATCCCGCTATCATGGCAGTCTGTACCGAGGCCATAATCTCGCCGCCGTCCACGGCAAAGGCCGTGAAACCAAGAATGCGATCGCCGTTTACCTCGACTAACGCCTTTAAGAATCCACGCGTTTCGGAAAGAGTGCGCGCCCGGAGCACCTGTTCCATTGGGGTCTTGAATAACCGGTAAGGGATTCCTTGCGCTTTGGCTTCCTTCTCAGTCAGGCCTACGCGTGCCAGCTCCGGGTCTGTAAAGAGCGTGTATGGGATTAGCCGGCCTGTTGTCACGTGGTTGCGCCCTGTGAGGTTGTCACGAACCACACGAAAGTCATCCACGCTGACGTGCGTGAACTGAGGGCTTCCGGCTACTTCGCCGATGGCCCAGACGCCGTGCGCCGTGGTTTGGAGCCGGTCGTTGACCTTGATGTAGCCGCGGTCTGTCACTTCGACACCTGCCATTTCCAATCCGATATTTTCCGTGTTTGGCCGTCGGCCTGAAGCGACAAGCAGATGCGTGCCCGTAAGAGTCCTTTCTACGCCGGCCTGCTCAACAACGACCGTCACGGAATCTCCTGATTTCCCGGAAATCTGTCTCACACGCGCATTCAAGATAGTTTCGATGCCCTCGTCCTGGAACAAATTGGCGAGAGCTTCGGTCACGTCATCGTCTTCCTTGTGCAGCAAACGGTCGTTTCGATCGATGACGGAGACCGTGCTGCCGAACCGGCGCATCCCTTGCGATAGTTCCAGCCCGACATACCCGCCGCCGATCACGATTAGGTGCCCGGGAGTCTGCTCCAATTCCAGTGCTTCGATGTGCGTGAGCGGCTGCGCCTCGGCCAGGCCAGGAATTGACTCCAACGCAGCCCGTGTACCAGTGCTGACAATTACATTGGCGCCGCGGAGGAGGCGAATCGTTCCATTAGGGAGAGTGACTTCCAGAGTTTTCGGGCTTACGAAGCGCCCTGATCCGCAAATAAACTCCGCTCCGGTCTGCTTGAAGTTGTCGAGATACATTTCGTTCAGGCCCGAGACCATGGCACGTTTCCGGGCACGCACCGCCGGCATATCGACGCGGAAGCCGTCTGCGACGATGCCGAACTCCTTGCCCCGACGAAAGTACGACGCCACCCTCGCACTGTGGAGAATGTTCTTACTCGGTAAGCAGGCAATATTCGGGCATGATCCTCCTATGTACTTGCGCTCGATCACCGCAACGCGCTGTCCTCGGCTGGCAAACGTCCACGCGGCAATCGTTGACCCTGTGCCGCCGCCGAGGATAACCAGATCGTAGCTTTCCAAAGCGCGTGCTTGGCTTGCATGCGGTGAAGACATTGTCTCTCTCCTGCAGTTCACTTTAACTGGAATATGCGCTTAGCGCGTGCCGTCAGGCGACGATGAGATGACGCTGCTCTATACGCCCTTGATCTCGCCGCCATCCATACGGACTGACGAACCCGTCATCCACTTCGCCGCGGGCGATACAAGATAAGCCATCAGTTCTGCAATCTCTTCTGGTTTGCCGAAGCGGCTAATACCCACTTCCTCCGGGAACTTCTTCTTAGCCTCTTCCACGGTAAGGTTATGCGCCGGCGCCCATTTCTCAAAGAAAGATTGCCTGCGTCCGGTCATCACGGCGCCGGGCACAACGCTGTTGACCTGCACGCCGTCCTTGATTCCCTGCTCCGCGAATGCTTTCGCCAGCGCGATGATCGCTGCGTTTACGGCCGCGACTGCCGCGAAACCGGGCTTGGGATCCAGAGCAGCGCTACCGGACATCAGAACGACAGACCCATTCGAGGCTTTCAATGCATCCCAGGCTCGTATCGTCAGGCGTCGTGCGCCATGTAACTTAAGTGCCATCCCATCCTCCCACTGCGCATCCGTCATTTCGAACAGATCAATCTGTGGCACAGCGCCGGCAATATTGAGCAGGGCATCGATTCTGCCAAAACGGTCTAGGGTGCCTTTGACGAGGATTTCGACAGACGAAGGGTCGCGCAGGTCAAGTGCATAAACCAGCGCTTTGGCACCTGCCGACCTTACTGCGATTGCGGTCTCTTGCAACTCGCTTTCCTTTCTCGCCGTGAGTACGACGGCTGAGAAGTCACGGGCGAGACGCAATGCAGTAGCTTGGCCGATTCCCTGACTTGCTCCCGTGACGATGGCAACAGAGTGGTTCTTCACAGCTCTCTCCTTGGGGTCGAGGCGGAAAGCAATTCACTACCCGGAAACCGCCGTCGGCAAAACCGATTGGCGAACCGCTTCCATGATCATGTCGACCACGAGATCTGGCTGCGTGTACATCGGAGTATGATCCACGCCGTGCGACCGAACCGTCGCACCCATCCGTTGTGCCATATAGCGCTGAGTTTCCGGGCTGATCATGCGATCTTCTTCAGCAATGAGGAACCACGATGGTTTCGTTCTCCATGCGGGCTTTGGAGCTTTCTCCTGAATGCATTTCAACGCGATCGGCCGCTGCACGGCCGCCATAATCGCGGCCTGGTCCGAGGAAGCCTTGTGTGCTACTGCCTGACCAAAACCCTCTTTCGGCATCCAGATGAAACCGTGCCGGTCAGGAGCCAGGCGCGGGGCCGCCGGATGTGGATCGGCGCGATAAAACACATCTGCAACGGTTTCGTTCTCGTCGGGTGCCAACGCCGCTATATAGACGAGCGATGTCACCCGATCATCATGGGCCGCGGCGATCACTGCGCCTGCGTAGGCGTGACCTACAAGAATCACCGGCCCACTCGTTCTCTCCAGCACGCGATTGAGAGCAGCTATATCATCCGTGAGGGACGTGAGAGGAATCGGTGCGGACGTTACGCTAAGACCCTGGCGTCGCAAAGGCAGAATGACGTTGCTCCAACAGGATCCGTCGGCCCACGCCCCGTGAACCAGCACGACCGAGCCCGAGCCATTTTGAGGAGAGGAATTCATCGCGAGACCGCCTTATCCGCGCTCCGCGATATGCCGTTCTCCTCAAGGAACTCGCTCATCGCCTCGGCAATCTCCACGACGTGTGTTGCTATTGCAAAATGTCCGGTATCGAGGAACTGGACCTGCGCGTTCGGTAGATCTTTCCGAAACGCCTCCGCGCCGGCGGGAATGAAGAACGGATCGTTCTTGCCCCAGATCGCGAGCAAGGGCGGTTGCGATTTACGGAAATACTCCTGAAACTTCGGATAGAGTTTTACATTCGATGCATAGTCGAGAAACAGATCGAGCTGAATCTCTATGTTTCCTGGACGCTCGAACAATGCCGTATCCAATATGTACAATTCAGGCGCAACCGCCTCCGGATTCGCGACGCCATGCGTGTACTGCCAGCGAGTCGTTTCCAGGGTCATGATGTTTTTCCGGAGTACGTCCCTGTTTTCTGCCGTGGGCGCAGACCAATATTTCCGAATCGGACCCCACGCATCGCCAAGGCCCTCTTCGTACGCGTTGCCGTTCTGTGAAACGATCGCTGTAACTCGCTCCGGATGGGCCATGGCCAGACGGAGGCCTGTAGGGCTCCGTAGTCAAAAACATAAATCGCATAGCGAGTGAGGCCAAGCGCATCCGTGAAGGCCTCGACCGTATGGGCCAGTGCGTCAAACGAGTACGCATACTTCCTCCCGGCCGGTACCTCCGTGAATCCAAAACCGGGCAAGTCAGGCGCGATCACGTGGTAGCGATCAGCAAGACGGGGAATGAGTTCACGAAACATGAACGACGATGTCGGGAACCCGTGCAGAAGAACTACTGGTGTACCCGGTTCCCCTGCCTCTCGATAAAAGACCTGCACACCGTCTGCTTCGACTTTGTGAACGGCGGTCAGAGGCATTGCTAATTTTGGCCCCATCGGATGGACGTTGCTTTTGGCTTCTTGCGTTGAAATAACCTGAGTCATGGAACTCCTCCTCACTTCCATTTAGCTGATTGCGTATGAGCGATTTGCTGGCAGACACCCTGCTGGCCGCTACTTCTGCGAGATTGTCTGATTCGCCACCAACGGCGCGGTTCCGAAATTGACATTGAACCGTTTGCACCAAATCGAGACGGCGCGGTACTTAGATAAGTCCACATCAGGACCGACCGCATAGTTTTGATCACCTAGGTTCCCTTTAATGCTCCCCAGATCGATAAAGCCGGCACGCTCCACTGCTGTGCTGTCATTTGCATCGTCGGCAGCCACCATGTAGACGTGAACGTCAGGACCGTTTGATGTCTTGAAATCCGTTAAGCGAAGAACGCGACTGCCATCGCCGGCCCGGTAGATGGTCGCAGTACCGCTGGTGGGATGCAAGATGGAATGAAATGCTCCAGATGCTAGCGTCTGATCGGGCCCACCGCCTTGCTTGGTTGGCAGTTCTTCGTGGACGCGTTGATTGACGACAAGCCTCTCTGGTCGGAACGCGTACCAGCCGACGAAGAGCGCGATGACAAGCACGGGGATAACCACTTGCCACTTTTTCATTTTCCGTATCTCCTCTGAATAAGCAATCCTGGACCTTCGCTGTTCCATATCCGTGGTGGCAGGTACAGCGTTTGTTACTGGCGCGGTGCCGCTTTGCACAATGCGGAGCGCCATCCCCGCAGGCGCGCAAAAAACCCTCTCCGGCGGCCAGCATCCCCAATGTAGGCGCGGTGAAATAGATCCACAGCCGTGCCAGTAGCCGGCATGAAATGCTGACCCAAAGCGGGCTGGCACATCTTTCCTTTTCACTGCACCCGAAATGCCAAAAACGAAATCATTTCACTGTTGCGCGGGGGCGGAGGTAAGTTGTTCTGAACTGGCAAGATCTCTTCTCAAGAGCAGCGGACAGGCTCGCGCTCTGACTGACGAATCCGCGACGAATGCCCAACACTGACGAGTTTCGGTCGCGACTCCTGTCGTTTGCCCGGCGCCACTTCAGCCGTTGGAGGCGTCCCGCCATTTAATCCTCTGGAGACACTTCACGGATGACCAAGTGAAGTGAAATGGGATCTGTTGCGCAACCGTTCAAAGTCGAGTGAAAGCCGGAATCAGCAGAGCGCAGGACCTCGCACATGAGCCTTTCACGCATCCGAAGTGACGGGAGGCGAGACACGCCAAATGTCTGAGAGGAAGTAGTCATCCCACCGGATTCTTTAGACGGCGAGACGTATTCCTGTGAACTGCCAGCGCGTTGCCGGTTGAAAGAAATTGCGATAAGTCGCACGGACATGATCTGCAGGCGTGACGCAGGATCCTCCCCGCAAAGTCATCTGGCCGGACATAAATTTGCCGTTGTATTCGCCCAGCGTTCCAGGGAGGGGCTTGTATCCCGGATATTCGGTATAGGGGCTGGCGGTCCATTCCCAACAGTCACCGAAGAGTTGGTTGACACCTTTGCAGTTCGCTGTCACCGGATGCAGTCTCCCTGAATCGAGCAGATTTCCTTGTAGCGGTGTTTGGTCCGCAACGTGTTCCCATTCTGCTTCCGTTGGGAGATGGCAACCTCGCCAGCGTGCAAAGGCGTCAGCCTCGAAAAAACTGATGTGGCATACGGGCGTATCAAGTAGCGCGGAGAGTCCCTGCCAGCCCCTTAAGGTGAAGGCGCGCCAGCCGGTCTCATCGCTGGCATCACGTTCCCAGTAGAGCGGCGCCTGCAACCCGGCCTGTATTGCCGTCTCCCAGCCGTTGGCAAGCCAAAGTACGGGACGTGTGTATCCGTCATCGGACATAAACTCCAGATACTCCCGGCATGTGACGTGGCGGTTTGCAATCTGGAAGGGTCGCAGGTAAATCTTGTGGCGAGGAGTCTCGTTGTCAAAGCAAAAATCGAGAGGATTGTCCGCGCTCAGCTGGTAGCCAATTTCGACCAGTCCTCCATCGAAGCCATGCCAACTAAGTTGAGGGACTGGTTGGAGATTCTCGCTAGGAAGAAGGGCGGGGCGGTACGCGGGATGTAGGGGATTCGAGAAGAAAGCGTGCTTGATATCAGTCAGTGCCAGCTCCTGATGCTGCTGTTCGTGGTTAAGGCCCAACATGATGCGCCGCGACATCTCGTCGTCGACGGAGCGGTTGAAGAGTCTCTCCATCTCATGGTCAACGTGCGCGCGAAACTCGATGATCTGTTCAAGTGAAGGTCGGGAAAAGGAAGCGCGCAGCTTCTTCTCCGGAATTTCCTCGTCAAGTGAGATGTAATAGCTGTTGAATAGCCAACGGAACTCTTCGTCAAAGGGCCTGTAGTCGGGCAGAAACGGACGAAGCACAAAAGTCTCGAAGAACCACGTGGTATGGGCCTGATGCCACTTCACCGGACTAGCCTCCGGGCACGACTGCACCATCTGGTCTTCGGCGGATAGATTAGCGGCGAGAGAACTCGTCATCGACCGCACGGCTCTATACTTCGAAGCAAGACCAGACATTGAGCTTTTCCATGTGCCGAGACTCGGACGTCAATGGCCAGCAACGCGGCCCGCGTGCCTTGAACCCAATATGGGCACGGCTCTCAAAAGCATCCAGTCTGCCAAAAACAGATGCAATTGAATCGAATAATGAATCAGGCGCTAAGCTATTCTTTCCCCGAAAGATATGGGCACCAGCTAATCGGCAGAAATCCCATTCCCGCTGACGGATTCGTGACAGATGTCCGCCACTGACGGGGACTTGTCGCGACAGTTGGCGCGGGAGGTGGGATCCGGAGCGCTGAGGCAAGGATCAGTCAGCGCCCACGTGGTTCACGATGGCACCTTTTTGGTGAGGATCGGACGATTAATGCGAAGCCTTCGCATTCTGTAGACCAACGAGGTGCGCTGCATTCCTAATCGTGCTGCGGCGCCATTTCGACCGCCCACTACCCAATTGCTCGCCTCGAGCGCACGGAGGATGTGATCTCGTTCCACTTCCTCAAGGCCAGTCATCGGCACGTTGGTTCTCTTGTGAGCGCTGAACGGTTCCAGTTCGGAAATTGGAGCCCGCAATAAAGTGTGAGGAGAAAGAATCACAGCTCGCTCGATAAAGTTCTGCAACTCCCGGACATTCCCAGGCCAGCGATATCGGACCAGCGCATCCATTGTCTCGGAAGGAATTTCGTCGACTCTCTTGTTCATGCGTCGTGCGTACAACGCTGTGAAATGCGAAACAAGTTTCGGAATGTCCTCAGTACGTTGCCGCAAGGGCGGAACGTTGATAGGAAATACCTTCAGCCGATAATATAGGTCCTCGCGAAACGTCGTCTGCTTTACCATTGCAGCCAAATCACGATGGGTGGCTGCGATCAGGCGGACATCAACTTTGTGGGTATGGTTGCTACCCAGTCTCTCGAATTCCTGCTCTTGCAAGACCCGCAGCAACTTCGCTTGAAGTTCAAGAGGGATGTCGCCGACTTCGTCAAGAAAGAGCGTGCCCTTGTTCGCGAGTTCAAAGCGCCCGGTTTTTTGCGCAATTGCTCCGGTGAATGCCCCCTTTTCGTGTCCAAACAACTCGCTTTCGAGAAGCCCAAGCGGGATCGCGGCGCAGTTCAATTTGACAAAGGCCCGTTCCCGGCGACCGCTCAGATTGTGAATTGCGCGCGCAATAAGCTCCTTACCGGTTCCCGTCTCGCCCATGATCAGCACACTCGAGTCTGTAGGTGCCACTACGGACACCAGGTCCAGCGCGGTCTTCAAGGCAGGACTCTCTCCGACGATTTCCCCGAATTCGGTGCGAATTTCCTCCTCAAAATAGAGCCTTTGCTTGGTCTCTTTATCTCTGTCCTTTATCGCCTTTTCATAGTCCAACGTGTTTTCAACCGCAATCGCTATTTGACAGGCCACCTGCTCGAGCAAGATGACGTCGTCCTTCTCAAAAGCATTGTCGGAACGCCTGGAGAGCATAAGCACGCCAACCACGCGATCACGCCCCACGAGCGGAAGATAACACCCCACGTTGAGGCCTTCCTCGATCACCCGCTCATAAAGAAGTTGGCCGTCAGGATTTCCATAAATGTCAGGGTCCTCCCGGACCTGCTCGAAGCTGTCGATGCGGATGCTCTTGCCCTTCCTCAATACCTGGCCGGAGATCGAACTATTCATCGGCACCAGGGATCCCTCACGGAAGGGTCCTCTGGCCTCGGGGTTGTACAAGGTAGTGACGCGTAATTCGCCACTCTCGGAGTCGGGTAGCAGCAAGGCGGACACGTCACATCGCATCATTCTGAATAGATTCCTAGAAAGCGCCTCAACCACTTGCCGGAGGTCCAACCTGGATGTGACGCTGCTTGTGATTTCCAGGAGCAAGCGCAGCCGGTCGTGTTCGAGCCGTAACTTTTCCGCATTGAGGTGACGCTCAATTGCAATTCCCGCAATGTGACTGGCATTCTCGATTAACTGCAGGTCGGCAGCGTTAGGGCTGCGCGCTTCACGGTAATGAATGGCGAAAGTCCCAAGGACTTTACCATCGCTCGTAAACAAGGGCCGGGACCAGACTGCACGAATTCCGTAAGGCAAGAGCAGGTGACGATAGTGATCCCAGATGGGGTCATGGAGGATATCTGTCACAAATACTGGCTCTTTTCTATAAACGGCTGTGCCGCAGGATCCACCTCTCGGGCCAATAAGCATCGACCCCACGTGAGCGCTGAATCCGGGAAGTCCGGGAGCTGCCGCGCAATAGAGTTGCTTTCCGTCACTGTCAGGAAGCCAGATTGTACACAGTGTGCCGTCGCCTCGGGACTCAACCAGCTGAGCAATGATGGTGAGCAGTTCAGACAGCGGAGACCCAGCAAGTATCAATCTTAAAATGCCAAGTACAGAATCGCTGGAAAAGAGGGCCGACTCGTTCTGCGCCTGTTCAACTCTCGACGAAAATTGCACGGGAGACTGCGTTGCTCTCTCCATGAGCTTTCCTTTCTCGGCGACACCCTCGAAAAGGAGGAGACCCGCTATGTTTCGACTGAATGCTAGAGGCGAGGAGGATCATGGTGAGAGAGAGCATTGAACATCGACAGGCTTCCGACGATGATTGAGTTTCATCTCAGGAATAATCCTCGTCAGTCCGCAGACTAGTCACTCCGCGGACCATCACACCGTAGCTGCTCCCTCACTTCTTCCGCGCGTCGAAAATCGTGTCCCGGAAACTAACCTCTCTCCAGCTACATTATAAAAGGAATCGCCGGTTCACTTCATCCGGTCATCCGTGAAGCCTCTCCAAAGCGTTAGACAGCAGGATGCCTCTAATGCGGCCTTCGGCAATAGATGCAATCACTCCTTTACATATTTCGATGAATCAAGTGGAACGACAAGCTGATCCCAAGTCAATTGAGCTGGAAACAACTGGACACGTCGTCAACTCGGAGGTCATCGGCAAATTGGACCTTTTGGAGCCGAGGAGTTAAGTTCAACGAGAGAGGCGGAAAAAGGATGGACTGCCACACGGACAAAGTGGAAAAACAATTCGGGACGGTTGCGAAGGGATATTTGTCAAGCCGGGTGCATAGTGAGGGAGCCGATCTTACCGCTATCGCTGATAAAGTAAAGGCCACACCTCGTGCAAAAATATTGGACCTCGGCTGTGGGGCAGGCCACGTCAGCTTCGCCGTCGCGCCATTTGTTGAATCGGCGATCGCCTACGACCTGTCACGCGAAATGATTGATGTTGTCAGCAACGAGGCCAAACGACGAGGTCTTCCCAACATCTTTACCAGGCAAGGCCGAGCCGAAGAGCTTCCGTTCGAGAACGCCAGTTTCGACTGGGTGTGCACACGCTACAGCGCTCACCATTGGACAGAAATTCGCAAAGCACTCCATGAAGCGCGCCGAGTCCTGAAGAACGGCGGCACTCTGATCATCATTGATATATGTGCACCAGCAGACCCTTTGTTAGACACGCATTTACAGACGATCGAATTGTTGAGAGATCCATCACACGTTCGGAACTATTCGCTGGCCGAATGGAATTCCATCCTCGCGGAGGCGGGATTTCAACCAAGAGAAAAATCCTCCTGGAAACTCCCTCTTGATTACACCGCTTGGGTAAGACGGATGAGGACACCTCCTGTCTATGTGGAGGCGATACGCTCTCTGCTCCAGAACGCTCCAGAGGAAGTCCGCGGATATTTTCAGGTCACAGATGACTGTTCGTTTGCGCTGGATTCGGTCCTGATCGAAGCGAATTGATTCCGTGAGGCAGGCACCCAGAACCACCAGAAATGAACCGCCTCACGCTGGAAGCCGCAGGCCGATCACTCCTTCAAAGCAGCGTGCTGGCGCGCGCTTTCAGCAAGTCTCTCGATAAGAAACTGCAGATACTCCTCGACACCGGTTCCCGTTTTTGCCGACACTGCAAAGCAGCGCATGCCCGGGCGCACCCCTTGAATATTAGCTCTCATCACTGCTTCGTCGCACTCAACTGCCTCGCACAGATCCATCTTTGTGATCACTGCAACATCGGCGGTGTTGAAGATGGTGGGGTATTTGAGAGGCTTATCTTCACCTTCCGTAACTGACAGCAGCACAAAACGGAGATCTTCGCCCAGATCATAAGAGGCGGGACAAACCAAATTGCCGACATTCTCGATGAAGAGAAAATCCAACGGGCCAACCTTCCAGTCCTCGAGCGCGCGCTCAACCATCGCCGCTTCAAGATGACACAGCGTTCCCGTCGTGATCTGTTTCACTGGCGCCTGGCTGCGCGCGAGCCGGACAGCATCGTTCTCTGTTGCCAGGTCGCCAACGAGTGCCGCCACGCGATAGTTCCGCCTCAACAACGATAGCGTCTTTTCGAGAAATGCAGTCTTCCCCGCGCCCGGACTGGAAACCAGGCTCACGACGAATGTTCCCTCGGCGCGAAAACGCTCGCGCAGCGCACGGGCGATCAGATCGTTCTGTTTCAAAACATTCTTACGAACTTCCAACAGCCGCGGTTGGGCGCTCATCCCTTATCTCCAGAGCAGTGATAGCCAGTTCTCGTCCATGAATAACGTCCGAAGTGGGGGCTCCACACTCAGGACAGCAAAACCACTGCATCGAATTCAAGATCTTTTGCGTCTTGCAGGCAGGGCAGTACACCTCGATTGGAACTTCGCGAATCACGAGCCGGGATCCTTCGAGCGGCGTGCCAGCGCAAGCCATCTCGTAGGAAAAGAGCAGCGCATCCGCAACGACTCCCGACAGGAGACCGAGTTCGAGATGAACAGCGTCAATCGTGACATCCCGCCGCCCAGCCTCCTCCAGGGCCATGTCGACAATACTCATCGCGATTGAAAGCTCATGCATGAGGCTCACCACTGTTTCGGCGTTGCTCACAAACTGCAATCGCGGCTTGGCCCAGACTGATTCCTCCATCGTTCGGCGGTACCAGATGGTTGACCCATATCCGGAACCTTTCTGTCTCGAGCAGAGGTTTCAGATCCGCCAGCAATAACTCGTTCTGGAAGACTCCCCCTGAAAGGACGACGGTGCGAATGCCCCGCTCCTCACTGACCCCCTTCACGGATGCGACCAATCCCTTCGCGATGCCTCTCTGGAAGGCGCGAGCAATCTCTGTCGTGGGCCGCTCGCAAAGCCGGTCTCGGATGACCGCGTTGAGCAACGGACGGAAGTCAAGCTCGCCATCCGCAAATGAAAATGGATATGCATCGTAGGTCGTAGCCTTGCGGCCGAGTTGCTCCAGCCAGATGGCCGCTTGGCCTTCGAACGAAGTCTCTCTCACAAATCCGAGCAGAGCCGCGCCTGTGTCGAAGAGGCGGCCCATCGAAGTAGTGGAAAATGTGCGAACATCCCGATGAACGAGCTGCACTGCGTTCACATATCGTGGGCCGAAGCAAAACGGCGCTGCAGTCAGATCCGGAAGATCGTCGAGCTGCGACAGAAAGCCCGCTGCCGCCTGTTCGGGATATCGGGCGGCGGCATCACCGCCTGCCAATACTGCCGGGCGAAGATGAGCAACCCGCTCGAAGCCACTCGCCATGCTACCGACAAAAATTTCTCCGCCCCAGATACTTCCGTCGTCTCCATACCCGGTGCCATCTAGGCTGACGCCGACAACCATCTCCTCCCAGGCGCTACGCTCTGCAAGCACTGACGCCAGGTGCGCACGATGATGCTGCACCGCACAACGGCGACCCGCGGGCAACGCGAGCGCATGGATCGTCGAGCCATACTGCGGATGGCAATCGTGCGCCACCAGCAGATCCTCCCATCGCACGTCATACATGGAAATCATGTCGTTAATAGTCTCTTCGAAGGCACGGGACGCCCGGTAATGGTCCAGATCACCGATGTGCTGACTGACAAACGCCTCCCCATTCACCACCAGTGTGATCGTGTTCTTAAGATCCGCCCCCACGGCCAATACAGGTTGCTCTGTTGGCAGCATGGCCACAGCACCCGGCGCATAGCCTCGACTTCGCCGCAGAATCACAGGACCGAACACGCCAACGCGCGCCACAGAATCGTCGACCCGCCTCGCGATCGGGCGCTCCCCAATCAGAAAAGCATCGGCAATCCCCGCCAGCCGTTCCAAAGCGTCATCTTCTTGGTAGGCAATCGGTTCGCTGGCGCGATTCGCGCTGGTCATCACCAACGCATCTGGCGCACCCGCGGCAAAAACAAGGTGCTGTATCGGCGTGTACGGAACCATCACGCCCAGTTCTTCATTCCCGGGAGCGACTCCGTCCAACTCCACCCTGGCCCGGTCTAGAACAATGGGTCGCGCCGTTGACAAAAGCAATGCCTCTGTATCTGGCGACATGTGAATTAAGCTGTTCGCGGCAGTTAGATCTCGCGCCATCACTGCGAACGGCTTTTCCTTCCTGTACTTTCGCTCGCGGAGTAGAGCATTTGCCCCCGCATTTCGAGCATCGCACGCCAGATGGTAGCCACCGATTCCCTTGACCGCAATGATCTTGCCTTCACGAAGCAGCTGCGCCGCACGAGCAATCGCCCCGGCGCCATCCGAGATCGTCGCCATGCCCTCGAGAAGAAAATAGCTCGGGCCGCATTCCGGGCACGCAATCGGCTGCGCATGGAATCGGCGATTACCCGGATCGCGGTATTCATCGCTGCAGTAGCGGTCCATCGGCCATTTGCGCATCGTGGTATTCGGCCGGTCGTATGGAAGAGCAAGAATCACGCTGTAGCGTGGCCCGCAATTTGTACAGTTGATGTATGGATACCCGAACCGCAGATCTGACGGGTCGAACAGCTCGGCAAGACATTCCTCGCAGACAGGCAGGTCAGGCGAGACGCGGACGGTCGGACGGCCCAGCCGTTCGCTTTCTCTTATCGTGAATGCGCTGAGACCTTCCCACGGAGCAGGCTCGATCTCGATCTCCGCAATCTGCGCGGCGGCCGGAGGTCTGTTTCTCATCTCCTCCACAAACGCAGCCAGTTCTTCTTCCGTACCTTCGAGATGGATCTCCACTCCTCGCTCGCCATTGAGCACCCATCCGGACAGCATGTGCTCCTGAGCAAGGCGGTAGACAAACGGGCGGAAGCCAACACCCTGCACCACACCGCGCACACGAACTGAGCAGGCAGTCGCCATCAGGACCCCGAGCCCACGATGCACCCGCGACCATGCCACCCGATCTGGACCACCTTGCCGTCCTCAATAAGAACAGGCACCGTGCGCAGGCTGCTGTCAATCGAATGCATCCGCATTCGCGCTTCGGCATCAGCCTCGACGTCGAACTCCTCAAAGTCGCGCCGCGTCCATTCCAGCCATTCGCGCAGTTCCTGTGTGTATGGGCAGCCTGCGGTGCCATATAGCTCAAGCTTCGCCACGTTCAAGCACCTCCAGCATCTCCCGCACGATGTGATATGCGGATGCCTGCACCTCCTGAATACGCGGGATGTAATCGCTCCGAACAATGATCGAAAAGTCCGCCAGGCCGCGACGATAGACATCCCCGCCGTCATATCCCAGCAGCGCGACGGTCAGCAAGCCGCGTTTGCGCGCCTCCTCCAGAGCCATCACAATGTTGCGCGATCCTCCGCTGGTTGAGATGCCGACCGCAACATCCTCCGGCCTCGCCTGAGCGATAAGCTGTCGCAGGAAGATCACTTCGGTGCCCACATCATTAGCCAGAGCCGTGATATTGGCCGGCTCCATCGACAGCGATATCGCCGGAACCGGACGATACCCTGACGGAGGCAACACACAATCGAGTGCCCAGTCGTTCGCGTCTGTCGCTGAGCCACCATTGCCGAAGATGATCAGCTTTCCGCCCTGCAACATGCGTTGCCGTATGGCCACAGCTGTGTTTCCAATCTGCTCGGCCTGCTCCTCCGCCAATCGCGCCCGCAGCAGCGAATCATCATGGACCTTCATCTGAATCGAAGCCGCAACTTCTTCGACCACATCGGTCGTTTCCTGTTTCTTCTGACCAAGAAAGGGATAGAGAAATTCAGATTGCCCCACATCCTGCCCCAGTTCGCGATGCTCGAAGAAGACGTGCACCGTCTCCCAAAGCGTGTGGTAGAAGATCTCGACGAGTTCCTGGTGGATAAACGGATCGTTCGTGACCGGCTGAAGCGCATACGAGCCTTCGGTGCCCGGCAACGCAAAGGTCATCGCCTCGCGACCACGAGCGGATGCCAGCGCTGCATTCACTTCGGCATCGCCTTCCGGAGGACCGAATCCCATTACGATGTCCTCCCGGGTGAGGATCGCATCCAGCCATGGCCCGAATGCCATCGATAGATCCAGCGCCGGAAGCGCTCGTTTCCCCACGATCACCGGGTGCACAAACTCGACCGAGACATGTTGCGCATCCGTCGCGTAAGGGCCGCGTCCGAACGCGAGCAAGCGTCCACCTTTGAGGAAGCGCTCCGACATTTCGCGGCAGGCCTCCGCAAGATGCGTCGCCTCCCGCCCGAAAAATGGTTCGATGATCTTGTTGCGCGCGAGCAGTCGCTCTTCAATCTGTATCGCCAGCTTCGAAGCTGTTTTCATCACCAGTCCTAACAGATGCGCGGCAGGGGGTCGCCGACCAGCATGTCAACGATTCGGCTGCCGCCGTATCGCGTCGTCATGAGCACGGCGCACGCAGGCTCGCTCCGAACCTCGCCGATGATGCACGCGTTCTCGCCGCCTTCTGCCTGATTCACCGCGTTCAGTGCTGCATCCGCATACTCGGGCGCGATTACCGCAAGAAACTGGCCCTCATTTGCGATGTGCAGCGGATCCAGCCCCAGCAATTCGCATGCGCCGCGAACCTCGTCCCGCATCGGAATTTCCTCTTCCGAGAGAACAATGCCCAAGCCACAATCGCGGGCAAGCTCGTTGAGAGTAGTCGCAACACCGCCTCGCGTGGGATCGCGCATCCACCGTACTCCCGGCGCGGCCTCCCGGGCCATCGCCTCCACCAGCGGCAGGATGCACCGTGTGTCGGACGCAAGATCCGCTTCAAGATCCAGCTCTCCACGGGCAAGAAGGATGGTGATGCCGTGATCGCCAATCGGTCCCGAAAGAAGAACCTGATCCCCGGCACGGACGGATCTCGCATCGACCGTCACCTGCGGCATAAAGCGACCGATGCCAGTCGTCGTGACGTACATACCGTCGGCTTTACCGCGCTCGACAACCTTTGTATCCCCTCCGACAATGGCGACGCCTGCCCGCTCAGCAGCGGCAGCCATCGCGCGCACCTCCGCTTCAAGATCTGCCGTCGGCAATCCTTCCTCTAATACAAACGTGACCACCATCGCCTGGCCCTTGGCACCTGAAACGGCCAGATCATTCATGGTCCCATTCACGGCCAGCTCTCCGATGGAACCACCCGGAAACCTCAACGGCTTGACGACAAAGCTGTCCGTGGTAAGGGCAAGCGCATAGCCGTCAATTCGGACGCACGCAGCATCGCCCAGGAATTCTCCCGTGTTTTGAAAAAGAATTGGAGCGAACAGACCCTCCACCAGCCTTCGGCTCGCCTTACCCCCGGCGCCGTGCGCCATTTCAATCTGCGGGTCTCGAAAGCGAATCGCGGCACGCGCGCTTTCGACAGCGGATTTACCGTTCATGCCACCGAGCTGATGCTGGTCACCATCGCTGCCGCTTTGCGATGTTCGTAGTTGTAATATGCTGCGCATGAACCCTCTGAGGACACCATCAGCGCACCGATCGGGTGTTCCGGTGTGCACTCATTGCCAAACAGCTTGCACTGTGCAGGCTTCAATACACCCTTCAAAACTTCACCGCACTGCGCGGCCTTGGGATCAGTCACGCGCGTACCTGGGATCGGGAATCGCTGCTCGGCATCCCATTCGGCATACTCATCACGAATCTTCAAAGCCGATTGAGAAATGAATCCCAGCCCGCGCCACTCAAAATACGGCCGGAGCTGAAACACCTCGGCCATCGCCTTCAGCGCAGCACGATTGCCTTCCCACGGCACAACTCGCTTGTACTGGTTCTCAACCCGAGCTTCGCCCGCTCGCAGTTGCCGCAGCAGCATCACCAGGGATTGCAGAAGGTCCAGCGGTTCGAATCCCGAAGTAACGACGGGCTTGCCCTCTTTCCTGGCAATCCACTCATAAGGACGGCACCCAATCACCGTCGAAACATGCCCAGGTCCGATGAACCCATCGAGACGCATATCGGGCGAGTCGAGAATCGCGCGGATCGCGGGGATGATAGTGACGTGATTGCAGAACACCGAAAAGTTCTTGATGCCCTCTGCCTTCGCCCGCATCAGTGTCAGCGCCGTCGATGGGGCCGTAGTCTCAAATCCAATCGCAAAGAACATCACATGCTTCTCAGGATTTTTCCTCGCGATCTGCAAAGCGTCTGCTGGCGAATAGACGATGCGTACGTCAGTGCCGCGCGCCTTGTG
>CAVRNK010000003.1:0-22679 GCA_963721995.1 uncultured Acidobacteriaceae bacterium | reverse complement strand
ACCGTAATTGTGTAAGTCCCCGCGGCAATACCCGGATTCCCCGACGGCGGATGGTTCAGATATCCATACCCCCCGGACCCGCACGCACCCAGGCCCAGCCCGGCACCGAGCAGAGCCACCAGCCCCAGCACCCGTAACGCCACGATTCCCGAACGCTTGCGCAGTGCACCCAGACCCGCCAGCGCCAGAACCCGGGCAGGACGACACGAAAGCCACCGTCGATGGCGACTTCTGTATCTTGTCGCTGGTTCCCGAAGGCCCCTGAGTCTGAAGCTGCAGTGTGCTTGAAACCGCCGCTGTCGTTAGCGGAGTAAGCGTCGTGGGGCTGAAGACACACTTGCCTCGTATTAAGTCCGAACAGGATTTCGTCACCATGTCGTCGAAGCCGTTCTCCGGCGTAACGGTGACCGTGATATTTGCAAAGTCGCCGGGCGAGAGGCTCACCGAAGTAGGATTGGCCGTAAGCGCAAAATCCGGAAGGCTCGTCGTCGACCCCGTCGCCGCCGCCGTCGCTGCCGACGCCGCGTAGCTCGTACCGCCCGAATAGCTCGCCGTCACCGATCCCGTGCCCTGTGGCAGCTTCTCAACCGTGAGCGTCGCTGTACCGTCTTCAACGAACGCCGAGCCCAGCGAACCCTTTGCAGTCTCGAAGCTCACCGCTCCATCCGTAGCCGGGTTGCCCGCAACATCGGCAACCTTCGCGGTGAATGTCGCTCCCTGGCCCACGGCAGAAACCGACAGATGGGTCCGCGTTGCCACCTGCGCTCCGGCGGCCGCCGCTACCATCCATACCGCCAGAAAGAAACCCGTGGCCTTCGCTGCCCGGGAGCCAATCACATGCCTCAACAACCGCAAACTCATTCTTGGGATTCTCTGCTCTCTCAAAAAACGTCCGGCGCGGGAACAACTTGCGCCAAGCATTCATTGTATCCGAGCAGCGCGCACGCGGCCTCTCGCCGCGGCCAGAGCCGGCAGTTCTTCTGCCTCCCGGCCGCGTAGAACTTTTAGCCTTATCGCAATTGGATAGGCTGATCCAACTTGAAGGTCATCACCGTCTCGGCCGGAATATCAATGTCCTTGTTGCCGGTGAAGGCCGCGCCCAGCGTTCCTGCGCCTGCGCCGCTCAGCCCGCCGATCAGCAGGCCCACGCCACCCGAGGCCACCCCGCCAATCAGCATCCCCACGCCCGTGCCGCCCCCGATAAACGCCGCCGTCCGCTTGCCCTTGCCACTCTTCGTCCGAACCACCGTGCCCGTGTCGAGCCGATAGTGCCGCCCATTCACGTCCAGCCCCGTCAGCGTCAGCTCCAGCACTGAGCGCCCCTTGAAGTGACCGCGCTTGTGCGATGCCACCACCCGGCCGCGCGCGATCGAGCCCGCCGGAATCACCTCGACGCCATTCACCGCCACCGGGCTCACGATCGTTCCATCGAATGGATCGCCCTCATGCGATGTCTTCACGCTGATGCGCTCGTTGATCCGGATGTGCAGTACCGTACCGTCAGGAACCACCACCGGCGCAGGCTGCGGAGCATTGCTCGCCTCCTGTGCACCCGCCGGCGCTGGCGCTGAAGCCGCCGACTGCGGCGAAGCAGCCGGCGCAGAGGTGCTCGACGGGTTCGTAGTCGCTGTATTCGCGGATGACGGAGCCGAAGACGGAGCCGGCGACGCATCTGGAACAGGATTATTCGGCGTAGGCGACGTAACCGGGGGCGTCGCGGAGCTGTTGTCCGCGTTCGCCAGCGGCTGCGCAGCGCTTGGGGTCGATGGAGTCTGCGCACTGGAGTTCTGTGCGTTCTGGTTCTTGTGACACCCCGCCACAGCAATGAACAGGCATCCCACCAGCAACGCTTGCAACACCTTACCTTGAGCAAATCGTTTCATCGAACCGATCTCCTTAGCTGACCGAGTATTAGATGCGAACCGGCATCACTGCGCTGTCTCAGCGAGGATCCTAAGCCACCCGCCTCAACACGCTGACTCAACGCGCTGATACGATGACTGGTTACCACCTCACGCAACGCGAGGCCACCGCTTATGACCACCACGCTGTCCCAGCGCCCCCAGCTTCAGCACCTCACCACTCAGCTCAACGACCTCAAAGCCAGGGGCACCTACTTCAAGCTCCGCATTCTCGACGACATGCAGGCGCCCGTCTGCCACTACGACGGCAAGCAGGTCATCAACCTCGCCTCCAACAACTACCTCGGCCTCACCGCCCACCCCAAACTGGCCGAGGCCGCCATCCAGGCCATCAAAGACTACGGCGTCGGGTCGGGAGCGGTGAGAACCATCGCCGGAACCATGAAGATCCACATGGAGCTCGAAGAAAAGATCGCCGCCTTCAAAAACGTCGAAGCCTGCGTCGTCTTCCAGAGCGGATTCGCCGCCAACGCCGGCACCGTCTCCTCCATCCTCGGCAAAGAAGACTTCATCCTCTCCGACGAGCTCAACCACGCCAGCATCATCGACGGCGCCCGCCTCTCCCGCGCCAAAATCAAAGTCTTCCGCCACAAAGACACCGCCCACGCCGAAGAGCTGCTCAAGGAAGTCGTCAACGAGCCCGGCCGCAAGCTCCTCATCACCGACGGCGTCTTCTCCATGGACGGCGACATCGGGCCTGTAGACAAATTGTGTGACCTCGCCGACAAATATGGAGCCATCATGATGGTCGACGACGCCCACGCCTCCGGCGTCCTGGGACGCAACGGTCGCGGGTCAGTCGATCACTTTCACTGCCATGGACGAGTCGACGTCCAGGTAGGAACCCTTTCGAAAGCCATCGGCGCACTGGGCGGCTACGTCTGCGGGTCCAAGGATCTCATCGACTTCCTCTACCACCGCGCCCGCCCGTTCCTCTTCTCCACGTCGCATCCGCCGTCGGTCACCGCCACCTGCATCGCGGCCTTCGATCTCCTCGAACAGGAGCCCGAACGCATCGACCGCCTCTGGGACAACACCCGCTACTTCAAAGCCGAACTCGACCGCCTCGGCTTCGACATCGGAGGCGTCACCACCCCCGCCAGCGAAACCCCCATCACGCCCATCATCGTCGGCGATGGCCGCCGCACCATCGATTTTTCGCGCGCCCTCTTCGGCGCCGGAGTGATGGCTACCGGCATCGCCTTCCCGACCGTTCCCGAAGGAAAAGCCCGCATCCGCACCATCATGACCAGCGAACACACCCGCCCCCAGATCGACCAGGCACTGAACATCCTCGACAAGACCGCCCGCAAGCTGGGAATCTTGAGCTGACAAAAAACTTGCTCAGCCGATATCTGCTTCTTGGGGTCATCCTGAGCGAAGTCTGGCGCGTTTCGCCAGACGCAGTCGAAGGACCTGCTTTGCTCGCTGTGATTGGAGCACGCCACCCATAAGCTAAACACATCACACGCGAGGCTCCGGTCCCCTCGTCGCTCATCCCAGTGCCTCCAGCATCGCCGGATTATCAATGAAAAACTGCACCCGCATCACCAGCCCATCCCGCACCTTCCAGACATGAACGATGGGGACGCGATAGCCCGCGCCATTGGCGTTCACGGTCCCCTGCGTCCATCCCACCGCTACTACGTGAACGCCCGAGTCGATCAGCCGCTCGATCTCCAGCGTTGAATTGATCGCCGATCCCAGCTTTCCGAAGAACTGCCGCGCCCCATCGTGCCCGCGATAATCGCCGCCCCACGGCAGTTCCTCCGACTGGTTGATCTCCACCTCGGCCGCCAGCAGGCTGAAAACCCTGGCAAGATCGCGCCGTCCGAACGCATCGTAAAGCTCAGAAACGACCTCAGCAGCCGCCGTCACGATAGTCCCTCAACGCACGCCTTTAGCGCCGCCAGTTCCTCATCCATCAGCTTCATCCCGACCTCGAACATCTCCACCGGCAATCCCTCCGGCCTGGTCAGCGTAATGATGTATACCGACGCCGATGGCCCGGCCGGCACCGCCCGCGCTGGCACCCACCAGCGGCCTTCACCGGCGTCGAGGAATTCGTGATCCAGAATGCCGCCGTGCTTCTCATAGTGCGGAACCAGCGCGCCCTTCCCGCGCGGCGTATCCATCTCCCAGCGCCCGTCTCCCAGCCGCCGGATCGCCTTCACATTGTGAATGGCCCACCTGGGCATCGTCGCCGGGTCGGAAAGAAACGCAAAAGTATCCTCCACCGGCCGCTCAATCTGGATATATTTCGTAACTGAATGAGTCATCATTTGCTCTCCACTCCTACATCGTCGGAATTTTGCTGAGTTTATTGGCCGCCACCAGTTTCTTAAGGGTCGCCACCAGTTCTTCCCGTTCTTTTGCGGAAAGCCCTGAGAAGAATTCCTCATCATTCCGGTCGGCAATTGCCGCCAGCCTCGGAACGATCGCTCGTCCCGCCTCCGTGAGCCCCACATCCTGGAAGCGCCGGTCGTCCGCGGCCTCTGTCCGGCTCACAAGCTTCTTCTGAACCAGCCGTTCAACCAGTTTGGACACTGCCCCCCGCGTCAGCCCGGTCCTCCTGGCCAGCAGGCTCGGAGCAGTCTCGTCCGCGTCGAACATCTCCCGCAGAATCACCCACTCTGCAACCGTCACCCCGCTACCCTCCAGCTTCCGGGCAAAGCTCTGCGAGACGTAGTTCGAAACGAATCGCAGCCAGAAGCCGGTGTGAGCCTTCAGATCGCTCACCTTCGCATGTGCTGCTCTTGCCTTCATGTTTGGAGATTAGTTTACTAGGAAACAATTGTCAAGGAAAAAACACTCCCGCTCGTCACTACCACGCCGGCAAATCTCCCACCCTGCCCTACAATGGCCCGCATGGCCCGCTACCGTTCAGCATTGCTCCTGGTCTCTGCCTTTTCACCGATTGTCTTGGCTCAATCGCAACCCCAGCCTCAGCCGTTGCCGATGCCACCTGCCATCGCAACCCCCGTGGACAAGCCCTATCCCGGGCCAGTGCAGCTTTCGGTCGACATTACCGACCTGACCGATCGCGTCTGGAAAGTGCATGAAGAGATCCCCACCGTGCCCGGCGCAAAAGAGATGGTGCTGCTCTATCCGCAATGGCTGCCCGGCGAACACGCCCCCGGCGGCCCGATCGCCTCAGTCGCCGGAATCGCCACCCAGGTCGACGGCAACAAAGTGCAGTGGGTACGCGACGCCGTCAACATGTATGCCTTCCACGTCCCGTTCAACGGCAGCGCAAAAACCGTCAGCGTGGATTTCGATTATCTCTCGCCCATTCACCGTGGCGCCGGCCGCATCGAGGTCAGCGACGCCATTGCCGACCTCGCGTGGAACGAAGTGGTGATGTATCCCGCAGGATTCTTCACCCGCGACATCCCCGTCGACACCACCCTCAAGCTTCCCGCCGGATGGAAATACGCAACGGCGCTCGAGACCGCCTCAAAAGCCGACGGCACCATCCACTTCGAACGCACCACCTTAAACACGCTCGTGGACTCGCCCGTTTACGCCGGCCTCTACTACAGCCGCATCGATCTCTCTCCGGCGCCCGCTGACCCGGTGTTCCTCAACATTTTTGCCGACAAGCCCGAAGACCTGAAAATGACTCCCGAGCAGCTGCAGGTCCACAAGAATCTTGCCTCCGAAGCAGACAAGCTTTTCGGCTCGCACCACTACAAGCACTATGACTTTCTGTTTCTGCTCAGCGACAAGGTGGGCGGCAACGGCCTCGAACATCACCAGTCAAGCGAAGACGGACTCGACGCGGACTACTTTACTGACTGGGCCAACGGCGCTCTGATGCGCGATCTCCTTGGACACGAATACACCCACTCGTGGAACGGTAAATTCCGCCGCCCCGCCGATCTGTGGACCCCGAATTACAACGTCCCCATGCGCAACAGCCTGCTCTGGGTCTACGAGGGCATGACCCAGTACTGGGGCAACATTCTCACTGCCCGCGCCGGCATGCGCACCGCCGGGCAGACCCGGGACATCTTCGCCTACGCTGCCGCTGAATTCGCCGCCAGCCGTGGACGCGACTGGCGTCCGTTGGTCGACACCACCGACCACCCCATCCTGGCACGCTCGCGCCCTGCAAGCTGGCCCAGCTATCAGCGCGACGAAGACTATTACGAAGAGGGAATGCTGATCTGGCTGGACGCGGATACGAAGATTCGCGAGCTGACCAACGGACAGAAATCACTCGATGACTTCTGCAGGAAGTTCTTCGGCGTATACAACGGCAGCTTTGTCACCGATACGTACACGCTCGACGATGTCGTCCGCGATCTGAACGACGTAGCACCCTATGACTGGAAAGACTTCTTTGAGAAGCGCGTCTACGACCTGCACCCCGAGGTGCCGATGAACGGCTTCACCCAGGGCGGCTACAGGCTTGTCTACACTGACCGGCAACCGGAGTGGCAGCAGAAGGAATTCGAGAAGGCGGGCTTCGCCGACTTTTCAACGTCTCTCGGCTTCTCGCTCGGCTCCAATTACAGCAAGGCCGAGGGCGAAAACAAGACGATCGCAGATGTGTGGTGGGGAAGCCCCGCGTTCAAAGCGGGCATAACTCCCGGCATGGAGATCGTCTCCGTCAATGGCACCGCATACACGGCAAAGGTTCTAACCGACGCTGTCCTGGAAGCAGAAAAGAGTAAGAAACCGTTACAGTTGCAATTTCGCAAGGCCAACAGCTTCATCACCATCTCGCTGTCTTACTTTGACGGAATGCGCTATCCAACACTCGAGCGAGTCGAGGGCACGCCCGACCGCTTCGACGACATCCTCGCCCCGAGCAAGAGCGCTTTGCCTTCGATGTGATTCCGTGGTGCAAGTCTTTTTTACCGGGGCCACATGTCCCGATTCTGGGACATGGGAAAGAAGAAATGCTCCCTTAATAGGTCTAGCAAAGCGAGCCCCGGTAGAAGCCCCGGGCTTAAGCCAATAAAAGACGGTCTGAAGGATGCACCTCTCTGCCCGAAGGCTGCAGCGCAGGCGGACCCGAAACGACAAAAAAGAGAACCGATTCCGTTCCTCACGCGTTTCCAAAGAACGGGGCCGGGCCTATCCGCCGCGCGTAAGCGCCTCGTTATTCACCCGATTCATCCCTCCAATCTGCGCCTCGTCACAACGTAGAGCGCGCGGCTACTTAACAGCCTCCATTTCGCCATCGCGCAGCTAACATAGCGCGTGAATCCAAACCTGTCACAGGGAGTCGAGCCCATGCGAAGCCCTTTCGTCTTTTCCTTATGCGTCTTGTGCTCTTCAATCCTGCTCGCGCAGGCACCTGCCGGCAAATCAATCGACGACGAAGCCGCCCAGGCATACTCGCAGCAGCAGTGGGACAAGTCCGAACAGCTCTACGACGCTCTCGCGCAGTCTCAGCCTGAGAATGCCCGCTTCTGGTATCGATACGCGGTATCTGCCCGCGCCGACAAGCACTACGAAGTGGCGCTTCACGCTTTCAACCAGGCCAAACAATACGGACAGGGGCAAGGGCCTGCCATCGTTCGTCGTGGATTATGACATCGCAACCACGCAGGCGGCGATGGGTCGCACCGACGAGGCGTTCGCGGCACTCAAATCCGCGACCGCCGCAGGATACGCCCAGCCCGACAAGCTTGAGTCCGACACCGCATGGAACTCGCTGCGCTTCGACCCTCGATACGCCGCTGGCCTCGATCAGGCCAAGCACAATCTCACGCCCTGCAAGTACTCGGCCGAGAGCCGGCAATTTGATTTCTGGGTGGGCGACTGGGACGTAGTGAGTACATCGAGCGGTCAGCCCGTCGGCAGCAGCCACATCGCACGGGAACTGGGCGATTGCGTCATCTGGGAAAACTGGACCTCGGCCGAACTGCCCTACGCCGGCAAGAGTTACAACGCGTACAACGTCAGTCTGAAGCGCTGGGAACAGTTCTGGGTCGACAACTCACAGGGAATGATCTTCTTTTACGGGAATCTCAAGGATGGCGTCATGGACTTCTGGACCGATGAGATCCCTCAGCCCTCGGGGCCCGGCATGAGACGCCATCTTCAGTTCTTTAATCTCGCGCCCGACACCGTTCGGCAGTTCAGCCAGAGGAGCACCGACGGCGGAAAGACCTGGACCGTGGAGTATGACTTCACTTATCACCGCCGGAAAACCTAGCCCGCTGCCCACCCGTCAGCTTCATTCGACTGCGAACGCCTCAGTCGGCTACATCCTGACCGTAACGCTGTCGCCTGGTTCGTCACTAAAGAGTGAACGGAGGCAGCATGCCGACAGCGCCATTGAAAACAGCCGAAATTCCCAAGGTCATTCATCCCCGGCCACCCCTGAAAGAGGCGACTGGCGGACTGACATTTGAATCCCACCTGCAATCAACAAAACCCGGAGTGCGCGTGTTTCCTCCGCCCGTACGCGGCACTGTCCTCGAGCGTCCTGCGAAGGCGTCCGCGCCTGACGAGAAAAATCTGCAGGGCTTCCTCCCCGATTACCTCGCCCTCAATCCGGCGGCTCCTTACATGGATGAACGTCTGCGCATTCGCCGCACATTCGATCCTTTGGCCAAACTCAAAAAGAACCAGTTCATGGCGACCACTATCTTTCCTCCGGATCAGCGCCGCGTCTTTTCCGACACCTCTTTTCCCTGGTGCACCGTGGGACGCGTCGACGTAACCGGTGGGTGGGGATCGGGCACACTGATCGGTCCACGTCACCTGCTTTGCGCGTCGCACATGATGACCTGGAATCCCGACAACACCGTCAACCAGGTCACGTATACTCCGTCCTACTTCAACGGCAACGCACCCTTCGGCAATTCGGGGATCATCCATTGGTACGCCTACCGCAAAGTCGTGGGACCAATCCTCAGCGCTGCCGACACCGAGGAAGATTACGTGGTCCTCGTCCTCAATAACCGCCTCGGTGACATCTGCGGTTGGATGGGAACCAGGGGCTATGACGGCGGCTGGAATGGCCTCCCCGACTGGAGTCACATCGGGTACCCGCAGGACATCGCAGGTGGCACCGAACCCACCTTTCAGAACGCAATCTCGATTGACAACAATTTTGGCGGCTCCGATGACGAATACCTCGCCCAGAAGGCGGACGTGATTCCCGGACAATCGGGGGGCCCCTTCTTTGGGTGGTGGGCAGGAGAAGCCTGGCCACGCGTAGTCGGCGTGCAGAGCGCCCAGAACCCCTCGACGAATTCAGCCGGAGGAGGCAACGACATTCCCAACCTGGTCAATCAGGCGCGAGCGGATTTTCCATAAAGCCGCTGATACCTATGCGTCAAACGGCTCAATCCGGCCGATCGCAATGCTGGCCGATACTATCGGATCGGGCGCATTGAACTGGAAGGTAATGGGCTTACCGGCTGAATTGACCTGAAGGTAGAAGGTACCCGAGCCTACGCCAGTCTGACCATGGCCCCGGGAATCGTCGTAGTGGTGAATATCGCTGGCGTCGTAAGCCATCACTGCCAGCGTATTCTCGGCGACTGGAACCGGGTCCGCGGCGACAACGAAAATATGGCCGGTGTCGGGGTTCGGAGGCGGCAGCGCCCAGGCGATCAGGTCGCCGCGTCGTGCGTCGCGCAGATACAGAATCTCACGCCAGCCATCGATGGTCTCATTAGGAAGCTGCGAAAAAAAGTCGTAGTAATCCTGCGCCAGCAGCCGCGACTTGGAGTTCCCCAGCGGAGTGACGATAGGGATGAGACTGAGGTGGTTGGCCGCTACGCGACTCAGAATGTAACTCACAAGGCCGGAACAGTCGATGTCATAAGTTCCCGTTGCCTCATCGATGAAGAGTTTGTGCTGGTAGGTTGTGTGCCGCGTGTTTTCAAGGATGCGAAGAGCCTCACCCGCGACCTGCAGTCGAAGAGCAGTGGCGCTGTTCATAGACTCCCCCGAGTACTTCCCCCGTGAACTTCTCTCATGAACTTCCCGCGTGGATCAGGCACAACAGCCTTGCGCCCGGAATGCGAGCTTTCTGCGACTGCGTCAGAAGATGTGCTTGATTCCCCGCCCGACGCCCTTGGCGATCTTCCCCGTCCCCTTCACCGTTCCGACGCCAACATCCTTACCCGCAACTACGCCGCCCTTGCCAACCGAAGCCGCCGCATCGATCGGATGCAGCGTGACCAAGTCGACGGCTCCCTTGCCGGCGCCCACAGCCAGGTTGCCGGCTCCCTTGGCAGCACCCTTCCCGATATCCCCGGTTCCGCTCGCCACATCTCCGCCCGGGCTCCGGCCCTTCTTCTGGGAGTGAACGCTCTTCGGATTCCCATTCGAGCTGTGATCCGACGCCGCCCGACTCGGCACAGCAACCGCCAGCGCGAACAACAGGAATGCAACGAATCTCAATTTTGGACACACGATGCCGCCCCGCTTCGACCTCAGCCGTGCTCTCTATCATGTATTCAACTCCAGCCGGACGCAACAGTCGCGGCCTGTTTTTCCTAAGCCCTGTACCCTAAACCCGTGACCTGTCTTTTTTGGCCGACCATTTCCCGCCAGCAGCTAAAATAGAAATAGAGACAAAAAAGAACCTAGACTGAACAAAAGGCCCGGCTGCCAAATCAGCCGGGCTTTTTTGTGTTCTTCTGAGCCAACTCTCGTGTAATGAAACGATTACAGTCTCGTCTTTTAGAATGAAACGGTTACAGCCTGCGGACCTAGAGAAGAAGTTGATCGCAGGCAGCCTCTTTGGAATGAAACGGTTACGAGCAGTCTCTTTAGAATGAGACGCTTACAACTCGTCCTTTTAGAATCACACGGTTACAGACGAGAGGGGGGAGGGGGAGCCCTCAGTAAACCCAATAAAAGACCACCACCGCGATGCCGACGATATTCCAGTTCACCGGGCCCGGAAGGAAATGCCCGAAGATGGTAAGAAGGATGCCAATCGCATAGGTCAGCCTCATCAGAGGGTCTTCCCTCCCCTCACATTCCATCTGCCGCTGCTGAACTTGAGTGATATTCATAATCGCCTCCTGACATGAACAGAATCGCTCCGTTCAGCCTCGGACGGCAGTATGATTTGTCAGCAATCGCACATGACGGATGTCATGAGTCAGTAGTAGAGATACTTCCGCCACTTCTGGTCCGAGTGGCCGATCATCCGCATGATATGCCGGCTGGTATGCAGCGAAAACGGCCTGGGCTCCCGAATCAGCTTCATATCCTGCAGCTCGTGCAGCAGTTGGTTGCCTTTCCTCCGGTTGCAGCTGTGGCAGCATGCAACCAGGTTCTCCCAGGTGGAAAGCCCTCCGCGCGACCGGGGATGCACATGGTCGAGCGTCAGTTCAGACGAGTGCAGCGTAATCCCGCAGTATTGGCACATATTGCGGTCGCGCAGCAGGATATTCTTCCGCGACAGCGCCCGCGTCTGGTGTGGAATCCGCCGGTACTCAAGCAGCCGGATCACCGACGGCATCGGCATCCGCACCCGCGCCGCATGCAGAATGGCGCCTTGCTCCTCCTCGGTCTTGGCGACTCCCTTCAGCACCAGCACCAGGGCACGCCGGGCCCCGCAGATATTGATCGGCTCGTACGACGCATTCAGAACCAGCACGGGGGTCTGCATGGCTGACGCGAATCGCACCCGCGGCTCTACAGCCTCGGCGTGCGGCAGGGCGTGGCACTTGGCGAGCGACTTCTGCTTGCGGGCGTGAACGGCTGATTTCCCTAGCGACATCCTCTTCCCCCTCCTCGATCTTTAATGCGCGATCTGTTATGCGCGATCTGTTATCTGCCGCCTGCAAAGCGTCCGCGGCCTACTGAACTGTCGTGCCTCCATCCCAAATGGCCACATCCTCGTGCATCGGCACCTCCGCCACCGCCGGCCGGAATGCCTCCACCTGCCGCCGCTGCGCTCGCGCCACCGTCGCCACCCACACTCGGGCGGCCCCGGCCTTCCTCAGAACCTGCGAGCACGCCCGGGCCGTAGCCCCCGTCGTGTATATATCGTCGACCAGCAGCACGTCTCGTCCCTTTACCCGGGTGGGGTCCGAAACAAAAAAAGCGCCGCGCAAATTGCGCCGGCGCTGATGCGGGCTCAGACCCGCCTGACTCTCAGTAGCCCGTTGCCGCGCAAGCACCCCCGGAGCGAACTGGCCCTCCCAATCCGGCCGCATGCGCCGCATAGCCCGCACCACCGCCCGGGCCAGCAACTCCGCCTGGTTAAAGCCGCGTTTCTTTCGCCTTGCCCCGAACAGGGGTACCGGAACCACCACCATTCTCTGCGGCAACTCCGAAATCGTTAAGACCCGGCGCGCCAGCAGCTCGCCCAGCCTCCGGGCAACCGGTTCAACCCCTTCATACTTAAGCAGATGGAGCAATGATCGCATCGTGCCCTGATACAACCCATAGGCCACCGCCTCTTCAAATGGCGGAGGCGCAAGCCGGCACTGGCGACACAAAATGCCGCCCTCTGGCCCTTGGCCGTAGTCCGACACACCAAGATCCTCTCCACACCGGGAGCAAAGCGATGTCAGTTGTGACGGAAGGTCGTTCCAGCAGGAAAGGCACACGGGAAGGCGTGCTACATCAGAAAGGGGATCACTGCAGACTGCACAGACGCCGGGTAAAGCCACCGCAGTTACGCTGCTCAAAGGACTTCGGAGCACGCGGACGATTGCCCGCCAAGCCATCGCCTGACTTGACGGTAGGTCCTGTGTCAGAAGGTCACTCTGACTGCGGAAGACTCACCTCACTCACTGGCAAAATACAGATTTTAGAATCCGTCGCCCGAATGCCAAGAGTATACCCTGATTCGCAGCTTCCCACAAAGATCAGCGCTGTCTTATTCGGTCCCTTGATAATGCTTGTGACTCACTCCATGAGCATATTCTTTTCCGGCGCACGGTCTGTCGGACATGCTAAAAAGCTGTAGCATGAGTACGAATCTCTTGAACTTTCCAGTCGTCCTCTTCGTGATCTCGGTCCTGGTTCTCTGGTTGGCCGCGTGGGTGGGCTCGCGCATACGCTTGCGCAGAAACGCCGAACTGCCCGAGGACGCGCGCGAAGACTTCAGTGTTTTGCTCGCCGCCAGCCTCACCCTCCTCGGTCTCATCATCGGCTTCAGCTTCTCGATGGCTACCGGCCGCTACGACCAGCGCAAGAATCTTGAAGAGGAAGAGGCCAACGCCATTGGCACGGAGTACCTCCGCGCCGATCTGCTGCCGGCATCTGATGCTTCACAGGTCCGCGCTCTGCTTCGGCAATACACCGATCTTCGCCTTCAGTTCTACCGCACGCGTTGGGCCTCTAAGTTGCAGCCGATCAACGATCAGACTTCAGCGGTGCAGAATCAGCTCTGGGCAGCTGTTTCCGTACCCGCCAGTACTCAACCCACTCCGGTGCGGGCGCTTGCCGTCTCCGGCATGAACGATGTGATCAACTCCCAGGGCTACACTCAAGCCGCCTGGTGGAACCGCATTCCCCACGCCGCGTGGGGTCTGATGGCCTTTATTGCCATTTTCTGCAATCTCCTCTTCGGCTATGGCGCGCATCGCAAAGACGCTCGGCTATTCATTGTGTTGCCGATAGTTGTCGGCATCTCGTTTCTCCTTATCGCTGACATCGATAGCCCCCGTGGAGGCCTCATCCATGTTCGCCCCTTGAACCTTGAGAGCCTGAGCAACAGTCTGAAATAGTCACTGACCTCTCCTCCTGGCGATTTGGGCTTCTGAATCGATCCGCCACGCTGCTACACTCAGCATTTCTCATGCGCGGATATGAGCAGCTGCGCCTGACGCCACCGGAGGGATCGCTTTGCCCACTCTGCCCGACTTCCAACCTTTTGTCCCCGCAAACGAGACGCGACCCGAATTTACAGTTCGCGCCATTCTGCTGGGCTGCATCTTCGGATTACTTTTCGGAGCAGTGACCGTCTACGTCGGTCTCCGCGCTGGCCTTACCGTCGCTGCTTCGATCCCAATCTCTGTTTTGTCGATTAGCGTATTGCGTGCGCTCGGCCGCGCATCGATTCTTGAGAACAACATCGTTCAGACCACCGGCAATGCAGGCCAGTCCATAGCTGCCGGCGTCATCTTTACTCTGCCGGCGCTTATCTTCCTCGGCTTCGATCTCGAATACGCACGTATCTTCATTCTTGCCCTGCTTGGCGGATGGCTGGGTGTATTGTTCATGATCCCGCTCCGCCGCCAGCTCATCGTCGAAGAGCACGGCAACCTTACCTATCCTGAAGGCACAGCCTGCGCTGATGTGCTCATTGCCGGCGAGCGCGGAGGCTCCTTCGCCAGCCGCGTCTTCTTCGGACTCGGGCTCGGCGCTCTGTACACGCTTTTCCAGAACGAGAATCTTCTCGGCGCATGGCCGGGCACGCCCAACTACGAACCGAAGTGGCTGCCGGGCGCCGCATTGCGCGCCGAGGCCACCCCCGAATATCTCGGCGTCGGTTATATCATCGGGCCGCGCGTCGCCGGAGTTCTTTTTGCCGGCGGCATTTTCAGCTGGTTCGTTCTCATGCCCGCCATCCATTTCTTTGGAGCGCACCTGCCCACCGCGATCTATCCCGGCACCGTGCCCATCGCGCAGATGTCGCCGAGCGATCTGTGGCGAACCTACGTGCGGCCGATGGGCGCCGGAGCCGTCGCCGCGTCCGGACTCATCACCCTCCTTAAAACGCTGCCCACTATCATCGGCGCCCTGACAGCGGGCGTGAAGACTCTTGGCAAGAACGCCGCCATGTCATCGTCGAAGCGTACAGAACGCGATCTGCCCATGAGTGTCGTCGTCGGGGGGAGCGCACTCCTCGTCTTGCTCATGTTCCTCTTCCTGACCCTTAAGCCCGTCCCTGGCGCGCAGGTCGGCTGGCTCGCTAATCTGGCCGCCTCGCTTCTGGTCGTGATCTTCGGTTTCTTATTTGTAACTGTCTCCTCGCGCATCGTGGGTTTAATCGGCAGCTCGGCCAATCCCATCTCCGGCATGACCATTGCGACGCTCATGGCCACAGCCGCGATCTTTCTCGTAAAAGGATGGACCGCTCCCGCCTTCGGAGCTCTCGCAATTACCATCGGCGGCGTTGTCTGCATCGCCGCCGCCAATGCCGGAGACACCTCGCAGGACCTCAAGACCGGATTCCTAATCGGCGCTACGCCCTGGAAACAACAGCTCGCCGTCATGGTCGGCGTCATGGTGTCTGTCTTCTCGATCGGCATCACTCTCAATGCCATGAACAAGGGCCTCGAAGAATTCACGCCGATGAAGGCTCCCATCGCGTACAGCCTGACCGCTCCGATAGATGGCGTGCAGGTTCAACAGCAACACTTCAGCCGCACGCGCTTTCTGCTCACCAAGCCCGACAAATCCACCACTTTTGTCGACGGAAGCAAGTACGTTTTGCTGAATGCGCTCGGCTCGAAGACACTGGCAGACGGGAAATACCTCTTCAACCCTGATACCGGAAAGATCGAAATCCAGTGGGCGCAGGGTATCGGCAGCGAAAAGGCCGCCGCTCCGCAGGGCCGCCTGATGGCAACCGTCATCAATGGCATCCTCTCGCGCAAGCTACCCTGGGGATTAGTCTTCCTCGGCGTCTTCCTGGTCATCGCCGTTGAGTTGCTGGGCGTTCGCTCTCTCTCCTTCGCCGTCGGCTCTTACCTGTCGATCGGAACGACGCTCGCCATCTTCTGCGGAGGCGTCGTTCGCTGGATGGTCGACCGTGCAGTAGCCAAGGCCGGAGGGAATGCAACTGAAACCGAAAGTGAGGTTTCGCCCGGCTCGCTCTTCGCCAGCGGACTCATCGCCGCCGGCGGCATCATGGGACTGCTCGGCGTAGCTCGCAAACTCTACGAAGCCGCCACAGGACACGAAACACGGATGTGGTTCGCGACAGGTTCGGCCGTCTATCAGCTCCTGTACCACCAGCCGCTCTCAGTTGCGATGTTTGCTTTGCTGGCTTTCTCGCTCTACTACTTCGCGCGCAAGCCACTGAACGGGAAATAGCTCAGTTCTCACCGAGGCCATGAAACTGCGCGATCACCTCAGCGCTCGGCGGTTTTGTCACTGCACTGACCACGATCAGGCATAGCACAGCCGCCAGCAACGCTGGAAAAATCGCATCCCGCTGCGCTATAACAGTTGGCAAATGTTGATGTACGAACGCCGAATCCCAGAAAACCGTCACGAAAGTCCCCGCAGCAATTGCGCTCACCGCCCCAGCCGCAGTCGCACGCCTTGAGTAAAAGGCTGCCAGAATGACCGGAGTCAGCGCCGCCGAATAGATGGTGTACGCATAGAGCGTCTTCTTCAGAACCGATTCCGTTCCCAGCGCTTGATATAACGCCCAGATGCCAAGCAGTGCCACCATCAGCCGCGACACGATAAGCACCCGCTTGTTCGACGCGTCCGGGGCGATATACCGCACAAACACATCGTTTACGAGATTGGTCGCCGGCGAGAACAGGTAGTTATTCGCGGTCGAGATGATCTTCGCGAAGACCGCTCCCATCAGCAGCGCACCCAGCCATGCCGGCAGACCGTGCAGCGCGGAGTAAGCCAGAATCTCACGCGGATGGTGCGAAACCTCGCCGGAAGGAAAACGCGCCGAGCCCACGATCGCCAGCACCACGATCACCGTTTCCAGAATCACCGTGCCAATGATCCAGCCCACAACTGCCACTCGCGCGTCCTTCTCCGACTTCGCCGAGAAGAACTTCTGATACATCGACTGATTGCCCAGCATCAGCAGGCACGTCGGTACGCTTAGCTCCAGCGCCTGTATCAGCGAATAGTCTCCAAGCGGCTGAAAATGGGTCGCCGGCAGCATATGATGCACCGCGCTCCAGCCGCCGACCGAATGCGTCAGCACTGGCAGCGCAATCAGCATGGTAACGGTCGCCAGCAGGCCGATGAACACATCCATATACGCCACCGACGACATACCCGCAATCGCCGTGAACACAATCACAAAGGTCGCAATGATGTACTTTCCCAGGGTCGCGCTGATCACCGTCGGAAACACCAGGTGCAGAATGTCTCCGCCGCCGATCAGCTGATAGCTGGTGATCGCCGTATAGGCAAACAGAACCGCCACAACTCCCAGAACGCGCGCCGTCTGGTTGTAGCGCGCCTCCAGCAGGTCGGGAATCGTGAACTGCGCAAACCGGCGCGCCCGCGGCGCAATAAAGTAGATCAGCAGCAGGCCCGCCCATCCGCCCCCGCCCTGCCACAGTGCGACCAGCCCATGCTTGTACGCGTTCTCCGCTCCGCCCAGCAGCGATCCCGAGCCGATCCACGACGAGAGCAACGTGAAGACGAGCACAAAGGCCGACAGCGAACGGCCGGCGACAAGGTAATCGGCCTTCGTCTTCACCTTGTGAAGGCGCGCCAGCGAGACGCTCATCAGTATGAGAACAATTGCGCCCAGAACTACGGCGTACAGTGGTGACATTCTTTTCCTTGTGAAATTTCGAGTGGGACCAAGCGCTCACAGCGTTTTGGGAAAGGGTTATAGTCGGAGCCGCCTCGAACTGACGCGACCAGCAGGGAGCGGCAGCCGTGCACGGTCTTAGCAATGCCACATAATTTCCTAAAACGCTCTAGTCTACGGGAGTTGGGCCTTCTTGTCAGGCTTGAATGGGGTAGGGGGATGGGGGCCGGGAAAAGTGCACCCCCTTCCCAGCAAATAAGTGCCAACCACCGTAAGTTAGAAATTAGCATTCCCACCTTTGGGCGAGCCGAAGATTGGGAGTTGCCACTTAAGGATCTCCTTCTCGATTTGCGATTTTTGCTTGACGCGTTGCGGTGAAACCTGCTAGGAGAACAATACCCCCTTTGTGCCCGGCCCCTTTAATGTCTTTGGAGGGATGCGGTTGAAATTTCCTAGTGCGATTCTCTGGGGTCTTTGCGTTAACCTCGCTCTCTTGGCGGCCATCCTTTTTTATGACAAGGGCCACAAGCGTAACCGACACATCGATCATGTTGTTCTCTATCTGCAGTGGTCAAACCAGGCACAGTTCGCAGGCTTCTACGTCGCTAAGGATCTGAATTTCTATGATGACGAAAACCTGGAGGTTACATTACTCTCGCGCCCTGACACGCCAGCGGACTTAGGCGAGCGCCATCACTCAGGCACGCGCCGGTAAGGTCGATATACCGCGCGACGTTCCCGATTACATTTCGTCAGCACTGGATCTCACCCCTTCTGAAAAGTCTCATGCAACGATCGACGAGGAAACACCCACTCGCAACATAGAGAAGCCAGATGACGTGGATTGGCAGGTGCCCGTACGAGTAGCGCAAACGGAGATGAGTTTCGGGATTTGGCCCGGAGCCTTGATCCAAAACCCAAAAACTAGACCGTCGGGAAGTTGAGGGATCGCAACCTGTCGTGGTTCCCTGAAGCGAGAGAGGAAGCCACGGATGGCGAAGCGGGGACACAGCGAAGAGGCAATTCTGCGGGTGCTGCGGGAATCAGAGTCAGGCGAAACGGTGGTTGAGGTTTGCCGGAAGCATGGCATCAGCCAGCAGACATTTTACCTATGGAAGAAGAAGTATGCCGGGCTGGGCTTGAGCGAGTTGCGCGAGCTTCGTCAGTTGCGGGAGGAGAACGGGAAGCTGAAGCGGCTGGTGGCCGACCTGAGCCTCGATCGGCATATCCTGCAGGAGATCGTCGCAAAAAAGCTCTGAGGCCTCGGGCGCGGCGCGAGCTGGCGGAGTGGGCCCAGCAGGTCCACCAGCTGAGCCAGCGGCGTGCTGCGGGGCTGATTCCAGTACAACGGGCGACTCTGCGTTATCGGCACCACCGCGATCCGCAGGAAGGTTTGCGGGTACGATTGCGCGAACTCGCGGGCAGTCGGGTTCGCTACGGCTACCGGAGGCTGACGGTGATGCTGAAGCGCGAGGGGTGGGAAGTGAACGCGAAGCGGATCTACCGGCTCTACACCGAAGAAGGTCTGATTGTGCGCACACAGAAGCGCCGCGAGCGGGCCCAGCGACAACGGATTCCATCCGGACAGGCGATACGTCCGAACCAGAAGTGGAGCATGGATTTCGTCGCTCAGCGGCTGGCCGACGGGCGGTGGATTCGTGTCCTGACCGTCGTCGATCAGTTCACCCGCGAGTGCCTGGTGCTCCATGCCGACACTGCGCTGAGCGGAGAGAAGGTGGCGCTGGCGCTCGATGTGGTGGTGGCCGGCCGCGGAGCGCCGCAGTCGATCACCGTCGATAACGGAACGGAGTTCGCCAGCAGGGCGATGGATCTCTGGGCTTACCAGAGCGGAGTGCACCTGGATTTCATCCGGCCAGGACGCCCGGTCGAAAACGGCTACATCGAGAGCTTCAACGGACGACTGCGCGACGAGTGCCTGAACGTGGAGGTCTTCTTCACGCTGGCCGATGCTCGCCGCAAGCTGGCCTTGTGGCACCACGATTACAATCACCACCGTCCGCACTCGGCGCTCGATGATCGCACCCCGGCGGAATTCGCAGCGCTACGCAGCCGTGGAATCGACATAGGTAGGCGATCACTCGCGTTCCCTGTCACACCACCGTGCGTACGGGTCCGTACACGGCGGTTCGGTAGGATTAAGCGCCGGGTGTGCAGCGTAAGTAAGGAAGTCCCAAGCGATCGAAGTAAGCGGCGGGCATGGCATACGAGAGAGCTTCTGTGCGGCTAAGCCGCCAGGGGCCCCATTGATGCCCTGCCGTACGGGCCGCAAGATCATGACTTAGACCGAGCTGCCGCAATCGAGCGTATCGCGTCTTCCCTGTCCGCCATTGTTTACAGGCCGCAGAGCGTATACGACGCCGGATCCACTTATTGAAACGGTCCAGCACGGTCGGGGTTTGGCAGAAGCCGAAGTAGCCTTGCCAACCCTGAAGGTAGCGGCCTAGCTCGCGAACCATGGTCTCGATGCTGATACCACGAGTTCGACGAGTAAGGATTCGGACTCGAGCCTCGAACCGGGACTTTGCTTTGGGCGCGATTCTGCGCTTCGGCTGCCTCCCGTTTGTAAAGCTGAACCCGAGGAACTTCCGCTCCCACGGTCGTGCCACAGCACTTTTCTCCCGGTTCACCTTCAGCTTGAGCTTACCTTCAAGGAGTCTTCTGAGCCCTCCCATCAGGCGTTGGCCTGCTCGACGGCTGCGGACATAGATGTTGCAATCGTCCGCATACCGAGCGAACCGATGCCCTCTTCGCTCCAACTCACGGTCGAGTTGATCGAGAACAAGATTCGATAGTAGCGGCGAAAGAGGACCACCTTGCGGCGTCCCTTCATCCGTCGGTCCTACGAGTCCGTTCTCCAACACACCCGCCTTGAGCCAGCTCCGAATCAGTCGCAGGAGGCGCTTATCGTGCACGCGTTTTGCGATCTGCCCCATCAGTCGGTCGTGGTTAACTCGGTCGAAGAACTTTTCCAGATCGAGGTCGACCACCCAGCGGAACCCCGCAGCCATATGTTGCTGGGCACGCGCCACTGCTTGATGTGCCGAGCGTCCGGGACGGAACCCATAGCTCGATTCAGAGAAGGTGTTATCCCAACTGTTTTGCAGAACCTGCATCACTGCCTGCTGGATCATTCGATCCAACACCGTAGGAACGCCAAGTTTTCGCACCCCTCCGTCCGGCTTCGGGATTTCCACCCGACGTACCGGTTGCGGTTGATAGGTCCCACTCAACAGTTGTTCCCGGATTTCTAACCAGTGCTGCTTCAGGTAGCCCGTAAGGTCATCGACCGTCATTCCATCGCTGCCCGGGCTGCCTCCGTTTCTCTTCACACGCTTGAGTGCCTGCCAGAGGTTTTCCCGCTGGCAGATTCTCTCCATCCACTGCTCATCTGATGCCAGGCTTTCTGCACTGCACTCCGTCACCGATGCTTCGGTCCCTTCAGAGGACTGACTTCGAGCTTCACTCGTCGTCGCTCCCTCGAAGGCCAGCTGTAGCTGGTTATTCTGCCGCTTTGCACCTTTGAGTCGTGCCACGTACTTGCCTCTCCTATCGTTCAGGCCTTCGTCCGATGTACCGGACTACTATGCCCTATGCTGACTTCTGCTGCACGTTCAAGAAGAATCGCTTCTTCTCCAGTCGTGTTCCCACGACATGCAGCAGACCTCCCGTGGTAAGTTCGACCGCCTTCAGCGCACCACCGCCGGATTTACCGACACTCGCCTTGATGGATATGGGCTTTGCTGCTCATTGCCAACTCGCCCGCGAGTGCAGGCCTCCTATCCGATTCTTGTCCATCGGCACACGCCTTTGCTCCACGCTTCCTTCAGACCCCGCCTCGCGACGACGCCCTTGCGCTTCGCTAATCCTTCACCTCCATCAGGTTGGATAAGGGACTTGCACCCTCAAACTGTCGAACATGCACGGCACACAATGACATAGGTAGGCGATCACTCGCTTTCCCTGTCACACCACCGTGCGTACGGGTCCGTACACGGCGGTTCGGTAGGATTAAGCGCCGGGTGTGCAGCGCAAGGAAGGAAGCCCCAAGCGATCGAAGTAAGCGGCTGGCATGGCATAGGAGAGAGCCTGTGTTCGGCTAAGCCGCCACGGTCCCCACTGATGTCCTGCCGTGCGAGCGGCCAGATCATGACTGAGATCTAACTTTCGCAATCGGGCATATCGCGTCTTCCCTGTCCGCCATTGCTTGCAGGCGGCAGAGCGTATACGACGCCTGATCCACTTATTGAAACGGTCCAGCACGGTTGGAGTTTGGCAGAACCCAAAATAGCTCTGCCATCCCTGAAGGTAGCGGCTCACGTCGCGAACCATTTTCTCGAGACTGATGCCTCGGGTTCGACGAGTGAGGGCTCGGATTCTTGACTGGAACCGGAGCACTGCTTTGGGCGCGATTCGGCGCTTTGGCTTTGTTCCGTTCGTAAAGCTGAACCCGAGGAACTTCCGCTCCCACGGTCGTGCCACAGCACTTTTCTCCCGGTTTACCTTCAGCTTGAGCTTACCTTCAAGGAGTCTTGTGAGCCCTCCCATCAGGCGTTCGCCTGCTCGACGGCTGCGGACATAGATGTTGCAATCGTCCGCATACCGAGCGAACCGATGGCCTCTTCGCGCCAACTCACGGTCAAGTTGATCGAGAACAAGATTCGATAGTAAAGGCGAAAGAGGACCACCTTGTGGCGTCCCTTCATCCGTCGGTCCTACGAGTCCGTTCTCCAACACACCCGCCTTGAGCCAGCTCCGAATCAGTCGCAAGAGACGCTTATCGTACACTCGCCTTGCGATCTGACCCATCAGTCGGTCGTGGTTAACTCGGTCAAAGAACTTTTCCAGATCGAGGTCGACCACCCAGCGGTGCCCCGCGGCAATATGTTGCTGGGCACGCGCCACCGCTTGATGCGCCGAGCGTCCGGGACGAAACCCATAGCTCGATTCAGAAAAGGTATTATCCCAACTGCATTGCAGAACCTGCATCACTGCCTGCTGGATCATTCGATCCAGCACCGTAGGAACGCCAAGTTTTCGCACGCCTCCGTCCGGCTTCGGGATTTCCACCCGCCGTACCGGTTGCGGTTGATAGGTCCCACTCAACAGTTGTTCCCGGATTTCTAACCAGTGCTGCTTCAGGTAGCCCGGCAGGTCATCAACCGTCATTCCATCGATGCCCGGACTGCCTCCGTTTCCCTTCACACGCTTGAGCGCCTGCCAGAGGTTTTCTCGCTGGCAGATTCGCTCCATCCACTGCTCATCCGGAGCCAGGCTTTCTGCACTGCACTCCGCCACCGATGCTTCGGTCCCTTCAGAGGACTGACTTC
>CAVRNK010000002.1:0-64595 GCA_963721995.1 uncultured Acidobacteriaceae bacterium | reverse complement strand
CTCTTCGGCGGCAGCTTCGATCCCCCGCACCGCGGACACGTCGCCCTCGCCCGTCTTGCCGTAAATCGGCTGCACCTCGATCGCATCCTGGTAACGCCCGTGGGACGGCAACCGCTGAAGCACGAAGCCTCCAATGCCAGCTTCGAAGACCGAATGGCCATGGCAGAGCTGGCCTTCGCCGGCGAGCCGCTCACCGAAGTCTCTCGTGCCGACGCGCCCCGGCCGGATGGACGCCCCAATTACACCGTCGACGCCGTACTGGCGCTGAAGCGCACCCTCGACGACCATGCCTCTCTTTTTTGCCTCATGGGAGTTGATTCCTGGCTGACCATCGGCAAGTGGTATCGCGCACCGGAATTGCTGATGGCCTGCGGCTTTATCGTGGGTGCGCGGCCGGGATTCGATCTCGACCAGATCCCAAAGGCGTTGCTGCAGGGCATTCATGCTGTAAGTGAACAGTCCGACTCGCCCGGATGCCTGCTTTCACAACTTACCGACCTCGCCGGCCGCCAATCCCACCTATATCTCCTGCCCGACCTGGCCGAAGATGTCTCGGCGACCGAAGTGCGCGCAGCTCTCAGCGATCACATGGAAACGCCCACCGATCCCAACGCCGTTCTCGCCCCCGGGGTGGCGAACTATATCCGTGCCCACGGGCTTTACGGCGTTGAAACCTGAACAAACGGGTTACTCCGATTGGATAAGATAATTGGTTGGCGCTACATGGTCTGGCACGCTACCATAAGCATTCCAGGAGAAAAGAACCTTTCCCGATGGCTTCGACTGAAACTCGCAATATGGTGCTCGACGCGGCTACAGTCTGCGAAGACAAAAAAGGGGAGGACACAAAAATCCTGGAGCTCGACCCGATGGACTCCGGATTTACCGACTTCTTCCTGATTACCAGCGGGATTAACGAAAGACAGACCCAGGCCATCGCCGAAGGCATCGAACTTGAACTGAAACGGAAGTTCGCGACCTATCCCAATTCTGTCGAAGGCCGCAAGCTCGGCGAGTGGATATTGATGGATTACGTGGACTTCGTAGTCCACATTTTCCTTAAGGACAGACGCGAGTATTACGACATCGAGCGGTTGAGAAAGTCGGCGAAAAGCCTCGACGTTAACGAGCTGAAAGCCGCTCTTACTGAGAAGACCCTGGCCGCCAGGAAAAAGGCTCCTGTAAAGGCCGCACAGCCAGGAAGGTTTCCGCAAAAGGTGCGAGTACAAAAGGCCCTGCGGTAAAGAAAGCCGTAAAATCCACAGCCAGAAAGACAACAAAAAAGGCTGCGGTACATGGAAAGAAGTAACTTTGAATGTTTCCGCTTAGCGCGGACTTCCGCCTTGTGTTGAGTTTTACCTGCGCCAATGCTCGGGGATTCGATAATGCGTAATTTGGATCCTGTAAAGGAATCCTTGTCGGGCCTGCCGGAATCTTAGTTGCCGAAGTTCAGCAAGCCGCCCTCAGAAGATCTTCATGGGCGTGAAGGTGCCCGAAAGTTCAGGAACCCGCTGAAGGGCAATTTTTGCCGTGTGGTATTTGCAGTTTTTTTCTCGGTTTGCGATCGCGGAGAATCTTAGGGCATGAACGATACCCCCTCATCCCAGGACCCAGACCATCGTTTGGATGAAGAACAGCACTCTGCACCCCTGGCCGGCGGAGATGTGCAGGCACTGATCCAATCCGCGCCCTGGCCGATGTTTGTGGTGGATTGTGAGACTAGATGCGTTACTGAGGCGAATCCGGCCGCGCTCGCGAAATACCAGATGACCCTCGAAGAACTTCGCAGCCAGGGGGTTGGTGACAAGGTTTTGCCGCCGCACCGGCGCATCGAAGTGGCCAAGTTACTCGACGCAAAACTCGACGGGCCGCCTGTCGACACTTATTCCGAACACATTCTTCCCGACCGGACGCTTCTTCCCGTTGAGGTCCGCTCCTTTCCGCTTCTTTGGAACGATCGCCCCTCCAGATTTTTCATGATCCGCGATCTTCTGCCCCGCGCAACCGGCACGCGCGACCCGCGCCTCGATCTCACCGGACAGGTCTCGGGTTCGGTCGCTCATGACTTCAACAATCTGCTCACTGTCATTCTCGCCGTCGCCGAACAGCTGCAGGAGGGCGAGGGCGATCCCGAACAGAAGATAAGCCTCATCGCGAAGACCGTGCGCAGCGCACAGGAGCTCGCGCGTCAGCGTTTAAGTCTCGGTGGCAGCCTGGTGACCCGGCGCGAGAGGCTCGATTTGAACAACGTACTCAGCGAACAGGCCGATACCCTCAGGGTTCTGCTCGGCAAACATGTCGACCTCAGGATGGATTTCAACATTGACCTTTGGCCTGTCTTTGCCGACGCCGCGCAATGGCGGGAATTGGTGCTCAACCTTGCCGTGAATGCGCATGACGCTATGCCCGATGGCGGAAAACTCATCATCTCTACTCACAACGAGTCGCTGAAATCCGACGACCCCGAGGTCGGACTCGCTCATGGTTCCTATGTGCACGTCGTAGTCCAGGACACCGGACACGGCATGAGCGAAGAAACCCGCCTGCAGGCCTTCAAACCATACTTCACAACCAAATCGAGGACCAGGAACACCGGACTTGGCCTGGCCTCTGTCCTTTCCGTCGTGCAGCAGAGCGGGGGTGGCATACGCCTCACCAGCGCGCCCGGCAAAGGCACGCGTTCGACATCTTTATTCCGGCACTCCCTGAAGGCGCCGAAGTCGCCCCGCAACACTGGCTTGTTCTTCTCGTGGAAGACTCCGACGAATTACGCAAGATGATCCAGGACTTCCTCGCCGCCCGTGGATATGAAGTCATCGCCTGCGGCAGCGCTGGAGTCGCCCTCAAATGGGCGCGAACCCTACCCGCGGTCTCGACCTGGTGATCTGCGACCTCATCCTGCCCGATCTTCCCGGAGACATGCTGGTGGAGCAGATCCGCGAGCAACGCCACGAAGCTAAAGTCATCTTCATGTCAGGTCAGCAGGGAGCGGCGGACTTGATTCTGCCCCCACCGCCAGGGGTTGCGCCTCCCGTCTGCCTCGAAAAGCCCTTCAGCCTCAACCAGCTCGCCGCTGCGGTAGCGGAAACGCTGGAACCGCCATCCCCGGAAAGGTTGACAGCATCTCAGGTACAGGTTAGGTTTTTCTCTAGATGCAGATTCGTGTCCACCATCGTCATCATCACCATCATCGCGTGACGAGCGTGCCGGCGGATCTGCGTGGCTTGAGCTGAGAGCCATAGAAAAAAGGATCCTGAAAGAGCCCGCCGGCGAAAGCACTGGCGGGCTTTTCGTATTTCTGGCGCAAGACCAACACAGGAAGAGATGATGACCGAAGCAAAGATTGATTTCACACAGATTCACTTCGCAAAAGTGGACGGGCTCGTTCCCGGCATTGTGCAGGACGCCCGAACCGGAGAAGTCCTCATGGTCGGCTTTCTCAATGATGAAAGCTATCGCAAAACACTGGAGACAGGTTTCGTCACCTTCTGGAGCCGTACCCGCCAGAAGCTCTGGACGAAGGGCGAGACGAGCGGCAACCGGCTGCGCGTCATCGACGCGGCTACCGACTGTGACCAGGACACGCTGCTCTTTCGCGTGCACGTCGAAGGCGACGGCCTCATCTGCCACGAAGGCACGGTGAGCTGCTTCACCCGGTCCATCACCCTTGCAGCCAAATCGAAGAGGGGTGCGCTGATGGCAAATAAGCTTCGGCTCGGCATCCCAAAAGGCAGTTTGCAGGACGAACCATCGCGCTCTTCGAGCGTGCCGGCTGGCGTATCTATGCGAATGGCCGCTCCTACTTCCCCTCTATCGACGACTCCGAGATCGAATGCATGCTGATCCGCGCGCAGGAGATGGCACGCTACGTCGACCACGGCGTCCTCGACGCCGGTCTCACCGGCATCGACTGGGTTGTCGAAAGCGGCCTCGAAGTCAAGAGCGTCACCAGCCTCACCTATGCCAAGCAGAGCCGCACAAAAGTACGCTGGGTGCTAGCCGTGCCCGAAGACTCCAGCTTCGAGAAAGCCGAAGATCTGAGCGGAAAGATCATCGCCACCGAACTCGTCGAGGTTACCAAGCGCTACTTCGCCGCCAAAGGCGTTCCCGTAAAGGTCGAGTTCAGTTGGGGCGCAACCGAGGTCAACCTCCCATGTTCGCCGACGCCATTGTCGAAGTCACCGAAACCGGCAGCTCTCTCCGTGCCAACCGGCTCCGCATCATCGACACCGTGATGGAGAGCGAAACCCACCTCATCGCCAATCGCCGCGCTTATCAGGACGAATGGAAGAAGACCAAGATCGACACCCTCGCGCTGATGCTCAACGCCGCCATCTCCGCTCAGGGCCGTGTCGGACTCATGCTCAACGTCGAGAAGAAGAACCTTCCGCTGTTCTCTCTGTCCTTCCCGCACTGAATTCGCCCACCGTCTCCGAGCTCTCCGATCCCGCATGGGTGGCTTTAAACACTATCCTCGAAGAAGGCGTGGTTCGGGACGTTGTGCCCCGCCTCAAGGCCGCAAACGCAACCGGCATCGTCGAATACCCCTGAACAAGGTGGTTCTCTAAGCGATGAAGCTCATCTCCGCATCGAGCCGCAACGCGCAGGGGCAACTGGAAGCGCTCTTCGCGCGGCGCAGCCTCACTTATGAACGGGCTCTTCCCGCTGCACGCCGTATTGTGAATGCGGTCCGCAGCGGTGGAGATGCCGCCTTGCGGCGCTACGCTACTCGCCGCGACCGCATTTCGCTACGTTACCGTTACGAATTTCCAGCGACGAATGGCCGCCGCATACGATTCCGTCCCGTCGGAGTTCAAACGCGCTCTTGAAGCCGCCGCTCGCAATATTCGCGCCTTCGCCGAACGCCAGCTTCCGAAGGAGTGGAACTTCTCACCCGTGCGCGGCCTGTCGGTCGGCCAGCGCGTGCGCCCCCTCGACGCCGTCGGCTGCTATGTTCCCGGCGGACGCTATCCGCTGCCGTCGACTTTGCTGATGACGGTCATTCCCGCTCAGGTCGCGGGAGTTCAGCGAATCGTCGTCGCGTCTCCGAACCCTGCACCGGAAATCCTCGCCGCCGCCGCTATGCTCGGCATCAGCGAGTTCTATCGCGTGGGCGGAGCACAGGCCATCGCTGCGCTTGCCTACGGCACTGAGACAATCTCGCCCGTTGACAAGATCGTCGGCCCCGGCAACGCCTACGTGACCGCAGCCAAGAAGCTCGTCGCCTTCGACTGCGCCATCGACATGCTTGCCGGACCGACGGAGATCGTCGTCACCAGCGAAGATGGTAAGCCGGAATGGATCGCCGCCGATCTGGTAGCCCAGGCCGAACACGATCCGGACGCTCTGGCCATATTCGTAACAACAAAAGCTACATTAGCTCGCACCGTTGTCGACGAGGTAAAGCGCCAGTCGCGCTCGAATCCTACCGCGCGCGAATCTATCCGCCGCAACGGCATCGCAATCGTGGCACGCACGCCCGACGAAGTACACCAGATCACCAACCGCCTCGCTCCCGAACACCTCACCGTCGACAGCGACGCCGACCTCGCCTGGGTCCGCAACGCCGGCTCCGTATTCATCGGCCCATACTCTGCGCAGCCCCTCGGAGACTACATCTCCGGCCCCAACCACACACTCCCCACCAGCGCCCTCGCTCGCGTGCGAGGGGGACTCAGCGTCGCCGACTTCCTTAAGATCATCACCTTGCAGGAATACCAGCCTGACGGCCTGCGGCAACTCGGTCCCGCCGCCGTCTCTCTTGCTGAAGCCGAGGGCCTGCAGGGCCATGCCCAGGCGATCCGCGCCCGCCTGACTGAAATTCGAGGTGCTCGATGAATCGCGTGAAGATCATTGCCCCCGAACCTCGTGATCTCATACGCCGCATGAAGGAGTATCATCCCCCGCTCGGCGACCGCTCCGGCCTGCGCCTCGACTTCAACGAGAACACCGTCGCCTGCTCCCCCCGCGTGCTCGAAACCCTTGCGCAAATTTCGCGCTCCGAGCTGACCATGTATCCCGAGCGCGATCGCGTGGAACATTATGTCGCCGGACACCTCAGTCTCAAACCCGAGCAGGTCCTCCTTACCAACGGCGTCGACGAAGCGATCCATGTTCTCTGCCAGACCTACCTCGGCTCCGGCGACGAAATCCTCCTCCCCGTGCCGACGTATTCCATGTACGCCGTCTACGCCTCGGCAACAGACGCGCGGCTTGTCGAAGTGCAGGCCGACACCGACTTCCGCTTCCCGCTGGATCGCCTGTTACAGAGAATCAGTCCGGCGACAAAGGTAATCGCCATCGCCAACCCAAACAGTCCCACCGGGCAGATCGTCAGTCGCGATGCAATTCTGAAAATAGTCGACGCCGCTCCTCATGCCATGATTCTCATCGACGAAGCCTACTACCATTTCTACGGCCAAACCGTGCTCGACCTCATCGATCGCGCGCCTAATGTAATCGTCGCGCGCACATTTTCGAAGGCATATGGCCTCGCCGGACTCCGCGTCGGTCTGCTCGCCACGAGCGCAGACTCAATGCACTGGCTACGCCGCGTCATCTCTCCCTATAGCGTTAATTCCATTGCGCTCGCCTGCCTGCCCGCGGCGCTCGCCGACAAAGCCTACATAGAAGCCTATGTCAAGGAGGTGCTGCTCGCTCGTGCCGAATTCGCAGCGGCACTCGAGGAGACGGGCGTTCGCCACTGGCCGTCTGAAGCGAACTTTATCCTTATCTATATCGGCTCTCTCCATGCCGCGTTTTCGAAAGCGATGAAAAGCCGCGGCGTACTGGTGCGCGACCGTTCCGCCGATCCCGGATGTGACGGCTGCGTGCGCATCACCATCGGCGACCGCGCCCAGATGCAGCGCGCGGTTCACGCCATGACGGAAACCCTGAGCGAAATCGAATGGACGGGAGACGCGCAATGACCCGAATGAAGCCGCAAAAGCGCAGCGCAGCCCCCCGCGCCTCAGTCGTCCGTAACTCAGTCGCCCGTAGTTCAGCCGTGGACCGCAAGACAGCTGAGACCGAAATTCACCTGCGCCTCACCATCGAAGGTTCCGGTCGATACAGCGTCTCAACCGGCATCCGCTTCTTCGATCACATGCTCGAGCTCTTCACGCGCCACGGGGCGTTCGATCTCGACCTGACGTGCAAGGGCGACCTCGACGTCGACCAGCACCACACCGTCGAAGACGTCGGCATTGCCCTCGGCGAAGCCGTCGACAAAGCGCTCGGTGACAAGCGCGGCATCCTTCGCGCCGGATACTTCCTCATGACGATGGACGAAACGCTAGGCCTCGCCGCTATCGACCTCAGCGGGCGCGCAGCCTGCGTCGTCGACACTAAAGTCCGCACCCACCTCGTCGGCGACCTCCAGTCCGAGCTTGTCTACGATTTCTTCGAAGGCTTCTCCCGGGGCGCCCGCGCCAACGTTCACCTCAAAACCATGTACGGCCGCTCGAATCACCACAAGATCGAAGCCCTCTTCAAGGCCTTCGCCCGCGCCCTGCGCGTTGCCTGCTCGCGCGACAAGCAGCTCGGCGAAATGTTACCCAGCACTAAAGGCTTGCTATGATCGCAGTCGTCGATTACAAGGCGGGCAACCTGGCATCGGTTATGAAGGCTCTGGCGGCCGTAGGCGCGAACGCCGTTTCGACCGACGATCCCGAAATCGTGAGACAGGCGGAGAAAATTATCCTCCCCGGCGTAGGACACTTCCAGGCGACCACCTTCCTTGAACAACACGGACTCCGCCATCCCATCGAGCAACAAATCGCGCAGGGCGTTCCCTTTCTCGGTATCTGCGTCGGACTCCAATGGCTTTTTCGCGGCAGCACGGAAGCACCCGGCACTTCTGGACTCGGGGCCTTCGACGCTACCTGCGATCGCTTTCCCCCGGGCCGAAAAGTCCCGCATGTAGGCTGGAATTCGCTCGCCACGCGCGACGATTCGCGCCTCCTGCGCGGCGCGCCCTCCGGGAGTTTTGTCTATTTCACGCACTCCTACCGCGCGCCGGTCATTCACGCCACTGTTGCAGTTACAGACTACGGTTCACCCTTCACCGCTGCCGTCGAGCGCGCCAATATCATGGGCGTGCAGTTCCATCCGGAGAAGTCAGGCCGGGCAGGATTGCAAATCCTCCGCAACTTTGTGGAGTTGCCATGTTGACCCGCAGAATCATTGCCTGTCTCGACGTGACGGCTGGCCGCGTCGTGAAAGGTGTGCAATTCCTTAATCTGGTCGACGCCGGCGACCCCGCCGAGCTCGCCGCGCGCCATGCCGAATCAGGTGCTGACGAGATCGTCCTGCTCGACATCTCTGCCACGCACGAAGGCCGTGGCACCCTGCTCGAAACAGTCCGTCGCACCGCACAGCGCCTCTTCATCCCGTTGACCGTCGGCGGTGGCATCCGAACCCTCGACGGCGCTGCTGCTGTCTTCGATGCGGGCGCTGATAAAGTCAGCGTCAACTCCGCCGCTCTTCGCCGCCCAGAGCTGATCGACGAGATCGGTGCGCGCTTCGGCGCCCAGGCCGTCATCGTGGCCATTGACGCGCGCCGCTCGCAGGATGGCGCCGAAGTTTTCATCGAGGGCGGCCGCAAGCCCGCAGGCCGCAAGGCCCTCGAATGGGCGCGAGAGGCCGAGCAGCGCGGCGCCGGCGAAATTCTCCTCACGTCCATGGACGCCGACGGAACCCGCGACGGCTTTGACTGCGACCTGACAGCCTCCGTGAGCGAAGGTGTCGAGATTCCTGTCATCGCCTCCGGCGGGGCGGGAAGCGCGAAGCACTTCTCCGAGGTGTTTCTTCGCGGAAAAGCCGACGCCGCCCTCGCGGCCAGCATCTTCCACTTCGGCATCTCCGACGCTCGCGCGCTCAAGCGGGAAATCGCCCGCGACGGCGTTCCTATGAGGCTGCCGTGCTGATTCCTTCTATCGACCTGATGGGCGGCCGCATCGTGCAGCTCGTCCAGGGTGCCACCATCAAACTTGCCTTCGATGATTTCGAATATTGGATCGGCCGCTTTTCGTTTTATTCCATCGTCCAGCTCATCGATCTCGATGCCGCCATGCGCCAGGGAGACAACGCCACTCTCATCGAGCAGTTCGCCCGGCGCCTTCCCTGCCAGGTTGGCGGAGGCATCCGCACCGCTGACCACGCCAGGCGCCTGCTGGATGCGGGCGCGCGCCGTGTGATCCTCGGCTCGATACTCTTCAGCCCAACCGGCGTCGACACTGAAATTGCAGCTTCCCTGTCGTCCGCCATTGGCCGCGAACAATTTGTCGCAAGCATTGATACAAAAGCCGGCAGCGTCGCCGTGCGCGGGTGGAAGGAAAACGTACCCCTGACTCCAGAGCAGGCCATCAAAGCGCTCGAGCCGTACTGTTCAGCCTTCCTCTACACGCACGTCGATACCGAAGGAACCTTGCGGGGATTTCCTTTTGAGCGCGCCCAGACCTTGCGTCGATTAACATCTCGCCGGCTCATCGTGGCCGGGGGCATCCGCGAGCGCGCTGAGATTGATGCCCTCGACGCAATCGGCGTCGACGCCGTTGCCGGCATGGCCATTTATTCGGGCTTGCTCGAAGCGTGACGGCGCAGCCGGCTCTCGCGCTGCTGCCGGTTTTCCCACTGCCGGTGTCCGATTCCCACTGCAACGAAGATCAACGTAACCACCCCTGGCAGCCAGGCCTGATCGGGTCTTGCTCGCGCAAGGCGAAGCACAGTATCGATCAGCCAGAGAAAGGCGATTATGAACCAGATAGACGAACGCCGCATTTCTTTTGGGGAGCATAGCACCGAAAGATGATCGAACGCATTATCGGAAACGGTGTAAGCGATGGCACGGACCTTAAGAGGAGGCCACCAACAGACCGCGATCCCCACAAACAGGCCTTCGTTCGCGGAGTGTAATGAGCAGCGACCCTTATATGACTTATTGAGGGAACACACAATTTCCGAAAATGCCTTAAGCTATTGAGTCCGGCGCCGCACGGCAAACCTTCCCCCAGCGCCTGATGGATCGAGACGAAGAATGATGACCAAGAAATCCGGATTACGACTGGCCAAGCGCCTCGATGAGGTGGGCTTCTCCGATATTGTGCAGATTCGCAACAAGGTGCTCGAGCTGCGCGCCTCCGGACAAACCGTGCACGCCTTTCACGGCGGCGAGCCCTTTTTCGACACGCCCGAACCCATCAAGTACGCGATGATGAAGGCGCTGGTCGAGAACAAGACACGCTACGCGCCATCCTCCGGCATCGAGCCTTTGCGCACGGCGCTGGCAAAGAAGCTGCAGATCAGGAATGCCATCGAGGCGACCGCCGAAGACGTGATCGTCACTGCCGGCGGCGCGCATGCCCTGCACGTCGCTTTTCAGGCGGTGCTTAATCCCGGCGACGACGTGCTGCTGTTCTCGCCGTTCTGGACACCGATCCGCGACATGGTTACCGGCGCCGAGGCCCGCGCTCTGCTGGTGCCGACCACCACCGCGCGCCGCACTGGCCTCACCAAAACGCTGGAGCAGTTCTCCACTCCGCACACCCGCGCCATCTACTACAACACGCCGCAGAACCCCGCCGGCACCGTCTTCACGCGCGCAGAGGCTGAAGAAGTAGCTGCCTTCGCGAAGAAGCACGATCTTATCGTCATTGCGGACGAAGCCTACGAGGACCTCGTCTACGAAGGCGAGCATTTCTCGATCGCATCGCTGCCCGGCATGGCCGAGCGCACCATCACCACCTTCACGTTTTCAAAGTCGTATGCGATGACCGGCTGGCGCGTGGGTTATGCGGTGGCCCGCGAGCCATTCATGTCGGGCCTGCGCAAGCTTGTCCTTTACTCCATCAACGGAGTCTCTACGCCGACGCAATGGGCCGCGCTCGAGGCGCTCGCCACTCCACAAAACGTGATCGCCGCAAGGCGCGACGAGTATCGCGCCAAACGTGATCTGCTTGTTGCCGGTCTTTGCGAATGCGGGCTGCAGTGCGAAATCCCCGAAGGAGCCTTCTACGCCTTTCCTGACGTGAGCAGTGTTCACAAGGACAGCCGCAAGGTTGCAGCCATGCTGCTCGAAAAAGCTCATGTGGCGACGGTTCCCGGCGTCGTCTTTGGCGCACAGGGCGAAGGGCACGTACGCTTCGGATACTCGATCTCCACGGAAGCCATTAATGCTGGGCTGGCCGCCTTGAAGAGCTATTTCAAGAATCTTCCGCGCACCGCCAAATAGAAGGGCCGCTTGCATGAAGAGACCGTCGCTCTAATGCGAGAAAAAGCGCCCTCTTTCCACCAATCTCTGCCCCATACGAAAGCTTAACCGGCATGCCGGCTTAGAGGAGCGCTCTTTGTGAACAGTACGCATTTCCATCGCGATAGTATCGAAGCAGTTTTCGAAGCTACCTCAGGAGCGTAGTGCGAATGCTGAAAGTCGGTGTGCCTTGGTGGATTGATCCCGAATGGTTCAGCCGTTTTCCCGCCGGCATCGAAATCGAGCGCATTGAGGCCGTCCCACAACGCACCATCCCCGTCGAGTTCTGGATCGCCCCCGTCTCACCCAGGGATGGCGCGCAGGCGCTGCCCCATCTTCAGGGCCTGAAGGTTGTCCAATCGCTGTACGCAGGCGTCGACTGGCTCCTGAAGATGTTGCCATCCGATCTCATCCTTTGCGATGCCCAGAGCCTGCACAACATCCCGACGGCAGAGTGGACCGTCTCCGCCATTCTCGCCGCCCTCAAGCATTTTCCCTTCTACTTCGACTCGCAGCGCGCCGGCGACTGGAAGCGCCGCCGCGAGGCCGACCTTCACTACCGTGCGATGTATCCCGATGCGCCGAAGTCCCTGCCGCCGGTTTTGCAGGAAGAGCTGCACGGCAAGCGTGTGATGATCTTAGGCTACGGATCTATCGGCCGTTCGATCGAAGAACGTCTCGCGCCCTTCGGCGTCGAAATCGTTCGCCTCGCTCGCAGTCGCCGCGACGGTGTAGAAGGCATATCCCGTCTGCTCGAACTTTTGCCTGCAGCCGACATCGTGGTGCTCATCGTGCCCCTCACGCCGGAAACGACAGGAATGATCGGCGAACCGGAACTCGCTGCGATGAAGCAAGGCGCGCTCCTGGTAAACGCCGCACGCGGTCCGGTTGTAAAATCCGACGCCTTGCTCGCTGCTCTCGAAAACGGGCGCATTCGAGCCGTCGTCGATGTCACCGATCCCGAGCCATTACCCCAGGGACACCCGCTCTGGACGGCCCCCAACCTCTTCATCACACCGCATGTCGCGGCATCGAGCAATATGTTCCTGCCTCGCGCCATGGACTTTGCCGCCGGACAGATTGCCCGCTATCTCAAAGGCGAACCGCTCCTGAACATCGTCACGGGGCACTACTGACGCCCGGACCGTCACCGCTCTCCTGCACAGCGGCTCCACTGGCGATCTCGGGATTCTCCGACGGCGGGGGCACCAGCGGCGCTCTCTTCTCCACGGGCAGAAGAAACTGCAGCGGTGACTTCAAAATCTGCTGAAATGCCGATCTCAGAATCGAGAACTGTTCGGCACGCCCAACGTCATACGCGCGCAGCGCCACAATCGATGCAATCGAGAAGCTTACTCCCAGGTTCAGCACGAACATGATCGCGATGCCCCCGATCGCCGAGTACAACCACCACTGGCGAAACGCCATCAGGCCAAAGCTGGCTGCCGAGAAAGCAAACATGCCGGTGTTCAACGTTACATGCCGCACATCCATCGGTATGCCGAAGAAGTGTGCCAGCTCCGGCGTGAACCCCATCAGGTATCCCAGCGCAATGCTGTTGCTCCACGGAGCCACGACGCGATCTACCCACGCGGCCAGGCGCTTCATCCGCTCCGTGCCGATGCGCGGTCCGAGCGGATGCTGTGCAATCGCTTCCGGTATCCGGTTGTAGATGGCGAAATTCTCGCACCAGCCTCCGATCAGCGCCGCCAGCCAGAGCAGAACACCGGTGATCGCCGCGAAGAAGATCGTTCCCGAGGCGATCGGCCGCAGCGAGAGATACACGTGCTCGGCCTGCTTCGTTGGAAGATATGCAGTTCCGTGCGCCGCCTCCCAAATCAGGTTGAAAACCACCGCACCCGCAGATACCGCCAGGATATTTCCGAGAGCAGCCGCCAGTTGCGTACGGCTGATCGACGCAGCAAAATCGGCAATCTTGTCCCGCCGCTCCTCGCCGCGATTTCGGCGGATGATGTCCGCCAGCGTCGCCGCCGTCATGGACGGCTGTTTGGTCGCCAGAGCCAGCCCGAATATCTGCAGGATCAGGAAGCTGATCGCGTAGTTCGTGCCCACCAGGAAGCCTTCGACAAACGGAGGCCAGGTTTGGGCCACAATATGCAGCTTGATGGCCGCCGTAAATACCGTAACCAGGCCGCCCCCAAGGGCAGCTCTCCACATCCGCCAGTACTCGGGTTTGCTTTGAGCGATGTAGTGCTCGCCGCTGTGTCCTGTGCGCTCGACCGTCTTACGCGCGAGCATGTTCAGGTTCTGCCGCATCAGCGCTGACACGCGAGTGTCGGCCAGTAGCCCGGAGAACAGGGTGTCCAGCAACTGCCGCGCTGCCTTCACCTTGTCAGTCGATCTCGCCAGCAGCGCCGCCAGCAGTTCCATGCGATCGAGCGCCGCGTCCATCACGCTCAGATCGAAGACCAGACCGGTGCTGACTCCCGCGTCTTCCATGTGAATGCGCACCAGCGCAAGCTCGCCGCGGCAAGCGTAAACAGCTTCCAGCCAGCGCTCCTTGTGCGCGCCCAGAGGCTCGGTGGTCGGTGGCTCGATGAACTTTTCCGTGGCAAAAATCAGCCGATAGAACGGAGACTCCTCCACATCCCTGGTCGTGCTGCGCTGCCGCACGCCCGGACTGCTTCCGCGCCCCGCAACGCGCGCCGCCAGCAGGCGAAGCGCCTCGTGGATTCCCTCCCGCACGCTAGGGAAGGCCTCGAAGCCGCGCGGATCCCAGAAAATCCCCATCAATCGTGCAAAAATCTCCGGGTTGAGCTCCAGGAACCGCTTCACCGCCCGCGGCGATGCAAAGACGGCTGTAAAGATCCGCGCCGCATCGGTCTCCTCGCGCGCCGAAGGCAGCAGCCGCTGGAACAGCCGTCGCGTCGTCTCCGGAAGCAGCGCATTCTGCGCCGGAACGCCTGACTCGCCAAAGAACGAGACCGAATTGAGCTCCGCAAGCATCTTCTGCCACGCCGCCCGAAAACGCGCCTGCAGCTCTGCATTCTGCTCAACGAAACCTACCCAGTTGGCCAGCTCCGCGCAGAACTTCTGGTCTGACGAGCGGCTCCAGAGCAGCGAGAAAATCTCCACAATACGCCGCGTCTGCGCCGCCAAGGGGCCACCAGAGCAGAAGGCGACCGTCAGATCGACCAGATCCTCCGGAGGCCGGATCACCACCACGACCCCGGGCTGTTGGCTGGTTGACTCTCGGGTTGTCACCTGCGGATTCATCGTTCTTGATCCCGTCTTTGATCCGAATTTCCGGAAGAGCTTCACTTTACCGCAGATTCACGCTTGCTTGAACCGATAATCTCCTCCTGCCTCACTCCCGGCCTGGAATGCGTCGACGACCGCCCTGCCTCATACGAAAAGGCCACCAGAAATTTTTGAAAATGCCGTAAACTTAGGTCTCCGGCCGCATTTCGCCTCCCGAATACCTCAGGTAGAGAATTTCCCTTGTCCGAACCTCAGAAGAAGCCCGAAGCTCAGAAAAAGCCAGTCACCTATGCCGATGCCGGAGTCGATATTTCCAGCGGCGACCGAGCCAAGCAACGTATCAAGTACCTCGCCCAGCGCACCTTCAACCGCAACGTCCTGAGCGAAATCGGCGGCTTTGGCGGCCTCTTCAAGCTCGACACTCTCAAGTACAAGCAGCCTGTCCTGGTCTCCAGTGCGGACGGTGTCGGCACCAAGCTCAAAATCGCCTTCGAACTCGGCATCCACCACACCGTCGGCGCCGACCTCGTCAACCACTGCGTCAACGACATCGCCGTGCAGGGCGCTGCCCCGCTCTTCTTTCTCGACTACCTGGCCACCGGATCCCTCGACGGCGAAGTGGCCGAAAAAATCGTCACCGGCCTCGCAGAAGCCTGCCGGGCTAACGGCTGTGCCCTCATCGGTGGCGAAACCGCCCAGATGCCGGGCTTCTACGCCGAGGGCGAGTACGACCTCGCCGGCTTCATCGTCGGCGCCGTCGACCGCGACAAGCTCATCACCGGCGCAAAAATCAAAGCCGGAGACGTCCTCATCGGCCTGCCCTCCACCGGCCTCCATACCAACGGATACTCCCTCGCCCGCAAGCTTTTCTTCGAAACCGCCGGATACCGCGCCGAGCAATACGTCAACGCCCTCAAGGAGAAGGCCGGCGCAGCCTTGATGAAGACCCACCGGAGCTACCTGCACGCCATCCAGAAGCTGAACGCTGCCGACCTGGTCAACGGCATGGCCCACATCACCGGAGGCGGCATCACCGAGAACCTGCCGCGCATCCTGCCCAAAGGCCTCGCCGCCAGCATCGATCTCGGCTCCTGGCCCGTGCTGCCCGTCTTCGAGCACCTGCGCGAACTCGGCAACGTCGAGCAGGACGAGATGCTCCGCACCTTCAACATGGGCATCGGCCTCATCGCCGTCATCCCGGCCGAAAAATTCAACCGGGCAAAGGCCATCCTCGAGCGCGCCAATGAGAAGTGCCACCTTATCGGCAAGATCGTGAAGGGCGACCGCAAGGTGATCTACGCCTGATGTCCGGCCCGAACAAGCGCCTCGGCATCCTGCTCTCCGGACGCGGCTCCAACTTTCTCGCCATCGCTGAAAACATCGCGCAGGGAAAACTCACCGGCTGCGAGATCGCCGTCGTCATCTCCAACAAAGCCGATGCGCGCGGACTCGACATCGCCCGCACACTCGGCCTCAACGCCGTCGCCATCGAAGCCCGCGGCCGCAAGCGCGCCGAGCACGATGCGGAGATCGTCGCCTGCCTGCGCGAGCACCACGTCGACCTCATCTGCTTGGCCGGATACATGCGCCTGCTCTCACCGGAATTCGTCCGGGCCTTCCCCAACCGCATCCTGAACATCCACCCCTCGCTCCTGCCCGCCTTTGCCGGACTCGACGCGCAGGAGCAGGCCCTTGCCTATGGCGTCGAGATCGCGGGATGCACCGTGCACTTTGTCGACGAACAGCTCGACCACGGCGTTATCGTGCTTCAGAAGGCCGTTCCCGTTCTCCCCGGCGATGACGCACACGCGCTCTCCGCGCGCATCCTCGAGCAGGAGCACGTGGCGTATTCCGAGGCGATTGCGCGGGTGCTATCAGGTAAGCACGAAGTAGTGGGGCGACGGTACGTAAAGGCTTGAAGTGCGCCGGATTCGCTTGTACCTTTCATTTTTGTAAGAGAGGATTCGATGCGGAGAACAATAGCTGGGCACCGAACTGGAATGTGCATATTGGCGTCGCTTTGCGCGCTGGGAATGATGCCGGCTTTGTGGGCGCAGGGGTCCAGACCACAAGATCCGGCTTTGATTGCGCGGCGGGAAGCAACCGAGAAAGAGCTCGAGTCCGTCGCGATCATCGAGCGCAAGGTGATGGTGCCGATGCGCGACGGGAAGCGAATGCAGGCCGATATCTACCGGCCGAAGGATGAATCGAAGAAGTATCCGATTATCTTTGTGAGGACTCCTTACAACTTCAACTACTGGGACGTTGCACTGGGCGCTCCGCGGGACATGACGACTGCACTGGAGGCGGTGAAGCGCGGCTACGCCTATGTGGAGATGAACGAGCGCGGGCGGTATTTTTCCGAGGGCGACTACGAGATTCTGGGTGCCCCTCTAACCGATGCCGATGACGCGCTGGACTGGCTGGGCAATCTGCCGTGGTCGGCAGACAAGGTAGGGCTGATCGGCTGCTCGTCGACTGCGGAGTGGCAGCTTGCAGTTGCGTCGCGCGGCGACAAAGCGCTGGCGACCTTCGTTCCCGAGAGTTTCGGGGCGGGCGTGGGTCGAGTGGCTCCTTATTACGAGCAGGGAAACTGGTTCCGCGGCGGCGCCGTGCAGACGCTGTTTGGTTCCTGGCTATACGACTACGGATTCCAGAATGATCCCAAGGCGATGTTCCCAAAGGATGCGACGCAAGAGGAACTGGTGCAGGAAGCAAAGTCCTTCGACCTGGACCCGCATCCGCCGACAGTGGACTGGTCGAAGGCTTTCTGGCATCTGCCGGAAAAAGACATGCTTGCGGCGGTGGGCGCTGGACCGGGGATCTATGCCAGTGTGACCAAGGGACCGACGGGCGGCAACATGATCGCGCGCACACCGAACGATCCAGCCTGGTACAAGGGCGGCCTGTGGAATGACAGCATGCACATCAATATCCCCGGCCTTTGGATGATGACCTGGTACGACATCAGCGTGGGGCCCAACCTGGCCGCGTACAACTACGTGCGCAAGACAGCCAGGCCGGAGATCGCCAACGAGCAGTATGCGGTGATTGCGCCGGTGCTGCACTGCAGCTACAAGCGAGCGTCGGAGCACACGATTGTCGGCGAGCGCGACATGGGCGATGCGCGTCTGGATTACGATGCACTGACCTATGGCTGGTTCGACACTTCTTAAAGGGCGAGCAGAACGGAATTCTCGAGAAGACGCCGAAGGTCCGCTACTACACGATGGGCAGCAACAAATGGCAGACCTCGGAGACGTGGCCTCCGGCAGGCGCAAAGCCGGTTACGTATTATCTTTCGAGCGGCGGCAGTGCCAACACGCTCTATGGTGACGGCGCGCTGACCGACACCAGGCCGGGCAAGGATGCGCCGGATAAGTTTGTCTACGATCCGATGAATCCCGTGCCGACGTATGGCGGCGGCTTCTGCTGCATGGGAGCGGGAATGAAGCCGGGCGCCCTCGACCAGCGGAGCATGGAAGCGCGCGGAGACATCTTGGTCTACAGCACGGAACCGCTCAAGGAAGGGATGGAAGTCAGCGGCCCGATTGACGTAACGCTCTATGTCTCGAGCGACGCGAAGGACACAGATTTCACTGTCAAGCTGATCGACGTGCTCCCGGATGGGACGGCGTACAACCTGGATGAGAACATCCAGCGGGTCCGCTATCGCGAAGGCTACGACAAGCCGCCGGTATGGATGGAGAACGGCAAGGTCTACAAGGTTACGCTGCAGCCGATGCAGACCAGCAACTACTTCGCGCCTGGACACAGAGTGCGGATCGAGGTAAGCAGCAGCGACTTTCCGCGCTTCGATCGCAACCTGAATACCGGCGGCAACAATTACGACGAGACGACCGGGGTGATAGCGCACAACGAGGTGCATCATTCCGCGGAGTATCCGTCGAGCGTGACGCTTAGTGTTGTGGGTAAATAGGGTCCTAAGGTGTGCGATGTAGATCCATTTCTACGCCTGCGCCACCTGGTTTACTTATGCTGCCTGATCGCTGCCTCGCCCAGCGTGACGCGGACGGTCATCTTGCCGATTTTGTGAACCCTTTGTCAGGCAACCTTCCGAAGCCACCACACCAGCACCGAAACGCCGAACCAGGCAACGCCCGCACCCGTCAAAACCAACCAGCTCGAGTGGCCGGGCAGCAGCCGCCATACGATAAGCGCAAACGCCATCAGGCCGAGAGTCCCCATCGCCGCCCCCGCCGCGTCCACGCTGGCCGCCGCTCTGCCCCGCGCGGTTCCATCCATGCCGGCCTTCTGCTTCTTCTCCCGCTCGTGCTTCTCAATCAGCGTTGCGCCCGCCGGAAATATCGCCGGGAACGCAAGAAAAAGTCCGGCGACTCCCGGACCCCATCGTTTGGCAATCAGCCCCGTCCCCGCCGTGAGGATTCCGCCAAAAACGAACCGTATCGCGTAATCCCGCCAGCGCGCGCCCTGTAGCGAAGAGGTTTCCAGCCCGATCATCATGTTCAGCCTCCTATCGCAAACAAACAAACCACAGCGCGAATGCCGCGCCCAGCCATACCGGCATCAGCGCAACCGTAGCCGTCAAGGCTCTGGGTTTATAGCGCATCAGCAACCGGCTGGTGACCGAGGCATAGATCAGGAACGCAATCGCCCCGCCAACCATCGATCGGGCCTCGACAGCCGCATATTCCTTGCCATCGGTCAGGATGGTCAATGCGAGCGTAGCCAGTGCAATCGATGGCGCTGCCCCAAATAATCCGGCAAAGCTCTTCGGCCGGAAAATATCCCCCAGGAACGCAAAAGCCGACACCATCACGCCGCCGGCCAGGAACCGAAAAATCAACTCCTTCATCACTCTGCTCTCAGGACTTCCTGTAGCGATCCCAATCCTTCTCGACCGCCCGCGCCATACGCACCGCTCCCTCGCGCAGCCAGTTCGCGCCTCTTTTTCGCAGGTCTTTTACGATGTTTGTCGTCTGCCGCCTGGTCCCCAGGTGCACATTCGCAGCTTCCCGCCCCATCGCATGCAGCAGCATCTCTTCATCCCGATGCTTGGGCAAATCCTGAATATCGATGGGATTCGAATCCGGCGAAAGCCTCCGGATCAGCCAGGATCCCTCGGTCACCTGGAATGGGTCGCGCGACCGTACGGCCGATCCAATCGCCTGCTGATAAAACGACTGCCCGCGCCCCGTCTTGCCCTCAACCCACGTACAGGACGAAGGCACCATTGCCTTCGCCTCTCGCGCAATAAACCCGCCCTGCCAGTTCGCAATGGCCACGAATCGTTCCTGTCCCAGGCTCCCCAATCCTGCCCGCCGCCGGACGACCTTGTACTCCATCACTGCCTGAGGCAGTGTCTTCTCGAAGGCTCGTTTCACCTCATGATCAAGCGAGTTCCGAATGGCGGGCAGCCGGTTCAGCTTTCCCCAGAAATCCTTCGGCGGCTTGAAATTCTCCACTCCCAGCTTGCCCAGCTTTTGCTCGTTTTCTTCCATGACGATTGGACAACCGCCATCCTTGAGCGACTGGGTATATCCCTCGACAATCGCCTCGCATCCGTCCTTGAACTTGATCGCCAGGCCCTCGGCATCGATGACGATTTTCATGCTGGTCGCCAGTCGCACAAGATCGTTCGTATACGCCAGCGGATACGCCTCATCAAAATCGTCCACACCCCAGCACAGCCGCCCTTCCGCATCCCGCCATGTCCCAAAGCTGTTCACATGAAGGTCTCCCACCGCGAGAACCTTCGGAGCGGCAGCCAGATCCCGGCACATCTCCGGCCACACCTGCGCCCACCGGTAAAAGGTTCCTCTCAGGAAGAGAAAGAGACCCTCTCTCATCTGTTCATGCTTCAGCCGCAGATCCGACGCCACCAGCGGAGCGCAACTGCGCATCCATTTCTCGTAGCTCACCGTGGCTTGTTCGATCCCCGCAGTGGCTTGGTCGATTTTTGGGTTCCGTCCGCTGGCCGATTTGCGCGTCTTCAGGGTGTGCCGCTTCTTGCTCACGTCCGCCTTGCAACTGTGACTGTGACGATTGTTAATATCCTGTGAATAGGACGCCGTGCGCTCTGGCTAAGTTGTTTGCCGGCCAGCAGAATCGGTTTTCCACACCCGGCCGACCCGCAACATCAAATTGTTGGGTGGCCCTGACCTCTCAGACCCGAAATCCGCCTAATTTGGCCTTGGTTCGCACTGCCGGACCCGCTCCTGCAGCAGTTCGCGTTCCCGCGCATTCCGCGTAAGCGATGCCGCCCGCTCCAGCTCCGCCCGGGCCTCATCCATGCGCCCCAGCTTGGCGAGCAGATCTCCCCGCACGCTGGGCAGCAGATGATATCCCGCCAGGGCCGGTTCCCTCATCAGGCCATCAACAACCTCAAGACCGGCAGCCGGCCCAAATGCCATCCCTACGGCAACCGCGCGATTCAGTTCAACCACCGGAGAAGGCGTCATCAGCGCCAGCTCCGCATATAACGCCGCGATCCGAGCCCAGTCCGTCTCCTCTGCCCTCACCGCCCTGGCATGACAAGCCGCAATCGACGCCTGCAGCATATACGGACCGCGGCCCCCGCCCAGCCTCTCCGCTCGCTCCAGCGCCGCCAACCCCCGTCGGATCAGCAGCTGATCCCACCGCCTCCGGTTCTGCTCAAGAAGCAGCACCGGTTCTCCCGCCGGCCCGGTCCGAGCCCTCGACCGCGACGACTGAATCTCCATCAGCGCCGCCAGCCCGTGAACCTCCGGCTCCAGCGGCATCAGCCCGGCGACGATCCGCCCCAAGCGCAGCGCATCCTCACACAGCGACGGACGCATCCAATCGCCTCCGGCCGTCGCCGAATATCCCTCATTGAAAATGAGATAGATCACCTGCAGCACAGCGGCCAGCCGCCCCACCAGCTCCGCTCCCCGCGGAACCTCATACGGCACCCGCGCCTCGGCCAGCATCCGCTTCGCCCGCACAATCCTCTGCGCTACCGTCCCCTCAGACACCAGAAACGCCCGCGCAATCTCTTCCGTCGTCAGCCCGCCCAGCAGCCGCAGCGTGAGCGCCACTCGCGCCTCGGTCGACAGCACCGGGTGGCACGCCGTGAAGATCAGGCGCAACAGGTCGTCGCCGATTTCATCATCGAGAGCTGCATCGAAGTCCGGCACCGTCTGTTCGCGAATCTCAAATTCGCGCCCCAGTTCCTCATGCTTGCGGTTGAGCATCTGCCCGCGGCGGAACTGATCGATTGCCCGCCGCTTGGCCGTCGCCATCAGCCACGCGCCAGGATTTTGCGGAATCCCCTCGTCAGGCCACTTCTCAAGCGCCGCGACCAACGCCTCCTGGGCAAGATCCTCGGCCAGGCCCACATCGCGCACCATGCGCGCCAGCCCGGCAATCAGCTTCGCCGACTCAATTCTCCAGACCGCGTCAATCGCGCCGTGTGCGTCGGTAGCCGTCACAGCTACCGATCACACCATCTTCGCCCCCACCGGCGCAAGCCGCTCACAAACGCAAGCTAGGCGCCTGCGTGCTGTGCCGCCTTCTCCTTGAGTTCAGAGTACCCGGCCGCCGCTTTCTTCGCGTCCCCGGTAAAGTCCTCCATCTCCATCACCTGCCGCACCTCGATAACCTCGTTTGGAGATGCCGGGCAGCGCTTCGCCCACTCGATGGCCTCTTCCTTCGACTTCGCCTGGATCATCCAGTAGCCGCCGATCACCTCTTTCGCCTCCGGAAAAGGTCCGTCAGTGACAGCCGGTTTCCCGTCCTTAAATGACACCCGTGCTCCCGCCGACGGCGGACGCAGCCCGTCCAGCGCCAGCAGCACCCCGGCCTTCTGCAGCTCCTCGTTGTACTTCATCATCGCCTCGACCGCCTTGGGATCGGGCATCCTGTCCGGCTCGGCAGTCTCGTACCCGCCGGGGATCATCAGCATCATGAATCTCATCTCTGTCTCTCCGTTTTGGCTCAGATTGGCGCGGGAACGGTCTGGCCGTCCCCGCAAAGAGGTCTTAGGAAACCTGTACTGCATCGGCGACCGACGATAGGCACGGCGCCCCGGCATCCGTCACTTCGTAAACCTGCCGCACTTCGACCTCACCATCGCCGGCGACATTCATAAACTCCCGTGTGATCTCAATCGCATGTTCCTTCGAACTCGCGTTGATCAGTGCAAATCCGCCAACCACTTCCTTGGCCTCGGAGAACGGACCATCCGTGACCGTGAACTTGCCCTCTGCCCGGCGCACTTTCGCACCGAGCGCGCTCGGCAGACAGCCTTCGGTGGCGATCAGCACGCCCGAGTTGATGCTCTTGTCGATGTATGCGCCCATCTTTTCCATATGGTCAGGTGTTGGAGGAGCACCCTCCGGTTTCGCAGGCTTGTAAATGCACAGAAATTTCATTGCCACTCTCCTTTTCGATTTGTCAGCCGGGTTCCAGTCCCGTCTCTATTACGACGTCGAACGGACGACAGCGAAATCGACCGGTTAGCCGAATTATTTTCGAAATTATTTGGCGGTCAAAGAAAAACCCGGCGCAAGCCGGGCGCGTCAAGAGAAATCCAGCAAGCCGTTTCAGTCTTCGTAGAGACTCCAGACCGCGGCAAGATCGAGCACGAAGCCCGCGACCGGCCCTGTGCCTGGGACGTTGTCCGCCGCCTCCACGCGAGCCGCCTGGCCGGATTCGTAAACCAGCACATTTCGACTGTGAGGATCAACCAGCCATCCCAGCTTTGCGCCGTTGGCAATCCAGGATTCCATCTTTTTCCGGACCTGTGGAAGGCTGTCGGTTGCCGACAGCAACTCGATCACGAACGCGGGTGTGAGACGCAGAAAATGCTTCCTGTCTTCTTTCGTCAGGCCGCGCATCTGCTCGGCAGTGGCGTAGGCGGCATCAGGGCTGAGAGACGAACCATCTGGAAGGAAGAAGCCCGCGTTGGAGCCATAAACACGGCCTTGTTTGTGCTGCTTCCACCAGGCTCTCAGTTGATAATTTATTTCGCTATTAGCGTCATCGCTGTCTGCAGCTGTCGGCGGATTCACTACTATCGTGCCTTCCTTTGTTCTTTCGAGCCGCACCAGATCATTCGCAGCGCATAGTTTCTCAAACTCCTCGTCCGTCAACGGCGGGTCAAGCACCACGCTGCTCGGCAGTTTCGGAATTTCGAGAATCGTGCTCATGTCCGAATTCTACGACAGCCCACCTCAGCCCATATCCGACCTATCCCGAGGCCAATCGCGCTCAATAGAAAAAAGCCCGGCACGAAGCCGGGCTTTCTGTTTTTGCGGCGAAGCCGCGTGTACCTGCTGGACGGTCAGTCCCCCATTACGGGCTCTTCGGCCTGCGGTGCGGGTGCAGCCTTGGGAGCGGGAGCGATCGAGTTGATCGAGACGATCCCTTCGACCGGCTTCTCGCCAAGCACATGCTCGCGATACAGCCTCGCCATCTGGGCATTCTCGGCTTCCTGTTTGAGCTTCGCGTCGCGCGCGCGAATCTTCTCTTCGCGCGAGTTCTTTGCGATGCCCGACTTCTCAAAGGTATCGTTGGCTGCGGCGTCCACATGCTCCTGGTGCAGGACCAGAGTATGCTGCGCGTCGCCCATGCCCACCTTCTTGCCGCCCGCGAAGATCTCATGCCGTCCATGCTCGTCGTACCACTTGGTAAGCGTCGACGTCATGTGCATCTTCTCGATGATATTTCGCCAGCCCACGCCTGTGTTGTATGCGCAGAAGCTGATCTCGCCCTCCTGCGTCGCGTAGGGAATGATGCACTGCTCGGTGCGGCGGAAGTCGTAGTTGAACAGGTCCTGGAACCACATGCCGGCGATGAAGAGGAAGTTCCAGCGGTCGGCGCGGCGCTTCTCGATGTCTTCCATGGTGCGGTCGCCGGTGACCTTGCCGTAATTGCGGCCGGTCGCGCCGAAGCATTTATCGAACTTCGCCAGCAGGTCGAGGATCTTGAAGTGTGTCGGCGACTTGGTCGGATCGTAGTTGCGGAGCAGGGCCAGCGTGACGCCGAAGATCGAGAGGAACTTGCCGCGCGCGGCATCGTTGATCTTGGCGATATCTTTCGCAAGACGATCAGCGTTCAGGAACGCGGTCACCGGAACGGCCTCCTTCGTTTCCTTGTCGATCATCAGCGCCATGCCGATGCCGCAGTTCGGATGGCATCCGCAGGAGAGCTGTCCCCAGTCGTGGTTCGGTCCGTGCACCAGGTCGGCCCAGTCGGAGAAGGTGCTCATGAAGCTGATCGGGAACCAGTCGCGAACCGGCTCGCCCAGGCCCATCTGATCCTTGATGTCGTGCGCCATGTGGCTCAGTGTGTAGCGCTGCGCTTCGCGGCGCTCATCGCTCACCGCCTCGTCGCGGCCCGTGAACGAAACCGGCTGGAAACTGATGAAGTTGATCTTCTTGGGATTGTCCAGCGCGAACTGAACGATGCGTCCTACCTGCTCATTATTGATGCCGTTGATGATCGTGGTCACCGGAACAATGTCCACGCCTGCTTCGTGCAGGTTATGGATCGCCTGCAGCTTCACATCGAACAGATTGCCGACCTTGCGATGCGAATTAGCTGCGTTGCCGATGCCGTCGAACTGCAGATACGCATAGCGCAGGCCAGCCTCGGCAGCCGCGCGGCAAAGTTCCTTCGACTTCGCAAACTCAATGCCATTGGTCGCCGCCTGCACCGAGTTGTAGCCCACCTTGCGCGCGTAAGCCACAGCGTCAAGGAAGTACGGCGACAGCGTCGGCTCGCCACCCGAAAACTGCACCGACATCTGCCGGCGCGGCTTGATGGTGATGGCGTTGTCCAGCATCGTCTTGATTTCTTCCCACGTCAGCTCATGCACAAAGCCGACCTGGTTCGCATCCATGAAGCACGGATCGCACATCATGTTGCAACGGTTCGTCAGATCGATCGTCAGCACCGACCCACGCCCGTGCGTAACCGTCGACGTTCCGTGGTTGTGCAGCTTCTCGTCGTTGTGCGCCTTGATGTCGCGGCCCGGGAAAACTTCTTCGAGGTGCTTGAAGAACGCCGTGTCGATCGACATCACGTCTTCGAAGTGCCCATGCTTGGGGCAATCCTTCACCATCAGAATCTTGCCGTCGCGCTCGATAATCTGCGCCTTGATCTCGCCGACCTTCTCATTCAGAAGAATCTCGTGAGGCAGCTTGCCGTCGATAATCTGCTGGCGGATCTCAGGCACGCACTTCGGGCAGAGAGAGTCCGTCGTACGCGGCCAGCCCAGAGGAGGCTTCTCCTTCTGATACGACTTGAGCAGTGGCTTATCCGACCACCTGGGAGTGAAAGAAGGATTGGGTCGGATGCTGTTCAGCTTCTCAAAAACGGCCCATGCGCCCTGCGCCGCATACGTGAGTGTCCTCTCCGCATACTTGACGGCTCTTGACATGTATCAGTCTCCTATTTGACTGGCTTATCGCCCGCTCAGCGGGCGGCTCTTTGAATCCTCGGTCAAGCCAGCGGCTGGGGTCTGCCAGACTGCCGGCGCATCTGGAGAGCGAACTGCTTCGCCCTGAAGAATTTACCAGCTACAAGAATAAGATGCGGCCGCTAGGAATTAAATCATTAGTGGCCGAACGGCGAAAATACGCGCCCGGACGGGAAATGCCGCCCGTGAACGGGGGGCTTAAGCGGGCTCCGGTGACTGAGCGGGTACATCGCCCGTCAGGCTCGCTCCCGAACCTCCACAACCCCAATCGCTTCATTATGATTGGAGGCAGAGGTCTCCCCTGTCCGCATGCACTGTCTTCGCCTGTCTGTTGTAGCCTTTATCGCTCTCGGAGTTTCCATACTTCCTGCCCACGCGCAGCACCCTCTCCACAACAGCGATGTCTCAGTAAGTGTCTTTGGCCAGTTCTCATCCACAGTGTCCGGCAATGGAATCACGCAGAGCACGAGCGATTCCGTCGGAGGCCAGGGGGCCTTCCGTCACAGCTATCACTGGTGGCTGGGATACGAGGGCAGTTACGCCTACACTCGCTTCAACGAGTACTACACTGGCCAGCCCTACCCCTATCAGCACAACCTGCACGACTTCAGCGGAGCCTATCTGGTCACCGCGCCCGGCATTCTTGGCCTTCATCCCTTCGCCGAGGCCGGCATCAGCGCCCTCATCTTTTCCCCCTCACTGAACGGCGGACAAAATGTCTCATGGCAGGGCCGGCCGGCTTTCAACTTCAGCGTCGGCGTAAATCAGGCCCTGTTCACCAGTCATTTCGGAATACGCGTCCAGTACCGTGGCCTCTATTACAAAGCGCCCGATTTTGGCGAAGCGTTTCTCAACACCGACAGCCATCGGCTAACTTCAGAGCCAATGGTCGGCGTGTATCTGCGTTTCTGATCCGTCTCCGACTGACCGGTGCAAGCCCTGACTTGTGCAAACCCCGACTTGTACAAACGTTGACCCGTGCACGCGGCCGGGATCGCGCTTGGCTAATGGGTGTCCCTGTGCCGATGGAAGACCTTATCCCGCACATCCGGCCAGAACTCCTCAAAGAGATTCACCCCTGCCAGCCCCGCCAGCGACACCCCCCAGGTCTTCGCCCCCACCCTCCAATTCGCGCTCGGCCCCGGATAGTACGTCATCGTCAGAGCCCCCGCTATCGCGCGGCCCAGGACGTCGGAGATATTGAACCCGTGCGACCCGTCATCGCGCTGGGCGACGAAGACCCGCTCCGCCGCGTACACTCCACGCGTCGTGATCTTGCCATGTGCCATCCGGAAATAGCGCGGGTCCTCGTGCGTCAGCGTCGGCAGCAGGCTGTCGGAGAAGAAGCGAAAGCTGGCCTGCCGCAGCGCCGCCGCTCCCAGCCGCTCCCCAAATGCCGCCGAGTCCGTACCATACTTTGGATCGCTGTCCACCAGGTTCCCCCAGCCCGCCGAGGTAAAAGCCGGAAGCAGGCTTAGCGGCTGGGCCTCCTCGTGCAGCCAGAACATCATCTTGTCGCGTGTGTACAGCGGAGGAATCTTCTCGCCCGGGTCGACCACACCGAACCACTTCGACTTTGGAAACTGCCCCGGCTCCGAAGCATGCACCGCTGGCCCATCCGGAAGCGGATCATCGTTCTCGCAATAAGCACGCCCTATAGGGAGCAGAATCAAGAGCAGAAAACACGACGAACACGCGACTTTCTTTCTCGCCATTCTGATAAGCACTTATCCTTTGTGTGTTTTATCGTTGAGCACGGCAACGGTCTCTGCCGCCCATTGCCGGTGCCAACTATTTAAGAGCACACTTCCGCTCTCCGGGATGCATCCAAAGCGGCATGTAAGCCAGACATATGGCGTTCAGGAGCAGTTACTCGCGCGGCACCGCCTGTTATCCGCCGTTGATTTCACTCAGTTAGCCGCCGATACTGAACCCTGAACGACTGCGTAAGGACACATGAGCTATCAGCCCGGCAGTGGATTCGAAGACTTCGGCCGCAAGATCGACGAGACCGTGAACAAGGCCGTCCCGCGCGTCGAAGACGAGCTCAAGAAGGTCATCGCCTACCTCAACGACGAAGTCGTGCCCCGGGTCCGCGACAACTCCTCAAAAGGACTGCGCGTGGCCGCCGACCAGCTGACCAGGCTCGCCGAACATCTCGACCGAACCGCAGCCGCGCGACAAAATCCCCCGGATCCGGGTCAGAACAAATGACCATGGCCCGGCCCGTCAACCTGATTCGAAACCCGCCCCGGTCCAGGGTTTTAACGCTCGGCTGCTTTGCTGCTGTGTTCTGTCTCGCGGGATGCAGCCATCGCTCCCAGGTCGCCTACACGCCGCCTCCGCCGCCCGTCGTTCCTGCTGCTCCGCGGCCCACGCCTCCAGTTGCTCAACCGTCGCCCGAAACACCGCAGCCCGCTCCTGCTGAGCCCGCACCCAACTCCGACGAAGCAATCGTCGCCTCTCGCCAGCCCATTTATTCCGAAGAAGGTATGGCCAGCTGGTACGGACCGAACTACCACGCCCACCGGGGCGCCAACGGACAGATCTACGATCAGAACGGCATCTCCGCCGCTCATCGCACCCTGCCCATGGGCTCGCTTATCAAGGTCACCAACCTTCAGACCGGACAGACCGCCATCATGCGCGTCACCGACCGCGGACCCTTCGTTCCCGACCGCATCATCGATCTCTCCATCGGCGCCGCCAAAGAAGTCGGCGTCTGGCGTCCCGGCACCGCCCGGGTGCGCGTCGACGTCTACGACACGCCCCACCCCATCGCCTCAGGCGGCCGCTGGTGCGTCCAGATCGGCGCCTTCTCCAGCGAACACGACGCCGTCAAGCTCGAGGAACACCTCTCCCGTAAATATGAAACCGCGAACGTGATCGAGTTCACCGGACCGACCGGCCACTGGGTCCGCATCCGTCCGCTGGCCGACGACCGCCAGCGCGCCGTCGAGATCGCGAAAAGCATCAGCCCCAAAGAGGGCGAAGCCTACCTCGTGCGTCTCGACTGATAGCCCCGCCCTTTGAGCTTGTCATCGCTGAGCGCAGCAAAGGATCTGCGGTTGTTCTTAGGAACTCATGCGGTCAAGAGCGCGACGATAGTCGCACAGAAGCGCGCTTGCTGGCGGCAAGGAAATCCGCCGAATCGCTTGAGTGCGGAGCAGGAAGAAGCGGTTCGGCTTGTTCTCGCACTATATGGAAGAACGCCCGGACGCAGCCGGCCCGAAAGCCCGCTCAGAACAGCAGCATGCTCGGGAACCGATGCGCGAATCGGGTGAGCACGGAGACACTATGAAACTGCGGAAACTTGTGGCGATCGTGGCGCTCCTGGCGCTGTTTACGGCTCAGGGAAATGCGTGGTGGGACGGCGGGCATGAGACGGTCGCCTATATCGCTTACCAAAGACTGAAGCCGGCGAAGAGGAAGAGGGTGGATGCGCTTCTGCAGCTGAATCCAATGTACGCGAGCTGGACGATGGGTGTTGCAAAGGACAAGGCGGGGCTGGTGGCTTTTATGAAAGCGGCTACCTGGCCCGACTGCATCAAATCGTCAATTTGCATCAGCGGCTACACCAGCGACGGCGGCAGCACGCCTCCGGGAAATCCGACCGATGCCCAGAATATTGGCTATGCTGACCACCTGATGCACGCGTACTGGCACTTCATCGATGAGCCCTACAGCGCCGGGGCTCCAGGACAGCCCCCGAAGGAGCCCAATGCTCTGACGGAGATCAAGCTGCTTACCGATGCCATCGGGACAGACGAATCGGACGATATCAAGTCATATGACGTGGTGTGGCTCGAGCATCTGGTTGGGGATGTCCATCAACCGCTCCATGCCACTTCGCGCTTTACCAGGAATCACCCCGACGGAGACGCAGGCGGCAACCTCGTGTATTTGTGCGCCAAACCGTGCAAGGATGAACTGCACGCCTACTGGGACGGTCTGCTGGGAGATGCGGCTATGACCGAAGAGATTGCAACTTTTGGAAATCAATTGCTCGTGCGGAAGATGCCGGCGAAGGCGACGGAGACAGATCCAGCGAAATGGGTAGATGAGAGTTTCGCACTGGCTAAATCGAGCGTATACGTGGCGCCGATCAGCGATGACAACGATCCGAGCCAGACGATCTCGGCGCGTCCCGACGCACAGTACGGAGCGACAGCGCTGCGGGTCGCAAAAAACCAGGCGCTGCTGGCCGGGTATCGGTTGGCGGACCTGTTAAATACGCATTTGAAGTAGATGCCCGATAGTGCAGAAAGCTTGATGAAAATGGAAGAAACTGAATCTCGTTTCGCTGCAGCGGAGGGATTAAGAATACCGGCCTTGGTACACACACACAAGCCCGCATTGGTGTGAGGCTGGTCCCCGAGCTTTGAACCTGCCTTTCAAATACTGTTTACGGAACTCCGCCGATTGCCCTCTCGCGGAGGCCATCCGAGAAGGAACCTGTCAGCGGAGTCCGCCGGCTGTCGGCGATTCTCCTTCACCGGCAGCGAGCAGGAGAAATCGCGAAAACCCCACGCCCCCGCTGACTGGTCCCTTTTGCACCTCTCACACCGACGGTGATGATGCGCCGTGAGCAGTTCGGCACACCTCCGTCACTGCATTGGGTAGATGCGCCCCCACCCTCCGTCCGTTGGTCCGGCTTCGCGATTTTCTTGGCGGCAATAGACCACCCCTTCGCCTGCGTCCCGGCGCTCTAACATCTGCGGGAACATCCTTCGTCCGCCAGCCGTACCTCCCATCAGAGGCCCACATGCAGACACTGCGCCAGGATATCGCCTACGCATTCCGCCAGATGCGTCAGTCGCCCGTCTTCACTCTGACCGCCATGCTCACCCTGGCGCTCGGCATCGGTGCCACGACCGCCATCTTCTCCCTCATCCACACCGTCATGCTCAAGTCCCTGCCGGTGGTCGATCCTTCCAGTCTCTACCGCATCGGCGAGGGGCAGGACTGCTGCGTCGAGGGCAGCCCGCAGGATAACTGGGGGATGTTCTCCTATCCGTTCTACGAGCTCATGAAGAAGAACACGCCTGAGTTCGAAGAGCTTGCTGCTTTCCAGGCCGGGGGCTGGCAGGTCAGCACACGTCGCAGTGAGAGCGATCGCATCGCCCGGCCCCTGCGCAACGAGTTCGTCAGCGGCAATTACTTTCATACCTTCGGCCTCGGCGCTTTTGCTGGACGAACCATCCAGCCCTCCGACGATCAACCTTCCGCCGCGCCCGTCGCCATGCTCAGCTATCGCGCCTGGCAGCAGCAATACGGCTCCGACCCTAAAATCGTAGGCTCGAACTTCATCCTCAACGGCCATCCCTTCACCATCATCGGAATCACCCCGCCCGGCTTCTTCGGAGAAACCCTGCGCAGCGACCCGCCCGACCTCTGGATCCCCATCAACCAGGAGCCCATGTTCAGCGGAGCCAACTCCTTCCTGCATCACTTTCAGGCATGGCTGCGTGTCATCGGCAGGCTCAAGCCCGGCGCAACACCCAACGCCTTACCCGACCGCATGACCGCCCTCATCCGTCAGTGGCTCGTCAATGACAGCGGCATGCCCGCCGACTGGATGGCCGGAATCAAAGCCGGCCTGCCCAAGCAGGTCGTCAAGGTCGTCCCCGCCGGAACCGGCGTCGGTGTTATGAAAGCGGACTATGGTGACAACCTGCGCATCCTGCTCGGAGTCTGCTGCCTCGTCCTGCTCATCGCCTGCGCCAACATTGCCAATCTCCTGCTGGCCCGGGCAGCCTCCCGCCGCCAGCAGACCTCCGTTCGCCTCGCCCTCGGCGCATCGCGCCGCCGCCTCATCCGGCAGGCTCTGACCGAAAGCATCGTTCTCTCTGTCCTTGGAGGCTTCGCCGGCCTCATCGTCGCCTACCTCGGCGTGAAGCTCATCGTCGCCCTCAACTTCCACGGCGCAAAGTTCGTCCCCATCGACGCGACGCCGTCCCTGACCGTGCTCGCCTTTGCCTTCGCTCTATCTCTCGTCACCGGCGCGCTCTTCGGAACCGCCCCCGCCTGGTTTGCCTCGCGCTCCGATCCCGCCGAGGCCCTGCGCGGAGCCAATCGCAGCACCCACGATCGCTCCAGCCTTCCGCAAAAGTTCCTCGTCGTCTTCCAGGCGACGCTCTCCGTCGTCCTGCTCGCCGGCGCCGGCCTGCTTACGCGCAGCCTCATGAACATGCAGCACCAGGACTTCGGCTACGACACCGACCGCCGCGTCACCATCAGCCTAACCGCACCCTACAGCGGCTACTCGCAGCCCAAGCTCGACGCCATGTACCGCGAACTGCAGGATCGGCTCTCCCATATGCCCGGCGTGGAACGCGCTGCCCTTGCCCAGTACACGCCTCTTCAGGACAACTGGGGCGAAATCGTCATCCGCGAGGGCCACCCAATGCCCAGCATGACCGATCAGCACATCGGCTCGTCGTGGGATCACGTCAGCGCTGGCTATCTCGAAACCCTGGGGCAAAAGGTCATCCGCGGCCGCTCAATTACGCCAGAAGACACCGCCTCGACCCGCAACGTCGCCGTCGTCAATGAAGCTTTTGTGCATACATTCTTCAAGCCGGGTGAAGACCCGATCGGCGCACACTTTGGCCTCGACCTGCCCCGTTACGGCTCGACCTTCGAAATCATCGGCGTCGTCGGCAATGCGAGATATGGCTGGGACTTCGCCAACCGCGAACCACCCCGTCCGCTGTTCTTCGTGCCGCTGGCCCAGCACACTACCTATGACAACCCGATGATGCAGAGCATCGACGACGAGACGCACTTCATCGAGGGAGCGGTGCTCCAGCTGCACAGCAACAGCATGGAAGGCCTCGAGCCGCAGATTCGCACCATCCTCGCCGACATCGATCCTAATTTCGTTCTGCTCAACATCCAGACCTTGCAGGAGCAGGTCGACTCCAACCTCGACCAGCAGCGCGCCATCGCCCAGATGACCGCCCTCTTTGGCCTCCTTGCCCTGGTCCTCGCCGCCGTCGGCCTCTATGGAGTCACCGCCTACGCCGTCGAGCGCCGCACCAGCGAGATCGGTGTTCGCATGGCCCTCGGCGCAAATCGCGGCAACGTCATCCGCCTCGTGCTGCGCGGGGCCTTCCTGCAGATCCTCATCGGACTCGCGATCGGCATCCCCATCTCCATCGGATGCTCACGCCTGATCGCCAACCAGCTCTATCAAGTCAAAGGATGGGACCCGCTCGTTCTCTCTGTCTCCATCCTCGCGCTCGGATTCTGCGCTTTTCTCGCCAGCATCATCCCGGCGCAGCGCGCCGCATCCATCAACCCGGTCACCGCCCTGCGCACAGAGTGAGGCGCTCTGCAAGCGTGAGGCTCGCGCAATAGGCGGCAAAGGAATTTGCCGTCGTTGACGCCTTTGCGCCTCATCCGTATCATCACGTTCATTTCCCCCGGACTGCACCGAGATGATCGACACTACGATCTCGCACTACCGCATCTCGGAAAGGCTCGGCGGCGGCGGTATGGGCATCGTCTATAAGGCAGAAGATATACGCCTCGGACGCTTTGCGGCGCTGAAGTTTCTGCCCGATGATCTGGCCAACGACCCGCTGGCTCTTGAGCGTTTCCGCCGTGAGGCCCGCGCGGCCTCGGCGCTCAATCACCCCAACATCTGCACGGTCCACGACATTGGCGAGGAAGACGGCCGGACCTTCATCGTGATGGAGTTCCTCGACGGCACGACGCTGAAACACCGCATCCAGGGCCGGCTTATGGCCATGGACGGGCTCCTTCCCATCGCCATCGAGATCGCCGATGCGCTCGACGCAGCGCACAGCGAAGGCATCGTGCACCGCGACATCAAGCCCGCGAACATCTTTGTCACCCGGCGCGGTCACGCCAAAATTCTCGACTTCGGACTGGCCATGGTGACATTCAAGGCCAGGGCTAAATCCGGCGCGGATTGTCTCACCGAACTTCCCACCCCGGAGCCGCAGCACCTGACCAGTCCGGGAGTGATGCTGGGCACGGTGGCCTACATGTCGCCGGAGCAGGTGAGAGCCAGGGAGCTCGACACACGCACAGACCTGTTCTCGTTTGGGGCGGTCCTGTACGGGATGGCGACCGGGAGGCTGCCGTTCGAGGGCGAAAGCTCGGGCGAGATTTGCAGCGCCATCTTGCGCGACGAGCCGCTGCCGCCATCGCAGTTGAACCCGCATGTTCCGCCGGGGCTGGAAGCGGTGATTCTGCGCGCGCTGGAAAAGGATCGCGACCTGCGTTATCAGAGTGCTTCCGACATGCGGGCGGAACTGCAACGTCTGAAGCGCGACAGCGAAAGCGGACGGGGCTCAGCGCTGAGATCGAGCTCCACGGAGTCAGCGGGTTCAAGAGCGGTACCGGCGTCAGGTTCGAGCGCTGGCGCCGCCTCTGGGTCAGCTGCAATGAGACTGGGCACGGTTGCCATAGACAGCGAGACCGGTTTGCAGGCGTCCGAAGTGACGCTGAGCCCGCCGGCAGCGGTTATTCGAAAAAAGACTCGCTGGCCTCTGCTCGCCGGAGCTGCGGTTGTGCTGATTGCCGCACTTGTCGCGGCAGGTTTGTACTATCGCTCCCGCCAGAACAGGCTCCTTACGGACAAAGACACAGTCGTGGCCGCCGATTTCGATAACAAGACCGGCGATGCAGTGTTTGACGACACGCTGAAGACCGCGCTCACAGTCGCGCTGAACCAATCTCCGTTCCTGAATGTGCTTTCCGACAACAAGGTCGCGTCCACACTGAAGCTGATGACCCTCCCCGTCAATACGAAGCTGACGCCCGAGGTCGCCCGGGAACTTTGCATGCGTGTGGGCAGCAAGGCCTATATCGCCGGATCAATCGCGAACCTTGGAAACGAGTACGTACTCGCGCTGAAGGCAGTCAATTGCCAGAGTGGCGAAATGCTGGCGCAGGTGCAAGTAACCGCCAATGGCAAGGAAAAGGTGCTGAACGCAATGGGTGGCGCTGCGGCGAAGCTGCGTGTTCAGTTGGGCGAGTCGCTGGCCACGGTGCAGAAGTTCGATGTTCCGCTGCCGGAGGCGACCACCTCTTCGCTGGAAGCATTGCAGGCCTACAGCACGGGAGTGAAGATCAATCAGGAGAAGGGAACCGATGCAGCGCTGGTTTACGATCAACGCGCCATCCAGCTCGATCCGGATTTTGCCACTGGATATCACGCGGTAGCCGGAGACTACGCCAGCCTGGGCGAGGTAGGACGCGCGAGCGAGTATTACACAAAAGCCTTCGAGTTGCGGCAACACGCCAGCGAACGGGAGAGGCTCATCATCACCGCCGATTATTTCCAGTTCGTTACCGGAGAGTTGGACAAGGCAGCCCAGGCTTACCAGCAATTGATTGAGAATTATCCCCGATCGGACAGCGCATACTCCGCTTTGGGCAGTGTCTATAGCTTCCAGGGAAAGTATGAGAAAGCGGTTGAGGTGATTCGCCAGGCGCGGCAACTCGCGCCGGAGCGAGTCGGCGCTTATGGAGACCTCGCCAACTCCCTGCTGGCTTTGCAGCGCCTCGACGAGGCGCGAGCAACCCTCCGTGAAGCGCAGGATCGGAAGCTCGACGATTTCGTGCTCCATAACGCGCTCTATGGCCTCGCCTTCCTGGCTGCGGATGCTTCGGCAATGGCGCAACAGCAACACTGGTTTGCGGACCACTCCGCGGTAGAAAACTACAGCCTATCTCTTGACTCCGATACCAACGCGTACGCAGGTCATCTGGGCAAAGCACGCGAGCGAACGAAGCAGGCTGTGTATTCGGCGATACGGGCCGACAGCAGGGAGACGGGTGCGATCTGGTGGGAAAATGCCGCACTGCGCGAAGCAGCATTTGGGAATTCCGGCGAAGCGAAGCAGGCAGCGGCCGAGGGGTTAAAGCTATACCCCGCCAGCCAGGGGGTACAGGTAGAAGCCGCACTGGCTTACGCCATGGCGGGTGACACCGCGCATGCGCGATCCACGGCGCAGGACCTGAACAAGCGTTATCCGCTCGACACCCAGGTACAGTCGATCTGGTTACCTGTCATCGAGGGGCAATTGGCGCTCACCCGTAAAGCTCCGGCTGAAGCAATCGAACAGCTACGCCTTGCATCGCCGCCTATTGAGTACGGAGCGATCCAATTCATCTCTCAGATTTCCTGCCTGTATCCGACCTACATTCGCGGACAGGCGTACCTGTCTGCGGGTCAGGGCAAGGAAGCGGCAGCCGAGTTCCAGAAGATTCTCGATCACAGCGGCATGGTGTGGAACTGCTGGACGGGAGCGCTGGCCCACCTTGGCCTGGCCCGCGCGAACGCCTTGCATGCGAAGAACTCGACGGGCGCAGACGCCGACGCCGCTCGCGTCCGGGAGTTGGCAGCGTACAAGGATTTCCTCACGCTGTGGAAAGACGCCGACGCCGAGATTCCTGTCTACAAGCAGGCAAAGGCGGAATACGCGAAGTTGCAATAGTCAGCCACGGCGGGGTGCGCGCGCTGCTGCAAAAAAAGCAGCACACGTCGCGATGATGAGTGCATCATTACGTTCACAGCTTGAAACCGGGCAATGATGTGAATGGCCTTCTGCTGGTGTGCGCAGAATCTCTGGCGGGACAGTGACGGTATCAGCCTGAGATCCCATGATTGCAAGGAACGAGGTTTGAATGGTCCAATCATCTGCGTCACCAAAATCATTTCGGCTTGGGCCGCTGCTATTCATCGCCACGGTCATCGGCATAGCTGTGGTTGCTTTCGCCTACACGGCTGGGTGGCTGTCGCCGCATCGACTGACTCCAAAAAAACTGGTTGCGGCGCTGGCGCCTCCCGGCGGCCCGGCATTGGGACATCGTCGCAACCACGCCAAAGGCATCTGCTTCACCGGCACCTTTGACGCAAGCGGCGCGGGCTCGTCTCTCTCCAAGGCGTCCGTTTTCACCCCCGGCCAGTATCCGGTGGTGGGACGCTTCAACCTCGCCACTGCGGATCCAAATGCCGCGGATGCAATGGTGCGCGTACGCGGCATCGGCATAAGCATCAAGACGCCGGATGGGCAGGAGTGGCGTATGGCCATGATCGATGCGCCCATCTTCCCTGTATCGACGCCGCAGGACTTCTACGAACTGCTGACCGCCTCCGGAAGCAAGGATCCAGCTGCGATGAAGAATTTCATTGGCGCGCACCCGGGATTCCTCTCGTTCCTCGGTTGGGCCAAGAGTGCTCCATGGACCGGGAGTTATGCGGAGGAGCGCTACAACAGTCTCAACTCCTTTATGTTTGTGGATGGATCCGGAGCCAAACACACAATACGCTGGTCGTTGATTCCGGCGGCCCAGCCTGTCCCCATCTCACCGGAAGAACTGGCCAAACGTGGTCCCAATTACCTGGAGCAGGAGATTACCCAGCGTGTCGCCACAGGACCTCAACGATGGACATTGGTGGTGACAGTCGCCAATCCTGGTGATCCGACGGCGGATCCTAACAAGGCCTGGCCTGCGGATCGGCGCACAGTTGAGGTTGGCACGCTTACAGTCCAGCAAATTGAGCCGGAGCCCACCGGTCCGTGTCTCAACATCAATTTCGACCCGACTGTCTTGCCTGCGGGCATCACGACCTCCGATGACCCGTTCCCCGCCGCGCGTTCGGCTGCATATTCCCGGTCGTACAACAGCCGCACAGCCGAAGCCTCCTACTATCCAGGTAACGCGACAGGAGCCAAGCAATGACAACCAGCCGAAAACGCTTCACCGCGCCACAGCGATTTCTTCACTGGCTCATGGCCATTTGCATCCTGTCCATGCTCTTCATCGGCGTGGGCATGGTCTCGACCGTTACCCCGAAATACCTGACACTGGTCCAGATTCATAAGCCGCTGGGCATCGCCATCCTGGTGCTCGTGCTCATCCGCCTGACGTTGCGCCTTATCTACAAGGCGCCCGCGCTGCCGCCCGACCTGCCTGAGCCAATCAAGCTGGGCGCAGAGCTCTCACAGTATGTCCTCTACGCGCTGATGATCAGCATGCCGCTTATCGGATGGGGTATGTTGTCCGCCGCGTCTTATCCGGTAGTGCTCTTCGGCAGCGTGCATCTGCCGCCCATCCTGCCCTTGAGTTCCACCCTGCATACCTGGTTGTGGCGGGCACATCACTACCTGGCCTTTGCCTTCTTCGCGACCATTCTGATGCATGTCGGAGCCATTCTCTTTCACAAGCTGATCAGGAATGATGGCATCTTCGAGACAATGGCGCCCCTGCTCACACGGAACCAGCGCAATGAGTAGCTGATTCTGTGCGGGCAGGCACTTGGCTCAGGCGCGTTTCAACGAGGGACGGAGCACGCTAAGCTCATGTCACGCCGGCGTTGCCTTGCGAGGCTTCCCCACGAGAATAAATTCGCTCTTGAGCAGATATTGATACAGCGAATTGATCGGCTCTGGAGGATGCAGGTTGTCGGCAGTGACCATTCCGTCCGTCTCTATAAACCTCCATTCGGAAAGCCGATCGTTGGCTGCTCGACTCCGCGCCTCTTCGATCGTCATCGGATACACGCTCACTCGGACATTTTGCGTGAAGATCCGCGCGAGTGCTTCCAGCAGCGCGCCGGCGAGGCCCGTGTAGCCGTCCTCCAGAACACGAACCAGCACAGAAAGTCCAACCGCGAAGTGAATCCGCAATTTGGTGTAGCGATTCGCAAACGCGCTCATGGTGTAGAGTTCCCGATCGCGAAACACCATCACTCCGTAGCCCAGCCCTTGCAACCTCACCACGTGTTCCAGAATTTCCTTGATCGACGCTTCCTTGTCCGGGGTGCTGAGGCCGGCGACAGATAGGCAGAATAATCCCAGTCCGCCTTTACTCTCCTTCAATTCCTCTTCTGGCATTTGCGCCAGTGTGTCCTCGATCAGGTCCGCGTGAAGGCTGTACACGTTGTCGAATCTTCCCGGTGCCAGCACCAGGGCCCGCTTGTAGAGCATTTCATTCGCCGGCTCCAGTTGGTTGTCCGCCGTGAATACCACAGCCTCAGCGAACCCGCCTGCGACCAGAAAGGCATGCACCTCGTCCCTGTCCCAGCCGTCGAACGCCGGTCCCGCCAACTCCACGCAGTCGACCTCGATCCTGTGGCGCCCCAATTCCTCGAATACGCTGCGCAGAAACTCCTCCGCCGACGCCACAGCATTAAAGGCGGCATAGATCAGATTCACACCCAGAATCCCAACCGCTTCCTGCTGCTGCACGTTGCTCGGATCCCTCAGGTTGACATGCAGAATCACATCGCTGGGCGCTCCGCCGGGCTGTTGCTGAAAGCGCAAGCCTGCCCAGCCATGGGCGTCATTCGTTCCGGAATAGTTCCGCGCGGAGATGGTGTCGACAAACGCGAAAAACTTGGTGCTGCTTCCCCGAGTGTCCTGTAACTGCGACACCAGTTGTTTCCACTCGCTTTCGAGCATGGCCTGCAGGCGTGGCTTGGAAACATAGCGTGTCCCTGCCCCGTAAAGATCGTCGCTGACTTCCTTGTCATACGCCGAGATGGTCTTCGCCACTGTGCCCGAAGCACCGCCCACCAGCAGAAACCACCGCGCCACCTCCTGCCCCGCGCCAATCTCGGCAAACGAGCCAAAGGTCGTGGGATCAAGGTTGATGGAAAGCGCTTTGTGATGGACGTCGTTCTTTTCGTACTCCGGCATAGTCTGCCTCCCCGTCACGCAATAGACTCTACCACTGCGCGCCGCATCGCAGGCTCAATGCCCGAACACGCCCGGCACACCCGCCGGGTACACACCACGCCCTCATTCGTGAGACCATTCCAGACGAATCGGAGCCGCCCATGCGCATCTTCACCAGCTGGTCAGGAGACCGCAGCAAGGCCGCCGCCCTCGGCCTCAAGTCGCTTCTGCAGGATCTCTTCGAGGAGGCCGTACAGGTCTTCGTCTCCGAGCACATCACTCCCGGCGAAGCCTGGGCCCAGCGCCTCGGCACCGAGCTCGAGCAGTCCGAGTTCGGCATCCTCTGCCTCACCCGCGACAACTGGCAGTCGCCCTGGCTGCTCTTCGAAGCCGGAGCCATCGCGAAAAATTCGCCTCGTCGCGCGTCGTCCCCTATCTCATCGACGAGCTGCCGCCGGCCTCCGACCGCTCCCCGCTCGCTCAGTTCCAACACGTCCGCGCCGATCGCGAAGGCACCTACCGCCTCGTCGAAAGCATCAACAGCATCCGCGACAACCCCAAGCCCACCGACCGCCTCGAGCGCTCATTCGCCAGGTGGTGGCCCGACCTCGAACAGACCCTCAAGACCGTGCAGGCTTCCAACCCCGCTCAACCCCCTGCTCGCTCCGATCGCGAGCTGCTCGAGACCATCCTGCAGCGCCTCGAAACCTGGTCGCAGTCGCGCCAGCAATCCTATGTCGATCTACCGCCCATCGAACTCACTCACCTCCGCAACCTGCGCGACCACCCCGATCTCAACTACCGGCGTGATAGCAGTCTGCAGAAGGAATTACGCCACCTGCGCGACATCGGACTGATCAGGAACAAAAAGCCAATTGCCGATCTGCCTCCGAGCTTTCCGTTAGGCCAGCACTTCGACATCACCGACAAGGGCAAAGACTACCTCCAGAACGTCGCCCCGGTGCCCGGCGAGCAGCCCGGCCACTGAAACACTGTTATCTTTCGACACGCTCACCTCGCAGAGATCTGGCGATGATTCACGCATGGAGCAGTGAGCACCACGTTAAATCAGGGCTATTGACAAATCATAACCGTTTGGTTATGGTTTGTGCATGCGAAGCTCTCCCGACAGCGTCTTCAAGGCCCTGGCCGATCCCACTCGCCGAGCCATCTACGAACGGCTCACCCGCGACGGCGAGCAGACCGTTCACGCTTTGACGGAGCGCGCCGGTGTGTCTCAGCCGATGGTCTCCAAGCACCTGTCCGCGCTTAAGCGTGCCCGGCTGGTGCACAATCGCCGCCAGGGGCGCGAGACCCACTACCACGCCCGGCCCGAAGCTCTCGCGCCGCTCGTGGACTGGATCGGAGACTACGGCGCTTTCTGGCAAAACAGATTTGATCGCCTCGCAGAGGTTCTGGAAAGGATGGACAAATGACGACGCCCGATACTTCTACCCGCTCCGTGATCGTGGAAAAAGAATACCCTCACCCGCCAGAGAAAGTGTGGCGAGCCCTCACCGAAAGCTCTTTGATCGAGCAATGGCTGATGAAGAATGACTTTCAGCCAATTGCAGGACACTCGTTCAGCCTGCGCATGGACCCTGTGGCGAACTGGAATGGTGTCATTGACTGCCAGGTTCTCGCTGTAGAGCCCTTCACGACTCTTTCTTACACGTGGGGCACTTTAGGCTCGGAGAGCGTCGTCACGTTTTCGCTGACGCCGACCGATTCCGGTACCCATGTGCGTGTGGAGCAGGCTGGCTTCCGTCCCGATCAAGAGGCCAACTACAAGGGTGCTCAGTACGGCTGGAAGAAGTTCATGGGCAACCTGGAACAGGTTGTCGCCGGTCTCGAATAACACCGCCGTCGAAAGGAGGCCTGACCATGAGAGCAAATGTCCCGCCGCGTTCCATTTTTCGCTGGATCCACATCATCCTCAGCATTCCGATCTACGGATATATCTACAGTCCGTTTGAAAAGCTTCCCCAGTACGCGCCGCCCACCCGGTTCGTCTTCTTTCCTCTCATGGTCCTTACCGGATTGTTGATGTGGAAAGGCCATCTCCTCTGGCGGCTTTTTTCGAGGAGACCGGCCTGACAAGACCCCGCAGCGACCGCCGGCCGACACCGCGATTTTGCGGTGTCCGACCGGGGCCGGCTGGCGAAACGAAGGATCACCAATAAGAAGTCCGCCTGGACTGGCAGTTTTCCCAGTTGACTGTTTTGGCTAACGGAAGCCACTCTTTCCAGAACCTGGATTCAGGTGCTCTGGCAAGGCCTGGCACGAGAAACCAATGCCACCAGCTACAGGACAGCGCGCGTATTTCGGTATCCCTGACTGGCTGCTCGCATACCGCAAAGACTGGTTGCGGCCCGATATCATCGCCGGGCTGACGGCTGCGGCGGTGGTCATCCCGAAATCGATGGCCTATACCAGCATTGCCGGCCTGCCGCTTCAGGTAGGCCTGTATACGGCCTGTCTGCCGATGGCCATCTACGCATTCCTTGGCACGTCAAGGGTCCTGAGTGTAAGTACGACTACGACCATCGCCATCCTGACCGCTACCCAGCTTGAGGCAGTAGTCGCGAACGGAAATGAGGAGTCCCTCGCGAGGGCCGCAGCCTCCCTGACCGTTCTGGTTGGAGCGATGCTCGTGGTCGCTTGCTTCCTGCGGCTCGGTTTCGTTGCCAACTTCATTTCTCAGCCTGTCCTGATCGGTTTCAAGGCCGGCATCGGCGTCGTAATCATCCTCGACCAGGTCCCCAAGCTGTTGGGCATTCATCTAGCCAGGGGAACCTTCCTCCAGCATTTGCTTTCTACAATCCGGGGCGTTCCGGAAACAAAGCTGATCACATTGGCCGTCGGCGTCTGCATGATCCTGATTTTGATCGGGGTGGAACACTTCGCGCCGAAGGCGCCCGCTCCGCTCATTGCAGTGGCAGCAGGAATTGGCGGTGCTTATTTCCTGCAACTGGGCTCACACGGTGTTGATCTGGTCGGCTACATTCCTCGGGGACTGCCCTCATTTACTGCCCCCTCTCTCTCGTTGGCAACGCAACTCTGGCCCGGCGCTTTAGGCATTGCCCTGATGAGCTTCACCGAGACCATTGCTGCGGGACGTGCCTTCGCCAGGAATGACGAGCCACAGCCGCGGTCAAACCGGGAGCTGCTCGCAACCGGAATGGCAAATGTCGGAGGCGGTCTGCTCGGGGCTATGCCAGGCGGAGGTGGAACTACGCAAACTGCCGTAAACCGACTCGCTGGCGCGCGTACTCAGATGGCGGAACTTGTAACCGCCGCTATGGCCCTCATCACCATGCTTCTGCTTGCGCCGCTGATCGCCTTGATGCCGCAAGCCACGCTCGCAGCCGTCGTCATTGTCTATTCAGTGGGCATGATCAAGCCCGAGGAGTTCCGTGAAATTCTCCGCGTCCGCCGAACAGAGTTCATATGGGCCCTGATTGCCTTCGCCGGTGTTATGTTCGTAGGAACCTTGAAGGGAATCATCGTGGCGATCATCACGTCAATCGTGGCGCTCGCCTACCAGGTCGCGAATCCGCCGTTGCACGTGCTCGGACGCAAGCCGGGCACAAACGTGTTTCGGCCCTGCTCCGAAGAACATCCCGAAGACGAAAACTTCCCCGGCTTGTTGATACTGAAGCCCGAGGGACGAATCTTCTTCGCGAACGCCGAGCAGCTTGGGCACAAGATCTGGATGCAGATTGAAACAGCGCAGCCCAAGATCATCGCCATCGATTTGAGTGCTGTATTCGATCTTGAGTACACCGCACTCAAGATGTTGGCCGACGCCGAAAAGAAACACCGTGAGCGTGGCATTCGCTTATGGCTGGTGGGAATGAATCCAGAGGTGCTCTCGATGATCCAGAAATCCTCTCTAGGCGATGCCCTCGGACGCGAAGGCATGCACTTCAATCTGGAGACCGCGATGACAAAATATCTCAGCGACCTCGCGCCAAAAAAATTGGACATCTAGAGATTTTCGCCGTTCCACCACTCCAGGAAAAATGAAAACCCAGACACCCCCTCGGCTCTGGCGAGACGCCGCACTAACCAAAATTGGTTGGTTGGCGCGAAGCGTGTTTCGCGTTACTAATCCTCCGCACCGTTCCAGCCCCACGTGATCCATGTCACTGGGAAAATCAGAACCGGTAATCCGGCTTAAGTTCACAGCGGTAGACTGTGGTCTTCTCTTTATCGGTGCCAGTGCGAACAGTGCAGGTGGCCCAGCTTAAATTGAGGTCGGGGCCTAGCGGGAATACCATGGGCGAGCCATCGATCTCGGCTTCAAGGCTCACGCCTTCCTGAGTAGGGGGCAGGGTAAAGTTGAGAGTCCGTCCAAAGATGACGGGGTACAATTCGCGGACGTTGGAGCTGATTGCCGCGTGATAAACCTCAGCCTCCAGCAGGAACGTGGCCGTATCTGACCAGTTCAGAGCTGAAACACGGATGTTGCGGCCGCCATGAATAAATCCACTCGAGTCAATCCGGGTAAACGGGCACGGTCCCGCAATACAGGAGGTGCGGACATTTTCGAACGTGTTGTCGGCTCCGGCATCCAGCGAAGCTGACTCGACTGAAGCCTTCCACTTCCCATCCGGAGAACATGGAGACTGATCATTGCAGGGTACATTTCCTTTATTGACGACCTGAAAGGTCTTGACTGCGCTACCCACATTCGTCTCGGTCCTGGAGTTGGTCGTGTATCTCACCCGGATATTCGAAACCACATTTTCCGGGCGTCTGGGCCCAGTTCCGGTCTTCGCAGGGAGGGGGACCATTGCCGCGATGTATAGCTCGTTCTGCGTCTCCAATCTTCCAGTTTGCACACTCAAGTCGAGCGGCTCGTAGGACGCATGCCGGAAATTGACCATCACAGGCTTCCCGGACAACACTCCTTTTTGCAAAACAAGCTTGAAATATCCCGAGGCTTCTGACTGAGTCGTCGCACTCTTTGCGCCATCCGATGCTGTGATCGCAACACCTGCTATAGGCAGTTCCTTCTTTGTGTCAGCATCACGCTGGATCACTGCGCCTTCTATTGTGATCGATCGACCCACGGAGATAGACCTCAACCAGTGCGCGCGCAGCAACAGCACAATGACTACGGCTGCCGCAACTGCGATCATCGCCCAGACAATTTTCTTTCCCGTCATGCAACACCGGCAAACAGACAGTTGGACGCGCAACTTGGACTAGACGCCGCCCAGGGCCTCGGGCCGCTCTCATGAAAGCATCACTGCATCTATTATTCAATACAAGCTGTTGCTCGGAATCAGTTGGGCAATTACGGATGGCCTGAATGAGCATGGATGAAAGGGCAGACGGGATCGACGGAAGCGACACGGCGCAAATTTGCAAAGTAACCGTCCAGAGCGATAATCGCACTTCCCGGCGCCAACTGCTCCGCCAGATGGCCGGCGTCTCCCTCGGTCTACCGCTGGCGCAATGGAAGGTCCTTCCCTTGTTGGCAGAGGTGGCCGCGCAACAACAGGCTGACAGAAGCCATGGAGAGTCAGCACCTCTTCCTGCGCAGAGCGCCTTTTCGCAAGAGGATGAGCAATTTCTGGACGATCTTGAACACAAAACCTTCCTCTTTTTCTGGGAACAGGCCAATCCGCAGACCGGACTGATCAAAGATCGCTGCAACGTACACATACAAGACACCAGTATCGTGGCCAGCATTGCGTCCACCGGTTTTGGACTGACTGCAATCTGCATTGCAGAAAAGCGCGGCTTCATCTCCCGTCAGGACGCACGCCTGCGCGTTCGTACGACACTCGATTTTCTTTGGAAGAAGCTGCCGACGCATCGCGGATTCTTCTTTCACTTTGCCAATATCAATACAGGCGAAAGAGTATGGGACTCCGAAGTTTCTTCCATCGACACCGCAATCTTGCTCTGCGGCATTCTCACCTGCCGTCAGCACTTTCAAGATCGCGACATCATCCAGCTTGCTCATGCAATTTTTGACCGCGTGGACTGGACCTGGCTCTCAGAAGACATCACGGTGCTGCCCATGGGATGGACGCCGGAGTTCGGGTTCCTCTCTTCCAAGTGGGATTACTACAGCGAATTGATGATGATCTATCTGCTCGGAATGGGTTCTTCCACTCATCCCCTGTGGCCTGAAGCATGGCTCGCCTGGAAACGGACAGCCTTCGAGTACGACGGACTGCGCTACATCGGGTCGTTTGCGCCGCTCTTTGTGCATCAGTACTCTCAGGCCTGGTTCGACTTCCGTCACAAGCGCGACAAGTACGCGGATTATTTTCAGAACTCAGCTATTGCCACCGAAGTACACCACCGATTCTGTGTGGAGCTGGGCAGGATTTTTCCCGACTATAGCGATGATCTCTGGGGTATCACGGCCTCCGACTCCGACAAAGGCTACGTGATCTGGGGTGGTCCCCCGGCTATGGGCCCTATTGATGGAACCGTGGTTCCGGCGGCCACTGGAGGCTCGCTGCCGTTTCTGCCTGACGCAACTATGCGTGTCCTGAAAAACATCAGAAATCATTACCCGCAAACCTGGAGCAACTACGGTTTCATCGATGCCTTCAATCCATTGAAGAAATGGTATGACACTGACATCGTCGGCATCGACGCCGGGATCACGATGCTCATGGCAGAAAATGCTCGTACCGCCTTCGTATGGGAGACCTTTATGAAGAACCCGGAAGCACAACGTGGAATGGCGAATGCAGGTTTCAAGAACTACAGCTGAGCCGTCCATCATTAAAATAGGATTGCGATTGTGGGACATTTCCCAGTCAGAATTAGTACCCGCAAGTCGCTAGCCTTCATCGGAAGCGCCTCGAGAAATAAGCCCCGGGGGAGGCTCAAGTCGCTAGCCTTCATCGGAAGCGCCTCGAGAAATAAGCCCCGGGGGAGGCTCGACGATGATTCGAGGCGGTTTCGATAAGGGGACTTGAAGGAAGGCGCAGGCGTTTTAAGCGGACGCGGTGATCTGCCTGGGATCTATGGATATTGAATAAGGCTCGGGGACCGGTTGCAGTGTTCTGTGGTGCAAGAATCGGTAGCGATGTTGATGAAAGCTGGTGTGTCCATAGATGAGTTGTCGCTGGTCGAGGGCTTGCTTTGGATATAGAAGGGCGATGGCCTGAGCGCAGGGGATGGGTTGGAGACACGAATGGGTCGGCGCGCCGGGAGCAAGTCGAGGGTCCGGCTTTGCGTGGAGCATCATGACGAATCGATATGTGTTGATAGGGATAGCTCGGCGGCTGTCAGACTCCGCGCCACACCCATGGGACCGCCGCATCGGGGACAGTGCCAGAGCGGAGCGTTAGCGGCTGGAGTTTTAGGTGGCGGAAGCGGATCGCGGCCATCGCGCGCCAGCAGCCTTCGGGCCAGCAGGAGGCTGCGGCTTCGAAAGCGGTTGGAGAGCAGTCCGAAGTGGCGGATGCGCACGAAGCCCTTTGGCAGCACGTGGAGGAAGAAGCGGCGCAGGAACTCGGTGGCATCGAGAGTCATGATGCGCTGCTTGCCGCCATGGGCATAGTCCTTCCAGCGAAAGCTGACGCGCTCTCCGTCGAAGGCCAGCAGGCGGTGATTGGAAATGGCCATGCGATGGGTATAGCGGCCCAGGTAGCGGAGCACATGTGCGGGTCCGCCGAAGGGCGGCTTGGCATACACGATCCACCTCTTGCGCTGCAATCGCTCCATCAGTTCGGTAAACAGTTCCCGCTCCTGAAACGCAGCAGCGGGACCACTGCAGTCGAGCGATCCGTTGCTGTAGAGGTGCTTCAGTGCGAAGAGGAACTTGTCGCGAAAGACGCGGCGGAGCACGGGGATGGGCAGCAGGAAGCGCGGATGGGTATGGATCCAGCGCTGGTGGTCGGGGGAGAATCCTCCGGCGGGGACGACACAGTGGACATGCGGGTGGAGCAGGAGGTTCGAACCCCAGCTGTGCAGGATGGAGAGGAAGCCGATCTCGGCGCCGAGGCGTTTTGGATCGGCTGCGACCTCCAATAAGGTCTGGGAACTGGCCGCGAACAGCAGGTCGTAAAAGAGGGCCGGGCTGTTGCGTGCTAGCGGGTTGAGTTCGTGAGGCACGGTGAACACGACGTGGAAGTAGCCGGTCTCGAGCAATTCCTGTTGCCGTGCCTCGAGCCATCGTTCGCGAGCCTGCGCCTGGCACTTCGGGCAACTGCGATTTCGACAGGAGTTATAAGAGATACCCTGTTCATGACCGCACTTGAGGCAGACATCGATGTGTCCGCCGAGGGCGGCAGTGCGGCACCGCAGAATGGCCCGGAATGCCTTCAGCTGCTGATAGCTGAAGCTGGACTGATAGTGTTCCAGGAACGGGTGGCCCTGCGCACGGAGGATGTCGGCCACCTCCATGGCGGGCCTGCTCATGGGTTCTCGGGACGCCGGAAGGCGCGGCGGCTGGTCACATCAGAGTAGTTGCGGCGCTGGAGTGCCTCCAGCATGATCCTGCGTAAATGGGTCACAAGAATCTCCTTGTGACCCACACCTTATACCGGCAGAAAGACTACTCGGAGGCCCACGCCGCAGCGTCCGCGGCGCCTGCGGCTTCGTTCAAGTCGGCTAGGCTCCGGTAATTGGACGACGCGACCGCGGCCAGGCTCTCCGCCATCGAGCGCAAGATCGCGAGCTGAAGTTGCAGGTTACGCTGAGCGCAGCTAAAAATATGTGCGAAAGAGTTGGAGCAAAATTCAGGTCCGAAAGGACGACCTGTCGATGAAAGGAATCGTCTCCGTGGAATCAGCCTCTGCATCGATCGACGAAAAAATTAAGCAACTTGGGGACTGGCGCGGGAAGACCCTCGCTCATCTCCGTCAGCTCATCCACGATGCCGACCCCGGCATCCAGGAGGAATGGAAATGGGCGAAGCCTGCGTCGCCCGGCACTCCCGTCTGGTCTCATGACGGCATCGTCTGCACGGGAGAGACGTACAAGCAGGTCGTGAAGCTCACCTTTGCTCGCGGAGCCTCCATCGAAGACCCGAAGAAGCTCTTCAATTCCAGCCTCGAAGGGAACGTGCGGCGTGCGATCGACCTCCGCGAAGGGGAGAAGATCGACGAAGCTGCCTTCAGGCAACTCATTCGCGCCGCGGTGGCGGCCAACTCCGCAGCGCTCGCCCAACGGGCAGCCAAAAAGAAGTAAGCCCGGCAGTTGCAGGAGAAACGAAGATGTCGGAGCGATCCGGAACCCCCGCTGACAATCCGTTCAACGATCCCTTCAGTGGCCGGAGCCCAACCAGTCACGAACGGATGACGGGCAAGCCTTGGGATGCGTCCTACAGCGACGGCCCCGCGCCCTGGGACATTGGCCGGCCGCAGCCGGCAATCGTGCGTCTGGCCTCCAAAGGGGGGTTCGCCGGAGCAGTGCTCGACGCGGGCTGCGGAACCGGCGAACACGCTCTTCTCATCGCCTCGCTGGGATTGCCGGTTCTGGGTGTTGACGTGGCTGAGACGGCATTGGCGACCGCCCGCGAGAAAGCCGCGAGAATGAAGGCCGCCCAAAAGAAGACTAACGACGGTGGAGTCGTCGAGTTCGCCACCGCCGACGCGCTCCATATGGAGCGTCTGGGGCGCAGGTTTGACACGGTGCTGGACTGCGGACTGTTCCACACCTTCGACGACGACGAGCGGCCACGATACGTGGCCAGTCTGGCGTCAGTAACCGAGCGCGACGGAACCGTGTATGTGTTGTGTTTCAGTGACGATGGTCCTGACACTGGTCCGCACCCCGTCAGTCAGGAAACGCTGAGAGCGGCGTTCAGCCCCGGCAGTGGATGGAACCTCCTTGCCCTCGAACCTGACCGGATTCACACGAGATTCCACCGCGACGGCGCACCGGCGTGGTTCGTGACCATCAAGCGGATCTAGACTGCGAGACTGGTAAACCGGCGGACGACCTGATTCGGGACCCATGAGATGAGAAGTCGCTCAACCGGCGAAATACTTGGCCGACGATTTCTCCCGATCTCATAAAATAGAAATAGAGATGAAAAAAGCCCGCAATCATTGGCGGGCTTTCTAGTCTGACAGACTGCTACCTAATTGAAAAGAAAGAAGAAGACCACAAGTATCCTTGAATCAAACGGTTACAGAGATGATTATGCACTTGACACAGATGCACAATATTTGGTGCAATTACAGTGCCGTGACAGGGGTTAAAACAACAAAGGCAGCCCTGAAAATAGGCTGCCTTTGGACTTGTTATTGAGATCTTCTACATGGGTCGATCAGCAGTTCGACGTTTTTGCGCCGAAACATTCGTCCGGAGATTCTGAATCATTTCATCGCAGAACTGCGCTGCGAGCTGAGAGGCAGAAGCAGGATGAGAGTGATACCCCTGTTCTACCCTAGCCGGTCTGTGTTCCGCCTGAAGCCTCATAGATGGCTTGCGAGATTTGACCTTGGGAGCGCGCATAATAAAGTTCCTCTTGGAGCGTCTTTCTTAACGCATCCGAATCGTATTTGACCGACTTTAAATAGTCAATATCGGCGGCAAACGATTCAATTTCGTGCCCTGTATTGTTTAAGACCATACAAGACACATTTTTGTTGTCCGCAAATTTGCGGTTAATTCTTAAAAAAGTTGAGATGGAGTCGCTGTGCATCCTCAAATGAGCGTCAATTGCAACAGTCCTTCCCTCTACCAGCGCTCGGGGGATGACTCCTTGCATATACGCCTCAACTGGGTGCCGGTGTACAAAGATTATCGCAACTTTACACCCAAATTGCAATGATTTCTCGACCCTTTTCTTAGAAGAACCCCAACTGTTAAAGTTGCCGTCGAAAATAATTCCAGCGTCTATGAAGTCTCCGTTTGCTCGGATCGATGACGTTTTCCCTGCTCCAGTTCCGCCTGCTGTAAAAAGAACGGCGCTACCTTTCTTCTCCGCCAGCATCTGGTCAAATACTAAATCTGCGAGAGCTGCTGCTGAACGCTGTACGGCGGCAGCAAAACGAAGGCGACTCCCTAGGTCGACAGCATAGTCGGGAAAAAGCTCTCGGGCAAAATCAGTCCCGACCACAATCCCAAACTTGGAACGGTATTCCGCGACCAATTCTGCGGAGTGGTCTTTAAACAATTGAATTGCTCGGGATTCGACCTCTACCTCTTCTGGTCCCAATCCCTCCATTTTGATGATGGACACACGGCCCCCAACGATGCAACAATTTACAATTAGAAATCGGAGGGCGGGAGAATCGAACTCCATTCCGTCCAGGGAATTGCTACGGGGTATAAATCCCGACACTGTCACCAGACAGGCACCCTCCACGTAAGGAAGCTCACCACGGCCTGATCCGACACTCGGCCAAGAGAAACCGGATCAGGCCTTACTGTTTGTGCCCATCGCCACGGTGAACGTGATGACAACAGGCTGGACTCTTCTGATCATAATGAGACCTCTGGAACCATAGAATCACGGATCGAGGTTAATTGCAAGAGTATGCGAGAATAACTTCTTACTCCATCTTGACTCTGTGGTACTCAGACTATACTCTTGGTTTGGAGGTAGAGGAGATGGCGACACATCGGAGTCCCAATTGCCCGCAAATTAGTTTTTCGGAGGCCGTTGAAAAGGGACGCAAGGTATATGCAAAAGAGCACACCCACCCTGCCCCCAAGGCGGCGGTGGCAGAGGACTTGGGGTATTCCAGTATGAGCGGGAGGGCGCTAAGTATTATTGGTGCTTTGCGCCAATATGGCATCCTAGAAGGGCCTGGCGAAGCAATGCGGATCACCGAAGATGCTGTAGTCTTTTACGAACTTGAGGATGGGACTGAAAGGAATGAGGCGCTTCGTCGGATGATCTTCGCTCCCCCCTTCTTCGAGTCGCTTCGGCAGCAGTTCGGAGAATCACTGCCAAGCGAGAGCACCCTAAAACACCATCTCATAAAGGAAGGCTTCCTGCCCAAGGCAGCGGACGAGGTAATCAGTGTTTACAGGGAGAACATAGAGCTTGTTAAAAACATGCCTAAACGCTACACTGAGACTGTTCTAGTACCGGAGCAACCACCTATGGCAGCAGCCCCTATACCCGTTGCTTATTCTGCTGCACCTGCACTGCCCCCTTCAACTCCCGCTGGAGGCGTTTTGTCGTATTCGTTTCCACTTTCGATGGAGGCTACCGCAGATCTTCACATCCGGGGAAAAGTCAGCATAGATGAGCTGGACATGCTTCGCGATCATATCGAGCTAACCATCAAGGCGCTGAAGCGCAAGCAGGTAGCGCCTACTAGTCAGCCGGAGGTACCATCTGGAGATGCAGGTTGAAAAGGAACCGTTCGACGATCTTCTCCGCAAGATGTTAGACCAGAAGCCAGAAAAGACCTCCACGATAAAAGGTAAACGGGGGAACCTGGAGCCGATAGTCCCGCCTAAAAAGGCCCCTCGGTCTGAGCCTTCGGGACAGCAATAAGCTCGACGTAGGGCATCGGCGGGATGCCAAGCATACGGCGCAGCGTATCGCTGAAGCGGTCGTTAGCCTTGCGAACGTTGAAGCGGAACTCAAATTCACTCAAATAGCGGTGAAGGTGCTTTATCGAGACACGATGAAAGCTCCCTATCAGGCCGCGCTTTAAGAGCGAGAATGACGACTCTACTGTGTTCGTGTGAATGTCGGTTCCCGGCACGATCCACTGGACGTTGTGATTCACAGCCTGATGCTTGGGGCGAAAGCGATGATGCAGAGCGAAGTTGTACACTGCCGCACCATCGGTAATGATCCGCTTCACCTTTGGGTCGATGTGCTTGTCTACGGCGCTCCCGATGCTGGCCGCTTTGCCGTCTGGAATGTGAACGAACTTCACGCGGCCTTTGCGCTCGCGCATTGAGCTGACCATATCGAACTTCTCATTGCGAGGCTTCTGGTTCCGTGCGGTCCCACCACGGCGCTTTGATTTGCCGCCGATGTATGTCTCATCGACTTCAACGATTCCCTTCAGGCCAGCACCGCCGTTGTCTTCCATTGCCTTACGAATGCGGTGCGCCATGTACCACGCGGTGCGATAAGAGCCGATGCCAAGGTGTTCCTTCAACTGGTTAGCGCTCATGCCCTTCTTCGCGTCTACGACGATTGCAAGGGCCATGAACCACTTGTTCAAGGGAAGGTGCGAGTCATTGAAGATCGTGCCGGACGTGGCTGAGAACTGCTGCTTGCAGGTGGGTTCAAGGCATTGATAGAGGCTCTTGCGGACATTCTTTGTGTCGCTCTTGCGCTCGATCCGGCTGATACGGTTATTCCCGCAAGTCGGGCACCGCACGCCATTAGGCCAGCGCATAGCCTCAAGGTAGGCCAAGCATTGCTCATCGGTACCGAACTGTTTGGTTACGTCTATCAGGTTCATGATCTTGCCTCGACATAAACATCCTCTCAGAAATGTCCTTCTGTGTCAAGTGCATAATCATCGTTACAGAGCACCCATATCCTAAGCCAACCGAAATCAAACGGTTACAGAATTAGGGGGGAAAGGGGGTAGGTCTAGCTCGAGGCCCTCCGCGACCTGATCGGCATCGCCGGAACCCCAGCCACCGTCGCCCCCGGCGGCACATCCCTGGTAACCACAGCATTCGCGCCCACCGTCGCCCCATCGCCGATCGTTACCCCGCCAAGCACCGTGACCCCACGCCCGATCCACACCTCGCGGCCGATCACGATCGGCCTGGCCGTGTGCCCCGACTGCCGGATGGTCGTTTCCTCGCTGCGCTGGTGGTTCGCATCGCGAATGCTCGAGTACTCGCCGATCATGCTGCCCGCGCCAATGGTGACCCCGGCCATGGCCACGATGTGAACGCCGCGCGAAATCACCACATCGTCCCCAATATCGATCCGCGCATCATGCTGCGTTTCGAGATGCAGCCCCGCATACAGCAGCACGTTCTCACCGAATCGGATATTGCGCGTGCCATCGACGAACGCTCGCCCCTCGATCACCAGCGATGCCGGCGCCCCCCCAGCCACATCCGCCGACAGCCCCGCATGGGCATAGAGCCGCGTCAGGTTTTTTCGCACCCCGCGCGTCGCCCTCAGCACCGACGCCAGCGCCCTGCTCAGCGGTCGCTTCAGCCCCCTGCTCATTACCACGGCCTCGGCGGCGAAACCCGCCCGCCCTGCGTGTCGCTCCACGCCTGCTCCATCAGCGCAATCAGCTTGCGATGTTCCCGCGCCCGGGCCTGACGCCGCTCGTCCCTGCTGAAGCTGTTGCGCAGCACCACCAGCTGATAAAGCCCGATTTCCAGCATCTTCTCCCACCACGCGCCCCATCCGTGATGCTTGCGGTAGTAGAGCAACGTGCTGCGCATGCGCCACAGCACCAGTTGCGCACCGGCCTTCGACATCTCCAGCGACTTCACCTGCCGCGACGACTCGCCGCCGATGTGCGTCACCACGATGTCTGGCCAGTACATGATCCTGTACCCCGCATCCTTGATACGCCGGCACAGGTCTACTTCTTCCGAGTAGAGGAAGAACTCCGGATCGAACAGCCCGGCCTTCTTGAGCGCCTCCGCCCGGATGATCGAGAAGGCCCCCGGCACCCAGTCGCACTCGCACGCCACCATCGGATCCGCCCACGTCCGATCAAACCTGCCGAACAGCCGCGACTTGGGAAACTTGCCTGCCAGCCCCGTCATGACGAAGAAATCGGTCAGCAGCGAAGGAAACATCCGTGCCGACGGCTGCCACGCATCATCGCGTCCCACCAGCTGGGCCCCCGCCAACCCCACCGAAGGATTCTCATCCATGTACTGCACCGCCAGCGCGAGCGCACCGGCGCGAAGGAAGGCATCCGAGTTCAGAAGCACCGGGTACCGCCCCCGGACCACTTCCAGCGCCACATTGTTGGCTGAAGCGAAGCCCAGGTTTACCTCGCTGCGAAAAAGCCGCACCTGCGGAAATTCGCGCTCGATCATCTCCGGCGAGCCATCGGAAGAGTGGTTATCGACAACCAATACCTCTACGCGCAGCCCCGCCGATTCCCGCTCCACCGACTCCAGGCATTCGCGCAGCACATCGCGCGTATTGAACGAGACGATCACAATCGAGACGTCAAAGGTATCGGCAGAAATATTGTGACTAGAGTCGAGGATGGTCATGGACCCCGCGGCTTCTATGAGCGGAAGCAGGTTTCGAAAGTAGACGCCAGCACCTTCAGATTATCAGCCAGGTTGTAGCGCTCCATCACGCGAGCCCTTGCCGAGGCGCCCAGCCGCGCCCGCAGATCTCCATCAACCAGGAGCGACTCGATTGCGCTGGCCATAGACTCGACCGACGAAGCAGGAACCAGAAAGCCGTCTACATCGTCGCGAATCAGCTCCGGAATGCCGGCCACATTCGTGCTCACACACGGAATCGCCATCGCCATAGCTTCCATAAGAGCTACCGGGATGCCCTCGGCGAAGCTCGCCAGGGCGAAAATATCGGCCTGCTGCAGTTGCTGTCTTGTCTGATCATGGTTGAGCGCGCCGCGAAAGATCACATGCTCTCCGATCCCGTTCGCGGCCGCTTCGCGCTTGAGGCTTTCCATGTCCGGGCCGCTGCCTACGAAGATCAGTCGCCCCGCGTGGCCCTTGGCGTGCAAAAGCGAGAATGCTCGCAGCAAAATATGTTGCCCCTTTGCGGGAACCAAACGCCCCACGCAGACGATCTGTGCGGGTTGGGCGAACTCTCGCGAAGTGGGCTTGAACTCTTCAACGTCAACGCCCAGCCGAACTACATGCATCTTGGCCCAGTGAGCTGGGTCACAGTACTTCATCAGCTGGCTTTGGCAAAAGTCGCTGATGCAAAAGATAAACTTGGCCCATTCGATCTTGCGGGGAAGATAACAGTAGTCAACTTCGTAGAATTCTTCGGGCCCATGAATCGTAAGTGAGTAGTCGAACTTCCAGATCTCAGCGGCCACCATCGCCACCGTAGCCACTGAACCACCAAAGTGAACATGAAGATGACGCAAGCGGCGCTTCTTCATCCAGCGACCGAGAAGAAATGCCTCAACCGTGTAAAAGAGCGCGTAAATTTTACGAATTAGGTCCCAGCCACCCATCGTGAGCGCAACTCTGGCGCCGCGAACAAACACCGCCGGGTATACGAAGATCATAGTTACTACTAAGCAAATAGCTTCCCAGATGGTCGTTCGTTTAAGGCAATAGGTGCTCGCAGCTTCCTGTGCTTCCACAGGAGGTAGTTCAGACACTGTCCGGTCGGGTGGGTTGACGGACGCAACCTCAATCTCAAAACCAAGCCGTCGTAGACCAAGAATCTCTTTTAGAAAAAACGTGTGAGAGATAGCTGGATATTGGCTCAGAAAGTAAGCCATGCGTTTTTTTTCAGATTGCAAGGTCGTTTTCTCTGGTAATGGTTTAAAGTAATAAAAAGCACAAAAATTAGTTACTTTCAGCTCATCCCTGAGCCGTTGTCTGCCGATTACCAAAATTACAGACTGCTAATCTGAGCGGAGAAAAAACGGCACGAGATAAAGGGTTCATCTGTGGAATCGGGTGATGTATGTATACTCACCCACACAAGTCCCGCAAAGCAGTAACTAAAAACACCTAAAACTAATAGTTCTTTCCCCGTTCATTTGCACGGTTGTCATATAACGGAGGTAATTCATGCGCTCGTGGTCCCCAAACATACAGTCGCAGTATGTCATTTTCCTTTTCCTCTTGCTACTCGCCGGCCTGACATCTGAGATGCGCGCGGGCGCCCAAACCGTCACCATGACTGACTCGGCAGTGATTGGCAGCAATGCCCGGCCCGGTCTTAACCTCGGACAGCCGTCCGGCTCGTATCCCTTTTTCAAAAATTATCTGGCTTTCGGCAATCCCGGCTTTGAGCCGATGATCGATCAGCAGATTTACCAGTTCCAGGCCCCGCAGGCGGTTTCGTCGCCCACAAGTTTTCAGTGGAACGTGAACAACACTCAATACTCGAGCTACGACGCCAACCAGTGGGCAGGTGCTACCTTCACCGTCATTCAGGGCTCGTATGCGAGCGAAAATCGGATCCCGCCCTCGGCTGCACTGGCACAATCAAGTCGAGCGCCAATCAAAGGGGCGCAGGCCCCATCTTTGTCGTCAACCCTGCGACCAACCAGGGATCCAGCGGTTGCGCGGGTAATCTTGGTGCTCCCGGCCAGGTCATTGTCGTCTCTACCAACAACAACATGCCCAACGTCTACCCGACGCCGGCCAGCATTTGGCAGGCGGGCGCCAACGGACTCCTCGCAGCTCCCTCATTGAGCGGCGGCGCAACCCTGTCTTCCGAGACAACCGACCTTTGCGCAACCTGCGGAGACGCAGTCTCTTCTCTTCACTGTTCCTGCGGAGGTGCCGCATCCCTCAGCACGGGCAACCTGCTCAACACGGCCAGCGAAAAGACTGTGGTACTCAACCGAGCGTATACCGTCTCCTTCTGGGCCAAGTCGAACGCCGCTGTTGCACCGAAACTCAGCATCTCCGCAATCCCCGCGCCGGATCGGCATGTCTCAGACTTACAGCGGCACAACCAGTCCGGCTATCAATTCCGCAGGACGGAATACAGCTTCACCTGCAACTTCACCGAGAGCGCAACCAGCGGCGGACCTACCCGTTCTTCATCACTTTCACCGTTACGCCGGCGACCTCGGCGGCAACGAGCCTCGAATTCGATAACTGGTCCTTCACACGCAATGAAACACCAATCCCACCGCTTACTCCGACGCGTACGTGAATGCGCTTCAGGCCTGGTGCCAGAGCTGAAGCAACACCACTGGACCTGCCTGCACGCTGCGTTAGGTCCGGCGCCGGACTCGGAAGTCATGTCGAACTGGGTAAAGCCTCAGTTTGAGCACCGCCCGTCGATCGAACAGTTCTCATCCATCTCCAACGCCTACAGCACCGACAAGACCGGCATCTCCGACTTCCTGAATCTCTGCGCTTATGTCGGCGCAACACCCGGGCTCATCTTCCCCATCACGATGACCACCACAGATGCCGCGAACCTCGTTGACTTCCTGGAGGGGTCCACGTCCACGCAGTACGGCGAGATTCGCGCCAGTCTTGGCCAGGCAACTCCCTGGATCGGAGCCTCGGGCTCTCCTTTTTCGACCATCTATCTGGAGTTCGGCAACGAGAACTGGAACGGCGCTTTCCTCGGACATACGCTGGGCTACAACTCCTCCTCTACTAGTTACTACGAGGACTACTCGCTTCGCGCGAAGGCGGTATTCGCTGCAGCACGCGCCCGTCAGTCCTCCGAGGGTTACAGCGAGTCCGGCACAAAATGGGTTCTCAACGCTCAGACCGCGGGAGGCGGTGATGGCGGTGCTGCGTCCGTTGCACAGGCCGACGTTGTCGAGATCAACGGCTATACCGCTGCCAACATCAACAACGTGAGCACGTCGGGCTGCATGACCAGCGGATCAACCAACGCTACCTGCCCGCTCTACGGTCCCACCCTGACTGAGCCTTATTCGAACATTCACGATCCCAAGTCGCTGAGCGGCTTCGCTCTGGCGGTCTCGAGAATCAAGAGCGAAACCGGTTGCGGTCCGAATGGCAAGACCAACTGCCAGGTGATGGTCTACGAGCAAAATACCGGCACGTTTAACGCCAGCACAGCCGGACCATTCATCAGGCAGGCTCCGACTTGTTCATTCAAGCCGCAGTTCAGGAATCGTAGCCGCCGATCAGATGGGCGAAAACGACGCTGCTGGTGTCATCAATCAGAACGAATACCAGGCCCTCCAGTACTACTTCGGTGAGGGAGGCGTCAACGTTCACATGTGGGGCACGATGCTCGACACCGGGGGAGACTGCTCCAACTACAACTCCTCGACCTTTGGTGGCAGCTACTGCCCGCGCCCGCAGATGCTCGGAGCGCAGGTCACAACTGGTGCAAGGTCGGACCGATGGTTCAGACCTCGTGGACCTCGAATCCGACCTATAACCTTCCCGCCAACAACAACAGCGTCAACGCAATCAGCGGGGTACCGGTCCTGCGCAGCTATGCCTTCGCGCAGGGCAATCAGCGCTGCATGGTCATCGTGAACGCTGACGTATACAGCGCCCATAATGTAACATTCGCCGGCACAAATGCGCCCGCCGGCGAGTCACTACCTATCAGTTCGCTCCCGGCGCACTGAACACGGTGAACGAGGCCAGCGCCCTCACCGCCACTTCCACCCTGGACACTCCGATGGGCAACACCACCACCCCTGGGGTCAACGTCGCCTCCGGCTATTCGTTGCCTGCCCACAGCGTGACTGCCTTCATGTGGCAGACCAACGGCACCGGCAGCACAGCAACGGCGGCCACTCCCAGCTTCTCTCCGGCGGGAGGCACCTTCAGCCCGGCACAAACGGTCACGCTCTATTCCTCTACCTCAGGCGCGGCCATTTACTACACCACCAACGGAACCACTCCCTCCACTTCGTCAACGAAGCCACCGGCCCGATCACCGTAAGCGCGACCAGACGATACACGCCATCGCCGTACTCTCGGGCGACAACAACAGCGCGGTGGGCTCGGCAGCTTACACCATCAATGACCCCGTCGCCGCCGCGCCGACGTTCAGTCTCGCGCCTGGAACGTACTCTCCGGGACAGTCGGTATCGCTTAGCGATGCCACCGCTGGCGCGACGATCTACTACACCACCAACGGAACCACCCCCGGCACTTCATCAACGAAATACACGGGAACCATCACGGTCAGCGCAACGGAAACAATCGAGGCGATTGCCGTGGCCACCGGCTACAGCAACAGTGCCGTCTCCTCCGCGACGTACACGATGTACCCCAAAACCGCGACACCTGTGCTGAGCCTTGCCTCCGGCACCTACAGCTCGCGCAGACTCTCACCATCGCTGACGCAACTTCAGGGGCCGTCATCTACTACACAACCAACGGATCGACACCTTCCTCTTCGTCCGCAAGATACACCGGCCCCATCACGGTCAGCGCGACGGAGACGGTTCAGGCCGTCGCCCTCGCAACCGGCTACGTCACGAGCCCGCTAGCCAGCGCCACCTTCACCATCACCTCTGGAAGTACCGGGTCCACTTCCGGGTCGGGACTCTGCCCGCTCCGAAATTTAGCGTCCCCGCCGGAACCTACACCTCTGCACAAACGGTATCCATCACCGATGCGACGGCGGGCGCAACCGTCTACTACACCACCAACGGAACGACGCCAGGCACTTCGTCTACCAGGTACACCGGGCCTCTGACGGTGAGCACGACCGAAATGATCGAGGCTATCGCAGTGGCGTCGGGCTACACCAACAGCTCCGTTGCCGCGGCGTCCTACTTCGTGTCGACTGGATCCGGGACATCAACTGCTCCAACCGGAGGCGTATTCACCCTTAACAGCTTCGCTGGCTCTTCATCCGTGGTCGATCTCAATGGAAATGCAAAGCTGGACGGCGCAAAGCTACAGTTGACGAACGGCTCTGAGTTCGAAACAGCTCAGCCTGGTATGCCACTCCCGTCAGCGTGAAAACCTTCACGACGGATATCACCTTCAGCTCACCAATGCCGTAGGCGATGGGTTCACCTTTGCCATTCAGAGTGTGGGCCCCCACGCCCTGGGCTTGGGCGGCGCTGGGCTGGGCTACGCCAACCTGCCGCTGAGTGTCGGTTTGAAGATCGACCTGCACAACAACGCGGGTGAAGGTGCGGAATCCACCGGCCTCTATACGAACGGCGCTGTGCCGATGGGCACCACAGGTTCTGTGAGCCTGACCTCATCCGGCATCGACATCCACAGCGGAGATCCGATGACGCTGCATCTGGTCTACAACGGCACCACACTCACGATGAGCCTGACCGACACGGTGACCAACGTATCGTTCACCCACGCTTTCACGGTCAACATTCCCTCAATTGTGGGCAGCAGCACCGCGTATGTCGGATTCACCGCGCCAGCGGTGGACTTGGAGCCAACCAGGGATACTCAACTGGAGCTACTCCAACTAAGGGCAGCCCCAACCAATCACTAGTCTCTTAAAGCAGGCCGGACGAGGAGCAAACCAGTGCCTCTTCCGGCCTTCGTTTTTTCGTCCTATGGAACCGCTGCTCCGTTGAACACGCCGAACTCCCGAATCCCTGCCTGGCCGGAAATTTCGAGAATTTTCAGCCGAACTGCGGTCGCCGTCACCGAATCAAAAATGTCGATCTTCTTGTGGCCGATCGCGTAGGCATGCGCCACCTGCTTCCACTTGCCTTGGAACATCACTTCGACCGAGTATTCTTCGACATGTTGACCGTCGCTCAGCCTCTCCAACGTCATCACGCGATCGAAGGTGACCGCATGAGGGAACGTCACCGTCACCGTAGGCACACTCCCGTCCGCCACCGGCGACCAGAATGTATCTCCATCGCCATCGAGGGCGCGCTTTTCGTCCCTGCTTACCGGTTGGTGATGAGGGCCAGATTGTTCCCGTACACCGCCTTCACTCGGGCCCCGAACTCCGCCAGCCGCGCCACGTCCGCCGCGGGAATTCTTCCCGTCCGATCCGGGCCAGCCCCAGCATCAATTGAGCGCCTCGCCCTACCGTGTTGTTGTACTCATCCATCAGCTCATCGACACTCTTCAGCGTCGTGTCCGCATTCGGATGCCAGAACCACTGCTCCCGGTGCAGCGGCGTATTGGCCTCCACCGGCCGCCAGCGCAGATACCCTGCGCGATCCACCACATTCCAGTTTTCAAACGGAACCTTGCGCCCTCCGTCCCGACCCAGCGCAGATCGGCGAACTTGTAGAGCGCCACATCGGCAAAGACCATGGTGTTTGGCTGATACGTCCGCAGGTGCTCGATGATGGTGTCGAAGTCGTATGTCCGCCCCGCACTCCCCGCGCCATCCAGCCAGAACTCCTCCAGCGGCCCGTACCCTGTCGAAAGCTCCTCAAGCTGGGCCAGGTAGTATTTGTCATACTCTGCCGGATTGGCATAGCGCGGCTCATGCCGATCCCGGGCGACAGGTACACTCCAAATCGCAGCCCCGCCTTTCGCGCCGACTCGCTGGCCATTCGGACCAGGTCGCCCTTCCCTCCCAGCCACGGACTGCTCTTGACTCGATACGGTCTGCGCGCTCGGCCACAGCGTAAAACCGTCATGGTGTTTCGCGACCAGCACCACGTAGCGGATTCCGGCCGATTTGCTGCCTCCATCCACTGGTCTGTATCCACGTTCTGGGGATTGAAAACCTGCGGCGAAGCCGTGCCGTCACCCCACTCGCGATCAAGAAACGTATTCGTCCCGAAGCGGATGATGGCGCCCATCTCCAGATCCTGCCAGTCAAGCTGCTGGGGATACGGCTTCACATCGGTGGCATTCTGGGCACGACTAGAGGACGGAAGAAGCGAAATCAACGCGAGAAGGATCAGAACAGAAAAACGTCGCAAGCAAGCCTCCAACACCGACAGCTTACTCGATCGAACTCGCTCGGCGAACTCGTCTCACTTCAGCTTCACGCCCGGCTTCGCCTTAAGCTCCGAGAGGTTGCTCTTGGCCAGCACCACTTCCACGCTCTTGAGTGTCGCCGCATCGCCGCCCGCGCACCCAACGCATCGTGCGTCGACAAGGCAGTGAAAATCGCCTTGTGCTCCGCCAGTGTCCGCTCCTGATTCGCCATGTGTCCCGTAAGCTCGCTCAGCTTGTGAAACATCGGTGAGAACATCCCATGCCATAACCGGGCGACCAGGTCCGCAAAAACGCTGTTGCCCGCGACATTCGCAATCAGTACGTGAAACGCCTGGTCGGCCTCCCGGGCATGAGCCCCTGCCGCCACGATCTTTTCCATGTCATGGATCGTCCCCTCGATCGCAGCCAGATCGCTGTCGGTAGCGCGAACCGCCGCCTCCGCCGCGACTTCTCCCTCGATCAGCAGCCGGGCATGCAGCAGTCGAATGGACCCGGCCCGGCATCCATCATCGGGAAGAGCAGTTTGCCGCGGTCCCGGATGTACGTGCCCGAGCCGGTTCGAATCTCTACCAGCCCTGCAATCTCCAGCGCGATGAGCGCCTCCCGCACCACCGGACGGCTTACCCCCAGCTGCAGCGCCAGGTCCTTTTCCGCCGGCAGACGGTCGCCCGCCGAGATGCTGCCCGCTTGAATCTGCTGCTTGATGCGCTCAGCCACCTGTTGATAGAGGCGTCTGCTTACGATCGGGTCCAGCGCCATTCCATCCACGTCCATTTCTGGGAGTAGGTCTCTATCGTATGTCACGTCGCCTTTTCCAATTCGCATCTCCGGACAAGCAGGAGCGGGATCCGCAAGTCGGCCGCTGAAGGACGCCAAGCTGCCTGACAGGTTTACTCCGATATAGGAGCGGCGTCAACTGGCGTACCGTCATCATGCTTCGGACGTCCGGTTAATGGTTTTAGTTTCAGAGCCGGCGCCGCTGAATTACCCCCTTGCCGCTCTGGCCACCGTAACCAACGGGGAGCGCCTCCGGGATTCCATGGAGAAAATCTGTCTTACAGCTGTTCGTAGCAAATGAAAATGTCCGGTTTTGTTAGCAGTGAAATGTCCGGTTTATATTTCATCCAGCCGCCGCCGTCGTAGCTGTTGGAAAGTGGGAATCCCGCGCCGTTTGCGGGATTTCCAAGCGAGGTGGAAAAGTCGGCTTTTGGACTTTCCCACGGAGCGGCTTTTCAACAGCTTGCTTAATTGCCGTCTGCGTGATCGGTGTGCCCTGGCTGGAGTAGCGTCCGAGGCGGCGTGGCCCGTGGGTCATGCTGAGAGTGCCGTCCAGATGCTGGTGCACGATGACGTTGCAGTCGGCGAGGGTGCCGCGCCAGCTTACCTTGTCGATCTGCAAGGCCAGGTTCTGGAAGCTGACGGTGTTGTCGCGACTGACCGTACGCTCGAACTGGAGCGAGAAGATCAGTCGAGGTCGCGGCGCGGGCAGGCGGTGAAGGCGGTGCCGCGCTGCGCCGCAGGCACCTGAAAGCGGTGGTTGAACTCGTCCACGTAGTGCTCGCGCAGAAAGCGGTTGGCTTCCGCAAGGGTGCTGATCCCGTGCAACCGGAGCTCCTCGGCAGCCGTCCCTGCCAGGTCCCGAAGTTGCGTTCCGAGCGGCCCCGCGCCTGAGGCGAGTAAGCCGGAATCATCTGCACGCCCAGATCGCGCAGCGCACGGCCCACCTGGGTCAAACGATGCGGGTCCACCTTGCCGCCAGCCTTCGGTGTCAGCCAGAAATGACTGCCTCGATCCGAGTACAAGGCGCAGAACAGCCCCTTGCGCTCGATGACTTCTCGCAGCGCGGCCATCACCGTAATCGTCGATTCTTCTTCCACCAACTGGGCGTAATAGATTTCACTGGTAGCGTCGTCCAGAATCACGATCAGGTCATACCAGCGCTCATCCTGAAACCACTGGTGGCGGCTGCCGTCGATGTGCAGCAACATGCCCGGCAGCGGGCGCCGTTCGCGCCGCTTGCGGTGTATGCCGCGCTTGCGGGCCTTGGCCACCAATCCCGCTCCCTGCAAGGCCAACTTTACCCAGGTATAGCTCAGATGGATCCCGTGCTCGGCGCCGAGCTTCTCGTGAAAATGGCGCACGTTCAGGTCAAAGTACTTCTCCCGGTAAAGCCCCAGCACCTGCTCGGCCTGCGCCAGTGGCACACGCTTTTGGCTTGGCCGGCCGACCCGCCGGTTGATCAGTCCGTCGTAGCCGTGTTCTTCATAGCGCTCTCGCCAACGCCGCATCTGTCGCTCGCTGATGCCGATGATCTCCGCCGCCTGCCACCAGTTGATCTTCTTCCCCATCGCTCGCAAGATTACTTCCTGCACCTTCATCGCCCGCTCCACTGCGGCCCTCGGATACGTACCCACGCTCTCTCGCATGGACATATCCTCGCCGCCCGCTAAGCGGACATTTCACCTGCTAACTTCACTGGACATATCATGTGCTAACGACAAAATCTGTCTTACAGCTTGACAAGTCTTAGCCAGGCCCAACTAACGTGCGCCGTGGCCGAAATTTCTTTCCGCTGACCGGCATTCAGGGTTACCAACACCCCCATGGACTTCAAAGA
>CAVRNK010000001.1:0-36356 GCA_963721995.1 uncultured Acidobacteriaceae bacterium | reverse complement strand
CCGGGCTGCCTGACCGATGTGAAAAGTTGAATGCGTGAGGGGAGAACCTGAAGAGGCAACCCCTTTTCCCCGGTTCAACAATTCGCCACATCATGATGATAGATTGATCGTTTGGAGTCCTCCCATGCCCACTGTTCCGACGATGCTGGCTTTGAAAATTACGCGAGGCCCGGATGTGCTCGCATCGCAGGAAATCACCTTCGACGACGGGACCATAGAGCCGGTTCCCCTGGTCGGAGATCAAATCGTCGTATCTGATGGAGAACAAACACTTCGCGGCACGGTGGCGGCGCGCGATTTCGACTACACCCAGTTCCTTTCCGGCAACGAGGGCGCGGCCACGTTCGTCATTACGCTCTGGGCCGATGTTATCGGCTAGGCAAGGAACGACACCTTCGCAGATGACAAATCAAGCATCACATCTAGACAAACGGGACAGATATATGATCCAGTGTGTGGTCACCACTCGCCCGACACTCAGTTGGATGGAAAGAACATCCGGCGAAATAGATTGGCACGAAAAAGCTTCTGATAGCGCTATTAGAAAGCAGGAAGACTGGTAGCTGCAGAGCACGGCGGCATGTTGCAGTTTTCTTTGTTCGTCAATCTCAACCCCGGAGAGTTTTTCTTTCATGAGTGCACTACCGTACGCGGAGCCCTCTTCCGTTGGTTCGGCATCCCCAATCCACTCGAGTCAGAGCAGCAACGGATATGAAGTCCGGCAGGACCGACCTGCTTCTCATACATCATTGCGATCCATCACAACGAAGTTATTGTTAATGCAGGAGGCAAGCCCCTGGGCTGTCTCGAAGCTGCGGAGGTGTTTCGATTGCGTCGTGGCCTTCCTGGCGCTGATCATCCTGTTCCCCGTGTTTCTCCTGGTGGGTTTACTGGTGTGGGCGACGTCTCCCGGCCCGGTTCTGTTCCGCCAGAAGAGGATGGGACGCCACGGGACGGAGTTCACGCTTTACAAGTTTCGCTCGATGCGGGCTGACGGGCGGCCAGGCGCGTGGATTACAGTGTGCGGCGACCCGCGGGTGACTCCAGTGGGCGTGTGGCTGAGGCGGTTCAAGCTGGACGAGCTTCCGCAGTTCTGGAATGTGCTGCGCGGAGATATGAGCCTGGTGGGGCCGCGTCCAAAATTACCGCATCATGAAGCTTTGTTAATGTCGGTGCGGCCCGGGATCACCGGTGCGGCGACGCTTGCCTTTCGACACGAGGAAAAACTGCTGCTTGGCGTCCCCGAGCACGCACTGGAAATTTTCTATGAGGTATACATCAAGCCGGCCAAAGCGAGGATCGACTTCGAGTACATGCATGGCGCTACATTTCGAAGCGATATCAGGTTGCTGTGGACGACGATCGTCGCATGTACCGGCCCCTGCAAGGGGAGCCTGGCCCCAAGAATGGCGGCCAGAGACGAAGTGTGGCAAGTGATCCTATCGAACGCTTCGGAGAATTTCGTCGAAACCTGGCGAGAGTAGCGGAGTCGCTGAAGTTTGATCAGACCTGGCTGTTGCGCAGAGCTTTCGCAGCGCTGACGAGGTCGGCTACAAAAAGCCGCCTCTCACTTTCGCGATCCTCCTCGGTTTGTGCGCGAAGGATGGAGGAGGGATGCACCGTAGCCATGATGGGAGGGTATCCTTTCACTTCGATCGTCTTGCCGCGGTCCTGCGTTACGCGAAATGAAGAGCCGAGGAGAGACTGGGCTGCGGTGGCTCCGAGGCAGACGATGAGCGTGGGGCCGACGGCTTCTATCTCAGCGTTCAGCCAGGGGCGGCATGCAGCGACTTCGCGCATGGTGGGTTTTTTATGGATGCGGCGCTTGCCGCGCGGCTCCCACTTGAAGTGCTTCACGGCATTCGTGACGTATGCAGCACTGCGATCGATGCCGGCTTCTTCCATGCAGGCGTCGAGCAGACGGCCTGCGGGTCCGACGAATGGACGGCCGGCGAGATCCTCCTGATCGCCGGGCTGCTCACCGACGAAGAGAATCGCCGCAGAGGCGCGGCCCTCTCCGAAGACGGTCTGCGTGGCGTTGCGATAGAGGTCGCAACCGCGGCATTGTTTGGAGGCGGCTTGCAACGAAGGCAGATCGTGCCGCGCGGGGAGAAAATCGACGGCGGATGCCTTGGGATTCTTGGGCGGCATATAGCCTACGATGCGGCGGCGCATATGAGGGCTGCGCAACGTGCCAACGGGCTGTTAACTAAACACGCGAGACATGGTCCGGGTCATCTCTGTACCGAGGCGATTCGGCGACATCTGCACAGGGAGCGCGACACGGAAACAGGTGACCGGCTTTCCGAGGCGCGTGACGCTGCGGAACTGGATGGAGCCGTCGTACTTCTGAATGATGCCCTTGCTGATCCAGAGTCCGAGCCCGGTGCCCTTGGCGGCCTTGGTGGTAAAGAAGGGTTCGAAAAGATGCCGGGCGTGGTCGGCCTTGATGCCCGAGCCGGTGTCGCAAACGGATACAGATATGCCTTTGCTCAAGCGGCCTGGGTCGGCGTGCTCGCGGACAGTGATGCGCAGCTTGCCTCCTTCGGGCATAGCCTGAATGGCGTTGGCGATGAGGTTCATGAAGACCTGACGTAATTCGCCAGGGAAACCCTGAATGGTGGCGTCTGTGACATAGCGTTTTTCGAGGACGACGTTCTGAATCTGGATGTTGCGCAGCTGCAGTTCGAGAACGTTGTCGACGACTTCTGATATCGAGACGGAGACCGGCTGCTGGGATTCACGATAGAAGCTGAGAGTTTGGCGGACGATGTGCGATACCCGCGCCAGTTCCTGCTCGGCCATGCGCGCATAATCAATGGCTTCTGAGTCGAGAGATGGGTGATGGCGGATGAGATGGAAGATGTTGTGTATGGCTTCGAGGGGGTTGTTGATTTCGTGCGCGATGATGCCCGCTACGCGGCCCATGGCGGCCAGCTTCTCGGCGGTACGCAGCGCTTCTTCGGCACGCAGGCTGGCGGTCATGTCGCGGCTGATTTCCAGGATGTTCTCGGGTAATCCGGAACGGCCGATCTTGAGGGCCTTGCGGCAGGAGACGGTGATCTCCTCGCCGTAGCGGGTGAGCTGAACGAGATTGCCTTCCCACCTGCCGGTTTCGTAGAGGGTGGATTCTATTTTGTCGAGAGAAACGGGGAATTTTGTGGCCAGCATTTCGTGGAGCTTCCGGCCGACGATCTCTTCCCGCTTCCAACCGTAGAGGGTCTCCGCGCCAGAATTCCAGAAGCGGACAACGCCGCTCATGTCGCGGACTATGATGGCGTCAGTGGCAAGATCGAGGAGGTCGGCCCGTTCGCTCAGCTCCTCGGTACGGTCGGCAACGCGCTGCTCCAGCTCCTGATTGAGCTTTTCGAGCTCCCGCCGCTTGCGGTGCAGCTCGGCGAAGAGGCTGACCTTGGCGCGCAGCAGCTCAGGCACGACGGGGACGGAAATATAATCCACGGCGCCGCGCTCGTAGCCTTTGATCCGGTCGAGGTCAGAGAGATGGATCGCGGAAATAAAGATGATGGCCGTGGTCTGAAAACGGGGATGCTGGCGCATCATGTCGGCGAGTTCGAAGCCGTCAATGCCGGGCATGCTGACATCGGTGAGGACGACGGCTACGTTGTTCTTGAGCAGGCATTCGAGGGCTTCGGTGCCCGAGCTGCATTTGATGAGGTTCTCGCCGAGGTCACCGAGGATGGCCTCGTAGCTCAACAGCTTCGCGGGTTGATCGTCGACGAGAAGAATGTTGACCTTTTCGTCAGAGACATTTTCGTGGGGGCCGTTCGCTTCGCGATGCACTGGACGACCCATGGATTGATTGGAGCCCTTTATTGACATTGGTCGCCCTTGTTTACCTGTGGAGCCACATGCGCAGAGCGGCCAGCAGCTGCTCCGTATTTACTGGTTTCGCCAGATACTCTGACGCTCCCGCTTCAAGACATTTCTCGCGGTCGCCCTTCATCGCTTTCGCGGTCAATGCAATGATGGGAAGCCTGCGGAAGGCCGCGTTCTGACGGATGACCTGCATCGTTTCGTAGCCGTCCATCTCCGGCATCATGATGTCCATGAGAACGATGGCGACGTCGCGTGTCGTCTCGAGCGTGGCGATCGCTTCGCGGCCGGTGCTGGCGGTAAGAACAGACATTCCCCTTCTTTCAAGGACGCTGCTCAAAGCGAAGATGTTTCGCACATCGTCATCGACGACCAGCACCTTCTTGCCCACGATCGCTTCATCGGAGCTGTGCAAACGATCGAGCATCCGTTGCTTTTCCGCGGGAAGGTCGGTTACCACGCGATGCAGGAAGAGCGCGGTCTCGTCGAGCAGCCGCTCGGGCGATTCGACATCCTTCACGATTACGCTGCGGGCCAGGGTGTGGAGTCTGAGGTCCTCTTCGGGGGACAGGTTCTTTCCGGTAAATACGACGACCGGCAGGTCGCTAAGGGATGGGATCTGGCTGATCTCCTCGAGCACTTCAAAGCCAGTCATGTCCGGCAGGCGGAGATCAAGCACGACGCAATCGTAGCGCTCGCCGACCAGCATGGCCAGAGCTTCGGCACCTGTCGATGCAACATGCACGTCCACGTCATCGTATCCCAGAAGCTCGCGAATGGTCATCTGCTCGGCAGGGTTGTCTTCTACAACTAACAGACGGCGGCGCGGGGCGGAGGAAAACTCCTTGATCCTCATCAGAGCGGCTTCGAGACCCTCCGCGGTGGTTGGTTTCGTGACAAAGGAGAAGGCTCCGCGCGAGAGGCCGTGATTGCGGTCCTCGTCGAGGGTGAGCATCTGCACCGGGATGTGGCGGGTGCCGGTATCCTGCTTCAGATGGTTCAGCACCGTCCAGCCAAGCATATCGGGCAGGAAGACATCGAGCGAAACGGCGGTGGGTTTGAACTCGCGCGCCAGGGCCAGGGCCTCTGCGCCGCGTGAGGCGACGAGCACCTTGAAGCCCTTATCGCGGGCCAGGTCGCAGAGAATGCGCGCATAATGCGGATCATCCTCAACGATGAGCAGCGAGGCGTCGCCGTTCTGCAGATTGTCGCGATCGTCCTCGATCGCTTCTGCAGCGTGCTCCACCACGACGGTGCTGGCGATCTGCAGTACGGAGGGCGCTCCCCGCTTTTCCGCGAGCACCTCAGCAACATTCGAGCCGGCCGGGCCGACGTAAGTCTGCGGGATATAGAGCGTGAAGGTGCTTCCCCTGCCCGGGGTGCTCTGGAGTTGAATCTCGCCGCCAAGCAGGCTGGCCAGCTCACGGCTGATGGCAAGCCCGAGGCCGGTTCCTCCGTACTTGCGGCTGGTGCCAGCATCGGCCTGCTGGAAGGCCTCGAAGATGATCTTCTGTTTCTCCTGGGGAATGCCGATTCCGGTGTCGGCGACTTCGAAGGCAACGACGGAAGCAGCGTTGCTGAGAATCGGATGATTGTCGCTCCATCCGCTGCCAGAATTGAAGACCGAGAGCCGGACGCCGCCCTGCTCGGTGAACTTGAGCGCATTGGAGAGCAGATTCTTGAGCACCTGCTGAAGGCGCTTGGAATCCGTGACCAGGCTACGGCTGAGATGCGTGTCGGTGTGCAGATCGAAGGAGAGCTTGCGGTTCTCTGCTTCGTGGCGGAAGGGCCGGGCGACCATCTCCAGCACACTGGTGAAGAAGACCTCTTCGGCTTCGACGGAGACAGTGCCGGATTCGATCTTCGAGAGATCGAGGATGTCACTGATGAGATTGAGCAGGTCGGTTCCAGCGCCATGAATGGTGCGCGCGAACTCGATCTGCTTGGGAGTGAGGTTGCCGTCGGGGTTGTCGCTGAGCTGCTGGCCGAGCACCAGAATGCTGTTGAGCGGCGTGCGGAGCTCGTGCGACATGTTGGCGAGGAACTCGGATTTGTATTTTGAAGTGAGGGCGAGTTCCTTGGCCTTTTCTTCGAGGGCGCGGCGGGCCTGCTCGATTTCCTGATTCTTGCGCTCCACTTCGACGTTCTGTTCGGCGAGCTGTTGCGCTTTTTGCGCGAGCTGCTCGTTGGTCTGCTGCAGCTCTTTCTGTTGCGATTGGAGCTCGGTTGCCAACTGCTGCGACTGCTTGAGCAGAGCCTCTGTCTGCATCGTAGCCTCAATGCTATTCAGTACGATTCCGATGCTGGCGGTGAGCTGTTCAAGGAAGGCGAGGTGCGAAGCGGTGAAGGAGCTGAGTGTCGCGAGCTCGATGACGGCCTTTACCTGATCTTCAAAGAGCACCGGCAGCACAATGACGTTCTGCGGGACGGCTTCGAAGAGGCCGGAGCGAATGGGCATGGTGGTCTGCGGAAGATCAACAATGAGCATGCGCTTCTTTTCCGTCGCACACTGCCCGATGAGGCCTTCGCCGATGGCGACCCGTTCGAGGTGCCCTTCCGGCGTGCTGGCGTAAGCGGAGAGAAGAGCAAGCGAGCGGGATTCTTCCGAGTCCATCTGGTAGATCAACCCCTGCTGCGCATTCACCAGCGGAGCGAGTTCGGAGAGGAGCATGCGGCCCACGGTCGTCAGGTCGCGCTGACCCTGCAACATGCCGGTGAAGCGGGCGAGGTTGGTCTTGAGCCAGTCCTGCTCGGTGTTGCGCTCCGTGGTGAGGCGGAGGTTGTTGATCATCGTGTTGATGTTATCTTTCAGTTCGGCGACTTCACCCCTGGCCTCGACCTGAATGGACCGTGTGAGGTCACCTTTAGTAACAGCGGTCGCGACTTCAGCGATGGCGCGCACCTGGTTGGTGAGGTTGTCGGCGAGCAGGTTGACGTTGTCGACGAGGTCTTTCCATGTGCCGGAGGCGCCGGGCACGTTGGCCTGTCCGCCGAGCCGGCCTTCGACGCCGACTTCGCGAGCGACGGTCGTCACCTGGTCGGCGAAGGTGGCGAGCGTGTCTGTCATATTATTGATGGTCTCGGCGAGCGCGGCGACTTCGCCTTTGGCGTTCACGGTGAGCTTCTGGGTGAGCACGCCGTTGGCGACGGCCGTGACCACCTTCACGATGCCGCGCACCTGTTCTGTGAGGTTGGCGGCCATGACGTTCACGTTGTCGGTGAGGTCCTTCCAGATGCCGGCGACTCCGGGGACCTGGGCCTGTCCGCCGAGCTTGCCTTCAGTGCCGACTTCGCGGCCCACGCGCGTTACTTCGGCAGCGAATGCGTTGAGCTGGTCGACCATGGTGTTGATGGTGTTCTTGAGCTCGAGAATTTCGCCCTTGACATCGACGGTGATCTTACGCGAGAGGTCGCCGCGGGCGACAGCGGTGGTGACTTCGGCAATGTTGCGAACCTGAGCGGTGAGGTTGCCGGCCATTGCGTTGACGGAGTCGGTGAGGTCCTTCCAGGTGCCGGCGACGCCGGGGACGTTGGCCTGACCGCCGAGGCGTCCTTCGGTACCGACCTCGCGGGCGACGCGTGTGACTTCGGCGGCGAAGGAGCGAAGCTGCTCGACCATGGTGTTCAGCGTTTCTTTGAGCTGAAGGATTTCGCCGCGGACGTCGACGGTGATCTTTTTCGACAAGTCTCCGTTGGCGATGGCGGTGGCGACTTCGGCGATGTTGCGCACCTGGCCGGTGAGATTGCTGGCCATGAAGTTGACGTTGTCGGTGAGGTCCTTCCAGGTTCCGGCGACGCCGGGAACTTCGGCCTGTCCGCCGAGCTTGCCGTCGGTGCCGACTTCACGGGCAACGCGCGTGACTTCTCCAGCAAAGGCGTTGAGCTGGTCGACCATGGTGTTGATGGTGTTCTTTAACTCGAGAATTTCTCCCTTCACATCTACGGTGATCTTGCGCGAGAGGTCGCCGCGGGCCACGGCTGTGGTCACTTCGGCGATGTTGCGGACCTGCGCGGTGAGGTTGCCAGCCATCGAGTTGACGTTGTCGGTAAGGTCCTTCCAGGTTCCGGCGACTCCGGGGACTTCTGCCTGACCTCCCAGCTTGCCGTCGGTGCCGACTTCGCGGGCGACGCGCGTGACTTCTCCGGCGAAGGCGTTGAGCTGGTCGACCATGGTGTTGATGGTTTCCTTGAGCAGGAGAATTTCGCCGCTGACGTTGACGGTGATCTTCTTCGAAAGGTCGCCGCTGGCGATGGCGGTTGCGACTTCGGCAATGTTGCGAACCTGGCCAGTGAGGTTCGATGCCATCGAATTGACGGAGTCGGTGAGGTCTTTCCAGGTGCCCGCGACTCCGGGCACGACGGCCTGGCCGCCGAGCTTACCGTCGGTGCCGACTTCGCGGGCCACGCGGGTTACTTCTGAGGCGAAGGCGCGGAGCTGGTCGACCATGGTATTGAGGGTGTCTTTGAGCTGGAGGATTTCGCCGCGGACGTCGACGGTAATCTTGCGGGAGAGGTCGCCGCGAGCGACGGCGGTGGCGACTTCGGCAATGTTGCGGACCTGCGCGGTGAGGTTGCCGGCCATGAAATTGACGTTGTCGGTGAGATCCTTCCAGGTGCCAGCGACGCCGGGGACTTCCGCCTGACCGGCCAGCTTGCCCTCGGTTCCGACTTCGCGGGCGACGCGAGTGACTTCGGAGGCAAACGCGTTGAGCTGGTCAACCATGGTGTTGATGGTGTTCTTTAGCTCGAGGATTTCGCCTTTCACGTCGACGGTGATCTTGCGCGAGAGGTCGCCGCGGGCCACGGCCGTCGTCACTTCGGCGATGTTGCGAACCTGGGCGGTGAGGTTGCCGGCCATCGAGTTGACCGAGTCAGTGAGGTCCTTCCAGGTTCCGGCGACGCCGGGCACGTTGGCCTGGCCGCCGAGGCGCCCTTCGGTGCCGACTTCGCGGGCCACGCGGGTGACTTCTCCGGCGAAGCGGTTGAGCTGGTCGACCATGGTGTTCAGCGTTTCTTTGAGCTGAAGGATTTCGCCGCGGACGTCGACGGTGATCTTGCGGGAGAGATCGCCGTTGGCGATGGCGGTCGCGACTTCGGCGATGTTGCGGACCTGGCCAGTGAGGTTGCTGGCCATGAAGTTGACGTTGTCGGTGAGGTCCTTCCAGGTTCCGGCGACGCCGGGGACGTTCGCCTGGCCGCCGAGCTTGCCTTCGGTGCCGACTTCGCGGGCGACGCGAGTGACTTCTCCGGCGAAGGCATTGAGCTGGTCGACCATGGTGTTGATGGTCTCTTTGAGTTCGAGGATTTCGCCTTTTACGTCGACGGTGATCTTGCGGGAGAGGTCGCCGCGGGCGACGGCGGTGGTGACTTCGGCGATGTTGCGGACCTGCGCGGTGAGGTTGCCGGCCATGGCGTTGACGGAGTCGGTGAGGTCCTTCCAGGTTCCTGCGACGCCGGGGACGACGGCTTGTCCGCCGAGTTTGCCGTCGGTGCCGACTTCGCGGGCAACGCGCGTCACTTCGGAGGCGAAGGAGCGCAGCTGGTCGACCATAGTGTTGATGGCTTCCTTGAGCTGGAGGATCTCGCCGCGGACGTCGACGGTGATCTTGCGGGAGAGGTCGCCGCTGGCGACGGCGGTTGCGACTTCGGCGATGTTGCGCACCTGACTGGTCAGGTTGCTGGCCATCAGGTTGACAGAGTCGGTGAGGTCTTTCCATGTGCCGGCGACACCGGGCACTACGGCCTGGCCGCCGAGCTTACCGTCGGTGCCGACTTCGCGGGCGACGCGGGTGACCTCGGAGGTGAAGACGCCCAGCTGCTCGATCATGGTGTTGACGATGTTGGCCGAGCGGAGAAACTCACCTTCGAGTGGGCGCCCATCCACGTCCAGTCGGACTTTCTCGTTGAGGCTTCCCTGAGCGACGGCTGCGATGGCGCGGGTGACTTCCGTAGTGGGCCGGAGAAGGTCGTCGACCAGGGTGTTGATCGAGGTTTCCATCTCGCCCCAGGCGCCTTTTGCCTCGCGCAGACGGGTGCGCTCGCGGATGCGCCCCTCTTTTCCGACCGCCTGGCCAACTCGCGCCAGTTCGTCCGCCATCTGTTCATTTGCCGCGACGATGTCGTTGAAGGTGTCGGCGATTTTGCCGTGAAGGCCTACCCATGATCCCGGCAGACGAACGGAAAAATCTCCCTCCTGCATCCGCTGGAGGCTGGCAAGGATGATTCCCAATTCGGCGGTAGTAGGCTCCCCGGGGGAGTTGACTTGTCCGTGTCCATTTCCCGGCACATCGGCGACGGCCGTGGAACCGGTTCCGGGTGCGGTACCTGTTTTAGTCTTCTTCATCTGATGGATCTCCCAGGAGGCTCCGGTCGAACGCTGAGGTGAATCGCCTGACGTTCGATCAAGCGAAGTGGCAGAAAAATTGAAGGCCGGCCCTCGCTTCCGCGGTGAGGCAGGCACTTGCATGAAATCACAAATATAACGGCGGATGACAGCATGAAGGCAAATCAGGCTCAGGGGAGAGCACTTCGCGGCTAAGATGCTTGAATGCCGCCGACGGTTGGACGGTCTGGAATTTTTCGGTGGCGGGCGGGGGATTCAGGTTAAGGGGCAGATCGCTTCTGCAGATTGCGAATGCCGGAGGGGCGGCCGATCATTCGCGAGCCAAGCGGCGGAAAGGCAAAATTGAGCTGCCTACACCCCGGCGCTTCTTTGCCCCGATGCTTCTCCTGCGATGCTGTTTACGATGTATGGATTCGAGCCAAGGCTAAGGATCTAAGTGGACTCGACCAGACTCTCTTCTTCCACCACTCCCGCGCACATCTCGTCCCAACCCGTCTCCCATCCAGCGCTTAAGGTTCCTACGGGGCGTTCCAGCCAGGCCTCGGCGAGACGGATCAGCTCCTCGGTTTCCTCGAAGGAGAGACCGTTTGGTTCGGCAGCACAGGATGCCGCCGTGCGCCAGATCAGGTTCAGATCGGTCCAGAAGGTAGCAGATTGCATATACGCAAGATCCAGCCGCGCCTTTCTGGGCTTAACACAGAGCTCGTAGAAGGCATCGAGGTGATCTGGAGGGATCCGGCACAGAATCTCTTCTTCATTGCGGAAGGCGAGCGTAGCCAAACCGGTGATTCCGGGCCGGTATGGCAGATCCAGCAATTCGTGGTGAGGCAGCTTGGGACGCGGTCCGACCAGGCTCATGTCGCCCTTCAGAACGTTCCAGAACTGCGGAAGCTCATCGAGTTTGTAGCGACGAAGGAACGTGCCAACCGGGGTAATTCGCCGGTCTCCGCTGACGGTGATCGGGGGGCCGGGAGTTTCCTCGACGCGCATGGAGCGAAACTTATAGAGCATGAACTCCACCCGGTTCCGCCCTGTACGCCGCTGGCGAAAGAAAATGGGACCGGGCGAGGTAAGCCGTACCACCAACATAATGAGCAGGATGACGGGGAACAGTAAAAGCAGTGCGATTGCCGCCGCGACACTGTCGAAACACCGGCGTGCAGCTGAGACAAGCCAGGGGTTGACATCCATCAGCTTGCCGGCGGTATCCGGCGCTGCTGCCGAAACAGCGTGCAGGGTATCGGTATTGCGATAGCGATCACGCCGTGCGTGTGAATTTCCTGCCGCGCCCAGGTTAGGCGGGACATCCGGCGCGTCAACAAAATGAGGTTCTGCGATAGGATGTGCACTCATTAGAGGCGAAATTCCCCGAGTAGCCTAAATTTGAACGTCAATTTGAAGGTCGATGAAGCTTAGTTTCTGGATCCGTTCACAAGTAACTGCGAAAGTACAGAATCGAGGAGCAACAGAGAATGCTGTGGACTTAAAACCGATCATACCTAACAAGTTACGCACGATCAACAAAAAGTCCGGGAGGAATGACTTGGTGGACTATATAAGAACTAAAACGAAATCGGGAAAGAATTTCCGTTAAAAACGCCCGGAGGAATCGTCTTTTTAATCGTCCTTTCGACCGTGTTTTTGCATTTGCAGCATGAAATGTAATGGGCAACGATTCGAATTATGCGAGGCTTCGTCACCGTCTTGTCACGTTTTCATCTCGCAACGCTTCTTGAAAGTAATCAGGCAGTTCGCGTGATATCCTGCTGCTGAATCGCAACTTATCTCTAGAAATCTTTGTGAGGCGTTGTCTGCTGCGGAATTGCGCAAGGTGAAATATGAGGTCCGCAGAACTACTTTCTGTATGTTGAATCGAAGAACTTGCCTGTTGGTACTGTCATTGTTGACAGGTCCCCTTTACGCACAAGACCAGACCACTGGTGGAGTGACTTCTCAAGGCACACAGGAGCCCTACAGTACAGTGGACTGTTCGGACCCGCTGATGGCAGGTTCCCAGCAGTGCGCACAACAGACGCAGGGGCGGGAGTTCAATCTGCCGGCGGGCAGCCAGACGCTGTCCCCGGGAGCACTCCCCAGTGGGCAGCTTCCCGGCAACGTTTCCTATCGGGACAACGGCACGCTTACATCGCAGAACCGCAACCCGGCGCTGCGGACCGTCCTTCCGCCTGAACCGCTCACCGAATTTCAGAAATTCGTAGGCTCGAGCACCGGTCAGGTACTGCCGATTTTTGGAGCGGATCTCTTTCGCAATGTTCCCTCTACGTTTGCACCGCTGGATATGACACCGGTACCGCCAGATTACGTGATCGGGCCCGGCGATGAGTTGCGCATCCGCGTGTGGGGCCAGGTTAACTTCAATGCCGACTTGCGTGTAGACCGCTCGGGCGAGATTTACCTGCCGCAGGTGGGTGATGTTCACGTGGCTGGACTTCCATTTTCCGGTCTCGACGGGCAGCTGAGGAAATCGATTGGACGGGTGTACCGTAACTTTGACCTTACTGCAAATGTCGGTCAGATTCGCGCGATACAGGTGTATGTAGCCGGCCAGGCGCGGCGGGCAGGCGTCTACACCGTAAGTTCGCTGAGCACGCTGGTCGATGCGCTTTTTGCGAGCGGCGGCCCTTCGGTAGAGGGCTCGATGCGCCACATCCAGCTGAAGCGCGGCGGCGAGGTCGTCACGGATTTCGACCTGTACGCGCTGCTGGTTCACGGCGACAAATCCAAGGATGTAAAGCTTTTGTCGGGTGACGTCATCTTCATCCCGGCCGCCGGACCTTCAGTAGCGGTCACGGGCAGCGTGCGGAACCCCGCGATCTATGAATTGCGCGAAGGGGAGACCATCGGCAATGCCGTGAGTAACGCCGGAGGCCCTTCAACGCTGGCGTCGAATGCGCGGGTCTCGATACAACGTATCGCCGACCACCGCGATCAGCAGGCGCTGGAAGTCGCGATGGACACGGCCGGACTGGCTACCCCACTGGCCGGCGGCGACATCCTGCGGGTAATTTCGGTCGTGCCAAGATTCCAGAAGACGGTCACGCTGCGCGGCAACACGGCAAACCCCGGACACTTCGCCTGGCACCAGGGAATGCGTCTCAGCGACCTGATCCCGGACCGGGATGCGCTGTTGAGCCGCGACTACTGGTGGAGACGAGCCCAGCTGGGTCTGCCCTCTCCGGAGTTCGAACCGATACCGGCCTTTTCCACCCTGCGGCAGCCCAGCACGCCGGTGGAGATCCCGAGAAGGCAGTTCCAGCCCCCGCCGCCACGAATTCTAGGACAGCGTGGAACGAACGTGCAGCCGGGAGCCACTGCTTCGGATCAGGACCAGACGAACCAGTACGATCAGCAGTCCATGCAGCAGGGACTGCAACAGTACGGGCAGCAGCCAGATAATTCCGGCTATTATCCTCAGCAGTCCTACCCCTACCTCAATCCTCAACAGGCAAATGAGCGCGCAGCCAGTTCGTCTCTCGCTGCGCAGCAGATGCAGCTGCAGACGCAGAATACCCCACAGCCGGCGGAGCGTACGGAGGTGCGTATCTCGGCGCCGGAGATTGATTGGAATTATGCCGTTATCGAACGGCTGGATCATGACACGCTGAAGACCTCGCTGATTCCCTTCGACCTGGGCAAGCTGGTCATGCAGCATGATCCCTCGCAGGATCTCGAGCTGCAGCCAGGGGATGTGGTATCTGTGTTCTCGCAGGCCGACATCCATGTGCCCCTCGAAGAGCAGACGAAGTACGTCCGTCTGGAGGGCGAGTTCGTCCACGCCGGCATCTATAGTGTTAAGCCTGGTGAGGGACTTCGCGAACTGGTGCAAACGGCGGGCGGCCTAAGCCCCGATGCTTATCTGTACGGATCGGAATTTACCCGCGAATCGGCTCGCGTGGCGCAACAGGCCAGAATCGATGAATATGTTCAGAATCTGGAGCTCCAGATAACACGGGGCAGCCTGGCGGTGGCTGCCTCGCCCGTGGCATCGGCCCAGGATCTGGCCAGCGGCTCAGCCGCCCAGGCCAGCGGTCGCGAGCTGATTGCGCGTCTCCGGCAGATCCGAGCAAACGGCCGGATTGTGCTGGAGTTCAATCCGGCGAACACCGGTCAGGGCATGATTCCCGATATTCCGCTGGAAGACGGCGACCGTTTTATTGTGCCTCCGGTACCGGCTACGGTGAGCGTAGTGGGCGCAGTTTATGACCAGAATTCGTTCCTGTACAAGTCCGAACGGCGCAGCGGCGCGTACCTGCACCTGGCTGGCGGGCCTAACCGCGATGCAGATAAGAAGCACGTATTCATCATTCGGGCGGATGGGTCGGTGGTGAGCCGCGAGGCCGCCAACGGACTGTGGGGCAACACATTTGAGCAGCTTCGGATGAATCCGGGCGATACCATAGTGGTACCGGAGAAGGGCTTCAATGTTTCAGGCCTGCGCGGCTTTCTCGAGTATTCGCAGTTGTTCTCGCAGTTCGCTCTGGGCGCCGCGTCGATCGCTGTAATTGCAAAGCAATAGGTGTTAAGGGGCGCGAGCGAGAAAATTTGCCGCGTTGAAACCAGTCATGGCAATCGACACAGACATTTCGTTTGAGAAGCACGAAATTTTACCAGCGACTTCTGCAGCGCCTCTTGTCCGCGAGGACGAAATCTCGCTGCTGGACCTTCTTATAGTCCTGGCAAATCGCAAGGGGCTCATCGCAACGATCACGCTCGCCTGTTTGGGGCTCGGACTGCTCCTGGCTCTGCTTCTTCCCAAGCGCTACACGGCAACGGCTACAGTGTTGCCGCCCCAGCAAAACTCCTCGATGGCAGGCGCACTTGCCTCTCAGCTGGGCAGTCTGGGCGCGATGGCGTCGCTGGCGGGCAAAGACATCGGCCTGAAGAATCCCAACGATATGTATGTGGCGATGTTCAGCAGTGAAACGGTTGAGGACGCTATGATCCGTCGTTTCGGGCTGATGCAGGAATACCGCCAACAACACCTGTCTCTGACACGGAAAACGTTCGACCGTTATTTCACTGTCAACGGAAGCGGCAAAGATGGCCTCATTCATATCTCGGTCGAGGACAAAGATCCCAAGCGGGCGGCGGAGATGGCAAACGCCTGGATCGAGGAGTTCCGGAAGCTGTCGCAAACACTGGCGATCAGCGAAGCCTCGCAGCGCAGGCTGTTTTTCGAACTGCAGATGGAGCAAGCCAAAGATAACCTTGCGAATGCGGAAGAGGCTCTCAAGAAAACCGAGCAGACGACGGGCGTAATTCAGATGGACAGCCAGGCGCGCGCGTTGATCGAGTCCGCCGTCACACTGCGCGCGCAGATTGCCGCAAGAGAAGTACAGCTGCAGGGCATGCAGACATACGCGACTAACGAGAACTCGGGGGTCGTAGAAGTACAGCGGGAGCTCGATGGCCTGCGAGCTCAGCTCGCCAAGCTGGGCGGCTCAGAGGATAACGGCGCAGCGGGACTGATTGTGCCGAGAGGCAAGGTGCCGCAGGCTGGACTTGAATACGTTCGCAAGCTGCGCGATGTGAAGTACTACGAAACGATCTTTGAGATCATCGCCCGGCAATTCGAAATGGCCAAGCTGGACGAGGCCAAAGAGGGAGCAGTCGTTCAGGTCGTTGATCCGGCATTGGTCCCGGACAGGAAGTCGTCTCCCAAGCGGGCGTTTATTGTGCTTGTCGCGTTGGCAATCGGGCTTTTCCTGGGCGTCTTGCTTGCGCTTCTACGAGCGGGCATCGATCGCCTGCGGCAGGATCCCGAAACCAACGAGAAACTGTCCTTCCTTCGCCGGGCTCTGCGGGTGCGACCTTAAACTGCGCCTTGAAGACCACGGGCACTGAGGCGAGTCTAATTCGCTGACTTTTGGCGGTTGACCTTTCCGCCGTGATCAGGACAGCCACAGCAGTCGTGTCAGGCTGATATCCGATTAACAGCTCTATACTCTCCAACCGAGGATGGAGACAATCGTCCCCTTTTTGATCGATGACATTCCGGCAACCGTTGCCTAGAGTGCAGGGTAGTGTTCTTTGATTCCAAAATCTGGCACGCGCACTTTGCTGCCGCATCAGAAAGCCGCCCGGAGTGACTGCAACAAGACAGGCACAAACAGCCAGATTGTCAGCTCTGAAAATCTGGCTGCGACCCGTTGCGTTCATTGCAATTCTGCTTGTTGTCTGGCAGATCGCCATACATCGTGCTCCGGGGCATCTATTGCCGAGCCCGTGGGGCGTTGTGGGCGGCCTTGCCGACCTGGTCAGTCACGGTCTCCTGTTGAAGTATGTCGTCGCCTCTCTTTTTCGCGTCACATGGGGATTTGTGCTCGCCGCCATACTGGCGATTCCCCTGGGTCTGGCAATCGGATGGAACCGCCGCGCCGAGATGGCGTTTGGCCCGCTGGTTCAATTCCTCCGGCCTATCTCTCCTCTGGCATGGATTCCCATCGCGATCCTGTGGTTCGGGGTCGGCGACCTCTCCGCCATCTTTCTGATCTTTTTGAGCTGCTTCTTCCCGTTGCTGCTGACGGCAATCAACGCAGTTCGAAATATTCCAGCCGTTTACATCAATGCGGGGCGCAACTTCGGCCTCAGCCCTGCTGCGCTGGTGTACCGCGTTCTCTATCCGGCGGTCGTTCCGCAGCTGATAGTCGGCCTGCGGATTACGCTGGGGATCGCGTGGCTGGTAGTGGTAGCGGCTGAGATGATTGCGGTCAACTCGGGATTGGGATTCCTGATCGTAGATGCGCGCAACGCCGGCAATAGGTATGACCTGGTAGTCGCGGGTATGGTTCTGATCGGATTGATCGGCTTACTGCTGGATATTGGGATGCGATCGCTGGAGAAGGTGAAGTCATTCCGCTGGAGTTACTCGGAGGAGTAGCGTGGAGTCAAAAGTAGCCGTCGCAACGATGCCGGCAGTCGAGACGAAGTTATGCGCGGAACATATCTACATGTCGTTCACGCGCGATGGCCAGAGCCTGCCGGTGTTGGAAGACATCAACCTCGACGTTGGTGAAGGCGAATTTCTTTGTCTGCTTGGGCCCTCGGGATGCGGCAAATCGACGCTTCTGAGCACCATCGCCGGCTTTCTCTCACCGACTAGCGGCGAGGTAAAGATTGATGGCGAGGTGGTTCGCGGACCTGATCCACGCCGGATCTTTGTCTTTCAGGAGCGGGGCGTCTTCCCCTGGCTCACCGTGGAAGGAAATATAGGATTCGGCCTGTTCAACTTGCCACGCGCGGAGCGCGAACATCGCATCGCGCACTATATCAAGATGGTCGGACTTGAAGGTTTCGAGAAGGCGTACCCTCCGGAACTCTCGGGAGGGATGAAGCAGCGGCTCGAAGTAGCTCGCGCCCTGGCGGTGAATCCCGACATGTTGTTTCTCGACGAGCCATTTGGGGCACTGGACTCGATCACGCGCCTCATCATGCGCGGCGAGCTGCTGCGCATCTGGGAGGCGGAGCGGAAGACGATCGTCTTCGTGACTCACGACATCGACGAGGCTGTCCAGCTTGCAGACCGCGTAGCGGTTATGAGCGCCAGGCCGGGGCGGATTCAGCAGATCGTGAACATCGACATACAGCATCCGCGCGACATCAATTCGCCTCGCTACCTCGAGCTTCGCACGGGCATCTTCAATCAGATTGGTCTGGCACATCAGCTATGACAACGTTGGCCGAATCGAGAAAGTGGGAAAAACTCTTCTGGCCGGTTTTGGTGTCGGCATTGCTGCTTGCACTTTGGCACTACTCTGTCGTCTGGACGGCCACCAAGGTATTTCCCTCTCCGCTCGATGTAGAAAAGGGATTGGTCGGGCTCGCCCATAAGAATGTCCTGTGGAAGGACATCGCCGATTCGCTGCGGCGCGTCGCGCTTGGATTCGGAACTGCCGCCATCCTCGGAATTCCACTCGGGCTGGTTCTTGGATGGTACCCGGCGATCGATCAGGTAGTGAATCCAACGATGCAGGTGCTCCGGCCTATCAGCCCAATCGCCTGGATTCCCGTCGCGATTATCTTCTTTGGCGTTGGAGACGGAGCGGCCGTCTTCTTAATTTTTCTCTCGTCATTCTTTCCAATCGTGGTGGCGTGCGTGGATGGCGTCTCCAATGTGCCATCTGTATTCCGGCGAGCAGGCCGCAACTTTGGCCTCAGGCCGGCGCAGCTGCTGACCAGGGTAGTATTCCCGGCTGCGCTTCCTCAAATCATCATTGGTCTCCGCATCGCACTTGGCATCTCGTGGATCGTGGTGGTAGCGGCAGAAATGATCGCCGTTGATTCGGGCCTTGGATATCTGGTGATCGATTCGCGCAATTCAGGAAAGCGCTACGACCTTGTTGTCGCCGCAATGCTGGTTATTGGCGTGATTGGGTTGCTGCTGGATACCGGATTCCGGAGGCTCGAGAAGATCAAGTCCGTCCGCTGGGGGTTCCGTGATGAGTACTAGAACAAAGGTCGTGCTCGGTGCGGTGGGATGGCTGGTGGTGATTACCGCGCTGCATGCATACCTGAACGTGAACTGGACAGCCGTGCTGAACGATTATCGCGCGCCGGACAAACGGAAGATCACCGTCGCGTATATTCCGGTCACATGCCAACTCACCTGTCCGGTGACAGACTACATTTCCAAATTTTCGAATAGCGGTGAGATTTTTCTTCCGCGCATGTTTCAGGGCTTTCCTGAGATCAAGGAAGCGCTCATCTCGAACAAGGTGCAGGCAGCATTTATTGTCGCTCCTTTGGCGATTGCTCTGGTGGCACAGGGAGTCCCGATCAAGGTTGTTTATCTTGGTCATCGGTATGGCAGCGCTGTGGTTGTTCGCAAGAATGGACCCATCAAGACATTCGCCGACATGCGCGGCCGTACGGTGGCGATTCCCAGCCGCTTTTCTGACGAGCGGCTGCTTCTATTCCGGGCGATGAAAGTCTGGGGCATCAAGCCGAACGAGATCAAGATGGTCGAGATGGCTCCCCCCGATGTGTCGGGCGCCCTCGCGGCTGGAGCTATCGACGCGTTTTCGATGGGCGAGCCCTTCCCTTCTCAGGCAGAGATGGCAGGCTACGGCCGCGTTCTTTTCCAGGCGCGCGAATACTGGCCTGATTACATGTCCTGCATTCTCGTTGTCCGCCAGGATCTGATCGACAAGCGTCCGGATGTAGTCCAAGTGCTGGTGGACGGCATAGCCCGCTCCGGTTTGTGGCTCGACAAAGGAAAACCATACCGGGAAGACGCCGCCGATTTTGTGGGCCGCTACTACTACCACCAGAAGCCGGCGCTGCTGCGTTGGGCTCTCACAAAACCGATGGACCGCGTCATGTATACGCCGCTCGCTCCGCGTAAGGCCGACTTCGATATGGTTCGCGACCTGATGATCGAGACCGGAGTTCTGAACAAGAAGATCGAGTTCAGCGATTACACCGACACGCGATTCTCTGACAAAGAGAGTATTCAAACTTCGTGGAAGTACGAGCCCGGCATCGCCAAGGCTCAGTGAAGCTAACTGTAGAAGGGAGCGAACATGATTCGCAGGCAGTTCATTCAACTCGCGACTCTTGCCGGCGTAAGCGGTCTTGCGACTATTGGCGCAGTTACAGTTACAGAGACCCGCACGGTGACCTATCGCGTAAAAGGATTCAGCTGCATCACCTGCGCTGTTGGCCTCGACACAATGCTCAGCCGGCACAGGGGAGTCGTGCGGTCTAAATCGACCTATCCCGAGGGAGTTGTGACCATCGACTTCCACCCCAGCATGATTTCCGAGGAATCCATCAAAAGCGCAATCTCAGAGATGGGTTTCACTGTCGAAGGATAGTAGGCCAGTGAGAGTTGCCGAAAAGATTCATCTCGATGGAGATAGTGCCGTGAATGTGATGACCCCGCAGAACCAATATCAAACGATCGCCCAGTCGCTGTCTGAGTCTCTGAATCTCCAACAGCCGCCGGTGGCCATCTGCTTTGCCGAATCGGCTCCTGAAGGAGTCTATGGACACGCGGGTACGGTTCCCGCTGGATGCCGCTTTTGGGAGGACGCCGCCCACGGCGCCTTCTCCACTAGCGCTGCCGATCACAGCCTCTGCGCAATTGGGGTGTACACGCACAACCTGCAGGCCTCTCCAGCGCAACAGACCGACCTAAGCGATGCTCTGAAAGTCTTCAGCGATCTTGGATACGTGCGACCGGAAGATCTGCCGCTTATTCCTGCCCTCACCTCGCAGTCCAAGGTCGTCGTCTATGCACCGTTGGCGAAAACTCCATTGCCGCCGGATGTTGTGATCCTGTTTATCAATGCCAATCAGACCCTGATCCTTTCCGAAGCAACGCAGCAGGTGGAGAATCACAATCCGCCGGCCATGGGCAGACCCGCATGTGCCGTCGTGCCCCAGGTAATGAACACCGGCCGCGCCGCCCTGAGTCTCGGTTGCTGCGGAGCGCGCGCCTACCTGGACGCGCTGACAGATGATGTAGCCGTCTTTGCGATTCCGGGGCCAAAGCTCAAGGAGTACTCTGAACGAATCGAGACATTGTCGAAAGCGAATGCCATACTGTCGAAATTCCATCAGCTTCGGCGTTGCGATATTGAAGCGGGACAACTGCCGACCATTAAGGAATCTCTGGCAGCATTGGCAGGGTAGAGAGAACCTGGATGTGGTTTTGGTAGCGCCATCGGGGATCGAACCCGAACTCTCCGCCTTGAGAGGGCGGCGTGTTAACCAATTACACCATGGCGCCGGATGAGAAGTGGCGGAACCGCCAACTCATCTAATATACCAGAGCAACCGCGTCCGGCGCATCACAGCAGCCGCAGGGGAGACGGTGCGGAGGCCGCGCGGAGAACGAGTGCTTCCGGTGCTCTCTTCGCGAAATTCATCTCTCCATAGTTGGCGTGTCTTCCACGCAATCGGTGCGCCTCCATACAATCAGTGACGGGAGCATCGTGCGAGCCAGCAAATGCTGCCTCGACTGCGCTCACCAGAAGCCTTGCAGTGCAATCATAAGGATTGGAGCCGCGTTTGGCTCCGGGGAGAGACGTCTGTGAGTGAAGTGTCCGAGCCAGTGTGGATTGCCGGCAAGTGGCGGCAGAGTAAGTCGACGGGATCGTTTCAGGCGGAGAATCCGGCGCTGGTTGCGCCCCTGCCGGAGAGGTATCCGGTGTCGTCGTGGGACGAAGCGCTTGAGGCGCTGGAAGCGGGCGCCGCGGCGACGGAGATCCTCGAGTCGACGAGCGGCGCACAGATTGCCGGGTTTATCGAGGCATACGCGGGCGAGATCGAGGCAAGCGCCGATGCACTGGCAGAGCGTGCAAACGCGGAGACGGGACTGCCGGTTGCTCCGCGCCTGCGGAATGTGGAGCTGCCGCGCACGGTTGACCAGCTTCGCCAGGCCGCAGCGGCAGCGCGCGACGAGACGTGGCGGCGGCCGATTCATGACGAGGCGCGCAATATCCACTCCACGTTTGCGCCGCTGGGCGGCCCGGTGATTGTGATGGGGCCGAACAACTTCCCTTTCGCGTTCAACTCGATTTCGGGCGGAGACTTCGCGGCTGCGCTGGTGGCGCATAATCCGGTAATCGCGAAGGCGAATCCTGCTCATCCGGGAACGACAAGGCTCTTTGCTGAGGCGGCGCAGCGTGCACTCGAGAAGAGCGGGCTGCCGGCGGCGACGGTGCAACTCATCTACCATCTGGCGAGCGAGGATGGACTGAAGCTGGTCGGGCATCCATTGACGGGCGCGACTGCATTCACGGGCAGCAGAAATGCGGGGATGAAGCTGAAGGCAGCGGCCGACGCAGCGGGCAAGCTGATCTATCTCGAGATGTCGAGCGTGAACCCGGTGGTGGTGCTCGCGGCAGCATTGCGTGAGCGGGGCACGGCGATTGCGGAGGAGTTCTTCACCTCATGCACGCTGGGCGCGGGCCAGTTCTGCACGAATCCCGGGCTGGTGATTGTTCCGGATACGCCGGGGAGCCAGGCGTTCGTGGAGACAGCGAAACAACGATTCGAGGCGGCGACGCCGGGAGTCCTGCTGGCGCGCGGGGTTCTGAATAATGCGAAGGAAGGAGTGCAGCGCCTAGTAAAGTATGGCGCGAAGCTGCTGTGTGGCGGCGAGCCTGGGCCGGGACCTGCTTATCGCTTTCAGAACACGCTGCTGACTATCACGGGCGATGAGTTTCTTCGCCATCCGCATGAATTGCAGACGGAGGTCTTCGGGCCATCGTCGCTGATTGTGATCTCGCGGGACACGACGCAGACGGCATCAATTCTTCGACTGCTGGAAGGCAGCCTGACAGGAACGATCTACTTCGACAGCGCGGATGCTGAAGACTACGCGGCCCTCGAACCGATTCTGCGGCGGCGCGCAGGCCGCTTGATCGGCAATCGCATGCCGACGGGAGTGGCCGTATCGCCGGCGATGAATCACGGCGGTCCTTATCCGGCGACAGGGCATCCGGGATTTACGGCGGTGGGGTTGCCGGTCAGCGCGCAGAGATTTGCCGCTCTGCACTGCTATGAAAATCTGCCCGCTGACCTTCTTCCTGATGTGTTGCGCTAATGCGTCGGCTGGTGTGAGATGCCCTTCAGAAATGCGGCTACCTGTTCGTATTGGTCGCTGGCGAGGTAGTCGACGCCTGCCTGGCGGGCTGCGCGCCAGCGTTCCTCGGCCGCGGCGAGCGAACCGAAATTGTAACTGTGGAACCATCCATTACAGCTCAGCTCTTTTTCGGTAGCGCCGTCGAGAGTGTAGAAGCGAATCCACAGGCCCTGCTCATGCGCGTGCGCTACGAGTGAACGGAGGCGCTCCTGGTCGGCGGGCGTCCAGTCGCCGGCGTGCCGTTGGCCTCCTTGTTCAACGACACTCCAGGGATTGTTCCACCAGCGGCGGTAGTTGCTGGCGCGCTCCGGATCGAGTACCTGCGGAGGCGCCATCGGGTCCTCGTTGTGCGCGTGTACCGCCCCAAAGACGAGAAGCTTGTCGCCAACCGGAACCTGGTCGTAGAAGACATTCTGTTGCGCGTCAGACTCGCCGGTCAGCACGAGAATCGGACGGACGGTGAGTTTCTCGACGGCTGCGGGATCAGCTGTTTTCGGGGCGGTCGTGAGCCAATCCTGATATTTGCTGAGGAGAGCCCAGACGGCTTCGAGGTGCTGAGGCTCTTCCGTCTTGAAGTCAAGGTTGAGGGTGATGAGCGGCCAGTCGCCGTGATCACCGTCTTTCAAAGCCTGTTCGACGATGGGACGCACGCGATCAAAGAAGTAGTGCTCCATGGTTGGCTCGTGGCCGCTGACGGGCACTCCATGAGCGACTAGCGACTCGGACTTGCCAGTTTTCGGATCGGTGTACCAGTAGAGGTCCTGCTCGATGGCGAGCGGAGTTCCTGCAGACAGGGCGCGATCGATCCGGCCATACCACCACTCGTAGTAGGGATAGCAGTTGTGCGCATCCATGATGGTTCGGGCGCCGGGATGGGCGGCGGTTTGCGCCGCGGCCGGCAGTGCGGCGAACAAGGCAGAAAAAATCAGCGAAGCAGTGAGGCTGAAGTTGCGGAACATGCGCATTTCGTTTTCCTCTAGTGCTGTTTAAGACTTCCAGAATCTCTATTTTTGTTTGAAAGCGATATAAACAGGATTGCTGAACAGTAACAGCTGCCCCTGCGAGTCGCGCACTTCTGCGCGCAGCCAGTGTCGCAAGCCATCGGCTGTCCAGTTCATGTTGAGGGTCTGATCGCCGGAAGTAATTCCCTGCTGCGGCAGCGCGGACGATTCCTGGCCGTCGATGAACATGCGGAGCGAAGCTCCTTCGCATCCGGTGACGTGAATCTGCAACGCGAGGGCTTCGCCTTTCTGCGGCTCGAGGTCGTCGCCCATCTCCGCGGATGAGTTGGAGTCGCGCGCACTCAGCTCGAGCAATTTATCGCGCGACCCGGTGAGGTCGAGAAAGACATGGCCGGCACGGATGCCGTCGAGGATCGCAGCCACCGAAAGATTGTTGGCGTGTACGACTGTTTCAGGGCTGCCTACCGACCCGATCTTATCGAGCGGCCAGTCGGCGTGATGATTGTCGCTGCCTCCGACGGCAGTGAGGCGATAGCCCCTGCTCAATTGCTGCTCCCAGAAGTGAATGCCGGGAAAGTATCCATGTCCGCCACCGCCGTTCATAACTTCTATTGAGGTCACCAGGGTCATGTCGGCCGGTGGCGATGGACTCCAGCCGCAACCCATGCAGATTTCTCCGGTCGGCGATTCGGGGTGATTGATGGAGACGATACCGCCGGTCTGTCGCGCGCTGCGGAACATTGCATTCACGTCGGGCACCTGCGGCGACCCCACGCGATAGTCGACAAAAAGCGTAGTGCCGATGAGGTTGGCGTGGCCATAGAACGTGGTCAGTTCGCGACCGGGGATAAGCAGCGTCTTATCGAAGTATGGCTGCAGCTCGCGCATCGCGTCGTATTGCGACGTTGTGTTGTGGTCGGTGATGGCGATGAAGTCGAGGCCGCGCCGGGCGGCGGCTTCCACGGTAAAGAAGACGGGACACGGCACTGACTTGCCGCTCTGGCTGGGGCAGCTTCCATCGCTGTGCGCGTCGTGCATGTGCAGATCGCCGCGATACCAGCCGAGATGGTCGTTCAGCGGGTGATCAGTGAAGGAAATGTCATCGAGGACGCGGTTGAAATAGATCTCCGCGCGGTAACGCGACGTCACGTTGGGACGGATATTCGGTACGGCAATCTGCAGCCTCCACTTTCCTGGAATGATGGTTCCCGGCAGATAGGAAGGCGTGGCATCAGTCTCGCTGATGGTGAAGTGGTCCTTGTTGCCTCCGCTGGCTCCCCGAAAGCGAACAGGATCGGCGATGCCGAGATCGAGTACGGTGCGATCGGCCTTGCCGAGGTTTTCGAAGTAGACGGTAAGGCGGTGAACGCCTGCCGGGACGTCGAAGGGGACCTCAAAGTACGTCTGGGCCTGCGAAGGTTTCACTTCGCCTTGCAATACAAGGTCAGGTGAGGAGGGAGCTTGGGCAGCATGCACTGAGGTCAGCGCAGCGAAGAGGAGCAGCAGGAGAGAAAGCTTTCGCGGCATCATTCAGATGAGATTGTAGGAAGTTTGAAGGCCGGACGCGAGTGCCACCCGGCCTTCGAACGAGTGATGGTGCGGTTACCAGGAGAGACGCAGTGCGAACTGCATCACGCGCGGATCGCCGGAGAGTGTGGTGATGCTGGCCACGCCACCGCTGGTTATGTTGCCGCTCGGTTGGCCAAACTCCGGAGTGTTGGTTACGTTGAAGACCTCCCACCGGGCTTCAACATTCCAGCGCTCGTTGACGGGAATTTCCTTCAGCAGTGCGGCGTCGAAGACGTCGGTGCGGGGTCCGCGCAGCGAATTGCGGCTGACATCGCCAATGGCACCGACAGCGGTCGTGGCGTAGGCATCGGTGGTGGAAGGGGATAGCAGCGAGCAGGCGCTGTTCTTGCTGGCATAGAACCAGCAGTTGGGATCGCCCACAATATGCGGTTTGCCGACGAGGTTCGGCACTGCGGTGGTGAAGCCGTACGGATCGAGCACCGCGTTGCGATTGCCGTCGTTTTCGTTCACCTGGAATGGATGGCCGCTATAGAAGGTGTAGACACCGGACGTTCTCCAGTTGCCGAGGATCCACGCGGCCGGGCCGCTGTTCAGCATGGACTTTCCGTGGCCGAAGGGCAGCTCGTACACGTAGCTGACGGCGACGCGATTCGGAATGTCGAAGTCGCTGGGACCGTACCACGCCGCATAATCACGTCCGTTAGGCGCATCGCCGGAGTTGGTCTCGAGTTCCTCGGGAGTGTTGTCCAGGCTGCGCGAATGGGTGAAGGCAGCCCTCACACTGAGCCCGTTGGTCAAGCGGCGCGTGAGGCTGGCCTGCAGGCCGTTGTAGTTTCCAAAGCCGATCGGTGAGGTGTATTCGACCTGACCGAAGTTGGGATAGGGAATGACACCAGTGGTTACGTTTCCGGCAATGATTGGCTGGTTGTAGTTGGATAGCACATCCAGATGCGTCGATTTGGTGCCGACGTAATCCACCTGAGCCACCCACGCGCTGCCGATCTCGCGCTGGAAACCGAGGCTCCACTGCTGAACATTCGGCGTTGGGTCATGAGTCGCCGAGGAGCGGATGTGAAACGCCTGCAGCGAGTTGAAGTTGATGGTGGTGGGGTCGAGGAAGTTGGAGGGGAACCCTACTGAAGGAGTCAGCACGGGCGTCGTGTTGCTGGCGATCGTCTTGTTGACCAGGAAGGGAGGATTTAGCGCGAGCTCGTCTTCGCTGCCGATACGTTCAAAGAGCGAATAATACAGGCCGTATCCCCCGCGGATGACGGTCTTGGTGTCCGGCGAGTAAGCGAAGCCGATGCGAGGACCGAAGTTCTTGGTGTTTGGTTGGACGAGCGCGCGATTCTCGACGGAGCCGCCAGAGGCGAAGACCAGCGAGCCATTGCCGCCATTGCCGGCGGGCTTGAAGTTGGCCATCTGGTTCTTCCCTTCCATAGCCGGTGTGGCGAAGTCATAACGCAGGCCGAGGTTGAGGGTGAGTTGAGGAGTGACCTTCCAGTCATCCTCCACAAAGCCGGAGGCCATCCAGAGACGCTGATCGACGAAGTGGACATTGGTGAGCTGGGTGTACTCCGTGGCTCCGAGCAGACCGTCGGCGTAGGAGAAGCCGGTGCCGGAGACGCACTTTCCGGGCGCACTATGCTGACAAGTGTAAACGCCGGTGAAGGTCAGATCTCCACGAGTGCCGGGCTCGTCCTGGAAAAGGTTGCGCATCGGCGCATAGATGCTGACGCCGAACTTCAGCGAGTGCCTTCCCCTTATCATCGAGAAGGTGTCGTTGTACTGGTACTGCATCGGGACCTGCTGTTTCGGCAGAAAATCCGGCGAGCCTTCAAAGGCGAAGTTTGAGAACGTGGTTAGCGGAACACCGCCCCCGATGGCAGGATCCTTGGGGATTCCGGGAACGAAATCACCTGCATACTGAGTCAGGCTGAAGGGCTGCTGTGCCGCATAGGAGAAGTTGCGCGTCCAGCCAAAACGAAACTCGTTTACCATGCTCTGGTTCAGGATGTGCGTCCAGCCGAGGACGGCGCTGTGCGCCAGCAGTGTCTGGTCGCCCCATGCGGAGGTGGAAGTGCCGTCTGCCAATCCGCCAAGGTAGCCGGGAATCGCCCGATAGCGGTTGGAATAGTTGTAGCGGCCGAATACGGTGTCGTTCGGTGACGGCGTCCAGTCGATGCGCCCGTCATAGCTGTCGTTGTTGTCGACCGCCAGGGCGTTGCGGACGAAGTTATTGATGTCCGGCGGGCTGCCGGCGGTGGTCGCATTGGGCAGTGGGAAGAGCGTCATCAGCGCCGCTACGGAAGAATCGATCCTGCCGGACGGGACCGAGTTGTTCGCAAATGGCTGGCAGTTGGATCCCGAGTAAGCGGGAGCACAGGTCGCGGGATCGTAGATGGTGGGATACGTCACGCCGACGGCAGCGCCGGTCGCGGGGCTGAAATCGCCGATGCGCTCGTTGGGCAGCGGAACGGTTGCCGTGCGCGAGACACCCTGCTTGATGCGGGTTCCTTCGTAATTGAAGAAGAAGAACAGCCGGTTCTTGAGAATGGGGCCGCCGATGTTGGCGCCGAACTGGTTCTGGTTGTTTTCGGGCTTGCGCAATCCGTGACGGTCGGAGAAGAAGTCGTTGGCGTCGAAGAATTGATTGCGAACGTATTCATAGGCAAGGCCGTGAATCTGGTTCGTGCCGCTCTTGGTGTTTACGGAAACGACGCCACCGGGGCTGCGCCCGTATTCGGCCGAGTAAGGATTGGTGATGACGTTGAACTCGGCGATGGTATCGACCGAAGGATGCGACGACTCCGTGCTCAGCTCCTGGACGTTTTCGGAAAAAGTATTGTTATCAATGCCGTCGAGGATGAAGTTGTTCTGGAGCGAGTGGATGCCGTTCACATTGAAATCGCCGACGCGGCCGGCCGAGGTAGCTCCGCTCTGCTGCGTATAGCGGGCAATCTGAACACCGGGAACGAAGCGCAACAGATCGTCCCAGTTGCGGAGGTAGAGCGGGGTCTGCTCAATGGTGACCGATCCGATGACGGTGCTGATGGAGGCATCGTCGGGCGAGAGCAGCGGCGCCGCGGCCTGCACTTGAACAGTCTGCTGGGCGGAACCAACCTCCAAGTGGAAGTCCTCGCGGGCTCGCTGACCCACGGTTAAAGTCACTTTCTCGTTTATGGTGTCGAATCCCGGCGCGTTGACGGAGAGCGAATACTGTCCGATCGGCAGGTCCTGGAAGGAGTAGAGACCGGCTCCGTCGGTGGTAACGGTGCGGCTGTATCCGGTTGCCTGACTCGTTACTGCGACGGTGACGTGGGCGAGAACTGCGCCGGTGGGATCGGTCACGAGCCCGGATAAATTTGCGGTATTCACTTGCGCCTGGGAAACCAATCCTGCGGCGATAAGCAGGAGAAAAAAGAAACATTGTCGTAGTAGTGCGCGCGTCATTGCCAAATCCTCTCTCTGTGATGCCGGGGTTAATTGTCGAAAGGAAACCGGGCTCCGTGCTGGTGCACAGGCCCCTAAAGCGGAGGCACAACACTGTTTACTTTGCAATAAACAATGTTACTAACTTGTAAACATGTCGTGAAAGGATTGCAAAGAGGGACCAAGGGTCGTGACGCAGCGACGCTCCAGAGCAATCCCGCTTAACAGGATTAGTCGAGCTTCGCCGCGTAGTCTATTCCAACCAATCCTCGTTGCACCTTTTTCTCCCTAGAGAAAGAAGTGCCCCTTGTGTGCGCCAACAAAGCGAACGTGGCAAAACTTGGGTGGCTAGAACTCAATTCTTCCGGCAAACTGCGCCAGGCGGTAATTCGTGAGCAGAGCCGTAGCCTGTCCGAAACTCTGCGGATTATCCAGCGTTGCGCTGATCGACTGCGGGTCGAAGCGCACACTGTTCGTGATATTGAACATATCCCAGCGGAGAATAAGCCTTACGCGCTCACCGAGGGCGAATGTTTTGTTCACGCCCTGATCCCAGTCGAAAAATCCGTCGCCGCGCAAGGGATTCCGCGTACCCGACTCTCCCGGAAGCGCGTGTTCGAAGCTCGCGAAGACTGTTGCCGGATCGGCAAAGCGCTGCGTCAGGCTTCCGCGGGCACCAGCATGCGCGGGAATCTGCGAGGTTTGCTCGGCGTACCCTTGAATATCCCAGTTGGTCGGGTAGTATGCGCCGTTGTTTACTTCAAAGGGGAAGCCGGTGGTCCAGCGGACAATGCCTGTAGTCTGCCACCCACCGATCAATTCGTTCGCGATGCGCCCCACGCCGGAAAAATATTTCTTTCCTCTGCCCATGGGCAGATCCCACACAAAGTTTGCGTTGATCTGCTGGCGCACATCGTAGTCGGAAGGACCGTACAGCTGACTCGGGTTCCAGCTGTTCATGATTTGCGCATTATTGGTCGTGCCCGAGTTCCCCAATCGCTCTGCCTGCGACGTGATATCGAGAGATTTCGAGAAGGTGTAGTTGAAATCGGCCTGCAGGCCAGCCCCGAAGCGTTGCCGGTACACGGCTTCGAGTGCGTTGAAGTTGGAGTATCCGATCGACCGCCATGCATAGAGAGCGGAATATTGGTCGTGATAATAACGAAAAGCTGGATAGTTGACTCCGGCACCGATGTTGCTGTTGGGAAGAGATCCCGGCGTGTCCAACTGATAGAGCGCGTACGTTTCGTTATAGAGATTGCTCAGGAAAAGAGCGTAGACGTTCTGGGTTGCCGACAACGGGCCGTAGCCAAGCCCGATATCCTGGCCGTCCAAAGCGCCGAAGACCTGCTCCCAGTATGGAACCTGGCCTACCGCGGATACCGGTACATTCGCTCGCGCCATCTTTGCCAACTGCGATGCAGGGCCGAAATAAGGAGTGCCGGCTGCAGTCAGATTGATGGGCATGGCGGTGTCTTCCTGGGCAAGCTGGCGGTGCGCATAGCGGCCCACGTAGGAGACCTCGACCGACGCGCCATTGCGCAGTTCGCGCGCTATCGAGAAGTCCACCAGATGGGAGTATGGGGTCTTGATCGCTGAATCGAGTCCCCAGCTGATAGCGAAGCTGCCGTTGCCGCTGGACGCGGGTATGGCGGGAAAACCGCCTGCAGGGGCGGAGGGAAGCAGGGATTGGGGTACGCCGCTGATGGTCGTGAATCGTGGAGCGTCCTCGATAGGCACCGAACCGGGCGGATTCGAGAGATGCGAGGAGAGCCCATATGATCCGGTTGTATCGAATGTATTGACCGTAGCGGCTCCGAAATGATCGAAGACGAGCGAATACCCGGCGCGAATGCTGCTCTGCTGATCTCCGAAAATCCTCTTCCAGAAGCCGTCGGAGGGCGTGGGCGAGTAGGCGACGGCGAGCCGCGGACCGATGTCGGCCTTGTCGGGATTCCAGAAGTCCGGCGCGTGGTTATACCGGCCGTTCAGATTGAACGCCACTTCTCCAACGTTGTTGGCCGCGCCTCCCGCGGCTGCCTGCGCGGCACTGCCGTTGATATATTGCGTCAGCGAGTAAGGCTGGCAGACACTGCCGGAGAACTGGCAGGTTCCGACCTGCGTGCCGCTTGTTTCGGCGGGAGCCTGAAGATACGAGTACCGCACGCCATAGGTCAGCGTCAGATTGCTCAGCGCTTTCCAGGTATCCTGCGCATATATTTCATATTCGTTCCATCGATAGTCGCGCTTTAGCGGAGCACCCACAGGAAGCGTAGCGCCGGTCTTCTGATAGTTGTAGACTGCATCCCCCTCGGTGATCGCGCCGATGAGGTTCAGGATGGCATCGTTGTACTCGTTACCGTAATTGGCGAAGTCCACAGCGGGATAGCCATACACCTGCGGATCGAATGGGCCATGGCTGTTGGCAATTGTCGAGCTGCGGGTGAGCCATCCCTGATTCATCTGGCCGTCTGGATACGATTGCGCATTACTCACGCGCTGATCGTCGATAAACCGGATATTGCCGCCAAATGCAAAGTTGTGGTTCTGCTTTGTCCACGAGACATCATCGACCAGGTTCTGAACCGGGATGATGACGTCGGTTGAACGTTGAGTCGAGACGGGCTGCGCCACTTCAGAGAAGTAAATGATCGGATCGTTCGAGGCGCCGGCGTCGTCAACTCCCTGGCGCGTTAATCCGTAGCGCGCATTGTTTACCAGATTGCTCGTGATGAGCCAGGTGTAGCCCACGGCGAAGCCCTTGCTGTTAGTCAGAGTCGTTGTCTGGGGCGGCTGACCGGGAAAGGCGGGCGGTGACGGCTCGCGATCGTTTTGCAGGTTCCCGCGCCAGAAGAGCGTGTGTTTTCCACTCGGCGTCACATTCCAGTCGAGGCGTGCGATATAGGTGTCGTATTTACGGGCAATTGTGTACGGGAAGCGATAGCCGATGCTGTTCAACCCATCACCCTGCGTCGGATCGTTCCCTACCGGATATGCATTGAGCACCTGCAGCAGCGGTGCGCTGATTCCGATTCCTGAAGGATCCATGCTTTGAATATCTGCCGGGGTGAGCGTATATGTGGAGTCGCCGCCGCCCGGGTTTACGTACTGATAATTCAGGTATCCGGCGCGATAGCTGGCAGTCGGCACTGTGCCGGCATTCACGCTCGTGCCCTGGGAGTCCCGCCGTCCTTCGTAATTCAGGAAATAAAACAGGCGATTCTTCATCACCGGGCCGCCTAGTTCCCCTCCGAAGATGTTGCGCACAAGGCTCACGGGACGGTTTGGCAAACCGGATGCCAGCTGTTGTTGCTTATTGAAGAAGTCGTTTGCCTCAAAGAGATTCGAGCGGTTGTACTCGTAGACGGCTCCGTGCAGGCTGTTCGTTCCGCTGCGCGTGATCAGAGCAACCTGAGCGCCGGACGACCGCCCTTCCTCGGCGTTTGGATTGCTTGTCGTCACCCGGAACTCTGCCACAGAATCCTGCGTCGTCCGCAGCACGCTGGTAAAGGCATAGCCATTGTTGATGTCGTTCACGTCGACGCCGTCGAGCGTGATATTCGACTGATCGCTTCTGCCGCCGTTTACCGACCCTGCTCTTGAATCGGTCGCGGTATTTCCCACGCCCTGGGTTCCATTCACGTCATCGGAGCGGCCGAGAAAAGTGACGCCCGGCTGCAGGCTCAACAGATCGGGAACATTCCGCTGATCAAGGGGAAGGGATCCAACCTGGTTAGCATCGAACGCATTGCCCAGGGTGGCATCGGTTGTGTTCAGCACCGGCTGAAGATTGGAGGTGACGGTCACCTCCTGTCGGACAGAAGCTACCGTCAGGACCACGTTGACCGTAGCGGGCTGGCTCACCAACAGGTCCATATTGGTCTTTTCCGCAGAACCGAACCCCGGCGCCGTTACCAGGAGCGTGTAACGGCCGGGAGCCAGTTGCGAAAACTGGTATTCGCCGCTGCTGCCGGTCCTGTTAACGCGGGCAACCCCGGTTGTGGTCATCGTCAGCGTCACAGTGGCGTCGGGGATAATTGCACCGCTGCTATCGGTCACACGTCCGCCAAGCGACGTGGTCGCCTGTGCAAATACCAGTGAGTGAGAGGAAAGAAGCAGAAGGCTGCAAAGAATGAATAGGGGGAGGGTCTTGAAACGCGTCACATTCGGCTCCAACAGTACAAATCTCACTTCGCCGTCCGTAGAGAAATCTTTTTTATCTGGCTTGTGTTCAAGGCCGAGCAAACAAAAGCACTTCGCTCGGCCACGTGCGGAATCCTCTTCGAAGTGTTGCGGCGGATTCTATCACACGAGAATTCGCGACCTGAGCCGGCAAGCGTTGCGCTTGTTCTCGAGTGTTGCCGATAGCACTCAGCGCGAAGCTGCGAGCTGGAATCGGTACTGGCCGGAGATCGAACGCCGGCCAAACACATGCCGCGTACATGTCCGCCGGAATGTTTTCATCCTACAGAAGTGCGTAAGCCTCGGGCTCAAGTTGCGTGTCAGGGCCTTACGGTGAGAGCAACTTCCCGGTTTCAAGAAGCGGGTTGAGATTGGACACGGCCATGGCCCAGGCTTGGGACACAGTCGTGATGAATGGCGAGTCCAGCCGCTCGATTGGATGGGTGATCGCGAACTTCACGGACCCCCGAATGGGCCCAATTCCACAGACGAAGTTGAATTCACTGCGTCTCCATGCCAACTTTGTTCCAGTCGATGATGTTCACTAGCTTCCATAGGTTCTTGCGAAGCTCAAATTGAAGCTCGCCCTTTTTGTTGATGATCAGCTGCAGGCAGGAAAGAGGACACCGGAGCTCTTGTCCTTATCGGCATCGTTCAGGTCAAACTCGCCCGCAGTCAGGTCAAAAGCCGTGCTTTGCGTATTGTGATAGGCTTCGCCGAATCTGATCAGGCGGTTGGTGGCTACCGGATCCTGCGGCCAGTGGGAGTACGAAACAGGCGAATGTAAGCCAGGTCGTATCCCAGTGTGCCGTGAAGGCGATACGGCCCACGGGTTTATCTTGCTCAGCGTGTCCACTAGGCCTTTGACTTGGCTCTTCTTGAACGCGGCAACAAGAACCGTCCTGTCTTCCTCCGTAGAGAACCGGTTGATGATCACCTTGACGTCGACATTGGCGCCCAGTCGTGTGCTGGTGCCCATCGCGGTAGCATCAATCGTCGCAGGTTTCATGTCAGCGGCAGAAACAGCCGGCGTGATGGCCGTCAGCAGCAGAGCAGCGAGCAGGAGACCTCCGCGGCAGAACCTGCGCGACGTCGATATCGAATCGTTGCACATCGTCGCTTGTCCTCCGGAGATCTGCGCACCAGGCCAGACATCGCAAGAAACTTTGAAGAATTACAGGCTGGAAACTGTTGCCACGCACGTTCTAGTTATCTTCCTCCGGAACAGGAGTCCAGCTACTTATCTGGGTCGAAGATCTCCATCTTCTCGAATGTGTCCAGCTGTTGGGCCCGAAGTCCTTCTTAAACCACGCCGTCATTGCTGACGATGAAGGTCTTAACTCCGGTGACGCGGTACTCAGCCGGCGCAGCGACCAGCGCAAAGCCCCCGATCATCACGCCTTTGATCACATAGTTCAGCCGGCCCAGGGGGGCATCCGGACCTTGCCCCTTGAGAATCTTGAAGAAGTACCCATGATAGGGCTGCGCCCGGCTCGAATAGCCTTGAACGATCGCGTCGGCGATGTTCTCGCCGATAGGGCCGTCCCACGTCCCGGCAGCATTCTTCCACGCGAGTCCATCTTGTGTTCCCGGAGTGCTGATGATGCGCTGCGCATACTGGCTTACGTTGTAACCTGAGCGCGGCTTCATAGCGTACTCGTCCTGCGCCTCAACGTAACCGCGGCAGATCTGAATCGCGTCCAATTCGTTGGAGCCGACGCGCCGATACAGCAACTCCCGCATGCCGGCCTTGGTGTCGAAGTACCATTTGCTTCCTGTCTTCGCCAGCGGCACCGGCATCGGCCAGTCCTCTTTGCCCACGATCACAACCGCGCGCCTTCCGTCTTCGGATCGACAGATATCTCCATTTTTTCCTTTGCCTCGGCGACGAAGGATTCTGCCCGATTCTTGTCCTGAACGGCATCACCGGTAGCATAGACTTCTTTCCCGTCAGGCCCGAAGATCTTTGCCAGCGCATCCGTATCGTAATCGCTTGCCGCCTTTAGAACGGCATCCACCGCCGCCTGCGGGCTGTCGAACACTCCGCTCCACCAGACGGTGATGCGGCCTTCCCGGCGCTGCCTTTTCCGTTGTTGTCGGCGTCGTTGTGGATTCTTTGCCGGCGGCCTGCTGCGCAAAAACTACCGGCGTGGATACAGACGTCCAGGCGAGGACTCCCGCGAGCAAGGCTGTTGCGGAGATATGTTCCTGAGAGCTGTCAACCTCATCTTTGTGCACCTGTAGTCGTCATCGGGTCACCTCCGCCGTCCGCCGCCGCCACGAGATCCTCCTCCGCCACCACGCGATCCCATGCTTGAAGCGCCACGGCTGCTGTTCTGCCGGGTGCTGGCTCCGTTGAATCCTCCGCTTCCGCCACCGAATGTGCCGCGGTTCCCGGCGCCGCTGTTCCCGAGATCCCGCCCGCCGATGCTGTTCGCTCCGCTCGCCCGATTGCTGACGCCTGCGCCTCCGCGGTTGCCGGCTCCGTTATTGCCGCCCACGCCGCCTCGGTCTCCGGCGCCGCCGGCTTCCGCCAACTCCGTTGTGGCCTCCAGCGCCTCCCGGTTTCCGCCAACTCCGTTATTCGCGCCCGCGCCGCCTCGGTTGCTGGGCAGATGCCGCCCTCGCCGCCCGATCTGATTCCGCGCCCCGGCTTGCCGGTTCGCCAGCGAGTCTCCGCGCGCCGACCCGCCAAAACGGTTCGCCGTGTTGCGATCACCGTAAGGCGCGCCGCCTCGATGCGACGGGTTATGCTCCACCTGTTGCCCCTCCCGCTCCCCCAACGCCCCCGGCTCCGCCAACGCAGCTCCGCCGACACCTCCGACTCCGCCAACACCGCCAGCCCCACCAACGCCCCCGGCTCCGCCGACACCGCCCGCCCCGCCGCGGGAGGGTAATTGCGACGGGCGGTTGCCTCCGTTGATGTTGTTCCTGTTGCCGCCATTGATATTCGTGTTGCGATTGAAATTGTTGTTGACGTTCACATTGACGTCATTGTGGCCCCAGCCGCAGCCCCATCCCCAGCCGCCGCCCCACATCGCGCCCATGGCTACCCCAACGCCAAACGAGATTGCCATGCCCGCCACATAGGCTCCCGGCGGCGGATAGTAAATCGGCGGATAGGGATACACAGGCGGTCCATACACCACCGTTGGATTGTACGAAGGCACGTAAACCACCTGCGGATTCGCCTGCTCCACCACGATCACGGTTTTGTTCTCGACGGTCTTCGTCTCGACCTTCTGCTGCTCGGTGGACTTCAGATTGCCGGTGCCCTGCGCCTTCTTACGCATGCGCTGCACGGCGTCCATCACATCGCCCTCCTGAGCGAGAAACGCATTGCCCAGATCAGTCGTCCACTGGATATCGTCCGACAGCCGCTTCACCACATCCGGCAATCCCGCCATTGCCTGCACGCTCGGGTCCCAGGGTTGCTTGGCCACCGCATCCGCAAGCGCCT